>CAYOOB010000007.1:0-57635 GCA_964405555.1 uncultured Lachnospiraceae bacterium | reverse complement strand
ATTCTTGTCTAAGTAAATCAAAATCAACAACTTTCACAACATTGCCATTTTCATCCTGTCCTTCGGTGATACAATTAGGAAAAAGTCCTGCTATTTTTCCCACATTTTCGTCCACTAAATTCTCACTTCTCATTTTCAATTTATCCATTGTGTTTCTCCTTTTTTAACAAATTATATATTGGATAACTTGTTATATTTTGTTGTTCTTTTTCTGGCAACTCGTTTAATAATACCTGTGCTAGTTCGTAACTTTTTAGAAGAATTAAACAAGCAATTTTTATAGTTTTATCATCTGTTCTTTCGCAAATTTCATTTAATTCCTTTAGGTCAGATGAGCTTAACTTTTGTTTTCTCTGTTTAATTTGTAATAAATTTATTTTTGAGATATCTTTGTCAAAATCATTATTTCCATATACATACTGTGCCAGAGTTTGCAATGCACTATATAAATCTTCCTTACCATTTAAGTCGTATGCTAGTAACATTTGCAAAATCAAATTGTTCGTCATCTGCAACAATAAATCGTTTACTTCATATTCCTTTATTATACTGATTATAAATTCATAGTTAATGTTGTTATCGCAAAGGAAATTGTCCCGTTTTAAAGTGCAACAGACTGGAAATTTCTTTTCTGTATTATTGTTATCAAAATGAAAAGCATTCAGATTTCTGTCAAAAGCATTAAAAAACTTGTATTCCGTCTCATTTTGTGCATTGCCTATGCAGATTAATGCTAAACTAAGATTTCCTATTTTCATTCTTCCTTGAAATGGTAAATTTTTAGGTTTATTTGATAAGAAATTATTTTTGTTAATACAAGCTATCAATGCATTCATTTTGTCGATATCCTTGTCAGTTAGATTGTCCATTTCTAGGTCTTCTTTAACACCCATAGTGTCTAGGACTTTCTGGAATTCTTCAAGTCCATATAATTTCTCATTTATATTCAAATTTAATATTTCAGCATCTTTATCTTTTCCATTCTCTGGCACACAATCTATCAATACATCCCCAACATAAAACGATTTGTTATTGATTGCGGCTGAAAGAAATTTCATACCTTTTATTCTTTGTTTCAAAGTCCCTTGAATATTTATATTTATTGTTAATTTTGTTGGATTTGAGTTTGGTGTTTTAATTTGTAATACAGAACCAATTTTTATTGTTGTAAATTCAGTATCTTTTATTATGATAAATTCGTCGTAGAACACCTCTTCATTGACCTTTATTGGTAAAACCTTTTTCTCTCTTATTTGTTTTATTCTTATCATCTCTGCCAATGGTGCGTACGTCTTTTCCTTTTTGTTGATCGCGTAAACAAATAACTCTTTCCTTGATAACAACTCATAATTTAATGTTCTTAAGTTTTTTGTTCCAAAAATAGGAATAAAATATTCAAAATTTGGATTGTCTTTTAAATCGCTAAAAGTAGGCAAAGGTAAGTCTGTAAAGGAAAATTGTTTCTTCCTGTTCATCCAAAACTCACAACAAATACTGAGCTTTTCTTCGTTTCGCTTTGGAAAAATTTTAAATTTTATACTTATAGATTTGTTGGTACTAGAAGTTTTTAATATATCTCTTATATAAATAGGTAGAAGTTCTCTATAATAAATTCTTTTTTCCCTTTCCTTGTTTATATAAACTACAAAATAAATCACTCCACCATCATTGCAATAATTATATAAGTCTACTTTTGATATAGAATAACTAATATTTTGTTTTGAAAGATTGTCTTTTTTTAAACCCTTAACCTGAACTGGGATCTTTCTAGTGTTGTGCTTATCAAACTTTCCTTTTTCATAAATAATAATATCTCCATCCCACGATGGCATTTTTTCTCCATCGTTGATTTTGTTCCCATCCAGCCAAAAGTTGCCACCGTATGCTTTCAAAAATTCAGTTAGTGCTAACGATTCTTTAACTGCATTTACAGCAAGTACTTCGGTATCCATTATTCCTCCAACTCTTTTAACTCTTTCCTTAGAACTTTGATTTTGTCATTTAGTTGCATCTTTATATTTGGTTGCTTCTCAGCATTCATTTTTCGTGTTTGCTTTTCTATCTCACTGTGTAGTTTTTTGATTGTTGCAAGTCGGTTCGTGTAACTTTCAAAATCTTCATCTGGTCTAAAACCATAATTTGATACCTTTGACACCATTGTTTTGAAGACATTTTCAAGTTTGGTTGTTATCGGCATATCCTGTTTGCTCTCAGTTTGCCAAGGACTTTCAAATATTTTAAGAACCCTTATTTTCTCTTCGGTGAAGATTTTGAGCGAAGTTATATACTTGACTTCGTTTCCATAGCGTAATCTAAATAAAACCTGAAAATTGATGTATTTATTTAGTGATTCTATAAATTTTGCAGGAACACTTTCACTTTTTAGTGATATATCTATAATGTAAATCTCTTTCACATTGTCGCTTGCTTCTAGATTTGTTCGTTCTGGAGACAAGGTGTTTGTTAGTGTTACTGCTGTGACATTTTGTGCATTCGCTTTTATCTCTTTATCCGCTTTTATGGTTCTGAACAAATCAGATATTTTGAATTTTAAATCTGTTTTTGTCTTTTCGTTATAATTAAACATTCTTATCCTCGCAATTAAAATTCTTCATCATCGTCAAGTGGAAAACCACAAGTCATGCAAAAACCGTCAACAAGTTTATCTCCACATCTTGGACATTTTTCTTCTTCTGTTTCGTAAATTTCCATTTATACCTCCTATTTTATAACCACAAAAGCAAGCAACTCGAAATCGTCAAGTCCTTTGATTTTCGCTCCTGACAACACTGAACTGCCCTGTTTGAAAAGTGTAGTTATATCGCTTTGCTCTTTAACATCCATAATGCTTTTAATTGCTTCGCCCAACAGTTCGTTATATTTGTCCATTTTGAGTCCATCTTCTGTTTCTTTATTGAATGGTTTGTACACTTCCTGTATTGCTTCTTTTCTTTCCTTGCACCCTGACCTCAAAACATCTAATGTGTTTTTTGCTTCAAGATGATTGTTCACAATGTTACCTTCATCATCAATGTAAACAAGGTAATAAGGATGCAATAGATTTTGTCTGCCAATGTTCACATTATCGTTGTGGTTTCTTAATATGAATATAACCCCTGGTACAATTCCCTTTTCTGGTTCAGCTTTTATCACTGTGTGCATACCCTTTGGCACTCGATGAGGTTCTCCATATTCCTTGATAAATGATGCTGCGTCCATACGAAATTCGTTAAGCCCAAGGTCGCTTATGCTAACACCATTGTTTGTTTCTTCAAGTTCGATATTCTCGCCTTCACGAAGTTTCTTTATTTGAACTTCTCTGTAATCATCCATTTGGTCGTCTGGATTCAATAAATTATCATCAGCAGTTGCGGTCTGATCCACAATCGCCATTCTACTCTTTACCCTATCGGTTAAATTAATGTACTCATTGAGTGGAAGTGGTGGCCAAAAGTTTATTAAACCTACAACCTTATTCTTACTTCCAAGACGATCTATTCGACCAAATCTCTGCACGATACGAACAGGATTCCAATGAATGTCATAGTTAATACAAATATCGCAATCTTGCAAGTTTTGACCTTCACTGATACAGTCTGTTGCAATCAAGATATCAATATCTTCAAAGCAGTCGTCGAATTCGTGTTTGTCAATTTTATTGCTCCAACTCAGTTTTGGGTCGTTATAACTTTCTATTTGTTTTGGTATCCAACCAAACACCTTATCTCTTTCTTTACTTATAGGACTGAACATTGTCAGCAAAGTATTAGTTTTCTTTGGACAATGTTTGAGTGTAACCTTGTTTCCCTCGCCTTCCACAAGTGCAGTGTTGATTCCGTATTTTTCTTTCGCCCACTTGCTGATGTTTTCATATAAATAGTTGGCAGTATCTGCAAATGCGGAGAATACCAAAACTTTCTTGTTGCCTTCATTGATAGGATTTTCCATCTTATCATCAATGATTTTCATTAATGTTTGGAGTTTTTGGTCATTTTCAGGTGTGATTTTACCTAATTCTTCAAGTAAATGTTCTAATATTGCAATGTCACTCTCCATGGCGGCACGCCAAGACCTTCTATCAATGTCAGCATAATCAACTCTGACTTCTTTTCCTTTGTCTGTTTGAATAAGGTTAAGTCCACCATCTTCATCTTGATCGAACATTTCGTATGTATACACTTTCTTAACTGCCGTGGCGTTTGGATTCATGCCACCCTCTTCAAATCTGTCCAATATTCGAACTTCATCTTTGTTGAGGTCTAACATCCCTTTCATTGTAAGTCTGAAAGCTTCAACACTCGATTCAAGTCTTTTTAGCAAGTTTACTGTCATCAGTCTTTTAATACCAGATTGCCTTCCTGCCATTGTTAAGTTGCTATGCTTAATCTCTACATCATATCGCCTTTCGTATTTTTCCTTTTGGCTATCAAGAATAAAGTCAAATAATCCATAAACTGCAAGGCTTAATGCTTTTATTGATTGATATATTTCTTTGTATTGTGGAACATCACTTAATGTTGTAAGTTCTGGTGTATATGATTGTGGTGGCAATCTATCTGGAAACTTTCCAATGTTATTTGTGTTGTAATATTTGGTAATATTCTTTCGACTTCTTGCTATTGTCACACTATCAAGCAAGATTTTAAAATCTATGCTTAAATTGTCGATTAAATCCTTTGTTTTTCTCTCGCTTGCTGGTTTCTTGCTCCACTCATTAAAGACTGCCTGTGCTTGCCTAAAAATGGTGTCAATACTGCTCTTAGTGTCTAAGCTCTTTTCAAACGCTTCATAGTCTTGTGTATAAGCAAGAGCGAGTTGATTTTTTAAGTCGTTATATCTGTTGTTTACAGGTGTTGCAGAAAGCATCAAGACCTTAGTTTTAACACCTTCTTTTATTACATGATTAATAAGAAAGTCATATCGGCTTTCTCTATCTTTTGCTGGATTATTATTTCTAAAATTGTGACTTTCATCAATAACCACCAAATCATAGTTTCCCCAATTAACAAGTTTCAAGTTTCTTCCATTGTGAGCAATTCCTGCTCTGCCAAGGTCTGTATGGTATAAAACCTCATAGCGAATTCTATCTTCATAAAAAATGTTAGTTGTGTCGTTACTCGAACCACTATATTGTGTCCAGTTCTCTCCTAGTCTTTTTGGACACAAAACAAGCACACTTTTGTTTCTAAGTGAATAATAAGAAATGACTGCCAAGGCCGTGAAAGTTTTTCCTAAACCAACGCTATCTGCAAGTATACATCCATTATGTTTTTCTAATTTATTTATGATTCCAATAACTCCATCTTTTTGGAAATCATAAAGCATACTCCAAAGTTTCGTATCCTTAAAACCAGTCATGTCGTTTGGCATATTGTCTTCGGTAATGTCATCCAAGAATTCACTAAAAATGTTGTAAAGAACAATGTAATAAATAAATTCAGGACTATTCTCCTGATAGGCATTATCTATAAAATCAGCAACTCTTTGAGTTACTTCTTCAACCTTTGATTTATCGTTCCAAATCTCATCGAACATAGCAAACAAATATTTGCTTTGTTCTGCAATGTCACTCTTTGTTATTGCTGTAAATAATGTGTTCCCCTGATTGTAACCAAGGTCTGTTGTTGTAAAGCCATTTGTTGGCATATAGTTTATAAGTTGTCCATCTGGCTTTTCTACCCCAATAAAGTTAGGCATAGTTCCACTTGTTGTGTTACTTTTAAATTTTACTTTGTTTCGAACCCACTCAGCGCACTCTCTTGCTATTGCTTTAAGACTCATTTTGTTTCTGAGTTTTATTTCAAATTCACTGCCATATAAACTACTTTCCCTATCATGTTTAGGAATGTAAAATTCTCTTTTTTCTTTCTTGATATTGTCTGAAAAGTTTTCTTTTGTGAATGTTGGAGATGTAAAAATAAATTCTAATTCTTTAATCTTTGATAATTCTTCTTTTAGTTCATTGAAAGCATACATTGAAAAACAGGATGCGGCTATTCTCAGCTTTGCTCCCTCTGTCAGTTCTTCCTTTATATCATCCCCTAGTAATTTAGTTCGGTTGTCAATCGTTTCAAACACTAAACGCACCTCTATCTTAACATTCGACAAGAAAAAATTTCAATATTTAGTGACATCTATATTTCTTCCGTAAAGGTACGCATTTATGTATTGTACAAAAAATGGGATTTCAATACTTTAAAAATGTGTTTTTAGTTAAAAATTTTAATTTTTATTGAAAAAAATAACAATTTTTTTGAAAATATGGTATAATCATTATGACAAAAAAAATTTTTACGGTATTACACAAAGGTGTACCTTTGTAGAACTTTAATTTTTTACTTTCTACAAGGCACTTTTGGAGGTAATATCATGATTTACGGCTATGTAAGGGTTTCATCAATTACCCAGAATATTGATAGACAAATGGAAGAACTCAAAAAATATAAAATTCCCCGCCAAAATATTTTCATAGATAAACAAAGTGGCAAAGATTTTAATCGTGAAAACTATCAAATTTTACGCAATAAAATAAAAAAAGGCGACCTATTGATTATTAAGTCAATAGACCGCCTTGGTCGAAATTATAAAATGATTATTGATGAATGGTATTTCATCACAAAAGTTGTTGAATGCGATGTGTTTGTTATTGATATGCCACTTTTGGACACTCGCACTACTCCCCAAAATTTGGTAGGAAGATTTATTGCAGACATTGTCCTGCAAATACTTTCTTTTGTTGCTGAAACTGAGCGTGAAAATATAAAGCAAAGGCAAGCCGAAGGTATCCGAATTGCAAAAGAAAAAGGCATTCACATGGGCAGACCAAAACTTGTTTTACCTGATAATTTTGGCGAAGTTTTAAATCTTTATCTCAATAAAGAAATTGGTTCAAGCAAGGCTGCCGAATTACTAAAAATGCCAATCTCAACCTTTTATAAATATTTAAATATAGAAAAGCAAAAATTTCTTATCGCCTAATATTAATTTTCATATTTTTTTAACAGATTGCGAAGGTTTTCTAAAATCTTTGCTCGTGTTTCTTTTGGCTCAACCACTTCGACGTGTGTGCCATATTGTAATGCCCAATATATCAAGGAATCTTCATTCACTGTCATACTTGCAAAGATTCCGTCTTTATTATTTGTTATTGTTATTTTGTCGCCGAACCAACTAATTATATCGTTAATTCGTTCCTCGCTATCAACCCTTACCATAGCATTGACAGATTTTCCTGCAACCATGTAAATATGTTCGTTCATATATTGCTTAATAGAAAAGTGTGCCTGCCCTGGTAAACTCTTTATAGGTCTTACTGGTTCATTTAAAATTCTTATATTTGAAATGCACTCTATTTTGTAATTTGCCAAATTATCATATTTATCATAATTGCAAACAAGGTAGTATTTTCCATGGTTGTTGACCATATAGTATGGATTGATTATGTATTTCTTTCCATCTTTTTTAGGTTTCAGTTTCTTATCTAAACCATAGGAATTATATTGAAACTCAACCTTCTTCCCCTTTTCAATGGCTTCGTTTAATATCTCTATTGTTAAAAATAATTGTTTGTTGTCCGTCCTGCTACCATCGTCTATCTTTTCAAGATACTTAAACTTCTTCTTGGTGTATATGCTATAATCCTCAGTCAGTTTGTCAACAATTTCTTTGGCATATTTTGTTGACATAGACCTTGACGAATAAATCGCATCAATCAAAAATAAAAGTTCCCCTTCTTCCAAACTTCGTTGTTCAAGGCATACTCCATAATTTCCTTTTTTGACAATATCAAACCCCTTGCCAATTAAAATATCTATATCCCTTGCAATTGTTTTTCGCTCCACTTCAATATCAAACAATGAATTAAGTTTTTCTGCTATTCCTGCATAAGTCAACGAATGTTCTTTGTCAGTATACTGTTTTAAAATGTCAAGCACATATAAAATTGAACTCTTCTTTTCTTTTGCCATAACAATTTATTCTCCAATTACATTATAACAAACTTGATGTCCAAAAAAAAGGATTTCAAGCATAAAAAATAATAAATATAAAATTCGTCTTATATTACCCTTAACCTGCTATTTTTTTTGACTAATTTATGTCAAAATTTCTCCATTTTAGCCCCAAAAAAAGACTTTTTAGAAGGTAGACATTACCTCTCAAAAAATCCCACTTTTTGCTAATTTTTTAAAACATTAAGTCATTTTGCCCTAATGTGTACCTACGAAAAAGTCACTTCTATACCCCACACCACAACATATTGTGTTTTTAAATTTTTGTTTTGCACTGTATATTGTGGTTGTAAAAACAGACTTGTGTTGTGATGACTTGGGTTGGAAGTATCATGGGAGAATATTTAACAAGTAAGGCAGGACTCGGATATCTGATTGTGTATGGCGGACAGGTGTTCAAAATTGATTTAGTGATGGCATCAACCGTCATCTTATGTATACTTGCTTTTGTAATGTATTATTGTGTAAGTTTGCTTGAAAAAAGATATAGCAAAAACCGCTAATAAAATTACAAAAAGTAGTCAAAACAACATTAAACTAAATCAAATATTTAACAAAAAAACAATCAAGTTAGAAAAAATATTGTGAACAATAAATGCTACGAATATAAAAATAGGAAATAGTAAAACACAATAACAAATAATTAATTTATATAATTAATAATATATAAATAATAATACAAAATAATATAAAGAATAGTGTAACGAACATTATAATACAAAAAAGGGCTTCATATAGCCCTTTAATTTTATTTGTTATTTTGTTATTAGCCTTTTTAGTTTTCTTTTTTAAATTTGGCGAAAGTTGTTGTCCCGATAGCGCCAAGTCCACAAATCAATGTGAGAATTGACAATGTATATCCTGCTGATGCAGACATAGTTGCTATCCCCAAACCGTTTACAGAGTCCACTTTATTTTGAACATCGTTTCCAAAAACAACGAAGTTTCCAACGAGGTTCAAAACGCAAGCAATTGCAAGAACAACCATCACCGCAAAAGCAATCCATTCAACAACACTAACAACTCTCTCATTTTTAATCACACCAGTGTCACCTAAAATTGCAACAACTGCAGTAATAAAAGCAATTCCAGCAACAATCAATGTGATAAGTGCTATGATTACACCGAACACACCAGTTGCTGTACTTTCTGGATTTTGAAATGCATTACTAATAAAGTCATAACCATTATAACTTGTCGTCCCTGAAACAAGTCCATATTCACCAGCAACAATTTTATACTCTTCTGCGATTGTTGTTGTGGTGGTATAGTATGGCAAAGCAAAAAATACAAAAACCAAAGCACTGCAAAGAGCTGTTATTCCATGTAGAATTGTTTTTACTTTCATGCTACCTCCTTTTGTTAAATTAGACCCACAATTAAGTCTAATGGCAGTATATCAAAATTTTGTTGTCGTGTCAACAAATTTAATAAAAAAATTAAATATAAAATTTTAATTATTTTTTACCCCTTAAAATAATTAAAACAACACCAAAATTCATAAAATTTTTAGGAATATTTTAGAAATAATAATTTAAAAATGTTTAAGAAGTACAAAATAAAGATAAATTTTTAATTAAATAAATTTATTTCTTATTTATAATTAAATATTAACCAAACTTTTCAAAACAGAACTTATTTTTATACTATTCATAATATCATCTTTACTTTATTTACTTTTTGTTTCTTTTTATACTTAACTTATTAATTTGTTAAAAATTGTTTTAGTTTTTACTTACCAAACATTCCTCTCTTCCAAAATTTTTAATTATATCTTCAACCTACCAACCTATTTTTTCTTATCATTCAGTATTTTCCTTTTATTTATTTTGGATATGTTCTCATTTTTTGCACTTTTATCACAACGTTTCAAGAGAAAAAGTTGCACAAAAATATAAACAAACATACAAATTCCAACTGCACTACAAATAGGATATAAGAAAGAAACAATTTTAGAAAATCCCATCACACTGATAGCAAACGGCACAAAAATTGCAAGCAAAGTTGAAAAAGTTTTATTTTTTACAATTTTATCAAAGGAAGATTTTAATGTATAGCAAAGTGAAATCAAGGTTGTAAAACACCCCACCAAAACAACTATAAAAACAAGCACAAACACAAGCGAACTCTCTCCCGAAAGATAGAGAAATGGCATTTCAGCAAAATAACTTTCAAGGTTATTCAGCAAAACATAGTTACCAAACAATAAAAAGCCAACCAAAAGCAAAGTAACAAACAAGCACACTAAAACAATTTGTTTTTTACTCAAACCTTCACCTGCTCTGCTGATAACAACTCCACTCATGCAAGTGTTAAGTGCAACATACAATGGGCTAAACAAAAGTCCTGTCCACGAATTGAAGCTTAAAGAGTAATTAGAAGTTGTTCCCAAGAAAAATATTAAAACAATCAGAAATAATAGAGAAGTTATCGGCATAAGAAAAAAATTAATTTTCTCCAACCCACCAATACCTTTTCTTACAATAAAGAAGCACGCCACCAACACAACCATAACCAGCAACAAATATAACCATAATGAAAAATACGAAAACAGATTTTTTATTCCAGCAAACATGGATGCACAGAACACAACTGCAATAAAACCAATCACCATATTTAAAATAGGAGATTTTTCTATAATATCAACAATTTTCTTACCTTTTGAAAGAAAAAAGTAGAAAACCAAAAAAAACAGAATGCCAGCAAGCACGATATAGAGATAAGACCAATCTCCAAATCTCGTAAAGAAAACCATAATCTCCTTACCACTTGAAAACCCTGAGCCAACAACAGTTCCAAATATTAAAAATACAACAGCAAAAATCTTGGACATATTTAATTATATTATCTTTTGCGTGCATTAAAGAACAAAAAAATATACAAAATATTGATATGAAAAGGGTTTTTTATATTTTTATTTTTGTGGTGGTTGCTGGAATGTTTTCGTCAATTTTTCCATATCCAATTTTTTCAAATCACACAAATATAACAGAAAGCAATGCTTATGAAATTAATAACCATAACGAAACAGAAATTTCTGCTCAAACAAAAGAAGAAAGTCAACTTTTACCCCTAAAATTTGAGGTAGTTAATGCACTAATACCAACAGAAACCGAATTTGAGGTTTTGGATTTGAAAGCTAATTTCATTTTCACGGCAAAACGAACTGGCGGTGTTAATCACATCGATTTAGAGCCAACCAACGAAGAGAATGCCGAGATATTATTTGAAATGCTTGACTCAAACTACACTTGGAAACGTCATCCTGTGCTGGTAAAATTGAATGAAATGGCCTATATTCCAGCAAGTTTGGCAGGTTATCCACATGGATATCACAAAATAGATAATGGCTTGCAAGGACACTTCTGTCTACACTTTTATAATTCTAAAACTAACGGCACAAACGAAATTGACTTTCAGCATCAAAGATGTGTAAACTATGCCGAAAACAACGCAAATTTAGAAGAAATCACCTCATAATTCATAAAAAAATATGATTAAAATGTTAATTTATACATATATGTGTAAAAAATAAATATGAAATATCAATATAAATAAAAAATATGAACATAAAAAAGCAGGCATTAAGCCCACTTTTTCAAAATCTATTAGCAATTATTATAAAAATTTTTTACACATAACTTATCAAAAATTCACTTGACATAATTGCCATACATCATTCAAATTTAAAGTCAACACTTTCATCAAAGAACAATCTTTTTTTTCAAACAAATCGAAAAGTTTTTAACTCACTTAAACGCATAAAGGCACTTACATATCAAATCTTTTTCTTTCTCCAAAAGAATATGACCATCATAATTTTTTTGTGATATGTTTAACTTCATTATGTTTGATTAATAGTACATATTTTTGTAATTTTTCTTTTTCATAGAGGAAGAACCTCTGCTAATTTTACTAATTTTTCCTCCACGATTACGTGTGGTAAAGACAATTATTAGAATAATTCCAATAAGAACAATAGCTCCAGCAACACCACCAACAACCCACCAAATCCATGAATTGCTAGAATCTCCTTCAATAGTTGTTTGTGCATTAATTGTGAAACTGTCCTTATAATCTTCGCTCAATGATGTCATATCAAACACAAAGTGGTAATAAGTGTACTCATCCGTTTCAATTGTTTCTCTCAAAGTACAGAAAGTGGCAGTAGATGATTTATACACACTAAGTTCTGTAATGAACGAATCATAATCAAAAGTATAACCGGTTGCCACATAGATTTCCACCTTCAAAGATTGGTCAGTCTTAGAAATGGCCACAGTGGTGTTTGAGGATGTCACTTCTGTTGTTTCACTGAAAACAATTTTGAGAACACCGTCACCTAAAATGCAAATAACGTTGCAAGCATTCATGGTGTATTTTGCGTAGATTTCCACATCAGAATCGAAATATTCAGTCTGTCCAAATGTAAAACTTAATATACTGCTGGTGGCTAACAAAGTTTCAGAACCGTCACTGTTAATCATGTACCACCCACTAAATGCATAAGGTGTGCCAGTTTGTGCACGAGTGTTCAAACTATAGCTTCTTCCATAAACCATATCACTGATTGTCAACGACTCCTGTTTTGTGTTTGAACTATTGGTGTAATAAACGTAGCCAGGAACAACGTCAGACACTTCTTCTTCATCATCATCAAAAAGTTTGCTTGTTATTGATGCCTTAAATATATATTGGGTCAAATTCAAACCATAAGTTCCAGCAGTTGCCATGTTAATACTTTTAATTGTGATGCTAAAACCTTGGATAACCTCGCCATCATCATTTATGCTCTGCGATGCACTTATAGAATAATAGGTTTCATCAGAAAGAGAATAGGTTGTCACTCCATTCGATGTATTTGTGTAAATTATAGCAACTTCAGTTGTGCCTAACATCAAAGATGAAACTTTGTAGTAGTTTTGCATTTCGCTCACGAATTCGAACTGCAATACAACAGAATCTCCATACTTATATCCGCTGGATAGAGTGCTTGTCATTGAAATAACACTTGAATCTAAACCTGAAACACTAACAGTAAAAGAAGATTGGAAGTTTTGTAAGCTAATTTGATAAGAGTTCACGCACCAAACCGTATCAAAATCCCATGCTCCTTCCAGCGGAGCCCAAGTTTGATTTGTAAAATACAAATATTCACCGTTTTGTTGCGTTAAATTTGAAAGTTTATAACTGTCAGGTGTTGTGGTTATGTAATTATAATTCGCCGAATCGGTATACGAAAAATTTCCCATATCACCAAATCTATCAATTCCAGAGTTGCTTTTATAATGTATGTAAGCAATATTTGAAGATGATGGTGTTGGAGTTAAAATTGCTCCTGCCACCTCGCCAACATTAATAGTTGCCGAATCTCCTGCGTCCTCTTGTGATATATTATAACTATTTTCAATAGCAATATTTATAATTTGACTTGATGTTTCAGAAACAGTGCCAACAACACCGCCCAAATTTAAAGTTCCAACAAAAGAATCTTCCACATCAACACTAAAAGAGGTTTGAACAACTGCAAACTTAATTTTTGAGTTAATCATTCTTCCCACAAGCCCACCGAATGCAAGAATTCGACTGTCATTTCGAGAAAGAGTCCAACCGCCAAACCCACTGGACTGCCTAAGCAAAATGTTAGTGAAAGAGCAATCCCTTGCCAGCCCAACAATTCCGCCGTAATTTATATTTTGATTTAGTTCAATTTCTAAATTCACTGTTGCTGTAATTTGAACATTGGTGAAAGTGGAATTTTCAGCATATCCAGCAATCACGCCCACATTAAGAGTTGTGGAAGAATTTGGCGTGATATTCACCGTTCCACTTATAGCAACATTAGAAATTGTTGCCCCATTTAAAGCACCAAAAAGTCCCACACTTGATTGTGTATCTTCGTCTGACAAGTCAATGGTTATGTTAGAAATTGTGTAACCGTTTCCGTCAAATTTTCCAGTAAACGGATTAGATGTTGTTCCAATTGTGGAAGTAAGTGGATATTCACTCATGTCAATATCTGCCATTAATTTTATATTGTTAGAATAATCTCCACTACTTATATAAAAATACAATTCGTAAGCACTTGCAATTGATGTCCAAGTGTCGGTATCATCATCCGCACTTGCCGAATATGTTGAAGTTAAAGCAAAAAATCCACCAACCATGCTGGTGAAACAGAAAACGAGTAAGATTAAAATTGAAAATTTCTTAATTATTGAAAGTTTCTTCATTTTCCCTCTCTCTTTTCATATTTTAACAAATTTATTACTATTTTTCCAAACATATTAACAAATTATTTATAAAAATATTGTATAAGTGTCTTTTTTTTGTGTAATTTTATATATAAAATCCAATTTCTCATACATTTTAAAGTTCTATTTCTTCATCTAAAATTGAATAATTTGCAAGATCATATCGAGTGTGTAAGTTGTTGTCGCCCGCCTTGCGAGCTATTCCCTCAAAAATCATTCCACATCTTTTCATAACTGCCCCACTTTTTGGATTTGCTACATCATGACAGGCTATAATTCTTTTCGCAAGTTTATTTTCTTTTATATATTTAAACAGACCTTTGATACATTCTGTCATAAACCCTTTCCCTTGATAATTAGGATTTAATGTATAACCCAAAGAAACAATTCCACCTGCCTTTAAACTGTTCAACCCTAAATTTACACTACCAATAACCTTTTTCTCACTTTTAAGTTCAATAGCAAATTCTCCATATCTGTTTTCTGTTTTGTAATTTTCTTTTAATGTCGCAATTCTAAGCTTTGCCTCCTCTTCACTTTCGTAAGTTTTAAAACGCAAAAATTTTGTAACTTCCTTGTCGCTTGCGTATTCAAATAAATCTTTGTAGTCCTTATCTTCCCATTCTCTAATAATTAGTCTTTCAGTTTCGTATTTGATTTTCATATTTCACTCCTTTATTATCGACACATAAATCCCCATTAAACAAAATGTAGCCTTCCAAATCCTTGCATTCTTACAACTTATGCAATTTCCACTAATTCAAATTTATCTATAAAATAACACTCACAATTAATTCATATTAAATCAAGAATTAAATCACTAATTCCTATAAACCACACTTGAATTATCTCACGTATTGTATATTTTTCTTATTAAATCAAAAATAATTATTATAAAGTATTCAATCTACAAAAAATAATAAGCACGCATCACAAACGCATCAAACTATTTGCAACCCTTAACACTTAAATATTTCTTTTTCATGATAATGCTGTCCTCTGCCATGGTGCCATTACTTTCACAAATAATGTGGCATGACATATCGTTACGAACAAGCACATTGCAGAGCGGTTCAAACTCTGGGCCATAAATTTCATCCTCGAATGTTAAATGTTTAATTTCACCCTTTTCACCATATTGAATCTTAGAGAAATGGATATGTGCATTTTTTGTTCTTTCTTCTCCTAACTTTTCAAAAGAGTAATCGAAAATACGCTGAAAATCTTCCTCTGTTTTCAGACTACCCTGCGTCAAAGCATTGATATGCCCAAAGTCAAAAGTTGGTAGAAGTTTTTTTGAAATTGTGCATAGGTCGATTATCTCTTTCCAAGTGCCAATTTGCATCAGTTTACCCATAGTTTCTGGACATAAAAACATATCTTGTTCAAGTTCACGTTCCACTAACGGCATAAATTCTTCAAACCTTTGTGTTAAAAGTTTTAAAGCATTTTCTCTTGTTTCCTTTCCACAAGAGCCCGGATGAATTGTCATCCTTTTTGCACCAAACGCCTTCATAAACTTAATCCCAGTTTTTATGTAGCCCAACGATTTCTCGTACATAAGAGGGTCTGGATTAGCAAAATTGATAAAATATGGTGCGTGCAAAGAAAGTTCAATTCCATATTTGGCAAACTCCTTTCCTATTGCCTCTGCTTTCTCCGTACTCATTCGATAGCCTTGCCCAAAACTATATTCAAATAAGTCTAAACCGCCTTGGAATTCTCCTTTACCTTGCTCTTTCAACCACTTTGGAGCCTCTAATGTCGACTTGTAACCATCCAAATAAAAGGACTCGCTATTACCCGCTGGTCCAAAAAGCACTTTATTCATTACATCTCTCCTCTTAATTATCCTAAATCGTTTTTATAAATCAAATTTTTTAAATAAAAACTTTCTAAAAAAAACTTTAATTACACATTTTAAATTAGCCTTAATAAAAGTTTAAGTTTTTCGTTTTCAACAACACCCACTCCAAGAAACAGGTTATCTTGATAGACCTTATAATTTTGTTTTTTTAAATTTTGACTTCTATAAATTTTACCTAATCTTTCATTTTCAACTTTAATTATTTGACCATTTAAAAGTCTGCCTGCTTCTTCTTTGTTTAACCTTAAAGATGGACAATCAAACACGCTATCACAAGAAATTATCTTATAATCACCATTTTTAATTTGTTCTAATGTGTATGCGTCTTTTAAGTAAAAACCACCACATCTTGTGCGTAGTATGCAATGCATAATACCATAGGTGGACATTTTTTCAGCAACATCACGGCATAGACTTCTTATATATGTGCCACTTGAACAAGAAATCTCAAACCTAAAAATATTTTCTTCCAACTGTTTCAAAACCTTAAATGAAAATATTTCAACCTCTTTTGGTTTAAGTTCAATCACCTCTCCTTTTCGAGCTTCTTTATATGCCACTTTACCATTAACTTTCTTAGCAGAATACTGTGGTGGCATTTGAGCATACTTTCCAATCATCTGCTTGCAAGCCTCTTCAACATCGCTTCTGCTTAGATGACATTCAGCAACTTTTGTAACCTTGCCCGAAAGGTCTAGAGTGTCGGTTTCTCTTCCAAATTCAAAAACTGCCTCATAAGTTTTATCTTTTGTCAGAAAGTAATCAAACAATTTTGTTCCAGCATTTATGGTGACAGGCAACAACCCTTCACCTTCCAAATCGAGTGTTCCCAGATGCCCACATTTCTTTGCACCCAATGCTCTCTTAACAACATTAACTGCACCATTTGAAGAGATTCCTGCTGGCTTATTCACAAGCACAATTCCATTCATATTGAATACACCTTTATTGCATTCTGTTTTTTGGACATTCGCACAAACATTTACCTCATCAGTGCCTTCAATTTGTTTTTCAATTTTTCCAACACCCTGAACATCCTGATTGTTATCAATTTCATTTCTCTCAACCTGATTGCTCTTGTTAATCACTTCTTTTGTTTGGTTATCAAACATCCAAAATCTCCTTTGCCCAAACTGGAAGTTCTTTTTTCAATTTTGCAAGACTAAACTTATATACAAAAGCGGATGCACAAGTATGCCCACCGCCATCCATTTTCTGCGAAATTTTCAGCGAATCCAAGCCTTTTGTTCTTACACTAACCTTGTAATTGTCTTTGGATATTTCGGAGATGAAAAAGGATGCCTCCACACCATCGATTGTAATAATATCGCCATATAATATATACAAAATATCTCGTGAAAGACCAAGTTTTTTCAAATCTTTTTCCGTGAAAATAACATAACCAACTTTACCGTTTTCCAAAAACTTCAATTTATTTATGAATGTCTTAACTAAATTAAGATGTTTCATTGAAACACTGCGATATAACGCATCATACACAAACTGAACATTTGCTCCTTTTTCAAACAAAATCTGTGCATCTCTCAACACGTTGTTTGACAAATTATTATGTAAAAAACGTGAAGTGTCACCAATCAACCCTGCCCAAAGGTAAGTTGCAATTTTTGGAGTTATTTCTATTTTATTCTCAATGCACAAATCAGTTAGAATCTCGCAAGTGGCTGATTTGTCAGGAATTATATAATGATTTTGTGAAGCAAGTTCCTCGTTGCCAATGTGATGATGGTCGATTATCATGATATTACTCGACATTTTTATCTCTTCCACAAATTCATAATTAATTCTTTTAAGTGAAAAGATGTCCAGCATTATAACCAAATCGTATTCTTTCGTTTTAAAAACACTCTTAACTTCATTTAACGGAAAAATCTTTTTCAGATTATCATTATCAGTTTTAATAGCAAAGACATCTGCATTTACTCCAAAATTTTTACAAATTTCACGCATAGCAAACATAGAACCATAGGCATCTGGGTCAGGATTTTTATGAGCAAACAAAGCCACATTCTTTGCCGATTTAATCTTTTTTATAACTTCATTACTGGTTATTTGAGTCTTTTCCATCATTTTCCTCCTCCTCTTTTGGAATGTTAAGTGACCTTAAAATTTCTTCAACTCTAATTGCACTTGCTGTACTTTTGTCAACCACAAAATTGATTTTTGGAACTTGTGGCATATCAACCGCTTTTGCAAGTTCACGTTTAATGAACCCTTCGCTTTTTTGGAGAATTTTAGTAATTTCCTCCACCTCACTTAAATCTAAAACACTAACTTTTGCCTTGCAATACTTAAAATCTGGTGTGACACTCACTTCAGTTATGTTCACAATCTTGTTAAGACGTGGATCATTCATTTTTGTCATTATGATGTCAGTTAAAACTTTTTTAATCTCGCTGTTTGCTCTTTCAATTCTCTTATTCATCTTCCCCTCCATTTTATGTTGTTATAAGTGATGTTTTCACACTCTCGATTTAACACTTAATAAACACCTCGAAAACACTTTAACCATTTTGATTTAAAACTTAATTCACAATATAGTTTAATTCCCATCAAATCACATAATGTTTTTTTATTGTGTTGTTATTCACTTTAACAATATTCTTTGCATTCTTTTCACATTATTTACAACATTTTTTTGTTTGATTATAACAAGTGAAAAATCGCTTATAAAATTATCTCATAAAAATAAAAACTTTGCAAATAAATTTCATACTTTTATTTTAATTTTGTAATTTTTTATTCTTTGGACTTATAATACAACAATTATAGACCCTTATTTACCTTATTTTTTATAAGAACACAAATTTAATATTGATTTTTCTTATAGCATAAATCTAATTTTCCTTAAATTTTAATTCGGTTATTTTATTTACATCAATATTTTGACTTATGATTTGTAATTTAAAATATTTTAATAAAAAATAGAAAGAGATTAAAATCAAACCTCTTAATCTCTTTCCTATTAATCTCTTTCAACCTCTTGCTTGATATAGCATTCCAAGATGTCGCCCTCTTGAAATTCGATGTTATCTTTAAGTTTAATTCCACATTCAAAGCCTTTTGCAACTTCACTCTTTTCATCTTTGACAATTTTTAGACTTTCAACAGTTGTGTCGCCAATAATTTCGCCGTTACGTTTAATTTTTGCAACTGCATTGCGTTGAATTTTACCATCAATAACATAACTTCCTGCAACTCTTCCAGCACTTGAAAGTTTGAATACCACTCTAATTTCCGCACTACCAATATATTTTTCTTCAAACTTCTTCGCCATCATTCCCTTAGAAAGCCTTGTAACTTGGTCAACAACCTCGTATATAATCTTCGATTCAATCACTTGAACCTTCAAACTATCTGCCAACTGTTGCATTTTGTTTGGAATTTTTATATTGAAAGCAACAAGCACAGCACCTGTTGTTTGTGCCAAAGCTAAATCGCTTTCAGAGATTGCACCAGCCGCACTATGCAAACATACCACTTTAACTTCATCGTTGCGAATTGCTTCCAAAGATGCTTTAAGAGCCTCCACCGAACCTTGTGTGTCCGCCTTAATTATACAGTTCAAACTCTTCAATTTTCCTTCATGAATTTTGCTCATAAAGTCATCGGCACTCACACCAGAAGTGTGTTTTGCACGCTCTGCTTTAATTCTGTTGATTCTCTCGCTAATAACGTGCTTTGAAAGGCTCTCTTCAACCGCATACACAGCATCACCAGAATTTGGCACATCATTGAACCCCATAACCGCAACAGGTGTTGATGGACCTGCTTTCTTAACTGTCTTACCGTTTTCATCGAACATAGCTTTAACCTTTCCAAAGGTTATACCAGACATTATAGAATCGCCAACCTTCAAAGTTCCGTTTTGAACAAGCACAGTTGCAACAGCACCACGACTCTTATCAAGTTCTGCCTCAATAATTGTTCCTGTTGCCATTTTATTTGGATTTGCTTTAAGTTCTTGCATTTCAGCAACAAGCAAAATCATCTTTTTGAGTTCGTCAAGCCCCATACCTGTTTTTGCCGAGATTGGCACACATATTGCATCGCCACCCCATTCTTCTGGCAAAATATCATATTCTGCCAACTGCTGTTTAACACGGTCTGGATTTGCTTCTGGTTTATCCATTTTGTTGATTGCAACAATCATAGGAACTTTTGCCGCTTTAATATGGTTAATTGCTTCAACAGTTTGTGGCATAATACCATCATCGGCAGCCACAACCAAAATTGCAATATCCGTCACTTCCGCCCCACGTGCACGCATAGCTGTGAACGCAGCATGACCAGGAGTGTCTAAAAATGTGATTTTTTCGCCGTTGAAAGATATTTGGTATGCACCAATCTTTTGTGTGATGCCTCCCGCCTCGCCAGAAACAACATTTGTTTTTCTGAAAGCATCCAAAAGGGAAGTTTTACCATGGTCAACGTGCCCCATAACCGTAACAACAGGAGGTCTTTTCACCAAATCTTTTTCGTCATCCGTTTCGTTAGAAACATCCATAAGTTTTTCTTCAAAAGTTTTGTCAAGTTTAAGTTCCAGCGTCACATCAAACTCACTTGAAATAAGTTCACAAGTGTCAAAATCTATTGTACTGTTGATTGTTGCCATAACACCTAAAAGCATAAGTTTCTTGACAATCTCAGTTACAGGTTTACCAATCTTTTCCGAAAGTTCTTTCACGGTGATTTCTCTACTGTTAATCACTGCATGAGTGATTTTTGGTGCAACAACAACTTGAACCTCTTTCTTCTTGCGAGCAAGTTTTCTTGAACCCATAACCTCTTCTTCGATGCCGTCCTCGTCAATCACCAAAATATTATTCTGTTTGCTTTGCATTGCACGTTGTTTAGCACTAATTTTTTTAGATTCGTCAACATTTCTACGTTGTTTGTTTTTATTGCCAAAATTACGCTCATTCGTTGCAAGCACAGCACTACTTTCAGTTGGCTGAGCAAAAGATTTAAAATTGTTTGCTCTTGTGGAAACGAAAGAAGAACCACCTGTGGTTTTGTTTTGTCCACCTTGCTTTTGAACAAATTTCTGCCCTTTACCACCAAAGTTGCCAGCATTTTTATCAAAATTCTTTTGACCAACTCCTGTTCGAGCAGAACGGCCTTGTGAATTATCAAACTTTCTAAAATTATTATTTTGATTTCCGCCCTGTGAGAAGATTTTTTGCCCTTTATCCTCTTTCTTTTCAGCTTCAATCTTGGCGGTTTCCTCTTGCACTTTCTCTTTTTCGAGTTGAGCCTTTTTAAGTTCTTCCGCCTTAGCCTTTGCCGCAGCCTCTTCAAGCAATTTAGTTTTTTGCTCTTGCAACAACTTAGAAAAGTTTTCAATATCCGTTTTTGTCTGTTTTATAGACAACAAAAGATTTTGCAAAGAGCCGTCCCTTTGCATATTATTTATTGTTTTAAGTGCGTTAAGTTGTTGTGCCAATATTTTCACTCCTTTATTTTTGTTTCGTGATATCTTCTCGCCTTGCGTTTCAAATTTTAAAATTAAATTTACGTTTTTTTCGGTATAATCGTATCGTTATCAATCTTGTTATCAGTGTTATTTAGTTATTTAAGTGTTTTTATCTATGTCGATATATAATCGTTATATATTCATTGTGCTGAATTGTGAAAATTACTATGTTAAAGTTGTTGTAATATATCAATAATCTTGTCACTAAAAATCTTGTTTTTAATTCCAATAACCTTACAGTTTTCAATTTTGGACACATCTGCCAAATTCTCAATCACAAACAGCGGAATTTCTCTATCTTTTGAGAGGAAATTCATTTCTCTTTTAAGCGACTTACCAGCAGTAACATCAAGCAATATAAGAAACAATTTTTTGTTATAATTAAGTAAGTTATCCTGCCCAATTATCACAAATCCGCCTTTTCTTGCAATAGAAATAAGTCCTGTTAAATCACTCAATTTCTTCTCCTATCTTTTCATAAACTTCTTGTGGAACATTACATTTGAAAGCCCTGTTTAAACTCTTTTGTTTGCAAAGTTTGGTATAGCACTCACGATTTTCACAAATGTATGCTCCTCGTCCATTAGCCTTACCAGTTTTATCAACAAAAATTTCTCCGTTTTTGTTCTTCACAATACGCAACAGTTCTCTTTTATCGCTCTGCGACCTACACACAATGCACATTCTCAACTTTTCTTTGTGAAGTTTATCTTCGTTTTTATTTTGATTACTCATCATCATTTAAATCTTCCAATTCTCCAAATTCATTTTCAATTGGTTCAAGTTCTTCCAAATCTCCAAGGTCGAAAGAAGAATCGTCAGAAAGTTCAGTGAGTTCATATTCTGTTTCCTCGTTATTAAGAGCTGTTTCTACTGGTTTGAGATAACTTTCTGGTTTCACATCAATCTTCCAACCTGTCAACCTTGCTGCCAAGCGAACATTTTGCCCCGACTTACCAATAGCCAACGACAACTTATCATCTGGCACAATCACTTGCGACATATTTAAACTATCATTTGTTTCCACAGACAGCACTTTTGCAGGACTAAGTGCACGAGCAATGTATTCAAGAGGGTCGTTAGAATATTCTACAAGGTCAATTTTCTCTCCATTAAGTTCGTTACAAATTGTGTTAATTCTTGTTCCACGATTCCCCACACAAGCACCCACAGGGTCAACATTTTGCTTATCAGTGAATACTGCAACTTTAGCACGATTACCTGGGTCACGAGCAATGTTTTTAATCTTCACTTCTCCATTTGCAACCTCAGGGATTTCAAGTTCGAAAAGTTTTCTAAGAAAACCGATATTGCTTCTTGAAACCTGAACTTGCGTTCCTTTAAAACTTTCCTTAATTTTCTTTACATAAACTTTAACTCTATCGCCAACATTAAACTTGTCGCCTGGGATTTGGTCGTTTTTATTCATAACACCTTCAGTGTGAGTGCCAGGTATTTGCACATAAACATTATCCCCTTCCACACGCTTAACAATGGTTGTGAGAAGTTCATCTTCCTTTTCAGAAAGTTCGCTTACAGCATTTTGTCTTTCAAGTTCACGCAATTTCTGCATAACCACTTGTTTTGCTGTTTGTGCAGCAATTCTTCCAAAATCTTTAGTGCTCTCTTCAACAGCAACACTATCTCCAACCTTATATGATTTTTTTATTTTTCTTGCCTCTTCAAGAGAGATTTCTTTGTCTAAATCTTCTGGTTCTTGAACAATCGTTTTATAAGAATATATTCTGATTGTGTTACGCTCTGGATAAAGTTTCACCATTGCCGATTTAGCCTCTCCGTACATTTTTTTATATGCGGATGTTAAAGCAGTTTCAAGAGCCTGAATAAACGTTTCTTTGTTAATCTTTTTTTCTGATTCAAGGTCATCGAGTGCTTTAAAAAAATCTTTATTAATCATTGTTCGTTCTCCTTAAAATTTAATCACAGGCTTAATTATGCCAATTTTTTCTCTGTTGAGTGTCACTGTTTCTTCACCAATTTTAAGTTTAACTTGTTTTTGGTCAAAATCTTCCAACACACCCTCAAACTTTTTCTTACCGTCAACCTTCGCAAAAAGTGAAACCTCCACTTCTTTGCCCAAGTTACGTTGAAAATCTCTATCCGTTTTAAGTGGTCTGTCCAACCCTGGCGACGAAACAACCAAAGTGTATGGCTGGTCATCCGTAGGATTGATTTCATCAAGAATAGGGTCAAGTTTTTTGCTGACAAGTTCGCAGTCATCAACGTTGACGCCATCTTCTTTGTCGATTGTGAAAATCAAACTCATGCCACTGCCCTCTTTGACATATTCCACATCAACAAGTTCATAGCCCATTTCTTCAATTTTTCCTTTAAGTTTTTCTTCGCAAATTTGTTTAACCTTTGCCATTTTACCTCCATCTATTTTGTGAAAACAATTCACAAAAATGCTCTTTTAACAAACGGAGGAGGCAAAATTTGCCCCCTCCTTGTCAAGATATAGTTATTATAACCTATTTTATTCAAAAAAGCAACCATTTTATGAAAAATAAATCAAAATAAATTGAAATTATAAAAAGAAATTGAGAGTAATTTGAAATAATTTGAAGCAAAATTAGGAAGAAAATTGCAAGCATTGAATAAATAGAATAAATTAAACTTTAAAATTCGAATCTCGTTATACTTAAAATTTGGATCTTGTTAAAAGATAAATTAAGATAAATTAAATTATTCTAGAATAGAAAAAGATAAAAACTTCCAGATTTAATTCACCTTATTCAATTTCAAAAGGACCTGTGCGGTGGCAAAGGCATCGTTCCAAGCCCTGTGAGCCCCCTCGTTAGTCAATCCCAATGCTTTTAGTACAGTTGCCAAATTAAACTTCGATATTTTTAACCTTGAAACACGTGCTTCATTTATGGTGTCAATCAATTCGTTGTCAAAATTAAGCCCCAAATTTTCTCCTTCACGCTTAATAAACTTAATATCAAAACCGATAACATTATGTCCACAAAGCACACAACCACGTGTAAATTCGTAGAAATCTTTGATGACATATTCCACTGGCGGTGCATCTTCCACCATTTCATTTGTTATGCCAGTCAAGTGCGTGATATCAAACGATATTCTCTTTGTTGGTTTAACAAAAGTAGAGAATTTTTCGATAATGTTTCCGTTTTCAATTTTAACTGCACCAAGCTCAATGATTTGGTCTTCTTCAAAGTTTAGCCCTGTGGTTTCGATATCAAACACAACAATTGTTCTGCCCATAATTTTGGCATTATACAAATCTTTATGTTCAAACATAGTATCCTGCTCCATTGCAGAGAGTTTTTCAATCTTCACAACACTGCCTGTTTGCTCTGGAAGTTTTTCCCTTACTTCTTCTTTTTTCTCCACCATATTCGCAAGAGCAATTTTGTCAACATAGAGGCACAACTTACCAGCTTGATTTAACCTAACATCTCCGTGCAATAGAAGGTAATCACAATCTTCAAGCACATTCATAACACGCTCGTTAGCCTTAGAAGAGAAATAAATACAATCCATTTTTCCTCTGCCGTCCTGCAAAACGAAAGTATAGTAAGCCTTTGTATTTCCTGCACGCTTACCTTTTTTAATAACAAATTCTCTACGTTCAAACTTATTAATAAAACCTGCCACAATCACCGCTTTTTTCGGCGATTTTATGTAGGACAAATATTCTGGTTTTGGGTTAATCCCCTTACCAACCACATCTTTAACTATTTCAACATCATATCTCTTTGTGACTTTATATGTTGTTTTCATCTCGACATTTTGTATATCCACTTCGTCAACAATGTCAGAATTTTCCTTTAATTCAACAATAAAATCAACTAAAAAGTCACCTTTCAGTAATTTAGCAAGTTCGGCAGAGATTTTGTGCTCCACAAAAAACTCAAACATCCGTGAACTCAATTCAACATCAATCTGCACATCAATTGGTGTTATTTTAATTTGAAAACTTTCTTTGGTTAGATATGTTGAAATTAACTTATACTTTTCCTCAAAAAAATTCAAGATATCTTTCAAAATCAATTTTTCCTCTAAAAACACACGCATAAACTTAACTTTTAGAGTCAATTTTTCCAAGCTTAACTTTTCTTGTATCCAATTTGTGATTTCTGACTTTTCTTCATTAGTGAGTTCTTTGTCAGTTGATGGGTATAAAAAAGTTACAAGAACCAAGTTTTCACTTTTCTTGACCACCACATTTTTAAGTGTTAAGTTTGCAAACCTATCTTTAAACTGCAATACAAACTCTTGTTGAAAATCCATAACATAATTTTATGCTAAAAATCGCACTTTGTCAAGTCAAATTTGATAATAAAAATCACACACTTAAACAATAATATTTAAACACAAATTCACAAACTATATCAAATCACCGCAAAAAAGTAAAAACTAAGAGCAAACCTATAAACAAGAATGTTTAACCACAAAAAACACAAACGCCATATATTAACATCATATAAACATTAAAAAGTTATTAAAAAGACTATAACTATAGACTATTAAAAAGACTATAGACTAATAAAAAGACTATTAAAAATATAACTAAAAACTATTACGTTGTAAATTTAGTTAAAAAACTCTTAATAAAACACAAATCAACTTATCTAAACATTAAAATTATAACACTTGAAATCATATAAAATACAACAAAAAACACTTGAAATCATATAAAATACAACAAATAAAACAAAAAATAGGTAAAAAAAAACTTTACCTATTAATTCATTTATAGCACAAAATGCAATATATCCACCACGATAACAAACAAGAGTAGTACACAAAGTCCAACAAAATGAATGATATTTTCCACCTTTCTGTTAATTGGTTTACCTCTAATCCACTCAATCACCGTGAAAAGCACGTGCGAGCCGTCTAGTGCTGGAAACGGCAGAACATTAAACACTGCCAAATTGGCAGCAATAAGAGGAATGAAAACCAAAATATAGGTCATACTCTCCGATACATAAGTGGCAACTGTAGAAATTGTGGAAATAGTTCCACCCACTTCTGTGATTGGCAGTTGGAAAGTGATTAACTGCCATAAACTCTTCAAAACAACCCAAGCAAAACCAAATGCCATTTCAAACGACCGGCAAAACCCCGACCACGCATCATAAACATACGCCACAGTACAAGCATCCTCGCCGGTTGAACTTTCCAAACCCGTGAAAACACTCAAATACTGCTCGCCATCATCTGGTGTTACCAATTCGGGATATATCGTTATGGTCAATTCCACAACCTCACCATCCCTCAGCACAGTCATTTGGAAAGTATATAGAGTGTCTGGGTCATCCAAATCATACCCTTCTTCCTTATATTGCGAAAGTGCCTCTTCTTTTTCAGCAGTTACAAGTGTAACATAATCGCCTCCAAAAGCAAAATCAATCTTTTCTCCCTCAATATGCGTGATAACATCACCCACCTGATATGGATTTGAGTATGCCTCATTATATCTTACAATTTGCGGAACATCATAACCCACAGTACACAAAAGAATCCACGAAAAAATGATTGCCGTGATGAAATTAGCCGTCACCCCAGCAAGAAAAACAATAATTCTCTTCCAAGGTTTTTGATTATTAAATGCAGTTGGAGAAGTGGACTCTCCGTCATCATCCTCGCCCTCAAAAGCACAATATCCACCAAGTGGAAAAATGCGTAGAGAAAATTTCTCACCCGTCTTCTTGCTTGTGTGGGTGAAAATTGCAAAACCAAAACCAACAGAAAATTCTGTAATTTTAAATTTTAAAATCTTACCTGCAATATAGTGTCCAAATTCATGGATAAGCACCATAAACAGGAGTATAACAACAGCAAGTAAAATATAAACAACAATCATAATTTTTCCTTAAAATGCCGTGTTGGTCTTTCGTTCAATTAGATTGCACATATACTAAACGCAAGTAAAATATACACTGCCATAAAAATGTAGGAATCAATTCTGTCAAGCATTCCACCATGACCCGGCAAAATGTTTCCACTGTCAGAAACGCCTGCTTTACGCTTGATAATCGATTCAAACAAGTCGCCCGCCTGAGCCACACACGAGCCAAATAACACAATAATTAGATATGCCCAAATTGGAAAGACTTCCATAAATGCATCAAAACTTTCAATACATCCAAAAATGAGATATATGCAAGCTCCAAAAAGTACTGTCCAGAGCACTCCGCCAACAGAACCAGAAATTGTTTTGTTAGGACTTATTTTAGGGCACAATTTTTTACC
This sequence comes from uncultured Lachnospiraceae bacterium, assembly GCA_964405555.1. Lineage (GTDB taxonomy): Bacteria > Bacillota > Clostridia > Christensenellales > UBA1242 > Caccovivens. The sequence continues at coordinate 29,765 of CAYOOB010000007.1, read as the reverse complement.
ACCAATCAAAGAACCTGTAAGCATTGCAAAAGTGTCGGTTAACATTGGAATTACCAACGCAGTAATCAAAACAAAGATGCTCACATTAGATTCAATTCCTTCAAATGTGCCAAATAACAACGTGTTAAAGTGATTTAAGAATAAGAAGAATAGGAAGAAGAAAGAAGGATAGATAAAACAAATTGAAGTGTTAAGAGCCTTCATAAACGCAAATTTTGCCACAGAAGTGTTTTTAAGTTCTCTCACAGAAATTTCATTTAAAGCTTTCTTTCTTCGGATAAGACCAAACAAAAAAGCAAAGAGAGTAACCACAACCATAACCGCAATGTTAAACAAAATCGTGTAGAATATAACAAAAATATCCGCAGTTTCACCAATGTAATATATTCCCACAAGATTGAATGCCAAAAGCAGAGTTGGAAAAGCGGTTGCTAAAAGTTGATAATTATATTTTCCAATTTTGGTCATCAAGCGTGACATTTCAAATCCAGCAAAGCAAGCAATAATTGCAAAGAATGCATCAAAGAAATAGTCACTCACAAACACTTTAAGCACAAACAAAAGTGCTAAAACAATGACTATCGCAATGGATGTGTAAATTCTATTTTTCATTATTTTCCTCCAAATCTTCTGTTTCTATTTGAAAATTCATAAATAGCCTTCAATAGACATTTTTTATTAAAATCTGGCCAATATGTTTTTGTGAAGTATAGTTCGCTGTAAGCCATTTGAAACAGCATAAAGTTTGACACTCTCATTTCTCCACTGGTGCGAACCATAAGGTCTATGTCTGGCGACGGATATGAATACAAATTTTCTTTTAAATTTTCTATTGTAATCTTCTTTTCGCCATTTTCAAGTGCATTGTTCACCGCATGAACAATATCATCCTGCCCACCATAACTCACCGCCAAATTCACCACAAGCCCTGTGTTATTTTCAGTTTCTTTCATAACACGACTGAAAATATTTCTCATCTTTTCTGGAAAACGCATCAAATCGCCTATAAACACAACTTTAACATTTTCCGCTTTATATTTATCTTCATTTTCTTCAACAAACTGATAAATCAATTCAAAAAGATAGTCAATTTCTCGCTGATCTCTGTTCCAATTCTCTGTGGAAAAAGCAAAAAATGACGCATATTTAATCTCTTTAATTTCCATTATTGCTTCCACAATGTTTTTTAACGCAATAGCCCCCTGCTTATGCCCAAGCATTTTGTTTAGACCTCGTTTGGTTGCCCAGCGCCTGTTCCCATCCATAATGAACGCAATGTGAGTTGGAATGTTTTTTATTTTTTGTCGTTTATTCAACATATACACCTACAAATTCAATATAGTTCTTTGGTCTATAAAACTCTTTATTTTATAAAATTCTTTAGTCTATAAAGTTCTTATTCTATAGAGTTCTTTATTCAATCAATCTGCCACACAAAGCAAATTAAAACATATATTTTTTATTTGTTTTGTTATTTTTTTTATTAACTTATTCATTTAAACCGTCATTACTTCTTTTTCTTTACTTTCTGCCTGTTGTTCCGCATTTTCAGTGTATTTATCAATCAGTTTTTGAACTTCTTTTTCATAAGTTGCAAACTCGTCTTCCGAAAGTTGCCCTTCCTTTTTAAGGTCTTTAAGAATGTCCAAAGCATCTCTTCTTGCGTTTCTCATGGCGATTTTTGCGTCTTCACAAATTTTTTTGACATTTTTAACAATTTCCTTTCGCCTCTCTTCTGTCAGCATAGGAAAAACCAACCTAATAGTTTTGCCGTCATCCGTTGGAGTTATGCCAATATCAGACTGTGAAATTGCTTTTTCAATGTTCTTTATTTGTGAAACATCCCAAACATTGATATTCAAAATTCTTGCCTCAGAAACGGTGACCGTTGCCATTTGAACAATCGGAGTTGGCACACCATAATATTCCACCATAACCTTATCTAATATATGAGGATTTGCCCGCCCTGCTCTGATAACAAGATATTCACTCTGTTGGTGCAAATATGCTTTTTCCAAATCTTGTTTTAAAGTACTAAACACTTCTTCAACCATTTCATCCATAAAAATCTCCTTAAATTTTCGTAAAGTAATTTCGCATTAACTTAAAATCGACTTACTTGGTTTGTAAAACAAATTATATATTACAAATTAATGTTACAAATTATAAATTACAAACTAACTTGCCAATTAATCTGTTAAAGTAACACAAAAATAATAAAATCAATTTTTGAACACAAAAAAGTTGACCAAAAAAATCCAAAAATTTTAAAAACTTTCTTTTAGGATAATTGTTAAAATGCTAAAAACATTTTAGAGTAACTTTCAACAGCTCATATCCAACTTATTATTTGTGTGTTAAAATAACCTATTAACTTTTTTAGTTTATCACATAACATAGTAATTTTGCAAATAATTAAACAAAGAAAAAACGGCAATTTTGCCGTTTTAAAGCGAATTTTTACACAATTTGTGTGATTTTGCATTAATTTCCTGACATTTGCTTTGCAACTTCTTCCGCAAGGTTGTCGTTTCTCTTTTCCATACCCTCGCCAAGTTCGTAACGAACAAATCTACGAACAGAAATCTTTTCTCCAATTTTCAAAGTTGCTTCTGTCAAAAGGTCTTTAATTTTTAAATCTTGATTTTTTACGAATGGTTGATTTAAAAGGCAAACTTCTTCATAATATTTTTTAATTCTACCCTCAATCATTTTTTCTACTATATTTGCTGGTTTGCCCTCGTTAAGCGCTTGTGCTTTCAAAATTTCTTTTTCACTTTCAAGTTCGGCTGGGTTAACATCTGCTTCGCTTACATATTTTGGGTTTGCGGCAGCAATCTGCATAGCAATATCTTTAACCAAAGTTTGAAAATCTTCACTTTTGGCAACAAAATCGGTTTCGCAGTTAACTTCAACCAAAACACCAATTCTTCCACCCATGTGTATATAAGAAGACACCAAGCCCTCAGAAGCAATTCTTCCTTGTTTTTTATCAACCGCCTTAAGTCCTCTTTCTCTTAAAAGAACGATAGCCTTCTCAAAATCTCCATTAGCGTCAACAAGTGCTTTTTTGCACTCCATCATTCCAACGCCTGTTTGTGCTCTCAATTTTGCAACGTCTTGTGCTGTAAAGTTCATTTTATTTCTCCTTTTAACAAATCATAATTTATTAACAAACATAATCAATAAACAACTTAACTATAACAATCTTTTATTAAAATTGATCTAATATAGTTGTTTAAAAAGTATTGTTTATATTGCTTAGTAATGCATTTAGATATCATCTAAAAGGCTGAAAATTTGAATTTAATTAATATGTTCAAATATTTTTTATACCAAACAAGTTAATTATCAAATTTATATTAAACAACCTTATTAAATAACCAACTTAAATGCACCATAACCTTGCTTTCTTGCTTAAACCTTACTCTGCTTTGGTGGTTTTCTTTGAATTAGTTGATTTTTTAGTTTTTTCGCTTTTTTCTGTTTCTTCAACTTTTTCTGCTTTAACCGCTCTCTTTGCTTTTGGTTTTTCTTCTTTAACTTCTTCCACAACCTCAGTTTCAGGTTTTTCAGCTTCTACTTCTTTTTTAACTTCTTTCTTAACTGCTGGTTTCTTTTTTGGCTTCTTTGTAGATTTATCTTCTTCGCCTGCTTCTGCTTGCTCAACACTTGGCTTAACCTGATCTAAAAGACTTTCAAGGTCAACACTTTCTTCTGCATTTTCCTCATCATCTTTCTTCATTGACACACCTTCTCTAGCCTCAATAACCGCATCAGCAACAGCACTTGCAATAAGTTTTACAGAACGAATTGCATCATCGTTACCCGGAATTACAACTGAAACATCACTTGGGTCGCAGTTAGTGTCAACAAGGCTGACAACAGGAATTTTCAAGATTTTTGCTTCGTGAACGCAAATCTTTTCATTTGTTGGGTCAACCACAAAAATAACACCCGGCAAATCTCTCATATCCTTAATTCCACCAAGGTTCTTTTCAAGTTTATCCCTTTCTTGAATAAGAAGAGCAACCTCTTTTTTAGGTAAGAAGTCAAATTCGCCAACCTTTTCCATCTGGTTAAGTTTGTTCAACCTTTCAATACTGTTTCTGATAGTTTTGAAGTTTGTTAAAGTTCCGCCAAGCCAACGAGTGTTAACATAGAACATTCCGCATCTTTCTGCTTCTTCTTTAACAGCCTCTTGAGCCTGTTTCTTTGTGCCAACAAAAAGCACACTTTTCCCACTTGCAACAATGTCACGAACGAAAGTATAAGCCTTATCCACCTGTTCGGAAGTGAGTTCGAGGTTGATGATATGAATATCATTTCGAGCGGTGAAAATGTATTTTTTCATCTTAGGGTTCCACTTTCTTGTTTGATGACCAAAGTGAACACCTGCCTCCAAAAGTTGTTTCATTGAAATTACTGACATAAATAAAATACCTCCTTGTTTTTTGTCTTCCCCAAAGTTTCAATTTTTTAAAGTCAACCCAAGCCGAAACACAATTTCAACTTTTGCACTTTGCCAAATTCAAAAAGATTTCCACAAAACGACTGACAAAATGCGTTCAGGCAACCAACCTTAAAATACGCTTTGAGTGTAAATTTGTCTTCAATGACCCCATAATAATACCATACCTTACAAAAAAAATCAAGCATTTTAAGCCAATTTAAAAAAAATCTTACCATTTCACCCATAGATCTAACAAAACAATATTGACACAAAAATAAAAGTCTAGTATAATTAACTTATTAAAATTTCACATTTTAAAATTTCATTTAAGGAGAAAAAAAATGGTCAAATTACAAATTTTAGAAATTAAAGATTTTAACGAGTATGTTTTATACGATTCAAAAAACAAAACCAAAACCTCATTAATTCTAGAATTTTACGAAATGGACAAACCAAACGTGAAAGACTTTTTGTTTTTACACGAAAGTTTGTTAAATAAAAACTCAGAAAATTTCGCTCAACCTTATGCTTTTAAGCCTATTGACAATAAAAATGACAATAGATTTTACGAACCTGACTATGCTGGTTTGCATACAGACGAAAAAGATATAATTCTAGAAAGGATATATGGTTAATAATGAAAAAAGCAACATTAAACAACAGCACATTTGATGACTTGAAATATTTAAAAAAGCATTATGGAGAAAAATTCGCACATCTATGTCGAAGTCTTTTTCCAACCATTCTAGAAGAAAAAGGACTGCTCTCATCTATAATAACGGAAAAATTTGCTCCAACACGATTTCTTTATGACGACATTAAAAACGAAAATTTAGAAGAATCTTTTAAAGATTTTATTTATAGTTTTGTTGATGTTGAAAATAACACCCTTACATCAAATAAAACACCTGAAGAATTGTTGGACGAAGCCGGATATATTTTATTCCCAGAATGTAAAACTGAAAAAGAAATTCAAGCATTTAAAAAATATTATGCCAAAAACGAAGAACTCTGCACTTTTAGAGGTGGCAGACTTAAATCATGTCGTGTTTGGTTTGCGGTTAAAAAAAATGTGGAAGATATTAAAAGAGAAGATTTCCCAAAACCAAGCCGTCAAGATGAATATGGCACAAGTGTGATAAGTATTCAATTCACGAGAAGTACCCCTTGCACCCTATCTATTAAAAATAGATACAACCACAGAGTCATTAACCCAGATGCAACATTTTCAAATAATCTAGACAACATTATACTGGGTCTAACAGAAGCATTTACAAGAACATACAACATTAACTTGGTTAATGCTTCAAATCAAATGTTTACCCCTAACAACTATATTTTTGCTAAAGATGGAAAATACTACCACAAAAATTTTGAGATTTACGGAGTAAATTTTTGTGAAAATAATATAACAATAACAGCCGAAGGTTCAATTCAAATCTTTGATAAAAGCAGATATCTTTTTGTAGACAATTATTTAATTGATAAGCAAAATAAAGAAATCAAATGTTTTGGAGATGAACCTGCAATTGATAGTTTTGTTAAAAGTATTGGAAAAATAGGAAAAATAGAAGAAAAATCAACTTCAAAAGGTAAACTTATAATAATCACCCCAGAAGAAGAAAACGCAGAAAAGATTGAAATTGGAATAAATTCACACAATCAAATTATTTCATATAAAAATCCAAATGTAACCGAAATTGAAACTAATTTTCTATTTTTAAATAATACTTTAATTTCAATTGAATTGCCAAATGTAACTAAAATTGGAAGTAATTTTCTAATTTTTAATAATTCTTTAACTTCAATTGAGTTGCCAAATATAGCTAAAATCGGAATTAATTTTCTACATTTCAATGAACATATAAATAAGGAAGAAATTTATTCAAAAATCAAAAATAATGAAAAAATAAATAAAGAGAATACTGAAAAAACAAAATAAAGAATTTTTGCTGGTTAAAAGACAGAAAAAATTTAATTTTAGAAAGGATATATGTAATAATGGAGAACACCACATTAAACAATAGCACATTTGATGATTTGAAATATTTAAAAAAACATTATGGAGAAAAATTCGCACATCTTTGTCGAAGTCTTTTTCCAACGATTCTAGAAGAAAAAGGACTACTCTCCTCAATAATAACGAAAAAATTTGCTCCAACACACTCTCTTTACGACGACATTATAAACGAAAATCTAGAAGGAGATTTTAAAAATTTTATATATAGTTTTGTTGATGTGAAAAACAACACCCCTACAACAAGTAAAACACCTGAAGAGTTGTTGGACGAAGCCGGATATATTTTATTCCCAGAATGTAAAACTGAAGAAGAAATTCAAGAATTTAAAAAATATTATGCCAAAAACGAAGAACTTTGCACTTTTAGAGGTGGCAGATTGAATACGTGTCGTGTTTGGTTTGCAGTTAAAAAAAATGTGGAAGGTATTAGAAGAGAAAATTTTACAAATCCAACTCGTCAAGATGAATATGGCACAAGTGTGATAAGTATACAATTCACAAGAAGTAACCCTTGCACCCTTTCTATAAAAAACAGATACAATCACAGAGTCAATAATCCAGACGCAACTTTTTTAAACAATCTTGATAACATCATCCCGGGTTTAACAGAATCTTTTAAAAAAACATACAACATAAATTTGTTAAATCGCCCAAGTCAAATATTTGCCTCCAACAACTATGCCCGTGCCAGAGATGGAAAATATCACCGCAAAAATTTTGTACTATATCCCATAGTTTTTTGTGAAAACAATACAATAATAGACATCGATGGTTTAATGCAAACTTTTGATAAAAGCAGATATATTTTTTTAGACAATTATTTAATTGATAAGCAAAGCAAAAAAATTAAAGTTTTTATCTATGAATCTCTAATTGATAGTGATAGTTTTATTGAAAGTATTGGCAAAATAAGAAAAATAGAAGAGAAATCAACCGAAAATGGAAAAGTTATAATAATCACCCCAGAAGAAGAAAACGCAGAAAAGATTGAAATTGGAATAAATTCACATAATCAAATTATTTCATATAAAAATCCAAACGTAACCGAAATTGGAGATAAATTTCTACAATTTAATACAACATTAACCTCAATTGAAATACAAAATACAACCAAATTTGGAGATGGCTTTCTATTTTACAATAAATCTTTAACTTCAATTAACTTTCCAAATGTAACCGTAATTGGAGATTTTTTTCTATCACATAATAAACATATAGATAAAAAAGAAATCTATTCAAAAATCAAAAATAATGAAAAAGCAAATAAAGAGAATATCGAAAAAACAAATCAAGAACACACAGAAATAACAAAACAAGAACACACAGAAATAACAAAATAAAAACTTTTTGTGCACACAAACCAAAGATATGGTTTTAGAAAGGATATATGTAATAATGGAGAACACCACATTAAACAAGAACACATTTGATGATTTGAAATATTTAAAAAAGCATTATGGAGAAAAATTCGCACATCTTTGTCGAAGTCTTTTTCCAACAATTTTAGAAGAAAAAGGACTGCTCTCATCTATAATAACGGAAAAATTTGCTCCAACACACTCCATTTATGAAGACATTGTTTGCGAAAATTTAGAAGAGGCTTTTAAAGATTTTATTTATAGTTTTGTTGATGTTAAAAATGTACATATATCAAATAAAACTCCTAAAGAATTGTTGGACGAAGCCGGATATATTCTATATCCAGAATGTAGAACCGAATGGAAAATCAAGTCATTCAAAAAATATTATGCCAAAAACGAAGAGCTTTGCACTTTTAATGGTGGTAGACTTAAATCATGTCGTGTTTGGTTTGCAGTTAAGAAAAATGTAAAAGAGATTAAAAGAGAAAATTTTCCTAATCCAACTCGTCAAGATGAATACGGCACAAGTGTGATAAGTATTCAATTCACAAGAAGTAACCCAAGCACTCTTTCTATTAAAAATCGATACAATCACAGAGTCAACAACCCTGATGCAACATTTTCAAATAATCTTGACAACATTATACCGGGTTTAACAGAAGCATTTACAAGAACATACAACATTAACTTGGTTAATACTTCAAATCAATTATTTAACTCTAACGACTACGTCCTTGCCAAAGATGGAAAATACCACCGCAAAAATTTTGTACTTTATCCCATAGTTTTTTGTGAAAACAATACAATAATAGGCATCGATGGTTTAGTGCAAACTTTTGATAAAAGCAGATATATTTTTGTAGACAATTATTTAATTGATAAGCAAAGTAAGAAAATTAAAGTTTGTGGCGGCACTCCTATTGATAGTGATAGTTTTGTTAAAAGTATTGGCAAAATAAGAAAAATAGAAGAGAAATCAACTAAATATGGTAAACTTATAATAATCACCCCAGAAGGAGAAAACGCAGAAAAGATTGAAATTGGAATAAATTCACACAATCAAATTATTTTATATAAAAATCCAAATGTAACCGAAATTGAAAATGATTTTCTACCATATAATAAAACAATAACCTCAATCGAAATACAAAATGTAACTAAGCTTGGAGATGCTTTTCTACCTAAAAACAATTTTTTGACTTCAATTAACTTGCCAAATGTAACTATAATTGGAGATTATTTTCTATATGATAATAAGTCTTTAAAATCCATTAAACTACCAAATATAAACACTATTGGAAAAGGTTTTATGATTTACAATAAACATATAAATAAAAAAGCAATCTATTCAAAAATCGAAAATAATGAAAAAACAAATCAAGAAAATACTGAAAAGACAAAATAAAGAATTTTCGGCTGATCTGCACACAAACGGAAAAGATTTAATTTTAGAAAGGATAAATGGTTAATAATGGAGAACACCACATTAAACAGTAGCACATTTGATGATTTGAAATATTTAAAAAAGCATTATGGAGAAAAATTCGCACATCTATGTCGAAGTCTTTTTCCAACTATTTTAGAAGAAAAAGGACTGCTCTCATCAATAATAATAGAAAAATTTGCTCCAACACACTCCCTTTATGACGACATTATAAACGAAAATTTAGAAGGAGATTTTAAAAATTTTATTTATAGTTTTGTTGATGTTGAAAACAACACCCCAACATCAAATAAAACTCCTAAAGAATTGTTGTCCGAAGCCGGATATATTCTATATCCAGAATGTAGAACTGAATGGAGAATCAGGTCATTCAAAAAATATTATGCCAAAGGCGAAGAACTTTGCACTTTTTATGGTGGTAGACTTGAATCATGTCGTGTTTGGTTTGCAGTTAAGAAAAATGTAAAAGAGATTAAAAGAGAAAATTTTCCTAATCCAACTCGTCAAGATGAATACGGCACAAGTGTGATAAGTATTCAATTCACAAGAAGCAACCCAAGCACCCTGTCTATTAAAAACAGATACAATCACATGGTCTTTAATTCAGACGCAACATTTTCAAATAATCTTGACAACATTATACTGGGTTTAACAGAAGCCTTTACAAGAACATACAACATTAACTTAGTTAATACTTCAAGTCAAACATTTGACTCTAACAACTATATCCTTGCCAAAGATGGAAAATACTACCGCAAAAACATTGAATATAACAGAATAAATTTTTGCGAAAACAATACATTAATAAATTCCGATGGTTTACTGATAACCTTTGATAAAAGCAGATATCTTTTTATAGACAATTATTTAATTGATAAGCAAAATAAGAAAATTAAAGTTTGTGACGGTACTCCTATTGATAGTGATAGTTTTGTTAAAAGTATTGGCAAAATAAGAAAAATAGAAGAGAAATCAACTAAATATGGTAAACTTATAATAATCACCCCAGAAGGAGAAAACGCAGAAAAGATTGAAATAGGAATAAATTCACACAATCAAATTATTTCATATAAAAATCCAAATGTAACCGAAATTGAAAATAATTTTCTACCATATAATAAAACATTAACCTCAATCGAAATACAAAATGTAACTAAACTTGGAGATGCTTTTTTACTTAGAAACAACTCTTTAACTTCAATTAACTTACCAAATGTAACATTCATTGGAGATGACTTTCTACTTTACGATAAATCTCTAACTTCAATTAACTTGCCAAAAATAACCATGATTGCAGGTTTTTTTCTATTGCATAATAAACACATAAATAGAAAAGCAATCTATTCAAAAATCGAAAATAATAAAAAAACAAATAAAGAAAATGCTAAAAAAACAAATAAAAAGAATACTGAAAAGACAAATAAAAAGAATACCGAAAAGACAAAAGAATGAAATAATTTATTAAAATTTTTTGTTATATAAAAATGCAAATAAAAATACAAAATAAAAATGCAGAACCTTCACTTTATAATAAAAACAAAAAAGCGTCAATGATGCTTGCTTATTTGTGATAAGTTTTTCCATTCATAATTGTAAACGCACGATAAATTTGTTCTAAAAGCATAATTCTAAAAAGGTTATGAGGAAAGGTCATTTTAGAAAAAGAAATCTTGTCTTTGCAAGCACCTTTAACCTTCTCACTCACACCATAACTTCCGCCCACCACAAATGTTATTGTGGAATTATTTTGCATAAGTTTTTCCAAGTACTCCGAAAATTGCACACTCGAAATTTCTTTTGCGTCAATCTCACACAGCACCGAATGACCTTCCAAATGTGACAAAATGCCCTCGCCTTCTTTTTCCTTAATAAGTGTGGCATTTTGCAAGTGATTTTGTTCTTTAACTTCCACAATATTCACTTTGGCATAGGCAGACAATCTCTTAACATATTCCGCCTGCTCTTCTTTAGAAAATTTTTCTTTTAAGTTTCCCACACAAACCAAATTTATTGTCATCTAAACAACCCCCAGACGAAAGTTAAAGCCGTCACAATCGCCGACAACACAAACGACCCCCACAACAAAATTTTAATTTTAAGGTCGATATGCGAAATATTTTTTCCTTTCTTTTTGTTCTCTTTAGCAATAGCCGAACCCTGATTAAACAAATTTTTCTCTTCTTTCAAGGAATCTGACATCTTTTTATTAACAAATTCCAAAAAGTCTTTAAAGTCGATATACACCACTTTTTTGTTAGTGGAATACAGAGAGTTTTCGGTGGCGGTATTATTTTTAATATCCTCAATTTGTTTGAAAAAACTTTCTCTTATTGCCATATTAGCAAGTTGTTTATGACGCCTCCCAAAGTTATATTCAAAAGAATCTTTAATTAGGAATTTTGTGAATTCTATTGCCAACATAAACAACAAAATCAACACTAAGAAAAGAAGAATGAAACCAATCACAGGACTTTGCAAAACAAACTGCGAAACCCTTGAAAAAATGCTACCAATCGCCCAACCTTTCACAGAGGCGAACGACAAAAACACACTTAAAGCATTGTTCATGAAATGCACAATGATGCATGGATAGATGGAATTACAGCACCAGCAAATATATCCCAAAAACAAACCAATTATGCTGGCATAAAAGAACTGTTCAATGTTGAGGTGAAGAAGTCCAAACAACAACCCAGAAATAATTATACTCTTTTTCATCCCCATTTGCGAATTACCCTTTAAGAGCATACCACGATGCAAAGTTTCTTCGCAAATTGCCGGCAAAACGGCTGTGGAAATCAAGTTTAAAATTAAAGTCCACCAAGTTGCAGGAAGAGCAGAAGAAGATGATGAAGTTGAAGGATTGTAACCGAATAATTGAATTAAACTATTAAAGAAGTTGGAAACATACACATTCAAGAAAAATACCACAAAACCGAGCAGTATGGCAACAAGAATAGATTTAAATGAAACTTTTTTGTAACTAAAAAAATTGAATGTTTGCTTAAAAGAACACTTATTCAAGGTTTTAAAAAGCACCAATGGAAGCAGAAAAATTATACCAACTTGTGTGATAAAACTCATGATATAGCTGGCATACGTACCCATAAAAGAGAACAAATTATATGAAGAACAAATCCTTATAACAATAAAGACCACAAGCACAATAAAATATATTAAATTTGTGTTAAAAGATATTTTTTTTGACATATATAGACCTTGCATTTCTTAGACTATGTTATTCTAAAAGTTTAAAATTTATAACATTAAAACTTATCATAATTCATTTCACAATCTCAATATTAGAACAAATTAATCATATTGATTATAATGAAAATTATGGAAAGAACAATTCCACAAACAATTGTGAGAGGCATTTTTCCAACCATAACAGGCTCATCTTGTTGCACTTCTCCTGTTTTTTCTTCTTCAATTTTTGGTTGTTTTTTCAAGTAAAATCTATAAATCAACCATAAGATTGCAACCGTTGCCGCCGCAATCAAAATGGCACAAATTATCCCCCACCAAGACACATTAAAAGAAAGACTAATTGCCCCAATATTGTCAAGGAAACTAATAAAAACAGTGGTGAAATTGTTAAACAGATGGATAAGAATTGTGTATAACAAATTGTTTGTTTTCTCCATAACAAAAGACAATAAGCACCCCAAAATGAAAGGATAGATAAATTGAGTTATACTTCCATGCATAAGTGCAAAAATAAGTCCACACAAAAGAATACTTGAAGTTGCCGAATACTTCTGACGAAGCCCTTTATAAATCACACCTCTAAAAATAAACTCTTCACAAATTGCAGGGATTACTCCCAAGAGCAAAAGGTTCACGAACAGCCAACCAACATTGTCATTTGGTAGATAATAAGTTGTACTACCTTCTTCGTTCACAAGCCCAAGATTAGTGAAAAGTTGTCCAAAACATCCTTCAATCAACCAAACGAAACCAAGCACACACACAATACCCACAAAAATTGAAAGAAGAACAGTCCAAACATTTGCTTTTTTGAACGAAATCGATGTTGCTTTATACGAAATATTCATTGTCTTGTGATAAGTGAAATAAATACACACGAACACAACCTGTGTTAAAACGGCATAGATAAGCACATACCAAAGATAAGTATTACAAAGGATTTCAGTTGCATTGCCATCTTCTGGAAACTCCACACCATTGCTTTGAGCAATAAACATAGAAATAATGGCAAATATAAGAGAAGCAGCCAAAGGTAAAAGTAAAGCACAGAGATAAATAAAACCGCTATCCTTTATTGTATAAAAATTTCTTTTTTGATAAATTTTTTTTGTTTCGTTAAAGTTATCCATAATTATGAATTATATCACAATTTTTTCAAAAAGCAAACTTATTTGCTGGACAAACAATAACTTTTTTGTATAGAATAGTTTTGAATGTTAATATGTAACATTTAATGAGAAGGCAAAGCGAATAAAGCAATGATAGAAAAAAAAATAAATAAGCCAAACTAAAGACATCGCAAAGAAAATTAAGAAAAGACATAATTTCTTTATAGAAATATATGAATAAAAAAGACAGAGTTAAAGCTCTGTCTTTAAGTGGCCAAACAGTGCCATTGCAATCTGTGTATTACTACCAGATGCTTGATATTATCATTATATGCAATAAAAATAAAAAAGTCAATAGTTCAAAGTAATATTTTTAAAAAGGAAACAAAAATGAAAAACATAAAAGAAAGAAAAATATCAAACGAAGATTTTATGAAATACGCAATTGAAGAAGCAAAAACATCTGCAAAAAAAGGCGAAGTTCCAATAGGTGCAGTTATTGTGAAAGATGGCAAAATTATCTCAAAAGGAAGGAATATGCGTGAAAAAAAGCAAAATGCTCTGATGCACGCCGAAGTTGTTGCAATTCAAAAAGCGTGCAAAAAACTTCATAGTTGGCGTTTAGAAAATTGCGAAATGTATGTAACACTCGAACCCTGCCCTATGTGTGCTGGAGCAATAATAAATGCAAGAATAAAAAAAGTTGTGTATGGTGCCAAAGAAAAGACCTCTCACGACAATCTTTTTGAAATGATACTCACAAGCCAACGACTTAACCACAAATGCGAATTTATGCAAGATGAAATATCACAAAAAGAGTGTTCAGCAATTCTCACAAACTTTTTTAAAGACAAAAGAAAAAGTTAACCAAAAAAAAGGAAAAATTATCAAAAGAAACAAAATAAAAAGAAAATAGAAATAAAGAAACAAAAAAAAGAAAAAACAAGAAGAATAAGAAGAATAAGAAAAATTAAACAAAAAAAAGAGTAACAAAAACACCTACCTAAAGCATTTTTTTATTAAGGTTTTGTTAAAGAAAAAACAACACAAATAATAAAAATTAAATCAAGACGAACTCAACAAAACAGTGCAAAATAAAAAAATGAAAGTAAAAAAACAAAATATAGTGTGTTATGCAATGCGTAATACCCTATATTTTGTGTGATATGCAATAAAGCAACGATATAAACTAATAATTAAAAGCAACAGCATTTTTTATCAACCTATTCATCTCATAGTTAAGCAAATCTTGTTTATAATAAACTTTTAGAATAGGTTATAACAAATCAAACAACCTTTGCTTATATTCTTCTTCGGTAATCTCCCCTCTATCTCTCATACGTTTAAGTTCTTCAATCTTTCTTTTCTTTTCTTCAAAAGCTTGGTCATTTTTAATCTCTTCTTTTTGTTCAAACCTCTCCTCATGTCGAACTTCTCTTTTGGTGTTCATAACAACCACATCTGGAATAAACAACGAAATGAAAAGCAATAACCAACAAATAAAACTGCCAGCAAAGATGATGATGATAAAACCAGTCAAAAACAAACCTTGTGAACGCCTAAAATATTTACCCTTTTTACGAATTGAATAGATAAGTAAAATACTTGCAACCAAACCCAAAATAAAGAAAATTATTGAGAATATAATACCATTACCAACACGATATGCCAAAATCGAATAGAATATCAAATACAACCAATAGTATGTTTCCCATATCATATCATCAAGAAACAAATAAATCATAGAAAAAATCAGACTTGCTGTAATTCCAATCAAATTGACAATTGCAGCGGCAAGTATTAAATTCCTTTTTGATTTGTTCATATACATAACAGTTTATGCCTCCCATTTTAACATGATCTATAATAAATATTTCAAGATAATTTCAAATGACAATCCAGTCAATATATGTTATATTAACATTTTGTGAAAATATTTGTCAAATTATTTTGAAAAAAATAGTTTTTAATATAAAATAGTTTAGTAGTGATTATTTTGATTTACTCACAACCATATAAAAATAAAGAACTTATATTATACATTCATAACATAATTTTTGCAAGCCAAACAGAAGAATGAAAACAAAATAAATTAATCGGAGTTAATTATGAGAATTGAAAAAAGAACTATTGTAATTACTGGCGCCTCAAGCGGTCTTGGCTTAGGCTTAAAGGAGAAGTTTGAAAAACTTGGCGATCATGTAATTGACATTTCACTTAACGGCACAGATTATAACCTCGATGTTTCAGATCACGAAAAGTTAAAATCTGCTTTCGATGAAATCTATCTAAATTTTGGCGAAATTGATATGCTCATAACCTGCGCTGGCTATGGAGTGAGTGGTGCAATTGAACTTCTAAATGAAAGTGAAACCAAAAAGCAGTTTGATGTCAATTTCTTCGGCACTGCAAATGCTTGCAAATATGCCATACCAATGATGAAAAAGAACGGCAAGATTATAATAATCGCCTCAGCAACAGCAATTTTCCCACTTCCTTTCAAAGCCTACTACTGTGCAAGCAAATCGGCAGTTGACAGTTTTGCACACAGTTTAAGAATGGAGTTAAGTAAAACCTCCATACAAGTAACCTCAATTTGCCCTGGTGATGTAAAAACCAACTTTTCAAATAATCGTGTGAAGAACTACGAAACGAACGAAAGGTATGGCAACTCCATTGAACTTTCCACCAAACCAACCGAAAAAACAGAGAAACGCAGAATGAGTCCTGAGTATGCAGTTAAAAAGATGTATCAAATTTGTGAAAAGAAACATCTCAAATCTCGCTATATCATCGGCAAGCAATATAAAATGTTTAACTTTTTTAGAAAAACCTTAACAGATAACTTTTTATCCAAAATGATAATAAAAATCTTCTATAAGAAAGACAATAAAAGCAAAAATGTTGGATAGTTCACACCACTTCCAACATATTTTTTTCATTATTCTTAAAAATTACATTTCTAAACATCAACACAAATTTCCATTAAATCAACTCAAATTTCCATTTCCAAACATCAACACACCAACTTCTCTAACACTTCAATTTCATATAATTCTTTTACTTTCATATTTTATATTTTTTATAATTTTGATAGTTTTAATTTTTAGAAATTCTTAGAACATTTTTTAATTTTATAAGAATTTGAAGGATATCTACAATAGTTTGCAATCAGACTGTTCGCATATCTTGAATTTACTTTCAATCAAATCATCTATTATACACTTGTTTATAAAACCAATTTTTTCAAATTGTTTATTTTCAACATTCATTTTGTATAATCGAGTGATGTTTATGTTTAACATTTGAAAACCACACAAGATATTCCACATTGCCATCCCCACCCTTAATTGGAGAATTAATCAAACCATTTTCAATAAATCCAGCCATGCAAAAAGCATCCACCACATTCTTTATAGCCTTTTGCCTAACTTTTTCATCTTTAACAACACCATGATGCTTGCGTGCATACTCCAAACCGCATTCAAACTGCGGTTTTATCAAAGCAACAATATCCACCACACGCCTTTTAGCATCAACACACTCATCGTCAGTATTAACACTTTCATTATGAGTATCAACACCCCTCATATTACTCTCAACATTCGCAGTAGTTTTGCAATCGTTTCCTTTTTCATCGTTTTGTTCCTTTATCTGCCTCTCGCTATGTAAAAACACTTCAGCAAATTTTGGCACAAGCTTCGTTAAACTAACAAAAGAAACATCAACACAAACAAATTCCACTTCAAAAAACTTATCTTTTGAAATGGTAAGAAAATTGGTTTTCTCCATATTTAAAACTCGAGCATCCTTTCTTAACTTTTCCGAGAGTTGTCCTTCGCCAGTGTCGACAGCATAAACTTTCTTCGCTCCATTTTTCAGACAAACATCAGTGAAACCGCCTGTTGACGCTCCAACATCTAAAACCACTTTATCAGATAAGTTTATTTTAAATTCCTCCAAAGCTTTTTGCAGTTTAAAACCTCCACGAGAAACAAACTCAAACGGTAACCCTTTGAATACAGATTTTTCATCGCACAACATCGCCGGCTTACTAACCACCCTGCCATCAACTTCCACTCTACCACTTTCAATCGCCTGTTTTGCCTTCTCACGAGAAACATAAATTCCCTTTTCAACCAAAATAACATCTAATCTTTTCATATTCACATTATAACATATCCCAAAAGAAAAACCAACTTAATAATAAACAACTTCTTATAACCTCACACTTCATTACTTTTTGCATTTTATCCCCTCCCAAAAAAAAGTTCAACATTCTTTCAAACCAATATTTTATCAAAAGTTCAATACTTTATCAAAAACTCAAAGATAAATACTGTATTAAAAAAAATATATTATCTAACTAATAAAGTGTAATAGAAAAATGTAACACATTTTAAAATTTCACATAGATTGATAATGGAGGCAAACAAATGAGATATACAACAAGATATTGCCCAGGATGTTATCAGGATTTGCGTCCATTTGGATGTTGTAGGCCACAATATCCAATATGTGTGCCACCATGCCCAACAATTCAGCCATGCCATAATCCCCTTGGCAACAATCAGTTCTGCAATGGTGACAACATTCTATATTTCACAATAGGATATCTGATTGGCAGTAACCAAAGATGAATTTAACACAAGTTTAAACGAGTAAAAAAGTTAAAAAAAGTTTATTAAGTGCAAAAGGTTTAAAACAAAGTAAATTTAAAAACGTTAAAGTTTATAATAAATCGAATTTAAAACGAATTTTAAATAAATTTAAAGTTAAATCATTTAAAGAAGAAATTTTGAATTTAATTAAGTAAATTTTAACTATAAATTCTACTCATAAATACAACTAATAATCTAAGTTATAATTCAACTTATAAATTTCACTTATAAATTTCAATCATAACCTATTATAAAGTTTATTTTATCAAAATTAAACCATAAACATCTATGTTATTCAAACAAGATAGGATAAAATGAATGTGATGAGTGTTAATTTTACGCAAATTCGTAAGAATTTTAAAATTACCATAAAAATTTCATCACACAAATTTCATCTAACAATTATTATAGTTAGAATTTTGAGCGGTTATTCTAAATAAAATTTAAAAGACAGAACTTTATGATAGAATTCAAGTCACTTTATTTATAAACTTAAAAAAGCATTATAATTATAAGAAAAACTTATAAAACCATAACCTTTAAAACAAATCTTTAAAATTTTGTAGCACTTGGAAGTATAGGTATAAAAGAGAAATTATAATAACATTTAGATATCCTATAAAGAAAGAGAGTAAGACCCTAAATCTTACTCTTTTTCCATTATTTTTTTAATTCTATCCTATTTTATTTTTAATTCTATCCTATTTTATTTTCCTATAATTCAAATACCCCACCAATATTAATAACCGTTTAATAACTTTTGGTGTTTTTTATATGTTATATCTTCTTGTATAAATTGCATAATTATTTATTCTTTTGTATAAATATTCATATTTTAAACATATTCATATACAATAAAATATATAATCAAAATTAGATTAACTTTTCCCATTTGTCAATATAATCTCTACACGTTTTAAAAGCATCATCAAAAGTTTCTTCTTTTGTTAAATCACAATCAGCGATTTTTAAAAGAGAAATAGGGTCAGCAGAAGAGCCAGAAGACAAAAATTCTAAATACTTCTTTACAAAAGTTTTATCATTCACAAGTTTAGAGGCAATCTTAATTGCACAAATAAGTCCAGTTGCATATTTATACACATAAAAACTATCATAAAAATGTGGTATTCTTGCCCATTCATACTTCATCTCTGGTATTTGTTTAACTTTTTTGCCATGATAATAATTGTTCAATTCCTCATATTTTTCACACAAAAGTTCAGCAGAAAGTGGATTCTCTTTTTCATATTCCTCATGTGCAAACTGTTCAAACTCCGCAAACATAGTCTGTCTGAAAATTGAAGAACGCATATCCTTTAAAAAGTGGTCATATAGATAAATTTTTTCCCTATCCGTTTTTGCCTTACCAAGGAGATAATGTAAAAGCAACTGCTCATTCACATTACTTGCCACTTCCGCAACAAAAATTACATAATCAGCAGTTTGGATTGGTTGATATTTATCAGAAAAATATTTATGCATAGCATGACCAAGTTCGTGTGCCAAAGTGAAAACACTTTCCAAATTCCCCTCAAAATTTAAAAGTACAACAGGAGTTACACCACTCGTTCCACTACAAAAAGCACCAGAATATTTGTTTTGGTTTGGATAAACATCAATCCAACGCTCATCCTTTGCACGCTGAATTAAACCGACATACTCTTCGCCCAAGCACGCAACTGCCTCTTTAACAAGTTCGATTGCCTCATCATAGGTATATTTCTTTGCACTGTCGGTTGTGACAGGAGCAAAAGTGTCGTATATTGCAAACTCTTTAAACCCCAACATTTTTCGTTTAATTTCAAAATATCTTGCTTGCAAATCTACTGCACCCCTAACCTTTTTCACAAGCATATTATATACATCTTCGCTGGCCTCTTCGCAATAAATTGCCTGTGAAAGTGCCGATTTGTATTTCCTTATCTTCGCAAAAACGCAATTTTCTTTGACATCGTTGATGTAGTTAGTTGCCAAAAAGTTGATAAATTCTCCTCTCTTGCCGTTGATTTCCTTAAAAGCATTTTTTCTAAGTTCTCTATCCAAACTTTCCGCATAAAGCGAATATTTCGACTGATTAAACTCATACTCTTTGCCTTTACTGTCTTTGATTTTGTTGAATTTTAAATCCACATCCGAAAATTTGTCAAAATTATCCGAAAATCCGCCTGTAAATTCACCAAGTTTAGAAAGCAATAACTCTTCTTTCTTTGAAAGAGAATGTTTTTTATGTCGAATTACCTCCTCAAAATAACGTATATAATTCTTAAATTTAGGTTGATTTTGTAACATTTTTAGACGTTTAATTGAAAAATGGTCAATTTCTGTGTCAACTGCCGTGATAGCATTAGAAAGTTTAGTAAAAACAATCGCTCTTTTTTCAATCATCTCGTTAGCCTTGCGTTCACCTCCATCTTCACATTGACGCAGAAAAGCATAACCACAAAGACCTGCTTCTTTCAAAATTTCGGTTTTATATTCCAAAAACTCAAAAAGCACATTATCATCTTTAAGTTTTCCTTCAAATTTCTTAAATTCTTCAACCGATTTCGATAGCTTATCTAAAAGGTTGTAATAATCTTCATCGCTTTTGCAATATTTAGATAAATCCCACTTATATTTTTCTTCAATCTCACTACGTTTTTTCATTACCACTCTCCTATCTTCTTATTTTTTTCTTATAATATATCAAATATGTGTTAGAATAACTTTCTTTAAATAATTTTATCTATTTCTATTACATCTAAATCATAAAAATAAATATGAACTATTATATTATGAATGTGCTATATAATAATACAATTACCACGAACCAATTATCTTTATATAGTAAAAATTTTAAGTTTGTAAAAATTAAATTTCTTAAACACAACACCTTTCAACAACAACTTAAACTTGAAAATATTGTCTATCATAACACCAAAGATTATATCATAACATTCAATGTTTTTAACATAACATCAAAGTTTAAAATAACACCAAAGTTTATATATCAAAATTTTTGAAAATACTTATCAAGTTTAAACCTCTTCCACGGTTCTTGATTTTCATCTGGCACTGCCATGAACGTCATTTTTTGTTTGGTTGTTGGATGAACAAAAGATAGTTTGCCAGCCCAAAGACCAAGATTACCCGTTCTTCCTGTAACTTTTCCATATTTCATGTCGCCAAAAAGTGAAAAACCAATATTTGCAAGTTGCACTCTTATTTGATGACTTCGCCCTGTTAAAATACGCACCTCCAAAAGAGTTTCTTTGCCATTATCTTGCAAAACTTTATAAACAAGTTCCGCCCTTTTTGCACCATTTTCACTTAATGGAACAATCTTAACTTTATTCTCCTTCTCATCCTTTTTAAGATAATTCACAAGTGTTTGACTTTTGATTTTAACAACTCCTTGTGTGACAGCATAGTACACCTTTTCAATATCGTGCGTTTTAAATTGCTCACTAAGTCTTTTTGCTGACTTTGAATTACGTGCGAAAACCATAATTCCGCCCGTCGGTCTGTCTAAACGATGCACCAAACCAATAAAAGCCTCACCGCTTTTGTTGTATTTTTTCTTAATATATGCCTTAACCAACGATAATAGGTCATCATCTCCGCTGGCATCCGCCACGCATGGCATATTATGAGGTTTGATTACAACAACAATTTGGTTATCCTCATAAATCACATCAAGCTTCTCATTAAAATCCTTAGATGATTTTTCACTTAAACCTTCATTGTTCTCTATCTTTTCTGTAACCTCTTTTTCCACTTCTTCTGCCATCTTCTCTATATCCTTTTTCATAACCCCTTTTTCATTTGCACCATTATCTAATTTTTCCATATTTTAACCCCACTTGCTCCACAAGGTAAAATCAATCCCTCATCTGTTGGCAAACCAATTTCGTCCGCCTCAACATTATCAAAACCAAACACACTTTTAAGCAAATTGGCAATTACGGTTGGTTGAAGCCCTGTTGTGTATGAATTTATCAGCACAAAAAGCGGTTTATCAGAAAGCACCTTTTTAGTTAACTGCACAAAATCGGCAAGATTATCTTCCAACTTCCACATTTCTCCGCTTGGACCTCTGCCATAACTTGGTGGGTCCATGATTATAGCATCATAAAAATGCCCTCGGCGGATTTCTCTTTCAATAAACTTTTCACAATCATCAACAATAAATCGAATGTTGGATATGCCATTTAATTTTGCATTTTCTTTGGCACGCTCCACCATCCCCTTACTGGCATCTATGTGCGTTACAACTGCACCTGCACGACTACACGCCACCGATGCCCCACCAGTATATGCAAACAAATTTAAAACCTTAATTTCTCGCTTTTGTGATTGGATAAGCTTCATCATCATCTGCCAGTTAACCGCTTGCTCTGGAAAAATTCCTGTATGTTTAAAACCCATAGGCTTAACAATAAATTTAAGGTCTTTCCAAGCAACCACCCACTGCTGTGGAATCGGCTTATTATAGTGCCACTTTCCGCCACCATCTTTTCTTTCGTAAAAAGCATCCACTTTTTTCTTTAAATCCTGCTTTTTATGCCAAATAACCTGTGGGTCTGGACGCAAAAGTGTTATACCCGCCCAAGACTCCAACTTTTCTCCATCCCCTGTTGCAAGGATGCGATAATCTTTCCAAGAATCTGCAACTCTCAAATTTTCACCTCATAGCTTCATTTGTTTAAATATAGCAAAAAAATCAAAAAAAAGCAAATATCTTGCTCATATTACAAGAAAATTACTCTCCAAAGCACAAACTTATTGGTTCTTTACTTTTCAAAGAATGCTGAGTGATTCCATTTATATTATAGAAAAAGGTCTTGCCAACTCGCAAAAATTTTTCTCCGCCCGAAACAATAAATATTTTTTTATAATAATCCCCGTTAAAAATCCCCAATTCTTTCAAGCCAATTTCTTTAAAATTTACAAAAGACAGTTCTTTCGACCCTTTAATAAACAGTTTTTTATATGTTACATATTTTTCCTCCAAAAGCGTATTAACTTCATCATTAAGCCAATTAATCCAAATTTTTTGTGGTAAACTCCTATTAAAATAGGTATCAAATTGTGGATTTTTGGTCTTAATTTGTAAATTGAACACTTCACAAGCCTTTTTTCTTGCAATATCTTTTAAGTTTTCAACATCTTTAATCCCTTTTGGCGAAAATTTACCATCTCCTAAGTTAAAAAACACAAAATTTTCCTCTTTTCCGCCTAAATTTAACGAAATTTTCACATTTATACAACAAAAAATAGAGTTTTCTAAGCCATCCACCTCCGAAAAAGAAAACTGTGCGTTTCTACACAGATAATTAAAAAACAACTTTTCACCAGTAGACAAATCTTCCACCATAACGCACTTTGGTAACCTTTTAAAATAATAATAGCCCTTTTTAAGCGGTATATTTAATTCAATTTCAATTTTCTTATTCTGTGTGGTTTTATTTTGAAATTTGACAAAATAATTACTTCCATTTAACACAAATTCACAATAATCGATGAAAAAATTATCAATAACACAAACTTGACGCAACGAAAAATCTTCAAAGTGCGGATTTAAAATTTGCCCGTTAATCTTGAAAAACTTATCTTTAAACTCAAGATTATAATTGGATGAAGATTGATAATTTATATTAAGTTTATTCACCGCCTCAAGAAATGAAACAGAACTTGTTGCTTTGTTATATAAAACAACATTTTTAAGTGATTTCAAGTCTTTTTCTTTAATTTTTCCAAGACTTTCTGTGGATATTAAAAGATTAAACTCCTCTTCTTTCATTGCTTGTCTAAAAGACTGTAACAAACTCTTGTTGAGCGGTTTATCAAATTTAAAAATAGGTTTGTTTAAATCTACACCATGAACAAACAACATAGTTCTGTCAATTTCGTCATCATAAAGAATTGGTGCGTGAAAGCGTATACGGTTTAAAATTGCAACCTTCGCCTTTTGGATATAATCTTTCTTTTTCATTTAAAGATTATTACCAATAAAATAGCCAAAAATACAAACATCAATAATATTTGTTAATTCAACTCTTTATTTTTCTTTTTACACCTTCTTTTTATATCTTTCAATATCTATAAATATTCTTGTCTTTTTTGTTTTCGGTTTTTTAGGTATTTTTCATTTCATTAATCATTAAAACTTTTTTCGCTCTTTTATAAATTTTTAGCATTTTTATTTGTTTTGTTATGTATTTTTATTGTTTTTTATTGTTTTTTTTACTTTTTTTAGCGATTTTTCATGTTATTTTATCAATTTTATAAAACTTAATACTTTTATCTTCTTTCATTTTTTCTTAATATCATCCACTTTTAATTACTACTTTATATTTTTTAAAATAATTTTTTATTAAAACAATCTATATACAATCTTAGTACAATTTTAAGGCAATCTTAAGGCAATCTTTTAATAAAATCTTTAATCTTTTAATACAATCTTTAATCAATCTTTTAATTATATTCCTTATATCCTTAATAATTTATCCTTTTATAATATAATACCTTTTTATAATTTTATAATTTTTTAACTTCCTTTCATCGTTTTAAAATAGTAATCTAATTCCACCAGCAAGCATTATCAGCACAAAGATTATTCTCACAACTTTTGCTGGTAAAAATTTTAAAAGAAAAGCTCCTAAAACTCCTCCTGCAAGCACACCAGCACCAACAGTTATAAATGGAATGGTTTGCAAATTTCCACTCAACAAGTATATACAGGCACTCACAAACGAAATTGGTAGAATAATCACGATTGCTGTCGCGTGTGCATATTTGTTTGGTAGTTGCAAAACCTTTTCAAGTAGAGGGACAACAATCATTCCTCCGCCACCTCCAAAAAAGCCATTGATAAAACCTATGATTGCTCCGCATACACACAAAACAATCTTACTCTTCACCGAAAGTTTCTTTTCTGCTTTCTGGGCTGTTTCTACAACATCTCCCTTAACAACCTCTTTTTTAACAGCTTCTCCTTTAACAACTTCTTTTTTAACCTCTTCTTTAACAATACCTTCTTTAACCCTTTCCTTATTAATCTTGGTTTTATCAACCTTTCTTTCAACAATATTACCTTTATCAACCCCCATAACATCCTCTCCCTCTTTAATGTTTAATAAAACATATAATATATTTTAAATAAATCTCTTGAAATTATTTGATATTTGATTAAATTCATGCTATAATATGTAGGTTAAACTTAATTACATTAAATTGCAAAAGGTGTTATATGGAAAAAAGTAAAATTAACAATTTAAAAAACAGAATTATAATAATCATACTCGCACTTATTCTTCCGCTCTCAACGTGTGGAATGATTTATTCGTTATTCAATTTCTCAAAAGCAGAGGCGGCATCATACATTTCAAGTTATATAAGTGAAGTGAGTCTTTCTAACAACAATTTCAGTTCAAGCACATCCAACTATTCTCTATCAACTTCGCTTACTGGTTGGACTGGACAAATAACAGATAGAAAGACAACTTCTGGTATAATAAATGTTGGCTCAACCTTCCAGAACTATATGACAGGCACATACTATCTTTCAAACAACCCACTTGCCAGCGGTTCAGATAACTATATCCTCATGATTAACTCTCGCACAAGTTCTTCGGAAGAATATTCGCCAGCACATCAAGGTTATCAATCAAGCAGTATAACCTTAGAGGCAAATTCTTACTACTCTTTCCAAGTTGCGTTCAAGAGTGACACAAACTACACAGCCTCCTACACCTACACTCAAAGCGGAGTAATTTCAGAGGACACAACAATAACACTCTCCACATTCAACGGCGGTGGTGACACAGCAACAGTTGGATTTGGCGAATATATAAGTTTCTCATACAATTCAAAATATTACTACCTTGAAAAAACACTTGACACCGACAACCCTATCACCCTTGAAGCTCAAACAGACGTAACAGTTTTCTATGAAGATGATGATTATGTTGGTGTTTTAGTGGAACTTGATCCAACCAGCGACACCTATTCCGCTGTTTACGTTTCATGGGATGATGTTGAATCAGGTAAAGATGCCACAAAAGTAAACATTAACGAAGGAGCAATCGCCTACACCTGCAACCTTGAATATGACGAAGAAAGTGGCAACTTCAAACTTGCAGAAAACACACCATACTATTCAAGAGAAACAACATACACCGCAATGTCAATGTCTTCTTATGGTTCAATCTACATTTCAGGACTTGTTGACGAAGACGGCAACGAAATTGAAGTAAATTTTGTTAGAATACAGTCAGAAGAATGGGTAACTTTCTACTTCTTCATTGCAACTGGTGACGAAGAACAAACAGTAACCATAGATTTGTGGTTAGGTTCAGAAAACACCACAATAAGCGGAGTTGTGTTCTACGACGATATTCATATTTATCAATACAGTGAAAATGCTTTCTGGAAAACATACAGTTCTTATTATGGAAAAAGTTATTCGCAAGACCTTACAGACGAAGATGGAACCACAGAAACAGTAGAAACAAATTGTGTTCAATTGGTAGATTTGAGAGAGGAAGAAGACGATTCATACTCCGACTACAACTTCGACTTTGAAGAAGGTGTGTATAACGACGATGTTTCATCATTAAAAGGTTGGACAAAAGACGAAAACAGCACAGGAAATGCCCTTGTATTTGATGTAAAAGCACCAGAATACTTTAAATCTATAACAGGATACGACTTTGTTGGTTCAAACTTAAGTGCAAAAGTTGTTTTAGATGGTGACGAAGTTGTTTCATTAGAAGAAAATAGATATGTTTTAGGCTTGTGGGCAGATGATGAATATGTTTCAGTCACCTCCCAAGATGTTGAAATTTTAGCAAACGAAATATATAAAATCTCAGTACAATACAAAATTTCAGAACTAACTGATGGAAGTGTATACCTCAGTGTGGTGGAAAATGACAATGTATTAACAAAATATAACCTCACCGAAGACCAATACACAGTAAGTGAACTTCAAACAAGCAGTGGTGTAAGCGAAAACAGTGATGATGATTTTGTAAACGATTATGCAACAATAGAATTTTATGTTAAAGGCAGTGCTTTATACGACTCTTCAATCAATATAGTTCTTTCAATAGGAACTTCTGACGAAAGTGCAACTGGTTGTGTTGTGTTCGATGATGTGAAGATTGAAAAAGCAACAACAGACGAATATGACGAGGCAACAAACGCTTACGAACTTGGTGTGAGAACAACCTCCCCAACAATAACAAACGGAAACTTTGATAGCGTAACAATCTCTTCAAAAGACGACACAGCACCTTTCACTCCAGAAAGTTGGACAATTGAAAGTTCTGACAATGGTATAAGTTTTGCTGGTGTAATTAACACATATTCAGACAAATACTCAAAATATTACAGTTATTATCAAGAATATTATGAAAATGGAACAGAAGATATAGACAACCCTTACTTGTGGGCAGCATACCTATCTGCTAACCCTAAAAACAGTTATGGAGTTGAGGATGCAGATAACATATTGATGTTAGCGAACATCACTTCAACCTACCAAACTGTAACCTCCGACACAATCAGTCTTTCAGCAAGCACCTCCTATAAAATAAGTTTCGACTTTGAAACTTTCGGCATATCAGGTGTTAGCAAATTTACAATTTCTCTTTACAGCAGTGACGGAGTGAAACTTTATGAAGAAACTGGTGTTTCATCTGAGCAATCATGGTCAAATTACGAAATTTACATTCAATCATTCTCTGGTGCAACAGATATATACATTCAAATTGATTTTGGCACAAGTGATAGCACAGCTAAAGGTTTCGCATTCTTTGACAATTTTAAACTTACCGATGGTGTTACAATACCAGACGATGACGACTCAAATGTTGTTGATATGTCAGATTTCTACCTTAACCTCCCAACCAACAACATAACCTCTGACACAGCAACATCCACCACAACAGCCTACACCACAGCAATTGCAAACACGGACGGCTTAAATTCCAACATAGGATATGCAGGAATTATCAAGAGTGATTACTTCGACATAAACGAAAACAGTTCAACATTCCAAATTGAAACAGACGATGACGAACCAGTAAATGTGTTCTATATGTATGTTCAAGGAGAAGGTGCTTACACCATCACATCCAACTTTACAATTGATTTAACTGCCGACACTTACTATGCCCTAACATTCACACTCAAAACCAATTTTAAAGAAACAAATTTAGACTCAGACACCGAGTATTCTTATGGAGTGACTGTTGGACTTACAGGTTTTGATTATGCAACCGAATTAAGATCAAACGATGAATACACAACATACACAATCTATTTCAATCCATCAGAAGATGCCTCTGCACAATTATATTTTGCATTGGTTTGTGATGCAAACGAAACAAGAGGTGCAGCAGTAATATATAACCTCTCCTTTGAGGAAGTGGATGAAGAAGATTACACCGCCGCCCAAGAAACAGTAAGTGCAGATGGTTATAGTGTAAATGAAGATAAAGTTTATGTTTCATCTCAGGACGATGTTGAAGAAGACGAAGACACAGACACAGATGATGAAGACGAAGACACCGATTCAGAAACAACTTTTGACTGGCTTTATGTGCCAACACTTATCTTTGGACTTGCCATTGTGATTGCAATTGTTGGTTTCTTCCTTAGAAAGATTAAGATTAAGAAGATTGAGAAAAAACGCAAAGAAACCTACGACCGCAAGGATAGCATTAATATTGATTCAATAAAACTTAAAGCTCAACAAGAAAGAGATAAGAACATTCAAGAAATTCAAGAAACAGTTAATAAGTTTAAAGCAGAACTTAATAGCCTTGAAAAGACGCATAAACAAAGAATTTTGCAGATGCGTGAAAAAGATAAAGGTAAGGTTTCAAAAGAAACAGATAAAGAGTTTAAGCAATATGCTTCTAAACACACTGTAATCTCTGAAAGAATTGATTCGTTGAATAAACAAATCGATGAAATGAAGACCCCTGAATACTTGCTCAGCCTTGAAAGAAAAGTTTATGCACAAGAGGAAATGAAGCAAAGAGAACTTGCCAAAGCCTCCAAAGAAATGAATAAAGAAAAAGAAAAACTTGCAAAAAAGGCAGAGAAGAAAAACTCAAAGGAAACGGACAACAGCACTGAAAATAAGAACAGCAAAACCAATTCAACTGAAAATAAAGAAAGTGAAAAAAGCGAAGAAAATAAAACCAATAAAAAACGCAAAAAATAATCGCTTGTAGTCACCTGAAACCATAGTAAGTTGAACCAATAGTTAAATAAAATAAACTGTTGTAGAAAAACTTTGATAAGGGTTAACAAAACAAAAAAAAGATGTTTTCAAAAAAACATCTTTTTTTTATTGTTATAAAAGTTTTACTAATAAATTTTTAATTATTATAAAAGTTTTACTAATAAATTTTTAATTATTATAAAAGTTTTACCAATATATTTTTGTCTATTATAAAATTTTATATTCCCCAGATATCCCCAGAAAACAAAATAAAATGAAATAAAATAAA
>CAYOOB010000006.1:0-89777 GCA_964405555.1 uncultured Lachnospiraceae bacterium | reverse complement strand
ACAAGCAACGGTATCAATTTCAATTTGAACATCGGTAAGTGTAAGTGTATCCAATGCGTAAACCGCATAAGGAAAACCGGAAACATAGTATTCATCTTCA
Organism: uncultured Lachnospiraceae bacterium; assembly: GCA_964405555.1. GTDB lineage: Bacteria > Bacillota > Clostridia > Christensenellales > UBA1242 > Caccovivens. The sequence goes on along the minus strand of CAYOOB010000006.1, from coordinate 89,677 downwards.
TAACGATTATCATCTGAAAGTGTGACAATTGCATAACCGTCTTCAAGCCAATCTTCAAGTTTAATTGACGAATTACTATATGCCTCTTCTCCAAAATATCCACCGCTTATGGTTATTGTTGAATTCGTAGTATCAGCCCTATAAATCGTTCCATTTAAACGTCCATCACTCATTTTGAACTTGCCGTAGGTACCAATATACACACCACCGCCATATCTTGCAGTATTGTTTACAATTTCTCCTCCTTCAAAGTTAAAGGTGCCAAGACGAACGAACACAGCACCGCCAGAAACTGCACTAGTGTGGTTTTCAATTGTTCCACCACTCATTGTGAAAACGGAATATAAAGCAGAAATATATACTCCACTGCCATAATCAGCAGTATTGCTTGCTATTTTTCCACCACTCATTGTGAAAGTGCTAAAATTATTAACATAAACTCCGCCACCTGTTGAATCTGTGTGATTGTTTATAATAGTTCCACCTTTCATGGTAAATTCGCTACTATATGTATACACACCACCGCCATAATTAGTTGCTGAGTTATTTGCGATTGTTCCGCCAGTCATTGTGAAAGTGGCACTATAAACAAACACTCCACCGCCACATACATAATAGTCTTCACTTATTTGTGTACTTTTTCCTGTTCCGCCGGTGATTACTCCGCTGGTGTAGATGTCATATCCGCCTTCGCCATCATATATTTCGTTTGAAACTCCCTCTTTACCGTCTTGACAGTCGCAGAGAGTGAAGTTTGCACCAGATGAAACATAAATAACTGAACTTGTGCCTGTGCCTGTCAAAACATGACCGTTCAAGCAAAGTGTGACATATCCAGATGTTATTGTTATATCGTTACCATATACGGAGAGTTCTATATCATCAGTGAGATATAGTTTTACAGGGCTATCTTCCTCTTCTCCTCCCGCTATTTCGCCGGTTTTATAAGTTCCGATCGATGTGTTAAAACTTTCCTCAGAAAGAGCAATCCAACCTTGTGTGTTGGTGTCATCATGATCGTGTTCGGTTTCTTCCGCTGAAACACTTTCTGTGAGAGAAACAGAGCTTATCACAAAGAAAGACCCAAACAACATTAAAAGCACAAAGAATGTTGCAACAAAAATTGAATAAATTCTTTTCCCATGAGTCATATAAAAACCCTCCTAATGTATAAAACAATATTTATTTTGTGAAAATTTCTTTAAGTTATGTAAGGGTCGGTGTCCCTTTTCTTATGAAAAGCAATAATGATGCTGAGGTTCTTAGGCACAGATTTTGTTTAACTTTCTTTTCTGTTTGAATATCTCTCAAAATCCGGCTAAGATGGTGGGTGGTGCTCTTTTTATAAAATGGATACTGCAAGCAGGTTTAACCATCAATAATGCTCACCCTGAGCACAGTCGAATTATCTCATTTTCAAAACACGCAACACTACGGTCAAGTGGCAGTTCCGCCATTTAATGGTTGAAATTCTTCACTTCGTTCAAAATGACAAGGTCAGCAACCTCTTTTTATCCATTTTTATTAGTTGGTCACTTCGTTTAGAATGACAAATTTTTATTAATTGCTATTATAGAATAAAAACATCACCAATGTTGTTACCTGAATAGTTGAAGGATTTCATCCAAACACTCACGGTTGCATTGCTTTTTTTATTATTCTCAACCGTTTATGCTCACGCAAAATCATCACTTTACAGAACCGTTATTCCACTTTTAGTTTAATTCATGCCATTCTACACTGTTAATAACATTGTAAATTCCCCTCTCCACTATGTCAAGCGAATTTCACATTTTTTTGATTTTTTTTGAAAATTTTTCTTATTATGCGAGATTCATCACACGATTTTGTATAGTTTGTTTTCTATGTTTGAATAACTTTCAAAATTCAACTCAGAATGACAGAGGCATATTAATGACAGAGGCATATTAATAAAATATTAATAAAAAAGATTGGTTTATATTAAATAAATCAATCTTTCTATTTGTTTATTTCTTATCCAACTAGAGTGGAATCTTCAGTTTCTTCTTTATCAGCCTCGTTATCAACCTTAACAGGAACAACTGTGCGATATTTCTTCAAACCTGTTCCCGCAGGGATAAGTTTTCCGATAATAACATTTTCTTTAATGCCCACAAGGTTATCAACTTTACCTTTAAGTGCGGCATCAGTAAGCACACGAGATGTTTCTTGGAAGGACGAAGCAGAAAGGAATGACTCTGTTGAAAGAGATGCTTTTGTGATACCAAGCAAAATTCTTCTTGCAATTGCAGGTCTTCCGCCAGCACGCAACACTCTTTCATTCTCTTCTTCACAGCGAGCAATGTCAACAACATCACCAGTAAGCAATTCGGTATCACCAGAATCTTCAATCTTAACCTTTTTAAGCATTTGTCTGATGATAATTTCAATGTGCTTATCGTTAACCTTAACATCTTGTCCACGATATACAGAGATAACTTCTGAAAGCAAATATTGTTGAAGTCCTTTAAGCCCTTTTGTGACAAGCAAGTCGGAAGGATTGATTGCACCAGCAGTCATTTGAGTTCCCGGCTCAACAGAATCTCCATCCTTAACTTTCAACACGGCAGGTTTTCTTACTTCATAATCAATGTCGCCTTCGCCAGTCACAACAGTGATGTAGTAATTTTTTGCGTCTTCTTTAATTTTAACTTTGCCCGCAACTTCACTTAAAAGACATTCACCTTTTGGTCTTCTTGCTTCAAAGATTTCTTCAACTCTTGGCAAACCTTGAGTGATATCCGCAGCAACGGCAGCACCACCAGTGTGGAAAGTTCTCATTGTAAGCTGTGTGCCCGGTTCACCAATTGATTGAGCAGCAATAATACCAACTGCCTCACCAAGAGTGACCATTTCTTTTCCAGCCAAGTTTCTGCCATAGCATTTTGCACAAACACCGTGCTTACATCTGCAAGTGAGAAGTGAGCGAATTTGAACTTCTTTTATGCCCGCTTTAACCACTGCTGATGCTTGTTCTTTTGAAATCATTGTGTTTGCAGGAACAATAACTTCTTTTGTTTTAGGGTTGATGATGTTATCAACTGCCACCCTACCATAAATTCTTTCTTCCAAAGATTCAACCACAAAGCCATCTGAAACAAGGTCAGAAACCACAACACCTTTAACTTTTTCGCCGTAATCAGCAAAGCAGTCTTCTGTTGTTACAACAACATCTTGTGCGATATCAACAAGTCTTCTGGTCAAATAACCAGAGTCCGCAGTTTTAAGAGCAGTGTCGGACAAACCTTTACGTGAACCACGAGAATTGATGAAATATTCAATTGGTGTAAGTCCAGTTTTGAAAGAAGATTTGATTGGAGTGTCGTTCTTAACACCAGATGCAGTTGCTTTAATACCAATCATACCGCAGTCTTGGTTAAGCTGTGTGTTATTTCCACGTGCACCAGAAAGCACCATAAGACTGAACGGATTAAATGTGTCTAAATGCTTAACAACGGCATTTTGAACTTCGTTAACCGCTTCGTTCCAAATAGCAACGTTTTCGTTGATTTTTTCATCCAAAGTGATAAGTCCACGTTGCAACATTTTTTCGTTTTCAAGAACCTTTTCTTCTGCTTCCTTTAAAATGGTTGCTTTTTCTTCTGGTTCTTGAATATCATAAATGTTCACAGAAATTGAAGCCAATGTGGAATATTTATATCCAATATCTTTCAACCTATCAACAAGTTTGGAGCATTCGGTTGTTCCAAATTTATCATAGCAGTCTGCAACAATCTTTTTAAGTTCTTTCTTCATTACAGGTTTGTTGATTTCAAGGTCGCACATATTTTCAGGTATGCTTCTGTCAACATAACCCAAATTTTGAGGTATAACATTGTTAAACAAAATCCTACCAACAGAGGTTGTTATGCGTTTTGAATAAGTTTTACCGTCAACCTCTTTGGATAAACGAACGGTAATTTCTGCCTGCAAATCCAAATTTTTGGTTTGGTAAGCATAAATAACTTCATTTTTAGATGCAAATATTGAGCCCTCACCCTTTGCACCTGGCTTGATTAATGTCAAATAATAGCAACCAAGCACCACGTCCTGAGCAGGTGTGACAATTGGTTCACCATCAGATAATTTCAAAATATTGTTTGATGCAAGCATAAGAGTTCTTGCCTCAGCCCTTGCATCAATTGAAAGTGGAATATGAACAGGCATTTGGTCGCCGTCGAAGTCAGCGTTGAACGCAGCACACACAGATGGATGCAACTTAATTGCCTTACCTTCAACCAACACAGGTTCAAAAGCCTGAACAGAAAGTCTGTGAAGAGTTGGAGCACGGTTCAAAAGCACAGGATGGTCTTTAATTACATCAGCAAGCACATCCCATACAATTGGTTTTTCTCTTTCAATCATACGCTTTGCACTCTTAATGTTGTTAGATTGGTTCATGTCAATCAAACGATTAATGATGAAAGGTTTGAAGAGTTCAAGAGCCATTTCTTTTGGAAGTCCGCATTGATACATTTTAAGTTCTGGACCAACAACGATAACTGAACGACCTGAATAATCAACACGCTTTCCAAGAAGGTTTTGTCTGAAACGGCCTTGTTTTCCACCAAGCATTGCTGTAAGAGATTTCAAATCTCTTTGTTTAGAACCTTGAACAGGTTTTCCACGTTTACCATTATCAATAAGGTTATCAACCGCCTCTTGTAACATTCTCTTTTCGTTTCTGATAATAACATCAGGTGCACCAAGTTCCATAAGTTTTTTCAAGCGGTTGTTTCTGTTAATAACACGACGATAGAGGTCATTAAGGTCACTTGTTGCGTAACGGCCACCATCCAATGGAACCATTGGACGAAGATCTGGTGGAAGAACAGGAATAACATCCAGAACCATCCAAGTTGGGTTATTTCCACTTTTACGGAAAGATTCCACAACATCCAATTTCTTTGCAGCCTTAATTTTTCTTTGACCTTTTGAGCTTTTAATTTCTTCTTTGAGTGATACACTTTCTTTATCAAGGTCAACATCGGCAAGGAGTTTTTTAACTGCCTCTGCACCCATTCCAGCATCAAAACTGCCACGGCCATATTTTTCAATAGCATCACGATATTCCTTATCGTTCAAGATTTGTTTATACTCAAGGTCGGTATTTTTAGGGTCTGTAACAATATAATTGATATAATAAACAATTTGCTCCAAAGTTTTTGGGGTCAAATCAAGAAGAGTTCCAATTCTTGAAGGAACGGAACGGAAATACCACAGGTGTGTGACAGGAGCGGCAAGTTCAATATGCCCCATTCTTTCACGACGCACCTTACTTCTTGTAACCTCAACACCGCACTTATCGCAAACAACACCACGATAACGGATGCGTTTATATTTTCCGCAGTGACATTCCCAGTCCTTTTTAGGTCCAAAAATCTTCTCGCAGAAAAGACCATCTTTCTCTGGTTTTTGAGTACGATAGTTGATTGTTTCTGGTTTAGTCACCTCACCGTGCGACCATTCTCTAATCTTCTCTGGTGAAGCAATTCCAATTTTAATTTTTTCAAAGTTGTTAAGTTCAAACATATCTCTTCCCCTAAAAATATATTTTCGATTATATCTTCTTTATATCGTCTTTGTTTTATAAACTTCTTTCTTCATTATTTTTTATTATTGTTTTGAGCTTTTACATAAGGAAATTTGAATTCTCGCAAAATTCTTTGTCTATCAACTTCATTTCCTTGTATATCATTTTCAATTCTTATATTTAAAAGTCTTATATCTTCTTTGTTAATAGTAAGCAAGGCTCTCTTGACTTGAAGTTGTCTGAAATTTTCATCTTGTTTTTAAAATCATTTTTTCTTCATATATAACATATATTTAAAAATTTCTAAAACAAACCTGCTTTTTTATTCTTATTTATTCCATTAACACTTTATCTCAAGAGAGTCTTCAAGATATGAAGTTTTATTTTTTTTGTTAAATTTAAATTTAAATTTAACTTCTTATCTTCCTTGCCCACTTCGCAAGCGAATATAAACAACGTTTCTTTTGCAAATTATGTTTTGTTGCTAATTTGTTGCTAATTTGCAAAAACTAGAATTTACATAATATTTTTGACAATTTTAACAAAATTGTACCAAAGTGCTATTTTCGCCTATTCGTCAAAATCTCCAAAATCATCAAACAAGTTGAGGTCTTCAAGCCCTGCTGGCATTGATGTTTCTTCTTCGATTTCTTTTTGAATTTCGGTTTTTTCATCATCAATTGAATCATCATTTGAAATCATGTCATCAATGTCAAGTGTAACCTTATTCAAATCTTTTTCAACATCATTGTCAATACCAATCTTGTCTTGTTCATCTTGTGAAAGTTCTGGCAAGTCAATTTCTTCATCGTTTTCGGTTAAAATCTTAACATCAAGTGCAAGAGCCTGCAATTCTTTAACCAAAACTTTAAACGATTCAGGAATTCCCGGTTCTGCAATTGGAAGACCTTTAACAATAGATTCAAATGTTTTAACTCTTCCCACAACATCATCCGATTTAACTGTGAGCATTTCTTGAAGAACATGACTTGCACCGTATGCTTCCAATGCCCAAACTTCCATCTCACCAAATCTTTGACCACCAAACAATGCTTTTCCTCCAAGAGGTTGTTGTGTGATAAGTGAATAAGGTCCAATGGAACGTGCGTGAATTTTACTATCAACCATGTGGTTAAGTTTAAGCATATATTTCATACCAATTGTGGTTTTATTTTCAAAAGGTTCACCTGTTCTGCCGTCATATAATTGAACTTTTCCGTCCTCTGGGAAGTTGTTTTCTTTAAGGAGTTGCTGAATTTTTTCTGCATCAGCACCGTCAAAAGCAGGAGTTGCAACCTTCCAACCAAGCGAGCCAGCCAAAAGTCCCAAGTGAACTTCAAGAACCTGACCCAAATTCATACGTGAAGGAACACCCAATGGGTTTAACACAATATCCAAAGGTCTACCGTTTGCCATGAAAGGCATATCAGCCTCTGGCATAACAATTGAAATACAACCTTTGTTTCCATAACGACCGCTCATTTTGTCACCCACAGAAAGTTTTCTCTTTTGAGCAATGAAAACTTTAACAAGTTGATTAACACCCGGTTCAAGTTCATCCTTGTTTTCTCGGCTGAACACCTGAACATCAACAACAACACCACCTTTACCATGTTGAACACGCAAAGATGTATCACGAACTTCTCTTGCCTTCTCACCGAAAATTGCACGAAGCAATCTTTCTTCTGGGCTAAGTTCTGTTTCGCCCTTAGGAGTCACCTTACCAACCAGGATGTCACCAGGTCTAACTTCAGCACCAATTCTAATAATACCATTTTCGTCAAGGTTTTTGAGTGCTTCTTCGCCAAGGTTTGGAATATCTCTTGTAATCTGTTCGTCACCAAGTTTTGTTGTTCTACATTTTAACTCTTCAACTTTCAAGCAAATTGAAGTGAACACATCCTCTTTAACAAGTCTTTCATTAATCAAAATAGCGTCTTCATAGTTGTAACCTTCCCAATTCATGTAACCAACAAGCACATTTTTACCAAGTGCAAGTTCGCCATTATCTGTGGAATAGCCATCAATGATAACGTCACCTTTCTTAACCATCTCGCCCTTAACAACGCAAGGTTTTTGGTTGAAGCAAGTTTCATCGTTCGTTTTATCAAACTTAATAAGTGTATATATATCAACATTTCCCTTAACGTTTTTAACACGAACTTCATCCGCACTTACATAAATAACTTCGCCGTCCTCTTTTGCAAGTTGAGTGCATCCGCAATCGTGAGCAACTTTTGCTTCCATACCTGTTGCCACAATTGGAGCCTCTGGTCTTAAAAGTGGAACTGCCTGACGTTGCATATTTGCGCCCATCAACGCACGGTTAGCCTCGTTGGAGTTTACAAAAGGAATCAAACTTGTTGCCACTGAAATGAATTGTCTTGGTGATGCATCCACAAGGTCAACCTGTCTTGCTGGAACTTCAATCGCATAGTCTTTGTGACGACAAACAATTCTTTTATTTATAAATCTGCCCTCTTCATCAAGTGGTTCGGTTGCCTGAGCAATATATGCTTCTTCTTCAATGTCTGCCATGAAGAATTCACACTTGTCGGAAACTTTACCTGTTGCTTTATCCACCCTACGATATGGAGTTTCAAGGAAACCATATTCATTAACATGAGCATAACTTGTAAGTGTATTAACCAAACCAATCGCCTGACCTTCTGGTGTTTCAATAGGACAAATTCTGCCATAGTTTGTGTAGTGAATATCACGAACATCTGCTTCTGCTCTTTCTTTTCTGATACCACCAGGACCAACAGCGGAAACACGACGTTTTTGTGTGATTCCAGAAAGAGGATTAACTTGATCCATAAGTTGTGAAAGTTGAGATGATGCCACAAAATCTCTCAATGCCCTGTTGATTGCCTTAGGATTGACAATTTGTCTTGGAGTTACCTCTGAAAGTTCTTTACCTTGCAAAGTTTCTCGAATGTTTGCCACGAGTTTTGTGACACCCGAACGGAAGTGGTCGTAGAACAATTCTCCAACTGTTGCAACTCTCTTATTTGAGAGATGTTCAATTTTGTCCACACCATGAATATCTTCAATCACATCCAAATACATACTAATACCAGCCAAGATGTCATCCATTGTGAGAGTGGTAATCATCAAGTCTTTGGCGTGTTCTTTAATTGCTTGCAATCTCTTTTCTTTTGTTTTGTTATCCTTTAAAAGTTGAGCAAGCACAGGATAATAAACTTCTTCAACAATACCCAAACTTTCTTCATCGCAAGGGAAAATATCCGAAAGTTTAACTCTGTTGTTGCCACGGAGCAAATATTTATGATCGGAAAGTTGAATCCAAACTTCATTCACACCGCTTGCTTTAATTTTTTGAGAGAGTTCTCTGTCTGCAACCTCACCTTTCTTTGCAATGAGTTCGCCGTCTGGTGAGATAACATCTTCTGCCAAAATATGCCCCTCAATTCTTTTTGCAATAGAGAAATTTTTGTTAAGGTTGTATCTACCAACACGAGATAAGTTATACCACTGTTCTGAGAAGAACCAAAGATTGAGATAACTTCTTGTGGTTTCAGCAGAAGGAACATCTGCTGGACGAGTTTTTCTGGCAAATTCTAAGAGAGCCTCTTCTTGAGTGTTAACAGTTTCTTTTTCAAGCACATTTTTAATTAATCTATGCTCACCAAAGAGTTTTAAAATTTCATCTGCAGTATATCCAAAACATTTAAGGAAAAGCCCAAGAGTTACTTTATGCTTTCTGTCAAGCACAACTTTAAGAACTTCATTAGCGCCCTGCTCGAATTCAATATACATACCACGTTTAGGAATAATTTGTCCATGCAAAGTGGAATTATCTCTTATCTTATCTTTTAAAAGGTAATAATTAGGTGATTTAATAATTTGGTTAACCACAACTCTTTCAACACCGTTAAAAATGAAAGAGCAATCGTCAGTCATGTATGGAATATCGCCCAAAAAGACAACATCCTCAACTGCTTGACCTGTTTCTTCCACAACAAAGCGTGTTTTAACATTCAGTGGAATTGAATATGTTGCACTGCGTCTTTTACACTCTTTTTTGGAATATTTTGGCTCTTTATCCAAGACTACATCAAGAAAATAAAGTTTCGCCTTGCCAGAGTAATCTATAACAGGAGAAAACTCGTTCAAAACTTCCTTAATTCCATTTTGAATGAAATCTTGATAAGAATTCTTTTGAATCTCAAGCAGTGGTGGAATATCAATATAATCTTTCAACTGCGAAAAAGTGTATCTTTCTGTTTTTCCAAATTTTTGCTTCTTCATGATATCTGACATAAACCATTCTCCTCAAAAAATTATAAAAAAGGAAGCATGAGGACATAGCATCCCCACATTTCCTTCTTTTTTAGTTAATTTATCTCAACAATTCTCGACATGGGCTAATAACCACTTTATTTTAACAAATTATTTCAATAATGTCAATACTTTTTCAAAAAATTTTTGACAATAATTATTTTTTTATTCTTTTTTTGCCTAAATTTATGTGGTTTAGCCTCTTGAAGGCTGTCTTTCTTTCATTTTTTTTGTCGAATAAGCCTATTATGAATCCATTTTGATAAATATTTTTATTTGAAATTTTAAATCAAAATAACTTAAAATGCTTTTAAAATACTTTTAAAACAACTCTATTTTTACAGTATTTTAATTTTTTCAGTTATCTAAACTTAAGTTTACGATTAACTTTTTGTGTCCAAACAACAATCTAATCAGATTTTTATTTACACAAAAATCATAAACTTTTTAAATTGAACGCAATTATTAATCAGTAGATACAAGTGCAATATTTCCAAACATATTCACACCGCACTGTGCGCTTATACTGAGGTCTTGTCGCAACGTGTTATATGTGATGCTACATTCAAACACCGACCTCGTTGCAGAATATTGTATTATTGAGAACATATTAGACGCATCAAAATCTTGGAGTGCGACATTAGAAGTGTAAACAATTGTTCCTGTTGAACTGTCTGTATAGAGCACTCCTTGTGCTGTGGAATAATCTCCACTTTCAGCATCCATCATATTGATTGTTGTAACCAAACAATCACTTAAATTCACATAGGTGTCATACACCAAATGTGCCGAAGCACTTTCGTTATAACCAACCACTCCGCCCAACTGAGCATCGGTTGTAGAATCGTTATAAGTGTAAACCTCAATAATTATTGAAACATTAATGTTGTTATTACGTTCAACAGTTGGATCAGTGCTCTCTGTTACCTCTTCCGAATTTAAATCATCAGTATCACTTCCACTAAGCACAATGCTAGCACCGCTGGACGCATAACCAACCACGCCACCAACACCAACAGATTCTTGTCTTAAACCAATTGCACTCAACGTACCTGTAATAGTTACATCCACAAAATAAACTCTTCCAGTTAGGTCTGCCTTTCCTGCAATTCCACCAACATACTGATATCCTGTAAGATCTGCCGTCATGGATATGTTTTGGAATGTTGCCGAGTCTGTGATTGTTCCAACCACCCCACCAAGAGTGGTGATTGTACTGCTTGTTGTGGTTGTACTTACAGAAATGCTTTGATCTGTTGTGACATCACTTATCGTTCCACCGCTCACACTTCCAGCAACACCACCAATCGCATTTGGTATAGATTGAGATTGTCCAAAGTTGGTAAATTCTGAGCCAGTGCCAACAATTTCAACATCAGAAATCGTTCCTTGGGATTCGCCCACAATAAGTCCTGCATACGTATAGCCACTAACGAACATATCATCATCCATAGTCAAAGAAACTTTTGATACAGTTGCACCAGAGTCCACAAAACCGAACATCAAGCCTGCTCTCACTGCCGAAACTGAGAGTGCCACATCAGTAACACAGTTGTGAATTGAACCTGTTCCGCTAAGAACACCAACAATAGAGCCAGCATAAGATTGTCCAGAAAACTCGCTGTCACTTTCACTAAATAGCGAAGAACTCTGCGTTTGTTGTCTTGCTTTTGCACCAAAAGCAGAATATAGGTTTTGTATTTTGTAATTTCCAATGGCCAGACCAATACCGCCACCCACAATGTTGTTACCCACAACATAGTAGTCACTGCCAGATATGGTCACATTCACAACTGTTCCACCGTTAAGAACACCAGCCACTGTTCCTACAACTTCTGTGTTTGCAAAGTCAACATAGGTTGGACTGATTGTGAAATTCATAACCGTTCCGCTTGCACTTGAATTGGAACTTCCAATAATTTCAGCGAACAAACCAGCATAGGTGTTGGCTGTACTTGAAACAAGTGAAATTCCAGAAATTTCCATGAAGTTTCCTTCAAAATACCCTCTAAATCTTGTAACATAAGTGCCACTATTGTAGAGATATTCACTGTAACTCACATCCGAAATCAAACGATAATAAGAGTCGTTGTAATTAGAAGAAGAATTTTCTTGTAGAATGTAAGTTTCAAATTCTTCACAATCACTTATTAAAATTGGATTATAAACCGAGCCCAATGGCGAACTACTTTCGGTGTAAACATAAACATATTTCACATATTCCGCACCTGTCACAGAATCAACCACTGTTTCTGTGGATTGAAGTGCACGGTTTGAAGTTGCCACAATATTTGCCGAAACAAGTTCTGGTCTGCCAACATTGAAGAGCGAATTGTTAAAGTTGTCGTAATTATAAGCACTTGTATTCATAAACCAAACAGAATTGATTTCTCTGCCTTCAACAACCACCCAATCTTCAAAGTTTTCCATGTTGCCAAATTCTGAAATTGTTAAGGTTTCAATATCAGTTGTTTCATTGATTGCCACAGCACCCAAGCTGACATTCACACCGCTGTTGCTGTCGCTTAGATAATAGCAATCGAAGATACCATTTTCAATTTCATCATCGTTTTCAATATTATTGTATCTCACAAAACCATAGTTTCTTGTTTGGTTACTTTCAAGAACACTGGTTGAGAAACACGTTTCCACACGACCAGTGTTTGTGAACACAAACCCAGAAGCAAAGAAACCGCTATACTCCAAGTGAATGTTGGAATAACTGTCATAGATTTGACCAGAATTCGAGTAAACAAAACCAGAGATATTACCACTTGCTTTAATTGTGTCTTCATTAGAATCTTGGTTAATGTCGTAATAAACGGAATTTTGGTTGTTGTCAGCATCTCCGCTGACGTAAGACGCATAAATTTGTCCAGAGTTTTCAATAACGAAACCTGCTGTGTATTCATTTGTGGTGTTAGTTTGATTTTGCAAACTTGCACCACGATAGTAAGAACTTGCAATGTGACCTGAATTTTGTCCAACAAAACCAGCCAAATTGACATTAGAATATATGTTTACACTGGAACGTGAATTTGTGATATAACCCGAATTGATCGCAACAAAACCTGCCACATACGAAGAGGTTGTGCTTACCGTGCTTGTCACAGAAAGCACCGAATTGTTGCTGGATTCCACCGAACAGTTGGTTATAATTCCGTTGTTTGTGCTTGCAAGAAGACCAACATAGAAGGTTTCAACATTCATTTTAAACACAACATCTGATGACAAACTAATAGTCACGTTTTGGAAAATAGTGCCGTCTGCGATTGTTTCAAACACACCAATATCTGTAAGTCCATCAAAAACATAAGTTCCTTGGTAGATAATACTAAAATTATTTCCGTCCAAACCTGCAATTTCAACATTTAACGGAGTGAATTGCTCATCAGAAGATGTTGAATTTGGAAGTTCTATATCAGCAAGCAAAATATACCATTCTCCCTCTTGCATATCAAGGAAATCTTCATAATCATAGATAGGAATTGGGCTATCTTGCGTGCTTTGGTTGTGAACATCAAACGCAAACTCGGTATATAACTGATTTGCACCAGAGGAAATTAAACTGTAAGTGTACGTTCCGTATTGCATGGTGTAATAACCACTTACAGAGAAGTAATACAAATCACTCTCAGAGTCATAAATTCTAAGTGGTGTGACTGTATAAGAAGAAATGATGTAATAATCGGAAGTTATCGTTTTGTTTTGAGCCAAAACTTGTCCTTCTCCGTTTTCGTAAACCTTCCATTCAACATTGCTTGTCATGGTGCTTACGAATGTGTTAACACTTGAAATAACTTCCGAATTTGTTGAATCATATTCCAAATAATCCCAGATTGAAAGTTCAAGTGTTTGTGGATTTCCAACGGCAATATTAATCACACCGTCCTCCATACCTTCCACAATATCCTCATTCACGCTCACGTCATAATTATAGTTAAACACAAATTCCATTATGTAGAAACTCAATGTATCTTCATAAGTAACCAGCACATTATCCACAATCTTTTGTGCTGTGATTGTGATTGTCACCAAATATCCCGGGTCAGTGCTGTTATAATTGATGTTTCCACTGTTGATTGTGAGTACATAACTGCCATTACCCCCAGAGAGTGTGGCATATTCTGAATCAAGAGAAATAGTCACTTGGTCTTCACTGTAACCATAAAGATCTAAGGATAGATTGTATGAAAGCCCTTTGGCAAGATAGTAATATCCGTCCACACTTGTTTTGTTATCAAACACCAACCTTGCATAACTGCCAAGTTTTGCAGTCAGCATTGAGGTCACCGTTAAAGACTCGCTTCCGTCAGTACCATAAGTTATCGTCACATCAAAACCAACTGTTGCTCCATCCTCCACACCAGATGAAGACATTATATACGAAATGTAAATCTTTCCGTTGTAACTTACAAGTTCATTTTCAACATCATCCTCATACAATTCTTCAAGTTCGTTATAGAAATCAATCAACTGCTGATATGTGAATGAAAGCGAATTATCTTTATATGTTCCAAAATTGGTTGCTTGAATATAAGTCACGCCCGTCTGTGTGCGGAGTTCATAAACAAGAGTGAAACCTGCAATACCACCGCCACTGTTGCTGTTAACCGCATTATTAGAAATTGTGAATGTGTCAAAAACGGAGTCTAATGGGTCGAGAGTGATTTCTAAAAGACCACGTTGAGATGGCACAACAATTTCATCCGTGCTGGAAATATCGTTAATGTTAGAATAGTTGCTCACACTGATATAATTTAAATTAGCCTCATCCAAGCGGAATTTAAGAGTGCAAGTAACCGAACTTTCTCTCAATTCGCTGGTGTAGAATGTGATGACATATTCTCCATAAATATCAACACCATCTTTGTATCTTTCTTGATATGCTGTGCTGGTTGTGTTTATTTTGCAAACAAAGTCGAAGGTGTTTGTGCCTGTTCTTCGTGTGAATTGAATTTCAAACAAATCATCGCCAACATAGTTCAAGAACTCTTCATAAGTGAGATTTTCTAAGCCGTCAATTTCATAACCGTTGGTATCACTTGGAATGGAAGTTGGAACTCTGGATTGAACAACTTCACGAGTTGGCGAAACAATTTCATAGAACAGAAGTTCATTGCTGTTGGTGGAAGTTATAGAAACCGTTTCTGAAAAACTTCCATCCGATTGCATAGACTGATAGTCATGCAACACATTAATATCCGTTGCCGCATCCTGATATGTCACATACAAAGTGATTGTTGAATTTTCAAGAAGATAATAGAACACAATTCCATTTATTGTGATTTGTAAAACAGGTGTGAGTGTGTATACATCTGTGCCACCAGATTGTGCAGAGGATGTTTTATGGAACACAATTGATTGTTTGCTTAGTTGTGAAGTTGAAACTGCGTTATCCGTTTCCTCTTTGTCGTAATCAATGGTGAGATCGGTGTTTTTTGATAGACTATAATTCACATTTTTGTAAGTTAACACACCGTTTTGAGAAATATAGAACGCATCTCCATCAGCAGTTGTTGCCGTCAAATCGTAAGTTGGCATTGCATATATGCTAGAATACGAATTTCCATATATTGTGAGAGTTCCACCTGAATTTATATTTGAAGAACTCAACGACTGCTCAGTATAGAATATTGAAGTTGAAACTTTGCTGTCAAAGTAATTCACAATATAAAGGTATATAACCTGCGAAACATTTGTATTCAAAATACTTGAAAGAGTTATTGTTGCAAGACCTGTTCCTTTAACCGTCAAATTACCATTATTATCAACCGACAAATTGTTAGAAGAAGAAACATTTATGCTCACATCCTGACTATTCAAAGAGAAAGGATATAAATTTGAATTTGTTGATATATAATTCAAATCTTCAATTTCATCTTGTGCCGAACTTCCCAAAATACCTGTCAAATCACTTGTAACTTGGAAGTAGTAAGCCAAGAACACATTAATTCCAGAAGTGTTTTCATCATCTGTTATCATTGCAAAATCATTTTCATCGGACAATTCTAACATCACACTCTCACGGTCGAAATTCACTGCATCACTGATTGTGTAAGCGCCGTCTGAAACGGTTGCCACAACCAAGAAATCGCCATAATATTCACTTGTAGAACCAGCGGTTGCCGCCACAGAAGATGTTGGTCTGCTGAGTGTTGTTCTTTGAGAATAAGAAACAACCGTAAAACCAGAATCATCGCTTGTATAATCGTTTCTACCATTTTCTTTGGCATTTCCAATCGAAACAATTTCGCTTAAAGTTGAAGTGTCAAGTTCGGATAAAGAAGTTACACCACTAGTATAAATTGAACTATTAATATATTCTCTTATAATAAGTGCAGCATAGAACGAACTTCTGCCATCATCCACCGCTTCCACTCTGTTTTCAGAACCATAAGTTACTAAATAACTATTTCCTTGAATTTGTTCATTACCTACAATTCCGCCAACATAGCGATGTCCTCTCAAAAACACACGTGAGGTGTTGGATTGTATGTTAATATCCACTCGATTAAGAGTGTCGGCAATACCAACAATTCCACCAACATTATCTCCGCTAACATCACTCTCTGATGCTGTGTTGGCAGTAACAATGTTTGCCTCTAATGTGCTTATTTCTCCCCCAACCAAAAGGTTTATAAGAGCGATATCATAACTATCATAACTTGCACTTGAAGAAATGTTTGAAGGAATGTATGAATTTTTATGATATGAAACAGCCCCCACAATTCCACCAACATTCAAGTTGTTGGATGTCGTTTCATTTTCACCTGTGATTGTGATGAGAGTGTATGCAGAATAACCAGAGTAGTTATACAACTTATAACTGCTTGAAACAGGCGAAATTCTTTCAATCAAACCTGTGGAAATTCCTGCAACACCACCTGCATAAACAGTGAAGTTGCTGACATTAATTGTTAAAACATAATCAAAGAATGCCATATTTTTGGATGTTTGCCCAGAATAATCGTTCATAGACAAAAGTTCGGAACCATCCTCGTCATATTTAATCATGTCGCCATCATCGTCTATAGCAAATCCGTTAGAATTAACTCTCACAGTTTCGCCGTTATCAACCACATAAAGCATATCACCGTTGTTGTAAATTTCGTCAACCAAAACAAGAATACAATAACCAATTCCGTTATAAATTGTCTTGTTGCCGTCATCATCCACAACATAATACAAGTCATCACCATCTTCAGCAAAGTTTTCATAATTAACACCCAAGCCAATCAAACTTGTGACATATTTCTTATAAATATAGCCTGTGCCCTCATATTTGGTGAAATCTTGTAAAATTTCGCCATAGTTTAACCCTGCCACCGCACCGAAATACAACGTTGCACTTGAAGAAGATGAAGCATTGATGTAACTTGAACCCGAAACATCAACTTCAACATTGATTATTTCTCCAAAATTGATTGCTGTTAAAATTCCCGCATAAGTGGTTGTGGTTGTGGATATGTTAATAGTTCCAGAAACAGTGAAGTTTTCGAAAGTAACACCCGAGTTTATTTGTGCAAAAAGCCCTGCATAAAGCACTCCATTAATTGTTGCCGTGAAGTTATTATCCGTGATTTTAACATTTGTGATTGATGCACTTGAAGATGTTGCAATAATTGAACCAGTAAAACCAACAAATTGATAATTACCACTGCTTGTTTCTAAAATTCCAATTGGAAGCATTCCACTTGTAACACTGCTCATATCCACTGTGGTGCTGATTTCATAGTGGCTCTTAAGTGAAATTTCATCTGCATTAATGGCAACCACATCTTCTGCCGTTTCCAAAAGGTATGGATTTGCACTTGAACCGTTGCGATAATGCACGCCAAGTTCAATTGGATGATAACTCGAACTTATTGCCGAAATAGACGCACCCCACTCGGACGGATAGATATAAATAGTTCCGGTCAAAGATATGTTTATATCTGTTATGATATTCTTATAAGTGTTGTAAAAATTCTCACAAGACAGCGTTATAAGGAAAACACCATTTCCGCTGGATGTTATACTCCAAGTGAGCATATTTGAATATGTGTTACCATTTGTTGTAACAAATTCCACTCTTGGACTAACCGAACTGTTTGTGGCATAGGTTGGATATAAAGCCACACCAATAGTCACCGTCAAACTTTGGTTAGTGAAGTTAACTTCTGTCATACTTGACAAAAGAGATATACTTTCCACCGAATAATACTGACTTATTTTGATGCTTGACGCATAAACTTTTGTGGAATTTCTTTGGCTTAAATAAGCAGTAATAACAAGCGAATCTTCTTGTGGATAGTCATTTGTGTAAGTGAGAGTGCTAAGATTAAAATCACCATAAATGCCCACACGGAAAATGTTTGTGAATACAACCTGATATGTCACGGTGTTGTTGTTATCATCAATCTCTTGATAGCTGAAATTGTCAGCATAGAACATCAAAGCATTATATATACTCACGGTGATTGTTCTGGACTGTGTAACCAACGTTCCCGTTGTGTTGGTGTATGTTTTAGTGATGGTCATTGTTGTAGAAACCGAACTTAACACATTGTTACTGCTGTCTAATGCACGGAAATAGATGAACTTTTGGTCATAAGATTCATAAACCAAACCGTAAGAAATCATATCACTATAGTTAGAACTTGTTATTGAATAGATGTAATTTTCATCGCTTTCTTGTGCATTTTCAAATATAGTTTTTATGCTACTGCTTGAAAATTGATATTGATAGAAGTTGCGAGCATCTGTACTTTGCACAGATGCAGTAAATATAACAGATTCATCACCTTCTGAAACATTTGTTCCTGTATAGACCGTGTTTGAAAGTGCATAAGAATCGCCGTTCAACAAATAGAAACTGTCCACAAGAGCATAAGAACTTACATATACAGTAATTTCGTATGTTCTTGCAACCGAGGCAAAATTATCCACAACAACACCTGTCAAAGAGATGTTTATTGTTGCATCACCGCTGGCTCTTGTTGTAACTTTAAAAGTTGTGCCACTTTTCGTTACGGAAATATACGAACTGCTGTTGCTATAACTTATATCATCAGATGTAACATTAGCAATAATCTCAAAGCTTGCCGTTCTACCATAAGTAATCTCGCCATTAGACGAATAATTTTGAATTTCAATACTTAAAACATTATTGAATTCTGAGCCACTCGAGCTAGTATACGAGTATGAAGTCACATTATCATTGCCGTCAGTCGACATTTGAATTGAAGTTGTTTCTGCCGTCAAAGTGCTTACACAAATAAAAGTTATGTTAAGAGAAGTTCCGTTATCCAGCACAATTTGATATCTTCCTGTTCCCGTGCTTTTTGGAGTTACAGATATGTTCAAATAATAATAATTTATACTATTTTCAATAACTAAATTATATGGAGAAGTTCCTATCTCAAACGAAACAACATCGCTTCCACTTATATTTGTGATTGTGAAACTTTGAAAAGCATTCACAGTGTAAAGATGTTGTGAAAAATCTTGTGTACCACCTGAAACATCAATATAAAGTCCGCTTGAATTATAACCATCAACAATCGAAATCTCTTTTGCTCCGTCTGTGATTACATATTCTATTTCAAGAGTAAGTTCATCGCTGTCACCTTCCAAAATACTGCTCACCAAATGAACCACCACTGTTCCACCTGATGAAGAAGTATTGTCTTTACCTTTAATTCGGAAAGGAATGTCAAGGTTAGTGTATAATGTTGAAGAGCCAGATGAAACTGTAGTACCATTATACATAATGTCAACATCATCAGTATTAAAAGTGAAATAAATTCCGTCGAAAGTTGGAGAAGTTGCATAGCCAGAAATTGCACCAATATACAAATCATTCCAACCATAAGACTCTGAAACGTAGTATGAATATAAGTTTAAAGTTTCTGGTGACGTCAAACCATTCACAGTTATTGCAATTGCAGCAATTTGAGTTTCGATATTGTAAGTTCTGGTCATATTCACACTGTCATCGCCCTGAATACTCTCAGCAATCTCATAATAAACACTCAGCGACAGTGTTGTTTCGCTTTGTGTTTTTGAGTTTTGAGTGATTATCAAGTATTTTATGTTTGAACCTGTTTCCAAATTTAAACTTTCATCTGGATAATAGTAATCAATAACAACATATTCATTGGATTTAACAATGTCAACAGAAACATCAAAATCGGATTCTACGTCCAACATTTCAATTTTGATTAAATATTGAGTCATATTGGTGTTGTTAGGAACAATCACAATGTTGTCAAGAGAAGTTTCGGTGAATTCCACAGTGCCATCAGAGAGGAAATATCCTCCTGTTATCTCCACCTCCAAGTCCGGAAAAGCATACACGATGTTTGTGTCATATATATATTCGTCACCGCTCATAGAATAGTCATATATTGCCATAATATCAAACTGACTTTCCATATCTTCCACCAGAACTTCTTCTCCGTTAAGGTAGAAAATAAGTTTATTGCTGGTTTCTCCGTATTCATCTTCATATTTTTCCATACTTACAAGGTCAAATTCAACAATGAACATTTCAACATCTTGACTACCATTATTAAATGTTGCAATCATTTCAGTTGTGTCAATATCAACAAGTTGATATGTGGTGTAATCATCAATTCCATAACTTAAAACTGGTGTAAGATAATAGAATGTAACATCCTTAACAGTGGTGTTAGCATCAAAAGTGAACATACTTGAAGTTGGTTCAAAATCAGTTTGATTTGAAAGATAGAGTACGTCATTATTAAAGCTCATAGAAGAAGAATATTGAGTGACAGAAACATCAACAACACACTCTTTATCTCCTTCAAAACTTTTAACAATCAACTGCCCCTCTCCGCCAGAGATTGCAGTGATTGTCACCCTACAAGAATCATCACTTATATACACAGGGTCGGTTACACTAAAAACCGAATTTTGTCCGTTTGCATAAGAGTTAACAGACACCTTATTACTAAACGAGCTCACATAATTTTCAAAAGTGAACACAATATCAACACTTTCACCAACTTCAAGCGACACAGAGCTTTGGCTTGATACAAGTTGAATTTTTGAATAGTCCGAACCACAGCCAGCAAAAAAGACTCCCGCAAACAGCAGGCTGAACGCACCTAAAATCCAAATAAAAATGTTTTTTATCGCTTTTGTCATAACAATCCTTTTTTTATTAAGTTTTTGCTTGAGTTCTCTGTTGCATTGTATTCTTTGTTGCATTTTGATAAATTGTTTAATTCTGGTAAAATTGTTGCACTCAGTTACAGTTAATTTTGTTATACCGTATAATTTTTGTTGTTGCATTTTAGTTCGTTGCATTTCAGTTTGTTGCATTTTAGTTATTTCATATCATTTTAAACTTTTTTATAAGTTTCCGCTTAAAATTCTAATTACATAAATTCTTCTCTTAGTTATTTGGTTAAATATTCATTAGTCAACCAATAATCCAACAATTCTAACTAGTTTAATTATTAAACTTATTATAATTTATTATCCTACTTAATCGCTTACAAATTATTGAATTTGTATTTTTAATATTTTTCAACATCAAGCGAATAAACATAAGAAAATCATAAAATAGAAGATGTCAGCCACCAAACAACTGTTTGATATAATCTTGTGCAACGATTTGCACGGTTGTTCGAGAAGTTGCCCCAGTAATTAAGAATGCCTGACCAACCCCCGCCGTAACAATAGAGTTCTGTTCTTCCTCATTAATTCCGCCCGACTTTTCATAAAGTTGAACCAAGTCGTTAATATCACTTGGCGCAAGTGAGAAGATAAGAGAATATTGACACGCATTAATAACCGCAGTGGACTGTCTTTTGATTTCATCAGAACCCACGAAGTCGGAGATGTTTTGCGTGATTACGATTTGCATACCGCCATACTTACGAATACGCTTTGCCATCTGTGCCATAAAGTCCAACGCAATTGGATATTTTGGATTGATGAAGATGTGAGCCTCATCCACCGCAACAATAATCTTTCTGTTTTTACGATACTTCTTATTAAAATCTTTGTTATTGATGATTTCATTATTCAAATATCTGAAAACCAAAAGCATCTGTGCATTTGTTAGTTGTGCGTTGTTTCCAGCAACCAAAGACTGGAAGTTGAAAGTAACAAAGTTTTCATTTGTTTCAATAGAAGTTGGACCATTCCAAAGAGCACTATTTCTTCCGCCAGTTGAAAACTTCTTAATATAAGTTTCAACAGTCATAAGGTTTCTCAAAGTGAATTCGTCTTTTGCTGTTTTAATTCTTCGCAAAATAAGGTTATAAAGTGCGTCAAAAGTTGGATAATCTTCCGGTTTTAATCTTGCAAGGTTTGTGCGATAGTCAATTTTAAACTCTTTATACATATCAATAATCAAAGAGTTGAGCATTTCAAAAGCATCCGAATTGATACCTTCCAAAATAACCCTAAAAAACTGTTCCAAGAACTGCAAGTGTTGCGAGAAAGAGTCGTCCACCTTTACCTGTTTTTGTTTTTTCTCAATAGGTCTGCCAAAATCGTCAAATTCTTCTTCCTCTTCTTCGTCTTCTTCATCTTCGGAAGCCTCCAACGATGAAATCACGTGGAACGGATTGATAATTCCATGAATGGAAGATCCAACATCAATAAACTTACCTCCAAGGTTTGTTGTTAAGTCTTTATACTCGTTTTCTGGGTCAAGAATGAAGATTTTGCAGTTATCTGCCGCAAAATTGGTTAGAAGTGTTTTGGTTGCATAACTTTTACCTCCACCAGATTTTCCAATAACCATCATGTTGGAGTTAACTCTTTCTCTGTCACGCTTGAAGAAGTCAACAAAAACAGGATATTCATTATCGCCAATATAAAAACCGTTTGGATCTTGCAGAGCATTTGAAATAAAAGGAAATGTTGCTGCAAGTGTGCTTGTTGGAATGCCTCGCATATTATTTTTAAGCACATCCTTTTTTGAAACACTTGATGAAACAAAACCATCAATCTGTCTTGAAAACAATTCGGAATACTTAAAACCTTGTTGTTTTAACATTGCACGAACATCCTTTTTGGCAGCATCTTCGGCAACGATGTATGTATTAACATTGTATAATTGTTGGTTGTTATTTTTTAAACTTTGAAGCAAGTCACGCAAAGTTTCAACGTGAGTTTGAAGTTCAATTTGAGTGGAACTTCTGCCCGCCTTATAAAGTTTAGTTTCCATTTCCATGATAGCTTTATCAATTTGTCTTTCAGATTCCAATTTTGGAATAGGCGAAAACTTCATAACAGTTTTTGTTCTGTCAAGAAGAAAGAAATTTGCACCCCACGCATTACCAACCTGCAAAGGATAGTCAATCAAGTTGAAACAACGAAAGCAATTTTTATTTATAAAATATCTTGCAATATTGAAACGAATTTTGTCTGGAGTTGCCCAGTTGATATATTCTGAAAATGGAGTTATTTCCAAATCCCTTTCATCAAAGTCTTTACCAAAGTTTGCTTTTAAAAATGCCACCAAATCTGGACCTTGAACAAGTTTTGATGTGATTGGGTTCAAGGAGGCAGCCATAGCACTAATCATACCAGAAGTGGTGTTTTCCAAAATTTCTCTGTCTTTTCCATACACAACAAGATAGAAGTGATCTTTATAAACCTTCGACTGACGATTCATAAATTCATATAAAGACACCCTCTCCTCAAAAATTGGTGCACGAGCATCAATTTCAGCTTGCGAGATTTGACCATCATACTGCATATCATAAAGCACATCATATTTTGCGTTTTCATTATGAATATACCTATCCAGAATCATTGGCTTAGAAATTTTCACAATCGAGCAAGTTTGATCTGCTGCCAAACGCCTCAACGCATTTGCGAAACTTTCAATAACATTATCCTGATAATATTCAGTTAAAAGAGTGAAGAACATAGGTTGAACTTCAATAACCTGACCATAATAAGCCCCAAAGTTGATAAACCTATCTTGATAAATTCCTTCAAAAGCAATCATTTCAAATATATCATTCTTTTTCTTTTTGTCATCACCTTTTGAGAACTTTTTCTTCTGTGCAGAATAGCGAAGCAGAAAGACCAATGTGTTATAAAACCTTACATCATCAGCAGGTTTCAAGAACATACTAACTGAAATAATAATCCAAGCAATAGCAATCCAAACGTGCAATTCAAAGTTTGCCATGAAAAGAACAATAGCGATAGCAATAAAAATTAAAGCAAGTAACACATCTAAACCTGTGACACCTCGTATAAACTCTGATTTAATTTTTGTTTTTCTTGGAATTACCCTAACCATATATACCCCTTTTTAAACAAAATTAAAAATATGTAAAGTTCGGTTAAGTTCTTGCGCAACATTGTTTTAGCAATAAAACAACTTGTAAAAATGTTATGCTTACTTTTTTCTTGTTATGTAGATAAGTTGCCGTTCATGATAGTTTCACCACAATAATTTCTCCATACCAAACTTAACAGTATTATGATACTACAAAACACTCAAAAATACAAATAATTTTAAAGAAAAAATGAAAATAGTAAAAATAATATATATATTAATAAATAACAGAAAATTCAAAATAAAAAAAACATTTAAATTTAAAAACAAAATAAAATAAAGAAAAAATAAAATTAATTTGGCATAAAAAATAATTAAAAACAACTCAAAAATTATTTTTCATAAGAACAAAACACTTATTTCTAATACAAAAATAAAGTGCAAATATTTTTAAAAAACAATTTATTAAAAAAAATAGTAAAAAATAGTAAAAATTATTATAAATATTAAAAAAGTAGACAAAACAAAAATTCATTAAAAAAACAAAATATAATAAAAAATGGTAAAATAATATAAAAAATAAAAAAATAAAATAAAAAAATAATAAAATAAAATAAAAAATAACAAAAAAATATATTATTTTTATTTTTTTAAATGATTTTATATCATTTTTTTGCAGTAAACAAAATTCTATTTATTTCAACATTTTTTGCTGTGATAACAACCTCTTCTTGTTCTTTTATCAATTCTTAATAAGCAACTGTTCATCTCTACGCAATAACAAAACACTTGCACCAAGTTTGTTATAGTCTTAAATACCACTAATGTAATAGCAAAACCAAGCAAATAATAAACAATTCATCTTTAAACACGAATCTCTTGAATTGTATATTTCATTTATCTTTTAAACTTTTTAATTAATTCATATTTTTAAATCATACTTTAATTCGTATTTTTATCTTCTTAAATCATCTTTTAATTGCAAAGAAAAGCTGGTTAAGCTTGTTGTGTCTTTTTGCTTTCTCAACAGTCAAGCGAGTGATAATCTCACCTTTTTGAATAATTTTTTCGTTGTTGTAACCCATAATATCTTCTGTAGAAACTTTTCCAACATAAAAGTTTGCCGATAACCTAATTTTCTCTGGCAACAAAATTTGTTGTGTGGTTTGAAGTTTTACAATTCGCTCATCCATCAAACGAGGAAAATTTGAATTATTCTTTCTTTTTCTCTTCTTTTTAAACTCAACAAAAATTACATCAGTTCCGCAAAAAACCATATTCTTTGGCAAAATTTCGCATTTTTCAGTGATAAATCTATCAATTTTACCTTTTTTAAATATAATTTTATTCAAGCAACCATAAGACAAGCAATGTTCGTCCAAGATTTCTTTCCCGAACAAACTTTCCTTTTCCGTCACAATTTCAAGCCTTCCCTCGTCTTCAATCAAAATAAAATTCTCAGACACAGACAGCACATTATTTTCTCTCAAAAGAAATTCACTTTCGCTCTCTTCATCCACAATATAATAGCCAACTTTCCTCATATCCTCAAAGTTAATTGATAAATCTAAAACATAACCAATTTTCTTCCCGCTTTTTCTAGATAAAACAATTTTTGATATATTTTCCACATTTCACCTACCCTACTTCTTGTTTATGATTGAAAAACACAAATTATATGCATCATCATAAAAAAGACTTTTTATGCCAATATTTGACAATATTTTCGACAAGCTTCGTCAATTTTTACATTTTCGTATTCCTTTTACTATTTTTAATTAAGTAAACACTCTTCAAAGATTGACAAAAATCACAAAAAGTGTTATCTTATAGTCGAATAAAAGGTGAAAAATTAAAAGGAGAAAAACATGAAAAATAAACCAAGTAATAAAACCAAAAAAGAGATTACAAAAGATATGACAATCGGAGAAATTCTTCAACAAAACCCAAACTTAGAAGAAATCTTTCTTGGTTTTGGTATGCACTGTGTATCCTGCCCTGTAAGCCAAATGGAAACAATCGAAGAAGCAAGTATGGTTCACGGCGTGGATACAGACTTTCTAGTCAAAAAACTTAATGAAAATAAAAAATGAAAATTGTTAACAAAACGCCAAAATTTATTCGAAAGCTTCACAAATTATCATAAATCCGCCAACTATCTACTCAACCGCAATCATAATCCATCAACCATATAATAAACACAAAAATTTCTTACAAATCAAATTACACTCGAATCAACAAAGAATATAAATGATATTATTAATAAATTATGGTGAAATTTATAATAAAAACAAGAATATAAAAACACATTAAACTTAATAATCATAATTGATAAAAATTAAAAATATAAACATCAAAAAAATTAAAAAAATTAAAAAAATTAAAAAAAATTAAAGAAAATTAAAAAAAATTAAAAAAAATAGAAAAAAAAACTGCATTTTTTGCAGTTTTTTTTAATTTTCAAGCAGTTTTTTTATAACTTCTTTAAGTTTTTCAATATTTTTCTTTGTTTTAACAGATATCAAAATTTGATTTGATTTAATTTCAATCATCTGTGTTAGGAGATCACACTTATTCAAAACCACAACCCTATTTTTTGTTGCTTGTAAACCATCAAGAATATCATTTGTAACATCAATATACTTTTTATAAAACGGATCAGAAACATCAACGATGTGCAAAATCAAATCAGCACTTTTCACTTCTTCCAAAGTGGCAGAAAAACTCTCAACCAACTCATGTGGCAGTTTACTTATAAACCCCACCGTGTCCGTAAGCAAGCAAAACTTTCCGTCACCCAAAAACATTCTACGACTTGTGGTATCAAGTGTAGCAAAAAGTTTATTGTCGGCATAAATATTCTCTTTGGTCAACAAGTTAAAAAGCGAACTCTTTCCTGCGTTGGTATAACCTCCAAGCACCACACTTTTTATACCATTCTTCTCTCTTAAAATTCGGTTTTGTCTTCGAGTGTTTTTAATCTTTTCAATTTCATTTTCAAGGGTAAGGATTTCTTTTTCAAGTTTTCGCCTATCAAGTTCCAATTTCGTTTCGCCCGGCCCACGCATTCCAGCCCCTTTCCCGCCAAAACGCCCAAAACTCCCCTGCAAAGACGAAAGTCTTGTGAGAAGATATTTATTTTGTGCCAACTTGACTTCAATTTTACCCTCACCCGATTTTGCATTCAGCGCAAAAATATCAATAATGAGCAAAATTCTGTCCAAAACTTTAATGCCTAACTCTTCAGATAAATTTCTAAGTTGAGAACCAGTAAGTTGAAAATCTACAACTAAACAATCGCAAGGATTCTCTTCCAAATATTTCTTAATTTCTTCCAACTTCCCCTTACCCATAATCGTTCTTCTGTTGAAAGCATCCAAACTCTGACTAAAAATCTTCTCCACATTCAAGCCCGCCGAAAAACACAACCGACTGATTTCTGCAAACTGAAAATCTTTGTCAGCATCCTTATCCAACGGACAAAACACAACCGCCTTTTCAATTTCTTCTTGAATTTCTTCTTTTTCAGGTTTCATGACAATGATTATACCATACAAACCAACAATTTGTCTACATTTTTAATCTCTTTTAGTCTTGTTCTTCTTAAAACTTCACAGCAACACTCTTAATAATAAAACTTTTTCTATTATTTCACCTATTTTAATTTTTTATAATTTTTGTGATAATACCCATTTTTTATTATTTTTTATTGTCTTTTTATTATTTTTCATCGTCTTTTTTTATTGTCTTTTTTTATTTTTTATCGTCCTTTTATTATTTTTCATTATATTCTATTATTTTATTATTTTTTATTATTTGTTTCATTTTTCTATTTTATCTTTTTCATTTGTTTACCATTCTTTAAAAACAATCTTTTAAGATTGTGCCAAAATCGAGCCATCTTCAGTGGAGATTATAATCGAATGAGTTTCATTATCAGCATTTACAACTGTAAAACACCAAAACACTGAATCAAAATTATTTGCCTTTTTGTCCAAAACAATCAAATAGCATTCCGCATTTAATGTGCTTCCAACCTTCAATTTAGTAATTTCTTCTGCCAAAGCCTCAGTTGCAATTTGGATGGCTTCTTCATCGTCAATCACAAAACTACTTGAAAGATTTTCAAGTGTAACAGAACTTCCATCATATTCCACAATAATCTCTTCATCTCCAGACAACAAAGTTTCAAGATCAACCATAAAGCAATTGCTAAAACTGTTCAGTTCAAGTTCTTCTGTTGTTTGAGTTTCGTCAATGGTTAAAGAAACCTTAATCACACTCGAATCAACACTATCATCAAAATACACACTCACAAGTGCAAAATCCACATCGTCTTCACTTGAACCATTTAAAAGATATGGATTTTCTCTGGTGCCTGACGAAATAGAAACATAAAAACCATCACTCTCTCCATAATAATACACTTTCGTCCACTCGGACATATTGTCCAAAACATAGTCAGCGGTCGTCTTTCCACAAGCAAATAAACTCAATGATAAACACACAAGCATTAAACATAAAGTAACTTTGCTTACCGTTTTAACACCACTTCTCATCTTCGTACCACCTGCAGTGCCATTTGTGTTTTTATCACTTTTCAAATTAGTTTCTTTTTTCACAATTCACCTCACAAATATTTTTTATACAATTTAAATATATGTTGGACAATTCATCAAAATGTGTTAAAATATTAAGTAGTTTGGCAAAAATTAGCGAAAATTTCCACATAACACAACCAACTTTTTAAACTATGTTTGATTAAGAGTTTCTTTATAATCAAAAAACTAAACGAAATCAAATAATAAAAATAAACACTAAAACATAACATTAAGAAAGGAAAAATGAAATGAAAACATTGAAATTTTATTATGAAGATTGTCTAAAAAATCACTATGCCATTGGAGCATACAATTTCAACGACCTGCAAACACTTTTTGGTATTTGTGAAGGTTGTAAAAAAACTAATTCGCCAGCAATTTTGGCTTTAAGCGAAAATGGACTGCAATTTATGCACGCAGATGTGGCTATTGCTGTTTTTAATGCAGTAAAGAAAGAATATAACCTCCCATTATTTTTACATCTCGACCACGGACATAGTTTTGAAATTTGTAAAATGGCAGTCGACCTCGGTTTTGACAGTGTTATGTTTGACGGAAGTTCGTTGCCATTTGAAGAAAATGTGAAAGTAACAAAACAGGTGGTGGAATATGCTCACAAAAGAGGCGTTTTAGTGGAAGCCGAACTCGGAGTCCTTGCTGGCATTGAGGAAAAGGTAAGTTCAACTCATAACATCTTCACCAATCCACAACAAGCAAAAGAGTTTGTACAAAAAACAGGATGCGACTCTCTTGCAGTGGCTGTCGGCACAAGCCATGGTGCATATAAATATAATGGAACACCTCTCATCCGTTTCGATATTTTAAGTGAGATTGAAAAAGAAATACCTTCAACCCCATTAGTGTTGCATGGAGCATCCAGTGTACCACAAAAATACATCGACATTATTAATAAAAATGGTGGAAATATTGTTGGAGCAAGCGGAACTTCCAACCAAATTTTATTTGAAGCATCAACAAATCACAATATTTTTAAAATCAACACCGACACCGACATAAGATTATGCTATATGGCAACCACCCGAAAAAATTTAAACGAAAATAGAACAAATTTTGATATGCGAAAGTGTGCACAGGAAGCCATAAGCGAAATTAGCAACCTAATTGCAGAAAAGAATAAAAATTTCAACTCTGTTGACAAAGCATAAAAATCTTAACCACAATCCTACACATTCTAAAAATAACCACCCCCTCAATAAAAAAAGAAATGCAATCATGCGTATCACATTATGCAAAATATAAAATAAAAAGAAAAACTTGTTAAAAATCATTAAAAATATCAAAAATTGATAAAAAAAGAAAAATTTTATTTATTTTATTAGGAAAAAGAGAAAAAATGGAAAAAGAAACAAGAAAAGTCAAAAAGAAAGAAATACACAGCGGACATCGTGCTCGCCTAACCGAACTTGTGAACAATGCCGGCATTGAAAATGTTTCCGAAGTTCAAGCGGTGGAATTTTTTTTGACCTACATAATTCCAAGGTGCGATGTAAATCCGCTGGCACACAAACTTTTAGATGTGTATGGGAACTTTGCAAATGTTGTAGATGCTGATGTGAATGACCTTATGCAAATTAAAGGAATAAGTCGTCAAACGGCAATGAAAATCAAACTATTTGGCGAACTTATGGATTTGTATGTACATTCCAAATCTTGCGAAAGAGTAAGTTTGAAAAACAATAAAGAGTTTTTAGATTATATTGAAAACTTAATGAAATATAAATCTACTGAGAACCTATACCTATTTGCCATAGACCACGGATTAAAACTTATACAATCAAGAAAACTAGACCTAAAACGAGTGCGTATGGTTGGTATTGAACCTATTGAAATTTTAAACTTCATCAACTCCACACACCCTGCCTATTTGGCAGTTGCACATAATCACCCAGGTGGCACTGCAATGGCGTCACAAGAAGACCATGAAGCAAGCGAATATCTCGATAATTTACTTATAAACTTTGAGTGTCAATTTTTAGATAGTTTTATTGTTGGATGCGACGGAATATACAGCGAAAGACAAGACGGCTTTGTAAGATTTTACAATAACATATCTAATTATAAAACCAATTAATTTTAAAATCTCTCACCAAAAACAATAGCACAAATGAACACATCAACAAGAGAACATATTAAAAATTAATAAATTCAAA
This sequence comes from uncultured Lachnospiraceae bacterium, assembly GCA_964405555.1. Lineage (GTDB taxonomy): Bacteria > Bacillota > Clostridia > Christensenellales > UBA1242 > Caccovivens. The sequence continues at coordinate 58,786 of CAYOOB010000006.1, read as the reverse complement.
AAACAATAAAATATAGCAAATAAAATCAAATTCAACAAAAAAACACGAGGTTTTACTCGTGTTCTTTTGATTTTTTAGATTTATTTTCTGCTTTCCATTTTTTGTAAGTTTCCATAAAAATATATTCATTTTCAAGAATTCCAGCAAGTTTGAAAATTAATTTAGTTTTTCCATTGTCCTTTTTTAATCTAATTTGTGGATATAATTTATCTCTGTTAATAACTATATCTTTATAATAAATTTTTTTCTTTATTCTCCAAAAATTTTGATATATAAAGTGGTCATCATTTACTATTATTTTATAATTTAGGTAAAAACAAATCAGATAACCTCCCACTAAAATAGTAAATAGCAATATTAAAGAAGCATATATTATTTTTTCAGTTATTGTAGAAGATGTTTCTAAAAACCAAGCAAAAACTACAAGACCGAACAAAACTATTGAACAACCACAGCCTATATAAAATAATATTTTTTTTGCCTTATGATATTTGATGGAGAGTTTTGTTTCTTTGTTGTGTATAATTCTTTAAATACAAACGAGAGAATTATTGCTATTAAAATAACTGATATAATCCAAATAATATTACTCATATTTTATCCTTTTAAAACAAAGATTTAACAACTATTTAAGTTTAAAAAGTGTTGTTGGTCGTGTTAAGGCAACATCAATTCTAAAAGTTTCGCCTTCAATCAAATCGTGTTCTGCGAGTATTGATGATATGTAATTAAATGCAAGTTCAGGTGTGTTGTTTTCTGTGCTTAAATGTGCAAGAATAATTTGTTTTGTTCCTGTCTTGACAAGTTTTTCGATAAATTTTGCCGAATCGTCATTAGATAGGTGTCCATTTTTGCCAGCAATTCTCATCTTTGTTGCAAGTGGATATCTTTCGTTATTTCTTAACATAGAAACATCATGGTTTGCTTCCACATACACCAACTGACTTCTTTCAACTGTCTTAAAAATTCTCTCATCGGTGTGACCAAGGTCTGTTAGAATACTAATTTTCTTATCGTTCTCGGTTATAGAAAATCCAAAACATTTCACATCGTGTGGCACTTCCACAGGGTCAATCACCATATCCTTAATTGCAAATGTTTCGGTGAAAATCTTTTTGTTTTTATCAGGCACTTTGTCCAATTTTTGATATAATGTTCGCCAAACATCGTTATGTGCATACACAGGAACATCATATTTCCTACTAAAAACATCCACCCCTTTAATATGGTCAATATGTTCATGTGTTAAAATAATGCCGTCAATATCACTTCCGCTTATTCCAAGAAGAGAAAGTCTTCTGTCTGTTTCTTTGCATGAAAGACCATCGTCAACCAAAATGCGTGACTTTTCCGTTTCAACATAAGTTAAATTTCCATCACTTCCGGAAGATAAATTGATAATTCTCATAACATGAATATTTTAACATATAAACACATAAAAAGTCAACCAATGCTATATTTCAAAAATTGTAAACATATTTATTTTTTCACAATCATATCAAACATCATAAAATCTAAAAAATCATCATAATAAATATGTGTAAATAAAAAATACCTAAAAAATAATATAAATAAATATTAAAAAATAAATTAAAAATATAAAATACTAATAAAAAAATTAATTTTTTAAATTAAATAAATTATAAAAATTAAAATAAACAAAACTATTAAATAAATATAAAAAAACAAACAAATTAATATAAAAGTTAAATTAAAAAAGAATATTTATAATACAAAAATTATATTAAACAATAATAAAATATAAAAAATTAATTAAAAATAATTAAAAAATAGAAAAAAACACAAAAAAATGTGTTTTTTGTTTAATTTTCAAGAACTTTTTTCAAAAATTGTCCTGTGTAACTTTTTTCGTTTTGAGCAATCTCTTCAGGCGTTCCTGTTGCCACAATTGTACCTCCCTCGTCACCGCCTTCTGGACCAAGGTCAATAATCCAATCTGCACATTTAATTACATCCAAATTGTGTTCAATAACCACAACCGAATTTCCATTGCCAATCAATCTCTGCAAAATACTAATAAGTTTCTTTACATCATATATATGAAGCCCTGTTGTTGGTTCATCAAGAATATACATTGTCTTGCCGGTATCTTTTCTTGCAAGTTCCGTTGCCAATTTAACTCTTTGTGCCTCTCCGCCAGAAAGTGTTGTGGCAGGTTGTCCAAGTTTAATGTAAGAAAGCCCAACATCATATAATGTTTGTATTTTATTTTTGATTGAAGGTATGTTTTCAAAAAACTTTAATGCTTCTTCCACAGTCATATCCAAAACATCGCTTATCGTCTTACCCTTGTATTTAACTTCCAAAGTTTCACGATTATAGCGTTTACCATGACACACTTCGCATGGCACAGTGATATCCGGCAAGAAATACATTTCAATTTCTTTCACACCGGCACCCTCGCAAGCCTCACATCTCCCGCCTTTAATATTAAAAGAAAATCTGCCAGAACCAAAACCTCTCGCCTTTGCATCTGGTGTTGACGCAAAGAGTTCACGAATTTGAGTGAACACCCCTGTGTATGTGGCTGGATTACTTCTTGGTGTTCTTCCAATCGGTGCTTGGTCGATGTTGATAACCTTATCCAAAATTTCCGCATTTTGAATTTCTTTAAACTTACCAAGTTCCAACTTACTGTTATTTAAAAGATTGGAAAGGTATGGAAATAAAATTCCATTAATCAAACTCGATTTTCCGCCTCCGGAAACACCTGTGACAAGTGTCAAAACTCCTGTTGGAATTTCAACATCAACGTTCTTTAAGTTATTTTCCTTTGCTCCAATAATCTTGATAAAATCTTTTGGACTTCTTCTTTCCTTTGGAATTTCAATCTTGTCATCTCCACGCAAAAATCGTGCGGTTATAGATTTTTTGTTTTTCATAACCTGCTCCACGGTTCCGCAAGCCACAATTTCACCGCCATGCACACCAGCATAAGGACCCACATCCACAAGATAGTCTGCTGCCCTGATTGTATCTTCATCGTGTTCCACAACAATCAAAGTGTTACCTAAATTTTTTAGATTTTTGAGTGCTCTAAGCAATTTTTCGTTATCACGCTGATGAAGTCCAATGGAAGGTTCGTCCAAAATATAAAGCACGCCCACAAGACCGCTTCCAATTTGCGTTGCCAACCTAATTCTTTGCGCCTCTCCCCCAGAAAGACTTTCTGCCGAACGATTAAGCGTCAAATAAGACAATCCCACATCCTGCAAAAATGTCAATCTTGCCAAAATTTCTTTCAAAATTGGCTCAGCAATTGCAGTTTTTGTTTTATCAAGTTTAAGGTCTTGAAAGATTGGAATAAGATTTTTTATACTATATGAACAATAATCATCAATATCTTTTCGATTTATCTTCACAGAAAGTGCACTTTCGTTCAATCGTTTCCCATGACAAACATGACAAGTTTGTTCTCTCATAAATCTTCCAATTTCAAACTTTGCCCACTCGCTTGTTGTTTCTTTGTATCTTCGCCTAAGGTTGTTTACAATTCCCTCAAAATTGACCGATAATATATGCTTTCCTCGTTCGTTATCCACTTCAACATCAATCTTGTCCGCCCCTGTGCCATAAAGCAAAATGTTTAGTTTGTCTTTTGGTAGTTTCTTCACAGGAGTGTCTAAATCAATCTCATACTGCTTTGCAACCGACAAGAGATAACTTCTTGCAAGCGAACCTTCTTCCATTCGCCATCCCGTTATGTTAAAAGCACCTTGATTGATTGAAAGGTGTCCATTTTTCAACACTAACCCTTCGTCTATATCCAAAGTGAAGCCCAACCCCGTGCAATTTGGACAAGCCCCATAAGGTGCATTGAAAGAGAATAGACGAGGACTTATTTCTTCCAGCGTCCAACCACATTCTGGACAAGCATAGTTTGTCGAAAACATTTCATTTTGGTCATCGTGAGAAATGATAACCAGTCCATCCGCAAGTTTAAGTGCGGTTTCCAAACTGCCAGAAAGCCTTGCATCTTTACCCTCTTTTAGAGTTATTCTATCCACCACCACATTAATGTTGTGTTTTATGTTTTTGTCAAGCAAAATAGTTTCATCAAGAGTGAAAATTGCACCATCAACCTCCACACGCACATAACCACTCCTTTTCAAACTTTCAAGAAGTTTTTCGTGACGCCCTTTTTGTCCACGCACAACTGGAGCAAGAATGGTAATTTTTGTTCCCTCACCATACTCCTTAATATTGTCAACAATTTGGTCTATTGTTTGTTGTTTAACCTCTTTGTGACAATGCGGACAATACGGTGTTCCAACACGTGCAAAAAGTAAACGAAGATAATCATAAATTTCCGTGACAGTGCCAACCGTGGAACGTGGATTTCGGTTTGTTGTTTTTTGGTCTATGGAGATTGCTGGCGAAAGCCCCTCAATAGTTTCCACATCCGGCTTTTGTGCCGAACCCAAAAACTGACGAGCATAAGAAGAAAGACTTTCGATATATCTTCTTTGTCCCTCCGCAAAGATTGTGCCAAAAGCAAGCGAACTCTTACCAGAACCGCTCACGCCCGTGAAAACCACAAATTTATCACGAGGAATTTCCAAACTGACATTTTTCAAGTTATTTTCTTTTGCACCAACAATTTTAATAGAGTTTTTCATTTTTATCACCTTAAAATATTATCATTTTCAAAAAAGATTATATCACATTTAAAATTATATCACATTTTAAGCAAAAATTATCAATAAAAAAGCCACTTTTTTGTGGCTTAAACTTATTTTTTTGATTTATTAAATTTTTATTTTCTTATATTTATTTTTATTTTCTTATATTTATATTTATTTTCTTATATTATTTTTATTTTCTTATATTATTTTTATTTTCTTAATTATCTTTTATCTTATTTAACTTTTATTACATTTCTCTTTAAAATTGTTTTACCATAAATTTATTATATTACAAACTCTTATTAATTTCTTCAACATCCGAAGGAGAAAGTTTATAACTAAAAATTGTACTTTCTTCTGAATTTGGGTCAAATTTGATAGGTTTACCATGGCTTGGTATCTCAAAAATATCATCAATGTGAAGTGTTCCGTTTCTGTCAATATATTCTTCAGTCACACCACCTATTTCATCTATTTCCAATGACGCAAGAACTTCGCCTACTTCATTAAGGATTACAAATTTACATGGTGATGCATTTTTTAATTGCTTTTCTCTTTTTCTTTTCTCAATAGCTGGATATGTGGCCACACCAATATAGGAAAGTGCGCCTGCAATAGAAAAACCTCCTGCCACATAACGACAAACAGTTCTTCCTTTCTCTAAAGATTCCAATTCGTTCACCTTTAACTCATACTCACTAACCGCATTTGAATATTCAACAGAAGATAAATCTTCCACTTGTTCTATTGTGTTTTTTAAAGAATTAATCTCTTCTTCAACTTCTTCAATACGTGTGCCCGCTGAAAACGCACCAATATAAAGCGAACCTCCAATAAAAAAGCTTGCCAAACCCACAATCATCAAACTTTTCTTAACACCTTTTTTCATTATACATCCTCACTTGTGATCATTTTATCATATATTTTGTGGGATGTCAATACGTCAATTTAATTGTTTTTTCATAAAATGAAATAAATTTTATGTTCTTTTTTGTAATTCTGTTTTTAATGATTCTTTTATATATTTAACTTTAACATTTTTTATCTACAATTTCTATTCGATTTTATCTTTACGATTTAATCTTTTCTTTAAATTATTTATTTGATTGCGAAGTTCAATGGCACGCTCAAAGTCAAGTTGAGATGAAGCAATCTTCATCATAGAAGTGAGCCTATCAATCTCTTTTGGAATATCCTTTTTAGCGATCGAATTTTCTGAAACTTTCTTTGATATATCCAAAGTGTTTTTAATCTCTTTTATTATAGTCTTTGGAACTATGCCATGTTCTTTGTTAAACTTTTCTTGAATTGACCTTCTTCTCTCCGTTTCGTCAATAGCTCTTTGCATAGATTTGGTTATGTTGTCCGCAAACATAATCACTCTTCCATTAGCATTTCGTGCCGCTCTTCCTATAGTTTGGATAAGAGCACCTTCACTTCTCAAAAAACCTTCCTTATCTGCGTCCAAAATACATACAAGTTCCACCTCCGGCATATCCAATCCCTCACGAAGCAAATTAATTCCCACCAGAACATCAAACTCACCTTGACGCAATCCGTTGATGATCTCCACACGCTCCATTGTGTCAATTTCGCTATGCAAATACTTAACTTTAAACTTTCTATCCGCAAGATATGTTGTCAAACTTTCCGCCATCTTTTTTGTTAGTGTTGTAACCAACACCCTTGCATTGCGTTCTATTGTCTTCCTGCACTCTTCCATAAGAACTTCAATTTGATTTTTAATCGGTTTAATTTCAATTTTAGGATCCAAAAGACCTGTTGGACGAATAACCTGTTCCACCACCTGCCCAGCACGTTCCAACTCATACGGTCCCGGTGTTGCAGAAACATATATAGTTTGATGAAGTTTCTTTTCAAATTCATCAAATTTTAACGGTCTGTTATCACGTGCCGCCTCAAGACGAAAACCATAGTCCACTAAAGAGTTCTTTCGTGCTTTATCTCCATTATACATGGCACGAATTTGCGGAATTGTCATGTGACTTTCATCAATAATAGTTAAAAAGTCACTTGGGAAGTAATCAATCAAAGTGTATGGTGCTTCGCCCGGCCTGCGTCCGTCAAAATATCTCGAATAGTTCTCAATTCCACTGCAATATCCAACCTCTTTCATCATTTCAAGGTCGTATGCCACTCGCTGACCTATCCTTTCTGCTTCAAGAGGTTTGTTTTGAGCCTCAAAGTTAGCAATCGCTGCTTGTCGGTCTGCTTCAATCTGCTCAATGGCATTGTGCAAAGTGTTGCTACCAACTGCATAGTGCGTTGCTGGATATATCGCCACAAAACTAACTTCGTTCAACATATTACCACTCACAGGATCAAACTCAAAAATTTTTTCAATCTCATCACCAAAAAAGCGGATGCGAATTGCCATATCGCTCATGCTGGCAGGAAAGACATCCACCACATCCCCTTTCACACGAAAAGTGGTTCGTTTGAAATCAATGTCGTTTCTTGTATACTGAATGGCAATAAGACGGTTGATGAGTTCATCACGGTCAAACTCTTCGCCTTCTCGCAATGCAATGTGCAAGTTGTGATATTCTTCCGGACTTCCCAAACCATAAATACACGAAACGGATGCCACAACAATAGTATCCTTTCGCTCCAACAAAGACGAAGTGGCAGAAGAACGCAATTTGTCAATATCTTCATTCACACTCATGTCTTTTTCAATATAGGTGTCGGTGGAAACAATGTATGCTTCTGGCTGATAATAATCATAGTATGAAACAAAATATTCCACACGATTGTTGGGAAAAAACTCTCTAAATTCATTGCAAAGTTGTGCTGCCAAAGTTTTGTTGTGAGCAATCACCAAGGTTGGCTTCTGCACTTTTTCAATTATGTTTGCCATCGTGTAAGTTTTCCCAGAACCTGTAACACCAAGCAAAACCTGGTCTTTAAGCCCCTCATCAATACCTTCCACTAATTTGTTTATGGCTTGTGGCTGGTCGCCCGCTGGTTTGTATTTAGAAACCAACTTAAATTTTTCGTCATTAAATTTTCTTTCCATAATCCCTTCCAGATATTTTCTTTTTATATTTCTTAACTTTTAAAACTCATTATATTTTACCATAAAATTACAAAAACTTATATAAAAACATACTAAAAACCGTAAAAAATGATTAAAAACGATTAAAAACGATTAAAAATGATTATAAATGATTATAAATGATTATAATTGATTATAATTGATTAAAAAGTTGAATTTTAATAAAAAAATAGTTGTAAACACAATTTTAATTTACATCTCTATCACAATCGTTAAACTCACGGACTTTTTTAATTCCTCTTAATTCAATTATGAAACAGTCTATTCCACTCAAACCTTCGCTGGTCGTTTTATTTCTCATCCCATCATCTTAATAATGAATCATAAATTTTACCGCTTTTGTTGAGTTGATAAGAATATTATATCTCATATCAATTTTGTTATAAATATTTTTTTGATAAAACTATGACAAACAACCAAAACTTCCTACCTTTTCAATATTTAAGATTTAAAAATTGCTTTTAAAATTATACCAAACACAAAACTGACAGTGGCAAGAAAAATACTTCTCAAAACCAATAAACCAAAAGTTCGCCTATTTTTTCGTGTGTCAGCATTATAAGATTGACCGCTTTTTTTGAGGTTAATACAATAATAATAACCATTTTTGCCGTCCGAAACCACAAAATCAATATAATTTTCGTGAGATAGTGCCACCATAATTTCATCAATTTCTTCCACCGACAACACATATTTTTTGGATAATGCTTGCGTGATTTCTTGTGGCGAAATGAGATATGTCCGCCTCTGCTGACACTTATTACACAAATATGACATCACCAATCTTTCTTTTCTGGTCACGTATAGCAAACCTCTCACCTTTTATCGTTTTTTCTTAATTTTTCCAAAATTTAAACAAAATATTCTATTAAGGCACAACAATGATAACATTGCATAATATCTCAACTTTTAGAAAAAATACTTTTATGATTGACATAAAGTCCAAACTTGTGTTGTCCATTCTTGCCAAAGAGAGTGTGGATGGCAGTTATAAGATAGTGGAAATATCCGATATAATTATGGCACTACCAAAGCATTTTAGGATGGACAGTGACGCAATTAAACACATTCTCACACACTTAGAGCGACAGGATATCATATCCATAAAATACGACGACGAAGATATTTATTGCCTCGCCGTTTTACCCTACGGCTACGAAATTTTAGAATCCGAAAAACCGATAAAAATAAGGAAGCAACAACCAAAGAACACAAAGAGTTGGATAAACATAGCTTTGTGTTTTGTTTCTGCATTATTTGGCTGTATAATTGGTGTTATAATCTGCTATTTTCTTTTAAAAATACTATAAAACAGTATAAATCCTTAAAAAAATACTAGAATAAGCAAAAACTTAAAAAATGCCAAATAAACATTGAATAACAAAAATCAATATAAAAAAAATAAATTTAAACCCATTAATTAAATAAATAAAAAATTTAATATATCAAATAAGAAAATATTAAATAAGTTTAAAAAAAACGACACCATGGTAAATACACGATGCCGTTCTAAAAATTTAAAATTTGGATTTTTTATTATGAAAATTATTTAATGAAATCACTTGTTTAAGAAGATAAATTTAAAAAGAAGTAATTGAAATTATCTTATGAAATTAACTCACAAAATCGCTTATTTTGTCTTTAACGTTTTCAAAGTCGTAATATTTTCTAAGCATTTTTTCTTCACGCTGACTGTAAACTCCGTCCTCGCCAACAATGAGCGAATCAATCAAATTAACTCCGCAAGTTTCACACACATCCTTGATAATTTCAAAAGCATTCAAATCGTTATCGGAAGGCACTGCTCTGCCATAGGGATGACAGTGTGCCACAACCAACGATGCTGGTTTGGAAGAGGCAAGGAAGTTTGTGAATTCAAGAATAGGCACACCCACCTCGCCCGACTTCGACATATCAAAACGGCGTTTATGTGTAACAATGTTTGCGGCGCTAAGTGCAAATAAGAACATATTTTCAGTTGTTCTAAAACGCAAGTGATCTTCAATCATGTCCACAATTTCACCCATGCTTGAAACGACGTATTTCTTACCCATTTTTGCAGTGGTGTAGAAATAGAACAAATCTTTGAAGAGTGTAATCATTTTTGCGGAACGGTCATTAATACCGTCAACACGTTTGAGGTCTTCCACAGAAGCATCCACAATGTGAGTGAAAGATTCAAATTCAGCAAGGAGCCTGTGAGCAAGCGGATTTACATCACCACGTGGGAAGATGTAAGTGAGGAAAAGTTCCAAGGCGGTGAAGTTGCTCAAACTATCAAATCCACCTTTCACCGCCAAATCAACCAACCTTTTCCTGTGCCCCTCGTGAATATTTTTCTCTTTAACTTCTTTTTTATCTTCTGTGTTTTTCATAATATTTTTCTCCTATTAAATTTTTATTTTTTTGATTTTTCAAACCTGTCCAAAGTCAACAGTTTTGCAAAGATTGTTTAACAACAACACTAATTATAAGATGTTGATGAACCAGCATAAGATGTTGATGAACCAGCACAACCCAAACCATAAGAACCACCAGAATTCACAGTTTCACCACTTGTCCAAATATACTTTGTAAGAATAATATTTTTAAAATAATGATGTCTATTCAAATCCCAATAAGTAAAAAAACTAAACTTTTGCTTATAATCATATTCAATTCCTAATCTAACATATAACTGGCTGACAGGAGTTCCACTGCCATATATATCAGAGGTAGAATTATTTATATAAAGACTTAACTCATCTTGAGTAACACTAATCGCAAGCGCGTTCCAAAATTGGTACCACTCAATATAAGCTTTTTCTGCTACTTCATGTTTCTCATAAAAATTCTCAATATAGGTTGTATGGCAGTGAGCACTTTTATTTAAGCCACTGTCGGAACTAGAATAAACAGTCATTAGTACGTAATACCCTTTTTCTTGAGTATCTATTGAACCATAAGAAGTTCCTACATCACCAGCAGCACCTGAATAACTAGCATTTCCTCCATCTCCTGGTCCACTAGAAACGTATGTTATATAATATTCACTACTATCTTCACCAATCATAAAATATCCAAGTCCGCCAACACCACCATTGCCACCATATTGGTCATTTAAGACATAGTTGCCAGTTGTTCCAGTTTCGGTTCCTTTTGTGCCGGCTTTACCGCCACCACCTCCACCGTAGATTGTATCATTAACTTTTGATCCGTGTGCACCATTGCCACCATAGCCACCAATACTTGAAAGTCCATCTCTCTCATAAACTGAAGCAACCTGAAGTTCTGCTGTACCTCCATTGCCACCATCATCACCATTACCGCCGTTGCCATAACTCTTACTGCCGTAAGAGGTGCGATTCACTGTAATTTTGTTATTTACAATTTGTGTAATATCTCCTTCTGTACCATTATCACCTTTCACGGCACTTCCGCAAACGATAATTTCACGACTGATATAATTTACATTGATAGAGTTGAGAGTGATATAATATTGACTTAAAGTTCTTTCAACATCATTTCCACTTGTGGCATTTGCTCCATCAAGAGTTACACTGCTATCCACATCTAAAACAATACTTGAATCTGTACTACTTACTGTGCCAATAACGTATGTGGTGGTCGAATCCGTTCCTGTTGCCACAATATTTCTGTAGTTACCAAATATCTTAACATTAGATAAATTTCCGGTTGTGCCAGACGTGGTGCCAAACAACACAGCAGAGCTGGATGTGCTGGAAGAGCTTCTATCAACCTTTTGAACAACAATATTTAGGTTCATAATGTCACCAGAGTTACTTGTGAACAACTCACTTGTGTCATCATCTGTGGAAGCTGAAAGGAATTTTAACACGTAACTATTTCCATTGATTGTCACACTGTTTGAGGTAAATCCAGTTGTCATATCTCCCAAAGAGATGTCTGACGCAAAAATCATAATTGAAAACGTTGTTTCTTCTCCTTCAGCATCTTGATTTGAGGAAGTTGAAGACTGATATTTTGTGTATTTGTATTTATATGTGGTGGAAGAATAATCCTCAGAGGCATAATACACACCACCATTTTTAGAATCTTCCCAATCTCCATTTTCTGTAACATTTTTAACTTGAACACTTTTAAGTGTTTCACCACTTGATTCGGTAATAGTAATAGTATAATTTTCATCATTATCGGAATATAATGTTACAATATCATATTCCTTCTGATTTTCGGCACCTGATGTTGTCACGCTTGTTGTTAAAATATCATCATCATTCAAATCTAGGTCGTTCTTAACAAAATAGATGTTATTTTCATCAAAATCTCCAACAATCAAATCAAAAGAGATTTTTGTTCCGTTGATAGTCACACCATTTAAAATATCTATTGTTGATGATATCTCCACATTTTCTTCGTCATAATAAGCAATTACGTTTCCATCTTCATCGGTTTCGGTAAATTTTCCATTCTCATCAATATTATAGTAGCCAGATGACATTGTTCCAGTCACCGTTCCACCAGAATCAATTATATATTCATATATTATAAATTCAACATCATACGAATCGTCTGACTTACTAACATAATTATAATAATAAACTTCTATCTCAATACTACCATCATCATATATTGTGTAATTATACGAATACTCACTATCTCCAACATCATACGAATAGAAAGTTGTAATATAAGTTAACTCTTCATCCTTAAATGCTTGAATTGTTACATCCATGTACTCCAAAGAAATAGTATAGGCTTCTGAATAATTAATTGTAACATCTGAGAGAGTTTCGTCACCATAACTAAATGAAGTCGTAGTGATGGTATAAGAAATTTTATCACCATATTCAACATAAGAACCTAAATCAACTTGATTTGATGTTGTGGCAGCGCCTTGACGCACAAGCACAGTTTCTCCATCTCTGGTCACTTGAATGTCATAACCCACATTTGTTGCAGAAGAACCATCTTCTTCTAGAAGGTTAAGTGTTACATCAGTGAGCTTCGCTTCAAATGTAACAGACACAGTATAGAAAGTAACCCCAAAATATGTATCTTCGCTTTTTGTTGTTCCATCTTGACTTTCAATGTCGCCTTTATTTGTGTCATAATAAACATAATACTCATTATTTTCATCGACGGTTATAACAAAGGCATCATTATAACTTACGTATACGCCAGATAAGGTGTAATCGTCAGTAACAATTGAAGAAGGTGTTCCTATATAATATGGGGAAGATGACGAGTAGTTAATTGATGAATAATAATATGTCCAATTTGCCATATTTTCAATAAATTCACTCACATCCTCTACACTGCCAGAAATTACAAGGTAATTTTCATCTATCGTTAAATCAATGTCATCATCCACATTGTCAGTAACACGCCACTCTCCATCCACATAAGAAATTGAATAATAATCATTCCCTGTGCCATAACCCAAAACAACTCTAGAATAGGAAGTATAATTGATATAATCTCCAATTTCTGAAAGTGCAATTTTCGTTCCTGTGTATACTTGCTCTTCGGTTCCACTTCCATCATCCATTGTTTCATAAATATCTTCTTCAGTGGTAAATACGTTATTATCAAAAGTATCAGAAACAATAGTATTAAATTGTATAGAATCTGATGAACCAAGATATGAGTCGATAGTAACAGTCTTTGACGAACTTGTGGTGGTAACAATTGCGTCAACATCAGTATCCTTAGCAACTGAAAGTGTTCTATAAATCGTAATAGTTTGATTGTTAATATTTGTTGTAGTCAATCCTAATCTATTAAGATCGTCAGCGGTAAGTGTTAAATAAACTATTCCACTTGCATTGCTATAGCTAAACTGACTATTTTCAACATCAGTTGAATTTCCATTATATTCCACTCTAATATCATCACTGTTATAATAGTCTTCACTTGTTGCACTAGAAACAGAATCAAGTGCAATTGTCAAACTGCCATTAGAATTAAAGGTTGTGTTGTTTTTTCCTAAAACGAACGTAATTTCTTCTGAATCGTAAGTTAATGTTGTGGTTACATTAACACCTTCAACCTTTTCACTGAAATATAAAGTTGCACTGACAGAAACTGTATTCCCTTCCGTGGTTACTTTCACACTCTTATATTGTGTTTGAACACTTCCACTAACAGAAATTGTCACATTATCTCTATTTATACTGTTAATGTCAACGTTTGAATCTGTTATTGTAAATTCGGATGTGACAGTTATGCTGTATGGAGCGATAACACTAATAAAGTTGTTCTTATTTTTAACAACAGCAACATTTTGTCCGTTAACATAAAAGCTTTCAATAGAATCAGATGAGGTTTCCAGAGCGTCATCAATTTTTTCAATCAAACTTTCAACTGATGTGGTGTTTGTTCGTTCATATTCTGAAACTCCACCATCACTTTCAATATTTCCTTTAACTGTTGTTCTGTCACTAGGAATATTACAGTCGTACGCCATAAGTCCAAGTCCGGTTGAAGTTGTGCCATCAGAACCAACACCTTTCAAAATTTGGTCGTATTCTATGAAACTAACAGAAGAATAGTAGGTTGTGTCTGCAGAAAGATAGTAGATTGTTTCTTCGTATTCCGTAAAATCACTAGAAGTATAATCTGTAATTCCATTACTATCTGAATCAGTTCCATTATCAGCATTATATGCAGCATAAGTAACATAGTTTGCTTCACCATTTTCTACTCTCGAATTTTTAGCATTATTATTGTTCCTTGATAAAAATCCATCCCAATATGTATATGCAGAAAATTCTGTACTCTCACCCGTCGTACTATTAATATAATCTATCACAAGAGAATAATAGTGTATGTCAGTATCAAGCCATCCAACATCTCCATCTCTCTCTTCTGGCATAGTATTTGTTTCTGCTAAATCTTTCAGCCAATCTGTTGCCAACATTCTTGTCATAGTGTCGTTGGTGTAAATACGTGCTGGGAAACCATAAGAGTCATATCCATTGATATAATAATTTGTTTCGACCGAGAATGATGCTTTGAATAATGATTCTCCATTTGAATTTGTGGCTTGTTGTATCATTGTTGCACGGTCGAATGTCATGGTTTGAGTGTCGGAAACTTCACCAACAATACCATCGTTGATTATATTATCCGTTGAAGTTGAACAACCAGTAATTATTGCTGAACTTGTGCCACTTCCAATTGTTCCAATGCCGTACGCATACACATATCTATTCTTTCCAACATTGTATGTGATTGTAACTTCATACACCAAATTTTCTGGGTTTGTTGAATATGATGATGTTGTTTCTTCTCCATCATTCATCAATACATAAGTAATCTCCCAATCTGAATCTGACACAGACATTTTTCCTAAAGCTTCAACTTGACCGTCATTCACGCATCCAGAAATTGTGCCACCATCTATTGCATAGCCGAAAATTCCGCCCGCATAAGCATAGTATGAGTTGCTGTAATTGCCGGCACCAATCAAACCGGTGTTGTATGCGTTTGAAATTGATGTTGCAACAGAATAACCAACAATTCCGCCTGCAACAGCATTATTAGAATTAGTTCCAGTATACTCAGCAAGCACCGATCCAGCATTGTAGGAATTTGAAATCTCTCCACCGTTAGAATATCCCACAACTCCGCCAACAACTTCTGCGAAAAAGTAGTATATGGTATTGCCGTTGGAATAAATATAGTATGTTGTACCATCAGATGTTACGGTTGTGTAACTGCTATTATCAAGTCCTTGAGATGAGTTAACAGGTATAAAAGTGTAATTATACGCATTAGAAACATTCGCTCTTGTAACTGAAAGACTGACAGTAACCTCAACATTTCCACTGTTTGATGAATATGAAACCGTTCCACCATTTAAACTTCCAATAACACCACCTGTTACAGCAATATCGGTTAAGGTTGCTGTTAGATTTCTTGTGATGTTAACCATTGATTGAATTGCGGTTGCATTGCCCTCAAGTTCTGCCACCACACCACCAACAACACCAGCCACTGTGGTTGTTAGATTCCCAATAACAACAATATTGGTGAGATTTCCTGTCACTTTGCTTGCAAGCGTTGCATTTGTCGAAGAAGAAATGTTGATGTCACTTATTCGCAAGTTTTCAATATCTCCAATAACCTCTCCAAACAAACTTTTTGTAAGTGATTCGCCATAATCTGTCGTATACTTTCCATCCTCCTCATTATACTCATAAGAGTCTTCCGTATATGAGAAGTCTAAGGTGTGATTGTTTCCATCAAAAACAAAGTTATTGCCCGACACACCAATATTTCGAGCCAAATAATTGGCATTAACTTCTTCCATGTCAATATCGTAATTTAACACGAAACGATAATAATAATGGGTAGTTTCGGTATTGGTATAACTACTATTATTTTCCTCATCATTTAACACTGTTGCAATCATTTGTTCAAACTTACCAGAATTTGGCACACCCAAATACCATCCTAAATCTTCCGTCATTCCTTCTCCGCCATATTCCAGGATGTCAGCATAATCAACAACTGTATACTCATAAGTTGTGATTACAGAAGTGGTTGTGGTTGTAGTTCCGCTTGAAGTTTCACTATCATCTGTTGAGGATGAGGTTGTGCTACTTGTGCGAGTGTATGTTGTGACGTTTTTAAGGTAGCCAAAACCATGCGATGCATAACCATAGTTTACATAAGGTGAGAAATACCATGTTGAGAATGTGTCAGTTACCTCATCATTCTTTGCTTCTTCTGGTTTAAATGACTTCCCTTTTGTGATATTCTCATAATCACTGTATGAGAGAGAATAATCATCTGCAGAAGCAGTGGCAACATTGCTTTCATCTCCATTTTCAACATTATCACTTCCATTAAACACATTATCAAGTTTCACATAATCTGGCAAACTGCTTGAATTAGAAGTTCTATCATATATGAAGTACGTTCCCTTATCTGCGGTTGTGGTGTCTCCCGTAACACTTGTACGTGAAGTTTGAGAGATTGAATAGCAATCAATCACAAAAGTCGAACGTGTATCGTCACTACCGGATAAGAAACTTGCAAAAGTGAATATTGGCACATTTACATAAGTTTCAATAAGTCCAGAAGAATATGTTGCCATAATTGTGGAGTTGGTATCTATGTTTGCCACACCAGCCACATAACCACTTTCATTTGCACGATAAATGACATCAGCATCAATATAACTCTGATTGATAAATCCACTTGTCATACGCCCAACCATACCGCCAAGCCACAAATTATTGGTTGTCGAAGAAGTGTTACTGCTTCCAACAGAAACTTCGCCTTTAACACCAACGCCATATATGAACGAATTGCCATACATAGCACCAGCAACTGCACCATAATAATAAGCACCTTTTTCTAGGTCAATATTCACACTGATATCGGCATCTATAATAAGACCAGATATAATAGTGAAGTTAGGATCGTCAGTTGTACTTGTAAGACCCATATAATCCACAAGACCACCAATGCCGGATGTACTGAAAGAATCGCCATTAGTTGAACTTCTGTCATCAGTTAAAGTTATGGTTTGACCATTACCCACAAAAGCAACATTAACAAGTTGAGAAGCAATTGGTCCATCAATTTCAATTGCGGTTGAAGTTGCCTCTTCACTACTTTCTGTCACAACTGCCACCCAAGAAATGCCATGATATGATGAAAGTGTTTCGGATGATAATCCAATTTTGTTTGTTCCAGAACTCGAATCATATTTAATACTACCACTATCAGCAGAACCCGTGTAAGAATAAGGATTGAGTTTATGTCCTCGATTATAATTAGAACTCGAACCAATAGAACTAACATTGGCAAAACTTTCTAAAATACTTACACTTTGTGTTAAACTGTTTTCTTCTGTATCTTCTTTTCCTGTAAGATTTGTGTATCCTTGATATTTCACTGTTCCATCATCTGGATTGTAATATGGTAAATCTATATTACCATCTTCCTCTTGATAAGCCAAGTTTACCCCAGAAGAGTAGTAATTGTTGTCATATTTCACAACAACTGTACTACTATTGCCACCCACAATAGCATTAACATTGTAAGTTCCCACTGTAACAGAAGAACTTGCACTGATGGTGCTTAGTCTACTATTAAATGAGGTCATAATTGTGTAACAATTTGAAATAGTCATATAAGTTGCACTACCCACAATTCCACCAAAGTTGTAAGTATTTAAAGAACAATCGTTATATTTGCCACTTGAATAAGATTGATAATTTACAAACACATCACCATAGGTGTAAGAATTTTGAATTGTAAATAGACTGTTTTCAATATTAGAAGTTCCATTACTGATATTGCTTTCATCATCTGATGATAAGTTAAAACCTCCAACAACACCGCCAACATATACCGCACCACCATCAAAGTAACTTCCATAAACTCTTACTGCTCCACCATAAACAACATTTGAGATTATCATTGTGTCAGATGAATAATCTTTATTAATATATCCCACTGCTCCGCCAAAATATAATTTTGCTATATTTGAAAGCACGTTGCCAGTGTAAGATACATAAAGGCTTGAATCATAATTAATAGACATTGTTCCTGCGGAGCCATCCACTCCTGCCCACCAACCAATCATACCGCCAACATAAGCAATATCGGTTATTCCAGTGTCCGATTGAACAGACTGTCCTTGAACGGATATATTAAGCGTGTTTGTTATATTAACATTAGTTGTGATATTACCTGTTAATTTTCCAATTATTCCACCAACTGAAATATAATGATCGCTACTCTCAGTGCTACTAATTCCAACATCTATTATGCCAGAAACAGAAACCGTTCCACTTAGTGTAACACTTGCACTTGAAGCCGAATATCCAATCAGACCGCCAAAAGAATCATCCGAATAATTCCCTGACACGATAAACGGACTTACATCATAACTATATTTACTTAATTCAAAAATACTGTTACCAGAATCTGTGTAAGTTGGAGTTGAACTACCTGTAAGTTTTGCAACCGTAAGATTTACAGAAACACCAGAAATGGTTATTTCTGCGTTTGAGTAACCCACAAGTCCACCAACATTTGCATTTGCTGTGGTGTAGGTAGATCCTTGATAGATTGCACCAACCAAACTTATTGAGCCAGATGTGTTTGTGAAATATGAGGCTCCATCTAAAATACCAAATACCAAACCTGCATAAAGAGTGCCTGAAACATTAGTATTTTGATTTATCGTAATGCCATTTTCCGATGCATTATCACTAGAATAGAATTGAACTGTTATAGAACCTTCTGATTTACCAACATAACCACCAACATACAAATTTTTTACTTCTCTACTACTACTTGAAATATTAACTGTCACATTCGGCAATTCAGTAAGAACAAACTGAATTGTTCCTCCAGTTGCGTTTTTAACAAGCCCAGTATAAAGCCCAGCATACAAATTATTATCGGATGAACCATTTATGAAGTTAATCTGAATTGGAACTGTGGATGTTGTTGAAACACTGCTTCTCACAACAATATTATTAAATGTTAAACCTTCCACAGACATGGAGGTGAAAGTTTCGTTTTGTTCCATATATCCAGCAAGAATGCCTAAATAAGTGTCCTTATCATCATCAACACCTGTAAGTGTGATTGAAGCATTGTTAGCATTACTTGTTCTAATTGATATTGAAATGTTAAGGAAAGTTGACGCATAAGCTCTTGGTGTGATAAGTCCAGCCGCTTGGATGCCACCCTCCGTATAAGTTTGAGTTGTTAATGAAATATTTCCATTATAAACAAGGTTTAATTCTCTGAAAACAGCTTTGCTGACTGGTGATGTGCTGTTTGTTGAACCTTCAACAAGAGAATAAGTTACAACAGAACTACCATCGCTTGATGTGCTATCCGCAACAAAGTAGATGTTTAATCCTTGAATTGTTGCACTTTCAATGGTGGTGAACAAACTTTCGTCAATAATAATTCCAACGGCATCGCCCAAAGTTCCACCAACACCTTCATTGTTTACGGTTCCAAAAGAACTATCACTATATCTATAAACATTTACATTTGCAACAGAACTGTCATTTAAATAACTTTCATAAGAAATCAAAGTACCTTTAAAATTGGAAATATCTATACTTCCAATATACTCAGCCAAATTGATGTCTGCATACTCATTGTTTGTGTCGTCTTCAACAACTTTTCCTCTAACTATAATAACAGTTCCACTTGAACTTTCACTCATAACATTTAAAATGTACTCAGTGTTATAAATATCCCAGTAATAATAGTTATTTTGTGGAGTAAGCTGGATGTGAGGGAAGAGATCGTCTTGTGAGTGCACCCAATATTCATCCGACCAACCATTATCAATAAAGTAACTGCTGAATGTACGGTATGCTGATGAGATGCTTGTCATTGAACCGATTGAAGTTGCCTCCAAAACATTTTGCATAATGTTCTCATCAGTTGCACTTGAGCTGAAACCGAATAGATTTAATCCTATTG
The DNA here is from genome assembly GCA_964405555.1 of uncultured Lachnospiraceae bacterium. Lineage (GTDB taxonomy): Bacteria > Bacillota > Clostridia > Christensenellales > UBA1242 > Caccovivens. The sequence goes on along the minus strand of CAYOOB010000006.1, from coordinate 38,623 downwards.
TGCCAGAACTTGTAACAACATTGAAATATCCGCCCACCGTGCTTGAACCCAACAATGATTGTTCCGAACTTGCCCCTGTTCTAAGGTTGAAATAGTCGTTTGTTGAACGCACAATGTATATGTTTGAAGATAAAGAATCAACAATATCGTTAGTGGTTGTTCTGACAATTCTGCCAATGATAGCAAAATGTCTTTCGCTGTTGCCGTCATCACCCAGAGTATCGCCAGAAAGTGTGTTGCCAGAATAAGAATAATAGTTCATGGCAAGCACATCTTTAAGAACAATCGCTGGTGAGGAACCGTTGTTTTGACCTATTGCACCAATAATTCCGCCACTAACACCACTGCCTGTGCTGATGTACAAATCGCCAGAAGCATAAACATCATAAAGAAGAATGTTTGCCTGAGGACTGTTGGTTATAAATGAAACTTCATAAGTATTGCTGGTATAGTCTGCAATACCAATAATTCCACCAACTGCGATTGTGCTTGCTGATTCAGAAATCACGTTGAGTTTAGAATATCCTGTGTAGATATATCCGCCACCCATATAACCAACCAGACCGCCAATATATAACGGTGCATCAGTGTCGTTAACTTTATATGAGAATATGTTCATTTGACCTCTTTCAACCGAAGAGGAACCGTTATAGTATGAAATTTCGTTCTCTTCAATTTCTTCTTGAAGAGTTTCTGAATAACTTGCATACACGGCAAACAATCCGCCGTAATTTTCTCCAATCAATCCGCCTGCATAGAGGTTTTTACCAACAATATAGGAAGTGTTGGAGTTATCCATAGGTGCATCAAGTTCCAAACTTGCATCATATATGTATGTGCTATTTCCAACATAGCCAAACAAACCGCCTGCAACTTCAGCATAAATGTTAACTGAGCCTGTGACGTGCATTTTGATGAGGTCATAGTCACTCATTGTAAGTGCTGTGGAGAATGCAACTGTGCTTGTATCGGTGTTGCTGTAAATATCCACAAATCCAGCAATCGCACCTGCATAAGAAAGCTTACTTACTGTGCTTGTAAGCTCGCTTCCGTTTTCCACAAGATTTCTTAAAGCACTGACATAAGTATCATTTGAACCAACAGTTTTATTTGTGCCGTCATTATATGAAGAATAAACATCAATGTTGCTTGCTGTGATATCGCTCACTCGGCTCTGCCCCATAAGCATACCAACAACACCGCCAACAATGTTATTTCCAAGAATTGAAGTGCTGTCATCGCTGGATGAAGATGGAGATATTGTGATTGCAACCAAACAACTATCAAATGCAACACCAGCAAGTGTTCCAACAATATTTGCTTGTGCGTCATGCACTGATTCCACAATAAAGTTGATGTTTTTAATTATTGCTGTATCCAGCTTTGCAAACAAACCATAACTTTCCAAAGTATCACTTGAACCTAAGTTTATGTTTGAAATTGTGAAGCCATTTCCGTCCAGAACTCCAGAGAATGTTTTGCCAGTTGTTTGAAGTTTAACAGAGCCATCCTCTTCACTGTTTTGGTCAATTTCCGACATATCCACATCATATACAAGACGATAATTTCCAAAAACTTCAGTGTCGCTGTAATATTGTGCATAAGAAGATATTCCTCCATCGCCCGTTGCGTCACCTGTAGCCATGGCAAAATCGTAGGCATCACGAATTATGATAGGGTTGTTCGCACTTCCATAAGAAAGTGTGACAATTTGAAGTGTGCTTGCATCCACAAGTGAAGTGGTATAATACATACTTGTGGTGGTTCCACTTGTTATGGCATATCTGTTTGAGAACGAAATATCGTTTGCACTTACAAGTGTAATCACACCCTCATCAGCAACTTCCCAAATACCGTCAGTTGCACCATTGCCAGAAGAGAAACTGAAACCATATAAGGTGTTTTCTGGGTCGTTCACAAATTCCGAACCAACTGCCACAACACCTGGTGTGAGTGTTGTTTGATTTGAAGTGTCGTTGGATGAATAGAAGTAAGAATTTGTAATTGAACCCGTGTTGAGAGATTGTCCATTTGCATCCACGCCAGAGAATGGCATTTGTTGACTGTCATCCGTTCTTACCTGGCTGGCTGAATAACACAACGAGATTGTGCCAGAGTTGATATATACAAACCCTGCCGCAAAGGACGGTCTTTTAACATCGTTTTCTATTGCAATATTAGAATAAGAGTTTTTAATTTCTCCGCTATTTTCATACACAAAACCTGCCACATACCCCATTGTTGCAATGTTTGAACCAGTAAATTGTGCAGAGTCTTCATCATCATCGCTTACCACACCCTGTGAATAACTGCCTTGGATTGTTCCAGAGTTTGTAAGCACAAAACCTGATGTGAGTGACAAAGTTGTTTCTGTGTCATTGTTAATTTGAACGTTTGAAGCAAAGCAAGCACTTATTGTTCCAAGGTTAGTAAGCACAAAACCAGCCACATTATCTTGTCCTTGAATTGTGAAAGTGCCAAGCGACTGTGATTGGATGTAATCTTGCCCACCAATATCCACAATTGCTCTATAACTTGTTCCACCAACACGGCTGTTGACAATTGACGAATTGTTGGTGATTACAAGACCTGCCACATTGCTTGTTACGCCATATTGTGAAAGCATACTGTCTGTCAAACCGATTGCATCTGTGTTTGAGCCAAGCATATAGTTCACAACAATACCATTTGTTGAATAAACAGTGGTTTGGTAATCACTCTTATAAGAAAGAACTTCACAGTTATAGATTATACCATTATTTTCAATCGCAAGACCAGCAATATTTATGGTGGTGTATTGCGTGACATTCACATCAATTTGTCCGCCTGAATATATGTTCACCCGAACATTTTTCAGAATTGTATCTTCTGAAACGGTGTCAAATAAAGCCAAGCTTAGTGTTGAAGTGTCATCTGGCATTGCAAAACTGTTTATGTGAATTGTGTAGCCATTTCCGTCCAAACTGCTGATAAGGTCGGTGCTGACTGGTGTGTAATCATCCAAAACAATGTCGTTCATGAGAATATAGTCATCCGCCTGCTCCGAATTTGTGGCATAATCAACAAACTCTTCGGCAGTTGTGATTTGTGTTGGAATTTCCTCATCCGACCAAATATCCACAACAATAAGGAAATAATAGTCATAAGTGAAAGTGGTGTTTTGATAAATGATTGTTGTTGTCAATTTCATCAACTGACGCCCTGACCTTCTACCTGTGATTTCAAGAAGGTTTGTGTTCTCGTTTTCATAGATATAGAATAGGTCATTTTGAGTTATGGAGTCGTAATTTGAGTTGTAAATAGAATTTGATGTTCCATCACCCTCAGAAGTTGCGTACGAAAGTTGTTGTTTTAAAAGTAACGCATCATACTCTCCTGTTGATGAGTTGTATTGATAGTTGATGTAATATCCCGCATCCTCAGAAGCATAATAATTATTCAAAAGGAATTTATTTTTCTCTTCTTGAATGCGATTATATTCGCTAACTTGGTCTGGGTCACTGCTGTCGTAAGTTGAGTATGTTTCTGGCAACAAAGAGTATGTGAAAGACAACGAATCTGTTGCTCCAATATACGAATAGAACACATCATAAGTTTTGCCATTATATGTTGATGTTCCTCCGCTCGAATTGAGTGATATACTGCTTGTATCTAATGTAAAATCAACAAGGTATATGCTTGCTCGAGATGTTTTGATTTCCTGCTCACCATTAACCGTTCTCGCCACTTCTGCAGTGATGTAGAATATTCCATTTGAATTGCCATTTGTAAGCACCGCATCAAGAAGTACAGTCAAAGTGGCGGTGTAAACTTTTTGACTACCACTCACTTCCTCTGTCCAAGCAGAAAGAGTTACTCCAGATGAGATGTTCGTAAGAGAATAACTATATAATGTTTGGTCGCTATCAACTGTAACAGTAACTGTGGCGGTATCACCCTTTGCAAGCAATGTTGTGGATTGTCCATTCACCTTAACATCGGCTGATGCTAAATAGTCCACAATCAAGTCGTAAGAACCCCATGTAAGAACTTCACTGCCGTTATAGAATGTCACTGTCAATTTAACATCGCAGTCTGCAGAGAATGTGCTGTATGCGTAAATTCTGAAATAATACACTCCACTGCCCGTTCTGTCATCATCGGTCAGTGTTACACTTATTCCGTTTGTAATTGAAGAAGTGTTGGCTGAGTTGATATAATAGCCATAATTAGAGTTGTAAGCTAATTTTGAAATGGTAATTGTTCCAGAACCAGAGCCAGTAACTTCATAAGTAAGTGTGAAACTGGTCATCTGTGCATAAGCTGGACTTACAGTCACGGCAACAATAGCATCCGAAGAAGGTGTTAAGGTGTTGATAACACTGCTTGAAGCACGATAGTATGTTGTTGAGCCGTAAACCGCACGATTTTCAACAGAATAGGTTTGAATACTAATACTTTCAACATTTTGCGTGTTAATTGTTAAGTTTACAGTTTTTAAATAAGTGTTGTTTGAACTTTGACTTAACGCATTAACTGAAAGTTGAAGTTCATAAGTTTGGTCAACAAGGTGTAAGTAACTTGAATTTACTCTTGCAATAACATGGTATTTATATGTTCCATTTGAACTTGAAGTGAGTGACCATGTCACATCCAATAAAAATTTGTTATCAACTTCAAATGAAACCGAACGTGTGTCAGAATCGGAAGATGCAGTAACCTCAGAATCTCCATAAGTCAAACTGAACACAAGGTTTTCTTGCGAATTATCCGAAACAACAGTCACATCAAATTCAGCATATTCGGAAGTTTTAAAAGTGTAATCTGTGCCTGAAACTAGCAATTCAGTTGCACCGTCATACACATCCACACTGAAAGTTTTGTATTGTTGCTCCTCTATCACACTTGTGTAAGCACTGGAAAGGTCAAGCCCAGAAAGCGTGATAAATGTTTGAATGGTTGTTAATTCGTCATCATCACCATGACTTGATTTTCCATATAAAGTGAGAGTTGAGCCATTTTGAGAAACTGAAACAAAGTCATCCACAGCAGTTATTGAAGAAGAATCTTTTCTTGTGTTGCCATTAATACTGAAACCATACTCATAATAACTTCCTTTCACCATCTGGTAAGCCGTTGATGAACCATTAAGATAGATTGAGTAGTCTAAAGTTTGTGTTATATTTAAAGTTTTTCCACTTTGAAGCAAAATAGTCTGTCCGCTTGTTAATTCCGTGCCATTTTGTGTTGTTATTAAAGTTGGCAAACTGTTAAATACAACAAATTGTAATGTTACACTTTGTGTAAAGTCCATTTTAGAATACACAACCACTTCAAATGCTGTGGTGTTTTTGCTTAACACTTCAATTGAGGTTGTACCAATAGAAATGTTAGAGGAATCTGTTGACAACACCAAAGTTCTTGCCTGTTTTGTGGTTGTAAGCCCAAACAAATCAGCAAGTGAAATTGTGTTGTGATTTGTTAAATCTGACTGCTCAGCAGAACTTGTGATTGTTTCATTAACCGAATAATAGAACAAAATTCCGCTTTGAGTTGAAACTTGCAGAGCTTGTGTGTAAGGACTTAAAATATCATTAATGGACAAATTGGTCACATCGTAAGCCACATTTTGAGAGATATTTTTCAAATAGGCAAAACCAAAGTTGATATCTTCATCAATAGTTTCCACTTCCCAAATTTCAGAATCTAATTCGGAGTAACCTGCCGAAGCCGAAGAAGCGTTGTTATAAATATAATAAGTACCACTATAATCACCACTAACACTATAACTTGCACTTACAATTAAATTTGTCACTACTGAACTGCTTGAATAATAAGAAACATAAGAATTTTTTATTGTCAAATCATTAGATGTTAAATCGTTTATAGTTGCCGTCAAATTAGAGTATGTTCCCAAGAAACCAAAACTTTCATTGATGGTAACATTTTCCTCATTGTAAGCCACAAGCAAACCAACACTTGTTGCTCCGATAATTAAAGAAGTGTAATCTCCGCCGTCAGCAAGAGGATATGCATAAATGTAAGACAAAGTAATCTTACTGCCAGATGACGCATAACCCACAATTCCACCAAAATAACCAGAAATAGTCACCGTGTTTGGTGTTGCTGCGGATAAAGAAGAAGTAGAAGAGAAATTATAGAATTCCACGCCCGAACCACTGATTGTTCCTTCGTTTTTACCAGCAATTCCGCCAACATAACTTGCTGAGGTTGCCGAAATTGTCAGTCCATAAGAGAACGAATCAATAATCGACCCGTTATTCACACCAACAAGCCCACCAACATAGTTGGAAGCATCGGTACTCAGAGAAGAACTTGCATACACATTAGACGAATAATAAACATCCACCGAAACATTTTGTATTGTTCCGTTGTTCACTCTTGCAATAAAACCAGAATATGTTTCGCCCGAACTGTCATAAACAGTGCCTGCAAAAATCAAATCTTTAATTGTTCCATTGTTAGTTTCAATAAACACACCGCTTGTACCTGTGAGTGTTAGTGTTATTGTTTCATCATTACCAAACAACATACCGCTGAAAGTTGTGAAAGATGTCCAATTTGTAAGTGTGATGTTGTTCATAATGCGATAATATTTGGCTGTGTCAATATTTTTAAGTTCGCTTTCATTATAGATTCTTATTGCCGTTTCTTCGCTTTCGCCGTCAGCAATAGTCACCTTAATTCTCAAAATAATGTTACTATAATAAACTTTTTCGCCGTCATTGTTGATGAAGTAATTTGAATAATCTCCATCGTCATCATCATTTTCATCTTCGCCAATAATATCTGAATAATATTTGTCTAATTCTGTAAGTCTAACATAAGATGGTGTTTCCGTAATACTACCGTCACTGTTATATGTATATTTATAAACCAAAACCTGACTTACACCATCCACAGTTTTAATCATGTCACTTGGCAAAAGGAAGAGATAACCTGTTCCGCCAACTTCCGAACCAATGCTAAGGTTGAAAGTTTGTGCTGTGTCGTTTGTTGTTATGTTTAAGTTGCTTGTTGTTCCCCCTGTCAAAGCGATGTAAACATAAGTTAAAGTCTTATCATTTGCACTTGATGGACTGATTGTTGTTGTGATTGTGGCCTGTTTTTCACTTGTGTCAGAAGAAGTTAAATTTAAGTAAATTTCGCCGTCAGAGGTTTGGTTAACCCAAGTCACACTTTCCACCCTATCAACATTTTTAATTGTAAGCTTAATTTCAGTGCTTTTTGTGATACCATTTGGATCGGTGTATGTCACTCTGATTGTGTCTTCAACCACGGTTGAAAGTTTTGTGGATATAGCGGTAATCCTAAAATAGAAATACCTACCACTTGAATAATATTGCAAATTGCTGATTGAGTAATACACATCACTTGAAGTACCATCTCCAACAACAGTGCCATCAACCAAGATTGTAAGCCCCTGCTCAGAGGTGAAAGTGAAGTAAGAAAGGTCGCCAGTGTAAGTTGGTGCAATACTATCGCTTCTGAAAGATATAGCCACATCCACATAAGAGCGTTCAACATCCGCACTACTCAAAGTTTCTTGTGTATATAAAGTTGTTTCTCTCACACTTGAAGTGAAGTTTGTAACAGAGAAGAAACTTTCAAGAGCAAAACCTCTCACAAGAACCATACTGTTGTGGCTTTCATCATATCCGTCAAAAACAGCAATCACAAAACCTTGAAAATCATTGCTTGTGAGTGTCAATCTGCTTTCTGTGATTGTGAAAAGTGTGCCGTCAACATCAACAAACGAACTATAAAAGTTTGTGATAGCATAATCAATACCCAAACCGCTTGATGCACTGCCATTAAAAATCGTTCTTGCCACTGTGGTGGCTGTGTCATTATCAGTAATACCTTCAACACCTTTAACCAAAGTTACAAAAGAATCAAATGAGAGGTATTTATAAGTCACGCCAGAATCTGAAAGAGATTGATAGGTTGTGTTAAGAGAGATTGTTGCTCCCGCCTCAACCAAAAGATAAGCCAAACTTGTGTCTGACGAACCACTTGTGCTTATTGATTCATCGTAAACATAACTTTGTGAAGAATTTGTGCTTTTAATAACATTAGTCGAACCAGTGCTTGCATTAGTTATTGTTGCAGAGGTGAGAGGCACAAATGCCACAATATCAAAGCTACCCGAAATCTTACCCGTTATATGCTCCAAATAGAACGTTGTTTCAGATTCAAAATCATAGCCAACAAGAGAAACAGTGAATGTCACAATAACATACTTGTCATCTCCGTCTGTCGAACTTCCCGAATACGAACTAACAAGGGAAAGACTTGAAAATAGAAATCTTTGATTTCCGCTATCCACAAGCGACAAGCCTGTGATAGAAGAAATGCCATAAACCTTCAAAGTGTAGGTTAACGCACGTGAACCCGTGGATGCACTTGAACTTGAAATGTATTGAGTTTCAACATCTCCGCCGTCCTCGTCAGTCACATCCATAGTGCCACCGCTGGAAATTTTATACAAATTCATGGAAAGTGATGTATAATTGTTTGGATTGCTAACTGGCACAAAATTGAATACAATATTTTCAAGAATGTCAGAAATATTTTCGCTTGCCTTAACTTGAATTTCCACACCGCTTTGCAACTCAGTGGTTATATATGTGCTACTACCCACAGCATTTTGCGTGAAAGTAAGTTCTGAGCCACGATAATAAAATGTTGCTATATCAGAAATACCTTCAATATTCGACAACACAGAACTTTGATTGGTGTCAATAGAGATATAGAACATATTGTTATCCACATTGACATCTGTTGGAGAGAGAACAACACGAATTGTATACCCATAAGAACCGTTGCTGTAATTTGAATACACCTCTAATGTGGTGTTATTAATAATGTCGCCGTCCTCATTATAGAGTTCAACTTTTTCAACAAGATAAGAAGAATCAATATATGTGTTGACATCCTCAGTAGTTATGGCATAGTTATAATTTTCATAACCAACACTAAGATAGAACTTAAATGTTCCATAACTCTTCACACTATCTTCATCCAATGCGTTTATTTGGAAAGAGTATGTAACAACACCTGAGGTGGTTGTTGATGATGCGGTAACATTAAACTTTAAATACGAATTATACTCTGACTGACTCAAAGTTGTCCAAGAACCGTCAGAATTTTGTTGAAGCACAACAAGTCCAAGTTCAACATCATAGGAAGTGTTAACCGTAATCGTGCCACTTGCAACCGACCTTGTTGCATCATTGCGTTTAAGTTCAAATATAATTTCGGAAGTCCCCCAAATTTCTTCACCATTATCAATAAGCGTAATTTGCCCTGAGGCTTCTTCGCCGTCAATCGTTGAATTTACCGTTTCAATAGACAAAGAACTGATTGTTGAGTTATCTAAAACCTCAAATGTGATTGTGGTATACACGCTATCATCATAAGCAAAAGTTGCACGCAAAACAATTTCTGAACTTGTGCAGTCTTCGGTAACATAAAGAATATCGTTTTCTAAGTATGCACCTTCAATAGAGTCATTTTCAAAAGTCCAAATAACATCTTTCACATTTGCTGTGACAGGACTAAAGTCCAAAAGGTCACTACTAACCAATTCTTTGGAGCTTCCCTTAATCACAAACATATTTGATTTACCATCTGTGGTGTCATCGCTGGTGGCGGTGATTTCTTCTGTCCAAGTTTCAACATGAACAATGATATCTTCGCTTACGCTGTAATCATCCCTTGCATAAACACGCACCAATGCGTCACCGCTGTTCACTGCAGTGATTGTTACTGTATATATATCACCAGATTTATGCGTAGAAGAAGCAAGAACAACCTCTTGCCCCTCAATAACAAACACATCCAATCCGTCTGAATTCGACAAAGTCACACTTATCTGCTTCGTTTGATAATTTTCTGCATTGGAATTGTTTGTCGATATTGTCACTTCTGTTTCGGAAACACTCATAGAAACAGTTTTTCCACAAGACGAAAGTAACAAGCCCCCCAATAAAAGACATAGCACACTCAAAATTGCAACCGAGAATTTCTTTGCGTAACTTTTCATTTGACCTCCAAATGTAATATTTGCAAATGAGTTTTATTTAACCCCATAAATGCAAATATTTTAAATATATATATATTATAAACTTTTATAGGTCAACAAGTCAAATTATGATTAATAATTTTCAAGAAAAACTAAAAAATATTAACTAACATTTTTAAGCGAATATTTTTTTTAAAAAATATAGGTTTTAATTATTTTTTTATATTTTTCGTACATTTTTACGTTTTTTTTGATATTTTTTAAGATATTTTTTAATATTTTATCTTTTTTTACCTCTTTTGAATTAAAAACAGCTTATATCTCACTAAAAAACTTCCTTCCAAACTCATTTAACATTCTTAAAACACTCACAAAAACACATACCTTAAAACACAAACACTCTAAAAACAAAGCTTTTCACATTATAATACAAACCTTTCACGTCAAACTAAATCTTAAACTAACCAGTCAAAACTTCAAAACAAATAACGTCCAATTCAAATAAAACTTTTTTCAAAAAATATTAGGCTAAAAATAAATAAAAAAATCAATAATTTAAATTAATAATTAAAATAAAAAAAATAATAAAAAATAATAAAAAAACACTAAAAAATTAGTTTTTTTGCATTTTTTTAGTATTTTTTTAATCAATTTTAATTTATTTCTTATTTTTATAATTTAATATTTTTTGTTATTTTTTTTGTTTTGTTTTAGTTTCATACCTTACAATCTCTCGAACTGTCAACAAACACTCTAAAAACAAAACTACTCGCAATACAATACATCCTACATCAAACTATTTAGATTTGAATATGTCAAATTAAAATAAAACATTTTTATTATATCACATCATCACTTTATCACTTTTCGTGTGCATATTTTGCTTTTGTGGACTGACCACCTCTAATATGTTTTTCGGAGAAGTTCTTATCAAGCACTTTTTTAACCTGTTCATACATCTTCTCATCCAATAATTGCAACCGCTTTGATAGGTCGTTGTGAATTGTACTTTTGCTCAAATTAAAAACCTTTGCGGTACTCCTTATAGTATCCTCCGTAACCACAATATACTTCGCAACTTGAAGTGTTCGTTCTTTTATATATGCTTTCATACCATCCTCCATAAATTAAATTTGTAGATAATTCAATTTATGAAGAAACTTGTCACAATATGCCAAAAGATGTCGAATTGAGATGTCGAATAAAAGCATTGAATAAAAAGGTCGAAGACAATAAAAAAAAGAATATCCTCACTTTTAGATATTCTTTAAGTTTGCTTATTTTTGCAAATCTTCAATCAAGCTGACAACTTCTCCAACTGTCTTAACTTGACTAATTTTATCATCAGGAATTGTGATTCCATACTCATCTTCCAAAGTCATCAACATTTCAATAACGTCCAAAGAGTCTGCTCCCAAGTCTTGAATAATATTTGATTCCTTTGTGATTTCTTCCTGAGTAATACCAAGTTGCTCAGCAATCACTTCCTTAACTTTTTCAAAAACCATGTCAACCTCCATGCATATATAATATCATAAAAACAAACCATACTGCAAACATTTTTAATAAAAACTCAAAAAACATTATTTAAAATCATTAAAAAACACAACCTCTTCAAGATACAATCCATAAAAACACTAAATAAAAAGCTTAAAATAAATAACAATGATAAAAAATGAAACAACTAATATAATTAAGAATTAAACATAAAAAATACAAAAATTTAATAAAAAAACAGCAAAAAACTTAAATTTTAAGCCGTTTTTTTAGTTTTTTAGTTATTTTTAGTTTTAATCTTTCAACTATCATTATGTTTAAAGCAATTTCTATTTAAAGTTTTATTCATAATAATCTTTAAATAATTTTCTTTATTTTTAGTAAATTTTATTGTAATTAAACCTTAAACTTTACAACTTGTAAACTTTTAAACTTTTTAATTTGTTTATAAATTAGAATAATCAATCAAATTATTTGTTTTGAAGGTCAAGATAGTTGTTAGGGTCAACCTCAACTCCATCCTTCAAAAGTTGGAAATGCAAATGAGTGCCTGTGTTGTATTCGTTAGTTGCAGTGTTAGACGCCTCACCAATCTGTTGTCCTTTTGTGACAGTGTCACCCTCAGAAACCAAAACGTTTGAAGATAATGATGAATAAACACTCACAAAACCGCCGTCATGTTCAATTGTAACCACATAACCTTCCAAAGTATTTTCTTCAACTGAGGTCACCACACCGTCATACACCGCATACACTAAGTTATCATCAGAGGTTAAATCCACAGCCAAGTGAATTTCCCAGCGACTCAAACTGTCATTAAGTTGCAATTTTTCCTCCGAATAATCTTTAACAACCACAGCATTTGTCATCGGCAAAGAAAACGAAATAGTACTTGTTGTCGAAACCTCTTCATCTTTTGGGACACTAAATGCAATTGTAAGTCCAATACCTAAAGCAAGCACACAGGCAAGTGAAATTGCTCCAATTCTTTTGAATAATTTTCTTTTCTTTTCATTTTTGATTTCCATAATCCCTCCACGTCATAATAATTGACCGAAAAAAATAAGTTTAAACATAAATTTTTAAAAATTTTTTATAATTTTGCTTAAAAATTACGCTTTTCTACACTGCTTTTTGTGAAATTACAAATATTTTTCCTATTAAAATAATTCAATATCCTGTTAAAATCATAGGAAAACCTGCAATAACCCCCTCATCATTTGACGCAATTTGAACATTCACTTTAACACCATTCACATACACGCAATCTTGATAGTATGGAGTGTAAGCAGTAACCACATACAACCCTTCCTGTTCAAATTCTTCAACAACCGATGCTTTTAACACACTTAAAATATCTTCAACGCTCACGTCCACAATGTAAAATTGTAATCCTTGTATGTTTTGCGAAAATTCAGACAAGTTTTGCCAGGCATCTTCAAGAGAACAATAGTTAAACACCAAATCTCCACAATACACAGAATCCACACACTCGCTATCAATTTCTGTATTGCTTATAAAACAAACCTTTTCCACTCCCTCAATCTTGAAAAGAGGATTTGTTTCCAATTTAAACAACGCAGTTACTCCAACACAGCATAAAAGAAAAATAAAGACAATAAGTTTTTTCATAAATCAAATATTGCCTTAAATTTTATTTTTTATAATATTTTGACTAACTTTTTGTTTGGATTATTGTATAAAAAAAACAAATAAAATAAAAATATATTTAATACTTACAATATAAAATAATAATTATTAATAAAGTTTAAAATTAAAATATAAAAAAATATAAAAATATAAAAATATAAAAAATAAAAACAAGAAAATAAATAACAAAAATAAGATAAAGTAAAAATAAAGTAAAAATAAAGTAAAAATAAAAAAGACAAACATAAAAAATAATAAAATCTTAAAAAGTAATCATAAAAGTAAAAAATAAAAAAACACGCTTTTTTATTGTATTTTTGCGTGTTTTTATTGTATTTTATTTAATTTTACTTATTTAATTATCTATTTATTCTGAACCGTTTAGTTCTATCTTATTAGCAAGTACAAGAAAAGAACAACAAATGCAACTGACATCACAAGTCCAACCCAATTTATAACAGTATTTTTTGTTTCTTTTTTTACTTTATATTTCTTTCTACCCCAAACATAACCGTCTTCTGTTTTCTCATTTTTCACATCATCACCACCACTTTCCTGTATAGAACTATCATTCTCTTCAATTTGGTTGGTGATAGATTCTTTGTAAATATCTTTTTTTCTATGTTTCTCTTTCTTATGTTTTTCTTTTAGTTTCTTTTCTTTTTTATCAACTTCACCTATTTTTTCTTCGATATCTACATCTTGCATATTCTGCATATTTTCATCTGGTTGTTCGTTATCTTCAACCTTTTCTTTTGTATTTTCTCCAAACGAACTGGGCACAAAAATATTATCAAACACTGAACTTGTATTTGAATTATTATCACTTTTACTCAATACCTTTTGTTTCTTTTTCTCTTCTTTTTCTTCTTCAAATGAAGGTGGTACGAAGATTTTATCGTTATCCATGTTGCCCCCTTAATTTATAAATGTTTTTCTTTGTGTATTATATAAAACTATTGCGATTGTATTGATAATCTCCAGAATAATTGCACACTTGCTCATAAAGAACCATTATAATTTGGCTTACGATTGCGTCTTTTATTAGAACAACGTTTTCGTTAACAAACACACCATAAATTAAAAATTCAATATTAAATGTGTTGTATTAAGATTAAAGCCAATTTGCAAGCATTTAAACACGTTCAAAAACAATCATGTATATATTTTAAAACAAATTACAGAAAATGTCCAACAATTACGCCTCACTTTCAGAAATTCCCCAAATATTTTCGACATAATCAGCATCTACCGTTTCCACAACTATACTTAAAATATACTTTTCTTCACTTACAAAACTTCCGTCTTGCGGAGTTATAATGTTTGTACAGAATGTAATCTTATTACCTCCCGAGAGGACTTCGTCAAAATAATAATATCCATCCTCTGCCTTTTGAAAGTGACTGGTCGTTGTAAAATCGAACTCTCCGCCTTCCAATCCAAAGACCTCTGCCTTAACACGAACATAAATTTCATCATCCAAATTTTGAGCACAAATTTGCACAACTTGCGGTATACTTTCACCTGGCAAATAAGAGCCATCCACTGTAAATGAAACCACACTCGCTTGATTTTCTTCCACTTTCACAACAACCGTATCTCCAACAGTCAAATCGGTTGATGATTTTAAATAAGTAACAGAAGAATAGAAACCTGTCAAGCCTAAAATGACAGAAATTATCAACAAAACCACCAGAACAATACAAGCAAAAAGCCATGCAAAATCTTTTTTATTCATAAAATTAGTTTTTGTTGCACGCAAGATAATTATTCTTTAAATTCAATTTTTTTCTGCTTTTTACGTCGTTTTTCTCTTTCCTGTCTAAAATTTTCAATTTGTACACGTCTAAATTGCAAACTCTCTTCTTGTAGAACCTGCCTCTTTTTGACCCAACGATATTTTCTGTTGCCATAAAGAGTGTCGTAGGATATAATTGCCAAGCCTTGAAGAAGATAGAAATAATAAGAGCAAAATCTCCAAAGTAACAATGCCCAGAATGTAGACCCTTTCAAATACTGATTGAAAAGTGCAGTGAAGGTAATTTCATTCATGCCCGTTCCACCAGGCAGAGGGATAAAACTTGAAGCCAAATCAATCAATGCTGTATATATAAAGAAGTCTGAATATGTGCCCACCGCACTTCCGTCTTGATATGGAAAGATAAGATAAATGAAATATGGAATGGAATATAGCAAAATAATTCTGCCAGCGTGTAAGAAAATTTGCCAAATAACTTCAAGTTTTGCTTTTTTATATTCCTTCATAATCTTTTGGTAATCTTCAATAACGCCCATAACCTTAGTATATTGCTTGTCATAATCTTTTAAAATCTTCATTTTGACCAGAAGCCTAAGCCCCCAAGCCACAACCCTCTTACCCCAAACCTTAGAGTAAGACATAAAAAGAATAATAACAACCACAGACGCCGTAAGTACGAAACCAACGATACTTGCCGCCGTAACCAAAGTTGTAAGCTTTTTTGCGAAAGAAATTATAAGACACACAAAAGTGATAATCAGCCATGCCACCTGTTGAAACAGGAGTTTTGCAATAGGTATTGAAAGTGCGGTTGATGCTGGCACATCTCTTCCTGTTAAATATGTCACCATAAATGCCTGCCCACCAGAAGAAAGTGGTGTTACAGCATCATAATACCTCAAAATACCCACCGATTTATAAGAAAGATACCATCTTGAACGCAAAGTTTTTCGATAAATCATACTATGAACAGAAGCGATATCAAAGATTAAAATTGAAGCCAAAAGCACAAGGACAACAACAAAATATGAAATATTTAAATTTTCAACTTGAAGTGATGAAAAATCTTCGCTTGAAAAGATATTCCAAATCAAAATTCCAGCCACAAGCACAATATTAAAGATAAAAAACAATATATTTCTAACTTTCTTTTTCTTCGTGCTAATTTCAGAAACTTCTTTGTTTGCCTCTTCAATTTTTTCTTTAACTTTCTCTGTTTCTTCTGCCGTTAATGTTTCTTTTTGTATTTTTTCAAGTTTTGTTGCTCTTCTTGCCTGAAATTTTCCTTTTATGCGTGAAAAAAACTTCTTCTGTGAAGAATTAATATTTTCAACCTCTCTAACTTCAACTTCGTTTTTTTCTTTTTCTTCCATCCATTTGATTTTATCAAAAAAAATAACTCTTGTCAAATAAACAAGAGTTATTCAAAATTTAGATTTAATATAAAGTTTTATATTAAGTTTTTTGTGTTTAATATGAGTTTAAATCATACAACATTACTCATCGCAAAAGCACCAAATTAATACAAATCTTTAATATTATTTGTGATTACAACAATTGATTGTGTTTGACTTCTCAAATATGCCATATTCATATTCTGGAACACAGAGAAGTTATCTGTTGTCAATTCTTCATAAATCACATCAAACAAAGTTTTGTCAGAGAAGATGTTGATGTATGTTGAAGCCAAAACTTTGATGTTGTCAGCATTTGAAGAAGCCTCAAAATTTTCATCCACAGCAAACAAGTTTGTGATATCGCCTGCATAGAAGAAAATGTAATATCCATCATCAGCCTTAACAAGCCCTGTTAAATCGCCTATTTGTGCATTACCATCGTTGTAGAGTTCCTTAATTGCTTCCAAAACTTCATCTTGGTCTGAGAAGTCGTCATTTGCCACAACTTCACCATCCGAAGAAACGCCAAAAACAATGTTATAGTCAGCATTTTTGAGAGTGTCATCATCACTGTAATAATATAAGTATTTTCTAAATGCCGCAGCCTTCATTCTGGCTGTTTCCATATATCCATCAACATAATCATCGTCATCAGAAACGGTTGTGTCATATTGATATTGTCCAACATCTTGCTGAATCAATCTAAGCAATGCTTCTGCACTTATTGTTTCACCTGTTTCCTCGCCTGTTTCTTCATCAAGGATTGTTGCATACAAGCTGTCATACAGCTTTTGAATTTCAATTTCTTGTTGCGTTGGTGAAAGATATGAACCATCCTGTATTTCTTCCAATTGTGTTGTTTGGTCATCATCAAAAGAAATTTTCACATAACCAACATAGAAGTAATTTGTTGCATCATCACCGTCAAGAATATAATACACACTTCCAACATCATCTAAAATGTTTGTTTCATAATCAGAAGTGTTTCCACTCAAATAATAGTTTGCATAATCCGTTCTAACTTTTGCAGAATAATATTTCAAAACATCCGTTACTGTAACATTTGAAACATCAGAATCTTGTTGTGCCTGAATGTTATAGATTACTTCATATTTTTCAACAAGATAGTTATCTCTCAAAATTTCATAAACTCTGTTAAGTTCGAATAAGAAACATTCTTTATTTGAAGCAAAATCTATATAAGTGTAGTTATCTTTAACATCTGCAAGGTATTCATTTAAAGCATTTAACCAATTACCATCATTTTCAACCAAACTCAAAAATTTTTCATACATGAGTTCTGCAAACACTTGAACACCGTCATCGTCAACATACTCAAAATCATAAGCAACGCCATTTTTATATCTTGCCTCATAAGTTCCACGAATTGTTGAAGCAGATTCTGTTTTGTAAATCACAAGTTGTCCGTCAACCTCTTTAAGATATGCACTCTTTGTGTATGGAGTGTATACAGTTGAAGAAGAACTGTCACTGCTGTCGCTTGATGAGGATGAAGAACCTGTGATATCTTCAAAATATTCTTTTAAGTTACTGTAAATTGAGTCGTACAACTCATCCCAAAGGTATGTTGTTTCTCTGGCATTTAACAGTTCTTCACCAGATTCTTCATAATATTCTTTCACGGCATGAATTGTCAACCGCTGTTCAATGATAATTTCCAGAGTTTCCAAAACAGCCTCTTCGGTGGTGTAACCATAGTAATCAACATAAAGATATCCATAACTGTTATACCCCATAATCAACTCTCTTTTGGTTATGGTTTCTTCTTCGCCGTCAGCATAAGTTATGGTACAAACAGTGGCTTCATAATATTTTTCATCATTCTGCTCAACCAAAGAACAGCCTGCCAAAACTGACACGCACATAACTAAGGTCATGAGAAATGTTACAAATCTTTTCTTTTTCACGTCTATCTCCAAGTAATAATATTAATAATAACTCAATCATTTTAACACAAAACCACAGCAAACACAAGCATTTTAACATAAAATCACGAAATTTCTTGAAGTGCCTTAGAAAAAATTTCAATCAAGAGGTCAACTTTATTAGAAACCTTTCCTTTTGTATTCACTTTTAGAATGGCAACATCTTCAAATTTTAAACAAGCATCATATAATCCGACTATTTTCGACAATCTTTTATCGATTATATCCGTGTTTTTATAGAAGTAAACCAAGCAATCTCGCTCGTTCACCCTAATCTTTTTAACATTGAAGTTTTCTGCCAGATTTTTTAGATAAGCAATTTTACATAAATTTTTTACCTCAATTGGCACAAAACCACTCAATTCTTCCAACTGTTTTATAACAGAATTGAACTCGTTTTGGTTAGAAATTTTGCTGATTTTATCATAAAAAACAATTCTTTCTTCTTGTGAGGAAATATATTCCTCGCTTATGAACGCATCCAACACAAGCTCCATTTGAATTTCTTTCTCAGACCTTGATTTCTGCCCAGATGCCTCTTTGGTGACTTCTTCCAATAGCCTAACATACATATCATAGCCCACTTTTTGCATCTGTCCATGTTGTTGCTTTCCTAAGATATTACCCGCACCTCTAATTTCAAGGTCACGAGTGGCAATTTTAAATCCGCTTCCAAGCTCTCTAAATTCTTTAATAGCGTCCAACCTCTTATATGCTTCTTCGGTTAAAACCTTTCCGCCGTCATAGGTCAAATAGGCATAAGCAAGTTTATCTGACCTGCCAATTCTACCTCTAATTTGATATAACTGACTCAACCCCAACATATCACAATCCAACACAAAAAGAGTGTTAAGAGTTGGAAGATCGATGCCGTTTTCAATTAAGGTTGTTGAGATAAGAAGATTAAATTTATCCTCATACAAGTCGTTAATCACACGCAAAAGCTCTTTTTCTTCCATCTGTCCATGCATAACCCCAATTGACGCTTGTGGCAAGAGCATACTAACATAATTTTTGAACTCATAAATACTTGAAACTTTGTTGTAAAGCACAAGAGCCTTGCCTTTACGAGAGAGTTCTCTTAAAACAACATCTTTTAGAAGTCCATCACTATAAGCGGAAACATAGGTTTGTATTGGCAGACGATCTCGTGGCGGTGTGGCAATCACACTTATATCACGAATGCCAGACAGCGACAGATGCAAAGTTCTTGGAATTGGTGTTGCGGATAGAGTTAAAACATCAATATCAGACTTAATTTTCTTAATTTTCTCCTTATCTTTAACCCCAAAGCGTTGTTCTTCGTCCAACACCAAAAGCCCTAAATCTTTAAATTGTAGTTTGTCGTTTAAGATCTTATGAGTGCCAATAATAAGGTCAACCTCACCTTTTTTAACCCTTTCGTAAATTTCACTTGTTTCTTTTGCCGTCTTAAAGCGGTTTAAAACTTCAATGCGAACACCAAAATTACTCATGCGCTGTGTGGCTGAGCGATAGTGTTGCTCAGATAAAATTGTTGTTGGACACAAAAGTGCCACTTGCTTGCCGTTATAAATCGCTTTAAATATAGCACGAAAAGCCACTTCAGTTTTACCAAAACCCACATCGCCACATATAAGCCTATCCATGATTTTTTCGCTTTCCATATCTTTGTCCACATCCGCAATGGCATCAACTTGGTCGGGAGTTAGAACAAACTCAAAAGCATCAGAAAAATCTTTTTCAAGTTCTTCATCTCGCACAAACTTGAAGCCTTTTTTCGTTTCACGTTCTTTATATATTTTGGCAAGTTCAATTGCCACTTCCTTTAAATCTTGCTTAACTTTTTGTTTAAGCTTTGTCCACTCGCTTGAACCCAAAGTGTTAAGTTTTGGTTCCTCTCCGCCCACATAGGCAGAAAGCAAATTTGCCTGTTCAGAAGGAAGATATAGAAGAGCCCCATTCTTATATTCTATAACAAAATAATCTTTTTCAAAATGCGACAACTTCATTCTAACAATGTCTTTGCACCTTCCAATACCATAAAATGAATGAACCACAAAATCGCCTACCTTTGGAAGATAGGAGAAATTTTGTTTACCTCCCTTAAATTCCACACGATGACTTTTATACATATCATCAGTGCCAATACCAATAATATCATAAGAGAGAAAACTGAAAGAATATGGAAAATACTCATGACAAAGATAAATCTTCGCACTTTTTGATGTTTTTACATCATTATCAAAATTTTTACCATTTTTTAATAAAATTTCGTGATTTTTAATTGAATTTTCATCATTTTCAATGATATTAATATCACTTTTAATAGAATTAATATCTTTTTTAATAGAATTTATTGGATTTGTATTTTTCTCAATAGCACTTACATCAAACGAATTTTTGGTGTTATCACAATAATTATCACCATTTTCATTGTAATCAAAAACTGTGTAAGGAACATTGTTTGTTATTAAAAACTCTTGTAAAATTCCAAAAAATTCGCCTGCAAATAAATAAACATCAACTCCACTTTGCACATACATTAAAATATCTTTTTTTAATGACATAAAATCAGTGATATAATTTTTTTGTCCTATTGTTTTATTTTCAAATTCATCATTTGTGGTGTTTGAAAAGCAAATATATTTTTCAGTAGATATTTGTTCAAAGTTTAAAAATGTGTCTTGCTTATTCCAAGAAAGTTCTTCTCTCGAACGCTTTAAAAGTTGACATTCATTTTGAATTTTTTGAGGTTCGTCCAAAATCGTCATTGACGGACAAAGCTCCAACACGATGTTTTTTCCATCTTTTAAATAAATAGGATAAATATCAACCTTTTTCAAAATTTGAGTGGTTTTCATGGTAGAAAAATCAAAATTTAAAATTTTTTCGATTTCTTCATCAAAAAATTCAATTCGTGTTGGAACATCTTCAACAAAGATATCCACAACATCTCCACGCACGGCAAACTGCCCCGGCATAGAAACATAGTCCGTCTTTTCAAATCCAAGTCCAACAAGATTTTTGGCAAGTTTTTCAATTTCAATCTCCTGCCCAACCTCCAACGTCTGACTTTCTTGTAAAAATTTCAAGTCAAACTTTGTGGTTAATGAAGACGGTAAAAAAATTAATCCATCAAGTTCACCTCGCAAGAACGAAGCCACCGACTTTGCGAAAGGTTGCAAATTCACATCTCTTTCGTCCTCATTTTCACGCCCACAAGAGATAATTTCAACCTTCTTATCGCAGAACTTTAAACCGCTTTTAAGTTTGCTGGCACTAACAAAATCTCCACAAAGATAAATAAATTTTTCTTGCATTGCACAAAAAAGTACCTTTTCTCCAACAAAAAAACCGCCAAAAGACTTTGCTTTCGGTTGTAATTTATCCTTTAAAAGTGTAACAAAATTTTTCATAGTGCAATTCTCGCCAAAACCTTTTCTGCTGTTTTCTCAATTATAGGTTCAAAAGTGTTTTTATCATATTTTGAAAGCACATAGTCGGCAAGGTCCATAGAAATATCTCTACCAATACCCACCTTAAAGCGTTCAAAATCTTCTCCAATATAAGAAACAATACTTCTCAACCCATTGTGAGTTCCGGCAGAGCCATGCTCACGAAAACGGATGTTTCCTCTTGCCAAATCTATATCATCCACAACAACAATAATTTTCGCATCTTTAAACTTATTTTTCAGCATAACCACACTTTGTCCACTGTTGTTCATATAAGTTTGTGGTTTAACAAGCATAACCTTTTTCCCGTTAAAACTCCCCTCACCAATTAGTGCTTTAAATTTATTTTTTTCAATTTTCACACCAATTTTCTCCGCTAAAAAATCCACAACATCAAACCCAATGTTGTGATATGTGTGCTGATATTTAACATCTGGATTTCCAAGTCCAACCACAATAACCATAAACTTTCACCCACCAAAACAAGTTAAAATTAAAGTATAAAATTAAAGTTTAAAGTAATAAATTTTGTTTTTTTGTTAAAAAATTAAAAAATAATGTTGTTTTTTTAAATTTTTTGACTTATTAAACGTGCAAAAGGTCCAACAGTTTTACCTTGTTCCACCTTACTTTTTTCCAAATAACTTTGCACAACAAATGCTTCATCGCAAATTATTGTGTCGATAATATAGTTCCCACTTTCTAAAATAACATTCTTACCAATGTAACTTTCGCCTTTAATAATGTTGTTTGGATATATCACTGCTCCGCCTTCAATCTCCACATCGGCATCCACAAAAATGGTGTTCTTTCCCAAAAAAATAACTCCACAATCTTCATGATACTGCAAAATACGCCCATTCAAAATCTGAAAAGCATAAGCAACTTTTTGAGGTTCATCAATCAGAGTAAAATCTTCCTTATCAAAAACTTCCACTGTGCTGGACAGGAGCATTTTAGTATTTTTTAAATACTCACCTTTAAAAACATAACCTCTCACAAGTTTCAACACATTCATTCTACGCATTGAAAAGTAGTCCATAATTTCCAAGAATGTGGCTTTTTTCAAAAGCGGAGTATCCGAATATAACACCACAACATAATTAAAGTTTTCGCTCAAATTTTTGATAGTTTCTAAGAATAAATCTTCTGACGGTTGTTCAATCACCTTATGTTTACAACCAGAAGTGGCAAGTAACACCCAATCAATCATTTTCTTTCCGCAAATATCGAAATCAGCCGGCACATTACCATCCGCTTTGATTATAACCACCAATGTTTCATCTGCCACCCAATCATGATTTTCTTCTTGCAATATAGTTTTTGGTGTTAAATCAGACAAAAAATCAAAACTAATTTGATTTTCATCGATCATAACACCAATTTCTTCTTCAATTTCAATTCTATCCATAAAATCACCCATTAAAACAAATTTATATCAAGTCACATTTGAATGTATAAAATTATCAATCTACATAACATTATAAATCATTTACGCAAAATTTCAAAACAAAACTACATAAAAACCACACATAAATTACATAAAAAAATAGATAAGAACAGCATAAAAACCTCAAAAAACAACTTAACGAATAAATAGTGAGAATTTAAAAAGTGATTAAATTTATAAAAATATTTTAAAAAAATGAAAATTTGTTTCTAAAAAACATAATAATATGTTAAAATAAGAGTGATGAAGATTTTAAAAAATGCTCAATGGCTAAAGATATCTATATGTTTGATGTTAGTTTGCATCCTAACAATGTTAGTGGGGCTTGCACTTTTCGTGCCAGTAATGCCAATAACAAAAGTAGGAGCGGAAAACTCAACAGAAGAAACGGAAGAGTTCACAGAGGAAACAGTTTCGCAAAACGGCATAACCATGACCATGACAGCAAACAGTAGACGAAACTCCACCCTAAACAGAACTGAAACAACGATAACCGACACCACAGACGAAGAAGTCACCTATCTTGTTTTCAACTGGCGAGATTTAGAAAGTTTAACTTTCAATTTCTCCGGCATATTAGACGATTCAATACAAGCACTAACCTACAAGTTTAGAGTAACCTATGTTCGAGCAGAACAACTCACAGCATCAATCGGAATAGGAGAAACTGAAATTCTATACGAAGGTGAAATAATTGATAATAATGTCAACACATTAAGCAACATTTTTTATTACATAGACAGCGATGTTGAAATTAATAATCAATACTCACTCAGCGGTCACGATTTTGGATTATATAAATTTGAATTTACTTACACCCACAAGGTATACGAAACAGGAAACACCAGCAAAGACAATGTGGAAGTTTCAATAGGAAGCATAATGGTTGCAGTGGTACCTGACGACATCGACAGCGTAATTGAAAGCCTTACAATTGAAGACTTAGGTTTGAATTACACAGTATCAAGTTCTAATGTACTTATGAACATATATAATATCAGCCTATCAACCAGTGCATTCGACTATGTCAACCCAGATTATCTTGTGTGGTCAGCAATTGGAACAAGCTCTGACAATGTAAATTATGTTTTATATAAAGATATGCAAGAATCTGATGAAGATGGAAACATGAATTATGTTGGCTATGAAGTGCTTTATGACTCCTACCAAATCCCAACAGGTACCTCTTATATTTTTGATAGTAACGATGTTGAAGGTACGTGGTCGGTCACACTCACAATCTACTATTCAGACGGAACAGAAGCATTCACTTTAACGGTTAATGATCTATCCACATATAAAACAGGAAGCCAATCAAACACATGGTGGATAATCTTAATCATTATCCTAATAATAATCATACTATTAATTATAATAGCAATAATTTTAATTATAGTATTCCGCAAGAAACAAGATGAAAAAGTTTGGGAATAAACAAAGAAAGGGTCAATGACCCTTTTTTCTTTTCATCTGGAATTTTTTCTATGGCGGTAACAGTTTCTTTCTTACGCAATAAGAAAGTAAGAAATACTAGTAATGTCCTTTATATATACCAAAAAAGAAGTTCAAAAAAAAGCAAACCGTAAGAATAAATTAGAGAGTAATTAACTTTATTCTCTATTTTTCTTTTTTTTAAAAACACGTAAACAAACAATGTTTTTGTTCTGTTTTTTCTTTTAAATATATTTCTGTCTTTATATGTCAATGTTTTCACATAAACACACTTACAAAATATTATGGAAGCTTGCACCCATAAAATGTTGAAAAGTTTCCACATAACTTTTTATAATATCCAACGAAACATAGAACTCAATAGGTTCTTCCTCATCTATATAGGTTTTTAACCTCACAATCTCCACTCCTAACTGTTCTATTGATTTATGATTCACAACAAAACACAGAGAACTTTCATCATTTTCCCATTGATACTGCATATTGTCCACCAAACTTGCCACTTCACCGTTCACAATTCCGCCATTTTTCTGTATGGCAGACTCAATTTCGTAGCAATATCGATTAACTTTATCAAGTGATGTGACAACCAGTTTATCCTCAATCACACAAATAGCAATCAATATTCCAATCACAACCAAAATGCTAATAAGTTTCACCCAACCATATTTTGTCATTCCTGCACCTGCCCAAGAGGTTCAATTTTCATAGTTTGGTATTTTTCGTGATATTTTTGCAAATACACCGAACCGCTTTTATCCACTGTCAACACCAAAACCTCTTTAATCTTTTTAACCCCTGCCTTATTCAAAACCTCCTTCACTTGCAATTCATCAATTTTGGCAATTTCTAGGTTGTTTTTATTTAACTTGCCTTCACTGATTATGTTGATTGGTATGGCACTTTTTTGCGTTTCAATGTTCAAGTCTTGTGCCGTGACCGGTGCGAAAGAACTCTTAGGCAAAACGCTCATTTTGCCATTTGTTTCCATTATGGCATATTGAATTTGCTCGATTTTAAAATATCCACAACCCCTGATTGCCTCAAAAATATCATCCACCGACATATCAAGATTTTTAAGAGCCCTGTTGTCTATGCCGTCCGGATTTATAACAATCACAGGTTTCCCACTTAAAAACGAAGAAAATTTGTTTGAAATTTTGCTGAATAATGTGAGAAGATAATGCACCACAACCAAAGTCAACAGTGGAACAATACCGTGCAACACAGGAACAGAAACTTCTGCCATTGGAATTGTGGCAAGGTCTGCAATGATTAATGTAAGTACAAGTTCAAAAGGTTGCATTTCACCCAACTGCCTTTTACCCATCAACCTATAAAGAACAAGCACCACCAAATATATTATAACCGCTCTAAACACTATTGTTAACATACAAATAATATAAGTAAAAACTCAAAATTTAATCAAAAATATCAATTTTTTTTATCTCTTTTGCGTTTTGTTTGGTATTTTTATAAATTTCAACAATTTTTCGCATTCTTTAATTTTCATACTGATTTGCTTTTTATTCTGTTTCTTATTTTTTATTCACTTTTTTATTCACTTTTTATGCTTTTTAATTTATTTGCTTTTTATTTTATTCGCTTTCTATTTTATTCGCTTGTGCTCTAATTATTATTTTATAACTTATTTACATCCTTTATAATGTTCACAACTTCCATTTTATCAATTTTTTTGCAACCTATATCAATTTCGTTTTTTACTTTTTGATCTTAGAGATAATTTGTCTTTAAACTGAACAATATATCCAGAAAAATTTATCACTCCAAACACCATACATAAAAGTGTGAAAACACAAACCCCAATTATACATGAGAGCATTAAGTTGAAAAATAGTGGCATAATATACGAAAGCAAAGCACTAACAAATGAAGTTATGGCTATTGTTGGCAGTGAAAACAACACCATAAGCCAAAGTTTTTTTGAAATGAAAAGGTCTATTTTAAGTTTCCTTTTTAGCATGAAAACATTTAAAATTGCTGTCACTATTGCCGAGAGCCCCATGCCAATGATAAGTGCATTTATTCCAATATATTTTGTCAAAATTAAAACCGAGAGGAACATAAAAATTTCGCCCACCAGAAAATTTATAAAAGATTTCACCTCCAAACCAACAGAATTTAAAATGGCATTGGTGATGTTTGTCAATCCCATTGGCACCATTATCCATGCCGAATATTGAAGCAAAGTTCCACTTAAAATTTCGTCATAAAGAAAAACACCAAGCTTATCTCCCACTGCAATGAAACATGGCACCACCAAGAATGACACAAACAAAGTGAATGTCATGGAAGAAGATATGCGTTTTTGAATATGTTCACTGTCGTTCTGCACCACCGCCATTGATATATCTGGAACAAGTGCTGTCGACAAAGAACCAATCAGTGCAGACGGCAGAAAAAGAAAAGGCAGGGTCATACCAACAGCAATACCATATAAACTTAACGCTTGAGCACTTGTGTATCCAGAAGCAATCAGTTGTGCAGGCAAAATTAAAGCAATCAAAGGTTGAACAAAACTCCCAGCAATTCTTACCGCCGTGATTGGTATTGATTGACGAATAACTTTTCGATATATTCTTGACGGTTTATTCATCTTTCCACCATAGTAAAAATACAAAAGCATAACAAAAAATGCCGAAACAAAACAAGATATAGTAAAAGACCAAGCAACCGACATAGCACTTTCAAGTGCACTCATACCAGTTGCAAGAATTAAAACACAAACCACAATCTTAACAACTTGTTCCAGAAGTTCGGAAACACACAAACCAAAGTAGTTATCGTTGCCCCACATTGCCCCTCTAAAAACACTGTAAACAGAAGAAAAAATCAGCGAA
This sequence comes from uncultured Lachnospiraceae bacterium, assembly GCA_964405555.1. Lineage (GTDB taxonomy): Bacteria > Bacillota > Clostridia > Christensenellales > UBA1242 > Caccovivens. Next base: position 11,147 of record CAYOOB010000006.1, on the reverse strand, counting down.
GGCAAAAGAATTATGAGTATGTTCATACAGTTTGTGTCAGTGAAAAGATTTGAAAAAAGATTTCTAAAAAGGAAAATTACAAGACATAAAATTGCACTGACAATAAGTCCAACAATCATGCTGGAAGTCACCAAAGTGCCCATTGCTTTTTTGTCGGACATCACACGATAGCCTGCCGTCATGCGTGAAATGATAAGAGTGAATCCACTGGAAACAACAGTCAGCAAAACCATAAAAACGGATAGTGCCACTTGATACATTCCCAATGCCTCAGCACCAATTGAACGAGATAAAAAGATACGAAAGAAAAAACCTAACATACGTGTGAGTAGTGTGAAAATTGATATTGTAAACACACTTTTAAAAATAGACTTCATCTCTTACTTATTACCTCCAACAAAGAAATGCTTATCCAATTTTTTGCATTAGATAAGACATTTTATGACAATAAAAGAAAAATTAGACAAGTTGATACGTAAGTTTTAAATTTTTTGTTATTATGCTAAACATTTGGAATTTTTTATATAAAACACTAATAAAATATAAAGACAAGAACTATAAACTTAACGTGAAAGTAAAAAACTTAATAATCTAAACAAAAATTAATTTACTAAAAATTAAAACTAAAAAATACTAATTGATAAAATAATTAAGAATTAATTAAATTTAATAAAAAATTAATAAAAAAATAAAAAAATAATAAAAAATATAAAAAAATGCAAAAAAAATGTAAAAAAATGCAAAAAAATGCAAAAAAATATTGATTTTTGATAAATAATTTTTAAAGGTAGAATTATGATTAAAAAAACTTCTTTTCCGTTTCATCAAGTGAAAAAGGGCGAAAATTTGCGTACAATTTCAAAAAAATACGGCATAGAAAGCACAAAAATCTTGTTAGACAATGAAATTTCTCCAAAACAAATTCATGAAGGAATGTTTATTATTTTAAAAAATAAATAAATTTTATAAAAAAATAATAAATAACATTAAAAATAATATAAAATAATAAAAAATGATAAAAAAATAATAAAAAAAACAATAAAAATACAAAAAATTTATTTTTTTGATTTTATTGCTATAAATTATTTATTTTTATATTTTATATTTTATTTTCAGATTAACAGCATTACTTAGTTTTTTTTTATTTTTAATTTTTCTTGATTTTAACACATCGTTTATTCATTTCATTAACACATAAATTTTGGTTATTTATTATCTTGTACATTATCCTTCTCACAGATTTTCTTTTTAGCACTTTCTTCATTTATGATATTATCCATGTTTGCTTGTTTACTATCTCTGCTCACACCGCTATAATTTTCCACCTTACTGTGTTTTGATTTAAAGTGAGTTTTTATAAACCTTTCAATTTTTGCTCGATAATTATATGCTAAATAAATCAATATCGCCACAACCACAATAATAATCAACCATACCACCAACCCCCAACCGTGATATGGTATTACACTTCCACTGCCCAAATAGCAAGTTAAGAAAATTCCAATAGGTCTGGCAATTAAATTTGTCATAACAAAGAAAGTCCAAGACATATTAGTAAGCCCCGCCACAAGACATAGCACATCATCTGGAAAGATTGGAAGCACCATCATAACAAAGAAAGCATATTTAGCATCTGTCAAAAATTTTGTCCACTTGTCGCAAGTTTCCTGTCCAACCATAAACACAACAAGTTTTCTGCCAAACACTCTTCCAAGCCAGAATGCCAAAACACTACCAAGTAAAATTCCCGCAAGACTGAGAAGAGCTGTTTGAAGAGGTCCATAAATTAGAACCCCTGCCAAAGTGGATATTGTGGATGGTATTGGCAAAAATGTTACTTGTAAAAATTGAATTAACACAAAGATAAACCTTCCCCAAAACCCCATAGATAAAATCAGTTGGCGGATTTTTTCAACTGAATTTATACTCTCCCATACACCTGTCCAAACAAGAATGTAATATGCAAGCACACACAGCAAAGCAATAGCCAAGCACACCAGCACCGACCTTACAATTTTCTTTTTTTTGGAAAAGGTTTGTTTATCCTCTTTTTCTTTTTTCTCTTCCATAGTATATATTATATTCAAATATATAAAATCTAAATTATTATTTTTATATTTTCAATATTTTTATTTACCATTCAGTTGACAAATTTGAAAAGTTGAAAATTTAATAAGTTAAAAGTTAATGAGTTAAAAAGTTAATGAGTTAAAAAGTTTACAAGATAAAAGTTTATAAGTTAAAAGCTTATAAGATAAAATATTTTGTTGTCAAAGTTTCATATCAAAACTTTATATATTTTATATTGTAACTTAACTTATGTTGTAAATTAACTTATATTGGAATTAACGACTATTGAAAATTAACACAATGCACAAGTAATTTACTTTAACAATTCATTATGGACTATATTCAGTAGGATTGGTCTTTTGAAGTTTACTTCTCACACTTTCCTCATCTGTCTGCGTAACTTTTTGCGGTTTTATTATTTTAACATCACTTGCAGGTATTGTCATACCTTCCACCGTATCTTCCACTCCTTCCATAACAATACCATCCTGCGATTGATAAAAATCATGCCTAATTTCTTTTTCTTCAATCAGTTCTCCATCTTTATAATATTGCAAATAACCTTTGCTTTCATATCCTTCACGAGGATATTTCACACGATAATATTCCCCTTTATATAAAATTTTGTTTGAATATTCCCCTTTAGTGTCTGCCACAATTCTATCTCCATTATGTGGTAGAATCTTAACAAGTTCTGCTCTACTTTCAATTGAAACACCGTCGTCAAACTTTTGACCAAAAATTTGCACAGTAACATTTTCATCATCGGCGGTTGTTTTGATATAGATTGGACTCTCCAAAGAGTTTTTGAAGACAAGATCGCTATATCCACCAGAAACCATAGCATCAAAAGACAATGGCACATAAGATGCTGGCAACGAATGATGATTTACACTTAAAATTTCCACATCAGCAAGAAGAAGTGCATTATATAACGTTGTTGAAGCTTGACAAACCCCTCCACCAATACCATCAACATAAACTCCACCCACAATTATATGTGCATTCTGATAACCAGCACTTTCGGTGCGTGGACCTGTTGTTTCATTAAATGAAATCGTTTCTCCTGGCTCAACAATCATCCCATTAAAACACTCCAATGCCTTTTGGATATTATTCTTTCTTGCAGAAGAACTTTTGGCATAACTTGTGGTAAATTCGCTACGCATAACCACACTATCTTTAAGCGCTTGCGTGTCAAACTGGTTTTCAATCTCAATGATAGGTATTTCAATTTTAACTTGCTTACTTTCTTTTAATGCATTGTCAATTTCTTGATATAACAAATCCCGATTGACAATCACCGCCGAACACCCCTCGTCAACTTTAAAAACCTCGCTTTCGTTTGGCTGAAAAATTAAACTTGCCTCCCTGCTCTCGTGTTCCACATCCGTGATAATTTCGTCTATCTTTTCATCAAGGTTTGCCAAAATGTTGGTGTAAGACACAACAAATTCTTGTCCATTTTCTGATATTTCGTTCTTTTTTCTAAGATTTTGAAAAAAATTCCCTTCTTTTCCATATTTTGAAAGCTCCTTAATGATAGGTTGAATTTTATTCACAACTTCAAAATCATTTCCAGAAAGAGTCCAACTGTCACCTTGACAAGTTAATTCAATTTCAAGGTCTTTTTTACTGTTGAGCATATCTGTTAAAACAATATTTTCCGCCTCCGCCACCGTCAGCCCACCAACATCTATTCCGTTGATACTGGTGTTATCATAAAATTTGCCCTCACCTGTGATTGCACCCTCAAAGAAAAATTGACACACCAAAAGCAGAGTGACACTCATTGCAGAAACACCTAAAAACCAAAGTATTCCGTGTGATTTTTTAAGCTTCTTTTCATTCTGTTTAGAAATTTTTGTGCTTTTTACACTTTTCTTTAATTTTTTAGTGTTATGGTCGCTTTTTTGCACTTTTTTTGAGCTTTTTTGCACTTTTTTTCGATTTTTTTCATTGTTATTTGTTTTTTCGCTTTTTATTTCGTTGTTTTTCATATCCTTATTATGTTTATAATTTATCAAAAATATTAAATCTTAATTAAACAAATTACACATAAAATTAAATTAACAAATTGTATAGATAAAAATTTATAATACAAAATATTCAAAAACAAATAAATAATTCAAAGAAAAACAAAAAAAATAAAAAAACTCAAAATAAGCAAAATAAAACAAAAAAAACAAAATGAAATAAAATAAAATAAAAAAACTCGCATATAGAAGCGAGTTCTGTTTTTTTTAAACTTTTGTCAATTTTTAAAATTTTATTAAGATATTAATTTTCTTTTTAAATCTATTTTGTAAAACACCATAAAACAAGCATTTATCCTAAAAAGCACAACAAAAATATCAAAAGTTTATTAAGTTATTTTTAATTTCGTCAAGCAAAGCCTCTTTGTTATTCTTCAACTTTCCGTCAAAAACTTTACTCAAAAGATTATTTAAAATGCGGTTATAACTTCTTTTGTCAATACTAGAAAAATTCTTCTTTATGCAGTTTTCGTCAATATCCAAATCAGAAATACGAATAACCAAACCGTGCTCTATAATGTATTTATAGAAAAAGTTGTATTTGTTTTGGATATGCTTTGATTTGCAAGCCAACAACGGATATATACCCGCCCAATTTTCAAAATACTTAAAGAAATATTCTTTATTTTTCATTCCGCCAAGTGCATCATAATATCCAGCAAGATAGACAAAAATCTTCCTTATTGTTGCCCTGTTTAGCCCAAACTGTTCATTTAAAAATGTTTCCAAAAATGTTTCAAGGCAAGGCGGATTTATGTTGTCAACGATATCTATCAAAAGTCCCAAAAACCTATCTTCCGCTTTAAAGACCGTTTTATATTTGATGCAAGACACCTCCAAACCAAGCACTTTCCAAATTCCTAAAACATTCAAAAGGTTCAATGCCGACTTCAAACTTTTCTTATTGAGGTTATAACGCTTGTCGCAATACAAAATTTTTTCAACCTCACTCATCTTTCGATACCCTTGAATATCTTTAAGATTTTGCACAAATTTCTTCGCAGAAAGCAAAGTTTGTTTTTCAATTTTGAAGTTTAATTCGCCAGCAATGCGAACCATTCTTAAAATTCTTTCTCCGTCATTTTTAAAAACCTCGTCTGGGCTTTTAAGCGTGCGGATGATTTTATCCGACAAATCCACAACACCATGACAAATATCCACACACTCATCTTTGTTTATGTTGTAATATATTGCATTAATTGAAAAATCCCTTCTAACCGCATCCTCTTCAAGTTTATTCGTTCTCTCAACCCTGATTGGCAAATGTTTTCCATCATCACCATACAATTCTTTTCTAAAAGCGGTGTATTCATAACTTTCGCCTTGAATGGTGATTAAAAGCGTTCCTAATTTAAGATTTTTGACTTTAACTGAATAGGCACTATCTTTCAATCTTTTAATAACCTCTTCAATATCAACCGAACTGCAAAGGTCAACGTCCGCTTCATCCAAACCAAGAATTTTATTTCTAACATAACCTCCCACCACATACAAATTCTCTGGAAATAATTTGGAAAGTTTTTTTAAATTGTCAGAAACTGTTATAAACATCAATAATACCCCTTTAAACTTTTTTTTGCAGATCAAACAGAAGTTCTGTTTTATGTTAACCCTTAATATTAACCGAACATTTTAATCCAACCTATTTAACAACATAGACGCATAATTGAATTAAACTTTTCATTATCTTTATATCTTTTGACTTCATATTTTTTTATATCTTGAAATTAACATCTCTGTAATTTATCTAAAAATAAGATAATATATTTATTAAAAAAAGTCAATAATATTAACAATTTTGATTTGACTTTTTAATTTTTTTTTCGTATACTAAAATAGTAAATTTATTTAAAGAGAGTGACATTGTTTTAAATGAAAAAATTAAAACACAAAAAAAAGAAAAAAGAAGTGTTGCAAGATATACCAATTGTTCGTTATCAAACAGATAAAGAACATGGTCTTTCTGAGGAACAAGTAAATGAGAGATTGGAGCATAAGCTCACCAATGACACCAAAATTAAAACATCAAATTCATATTTATCGATAATTTTCAAAAACACATTCACCATATTCAATTTTATCTGGATTGTGATTGCAGTTGCCTTGATGTGTGTAAATGCCTGGGGAGATTTACTCTTTTTGATTGTTGTTTTTGCCAACACAGCAATATCAATTTTTCAAGAAATTAAAGCAAAGGTTGCCGTTGAAAAACTATCCATGGTGACTGTGCCAAAAATTCGCATTGTAAGAATGGGTTATGAAGCGGAAGTGAAGAGTGAAAATCTTCTTTTGGATGATGTTATCATCTTAGAAAACGGAAATCAAATTCCAGCCGATTGTATTATAATTGATGGATGTGTGGAAGCAAATGAAAGTTTGCTTACAGGAGAAAGTAATTATATTAAAAAACAAGTTGGTGACATTCTCCTTGCTGGAAGTTTTCTTGTTTCTGGACAGTGCTATGCAAGAGTTGATAAGGTTGGAAAAAATAACTATATACAAACAGTCGCCGAACGCACCAAAGATTTCAAACCTCAAACCTCAAACCTATTTAAAGACTTAAACAGCTTAATTAAGGTCATTTTATTGATTTTAGTTCCTGTTGGTGTGCTGACCATTCTTAAGGAAATATTTTTAACAGGAACAGATGTTACAGATGCAATAACAAGCACAGCAGGAGCATTAACTGGCATGATTCCAGCGGGAATGTATTTGCTCATCACGGTTGGACTTACAGTTGGAACACTAAAACTCGCCCGCAAAAAAACTCTGGTGAAGAACATATACTCCATAGAAATGTTGGCAAGAGCTAATGTGTTATGTTTGGATAAAACAGGCACAATCACAGATGGAACAATGCGTGTTGTGGATGTTTCACCACAGAACAAATACTCTATAAACAAAATCGAAACCATAATGAAAACAGTGCTTGCACAACAAAAAACAATGAATTCAACAAGTGTAGCATTGGTGGAACACTTTGGAAAAGAAATAAACGACAAAGTTAAGGAAGTTGTGGAGTTTTCTTCATCCAGAAAATACTCCGCCACCACCCTAAAAAACGGTAAAACATATTATATTGGTGCGGTCGGTTTTATTAAATGTAATATCACCGCCTCCCAGAAGAAAGAAATGAATGATTATATGGAGAAAGGGTTGCGTGTGGTTGGTCTTGTGGAAGACTCCAACCCATACAGCGAAAAATCGGCAGGGAAACACGGAACACTGATTGCCATCATCGTTCTTGAAGATCGCATAAGAAAAGATGCCATAGAAACAATCGAATGGTTTAAGAAAAATGATGTTCAAATAAAGATTATCTCAGGAGATGATGCTCTCACTGTTTCAAAAATTGCCAAGCGTGTTGGTGTGGAAAATTCTGATAAATTCATTTCGCTTGAAAACATGAGTTTGCCAGAAGTTGCACAAATTGCGGATAAATTCACAGTATTTGGCCGTGTAACACCAGAGCAAAAACACGCCATAGTGAAAGCACTTAAAACACAAGGTAATGTTGTGGCAATGACTGGCGACGGTGTAAACGACACTCTTGCTTTAAAAGAAGCAAATTGCTCGATTGCTATGGCAGACGGAAGTGAAGTTGCACGCAACATCTCTCACTTAGTGCTTATGGAAAGCAACTTTTCAGCTCTTCCAACAATAGTGAAAGAAGGTAGACAAATTGTGAATAATGTCCAACATTCTTCGGTGTTGTATTTGATGAAAACACTTTTCACAATTATGCTTTGCGTAACAACCCTAATTCTTCGTATTTCTTATCCTTTCACACCAAAACAATTATTATTGTTGGAAATGTTTGTGATTGGACTTCCGTCTTTTATCATGACTTTCCAGCCAAACAACGAGTTAATACGTGGAAACTTCATCCCGCAAGTTTTGAAAAAATCTATTCCTTGTGCCATTTTGATGTTTGTTAATATTTTGGTGATACTTATTTTGAACGACACAACATCCAGCCTAACCACATCAGAGTACACCACACTCAGCACACTTCTTCTTACATTCACCGGCTATCTCAATCTTGTTTGGGTTTGTTATCCACTCAACTGGCTCCGCACAATATGCGTTTCGATTTCGTTAGTTTTGATTATCTCCGCCCTTACCGGTCTTGGAAGATTCTTCTCGGTAACCGATTGCTCCATTCCTGTTATGATTGTGCTTGCAACGATGTTATTGTGTTCGATTTTGGTTATTGTGGCGATTTTCTACTATAATCAGTGGTACCAATCTCACTATCAACACAAAACCGCCAATGGAACCATAGTAATCCCAACTTTTTGGCAATTATTCCTCTCTAAATTTAAGAGAAAGGAAGATAGAGATATTATTAGAGTAAAGGCGAAAAAACAAGCAGTTTCAAATACAACAGAAGCCGAAAACAATAAAGACCTTGAAGAAAAAACAAAAACAAACATAGTAAATCAAGAGAAAAAAGCGGAAAAACAATTTAAAGCAGAAAACAAGAAGAGTAAAACAACAAATAAAACAAAAGAAAATATAAATAATAAAAGTGAAAAAAATGATAATAAAACAGAAATAGAAGAGAGTGAATCACAAAATTAAAAAGTCAGAAAAAAACAAGTGAATAGTAATTAAACAAAAATAAAATCTGGATTAATAAAATTCAGATTTTTTTTAAATAAGTTTGTCTTTATTAATTTTATTTTTTTATTGACTTCAGACATTTTTTTATTGACTTCAGTTATTTTTTATTAATTTCAGTTTATTTTTATTAATTTAAGTTTATATTGACAAATCGACAAAAAAAATGTTATTATTTAATTAAGAAAGGAGGATATTATGACACTTGCAGAATTGAAAGCACAAAACCCAAATATTGCTGGTGTGTTTGAAAATGAATATAACGGTTGGCGATTGGTTGTGATGAAAGAACCAAAAGGATACACCTTTTTTAATGAACATACTGGAATTTTGAGAGATAACAGACGTTTTGAGTTTGCGGATATTGTTCAAGAGGGCTGGGCTTGCGTTATGCTCGACGACGAATTTTCTGCATTATATAATCCTGAAACTGATGAAGTGTATGGTCACTTTTTGGACATAGAAACAGGTCTTTATAATGAAAACACAAAAGTCCAACTTGAAGATGGAAATTTCGCTTATGTGCGAAAAATGCGAGAAAATAAAGATAAACTTGAAACTTCATATAGAACTTCTCCTAACAAAAATTTCAATTATAAAGATGCATTTCCAAAAATATCATGCATTGGAAAAAGTAGTAATGGCAAACCAGTAAGATTATGTGTTTCTGATGGTAAGAATAAGGGAGATAATAATAACGGATTAACAAGCCCTATTCGTTATATGAATTCTAAACAACCAACAACCCAAAAAAAAGAGCCAGAATTAGTTCATTAAAACTTATTTACAATGTAGCAACTTACAAACTTAGTAATCACATAAAAAACTTCTATTGAATAAAATCATAGAAGTTTTTGTTTTTTTATAATGTTTTATAATCTTTTATTTTTTTTCTTTTTTGTGTTTATATTTTGCTTATATTTTTTTGTTTTATAATTAATTTTTATAATTTTTTATATTTTTAAGCCTATTTTTGATATTTTTTAATTTTCTTCAAACATTTTGTTCATTTTTTCGTCCGCAACCTCTAAAAGTCGTTTAAGATTTGTGAAGCGTGTGGCAGTGTATTTATTTGAAACCATTCGCCTTAAATACAACTTTTCTCCCACAATCACCACCATTTTCTTTGCACGAGTGACAGCGGTGTAAATTAAATTACGAGTCAAAATTATGCTTGGACCGGAAATTGCTGGGATAATCACAACATCAAACTCCGACCCCTGACTTTTATGAATGGTTATGGCATAAGATAACGAAAGGTCGGAAAGGTCAATTCTTGTGTATTTACAAATTCGGCCATCTTCAAACTCCACAATAACCTCCCCTGTTTGAGGGTCGATTGTTTCAATCATTCCAATATCACCGTTGAAAACACCTTTACCAACCTCATCCGCATAGCGTCCATGTTTTTTCCACTCCAAATCATAGTTATTACTCATCTGCATAACTTTGTCACCCTCACGGAAGATCGTTCGCACAAACTCCAACTGCCTTTTGTTTGGTGACGGCGGATTGATGCTCTCTTGAAGCACCTTATTCAAATTTTCAATACCGCACACTCCTGCCTTTAGCGGTGCAAGCACTTGAATTTGCCTCGGGTCAATTTTAAGATAATTTGGAAGCCTCCTCACAACAAGTTCAAGTATGCTGTTTTTTATGCTTTCAGGGTCGTTCTTACTCTCAAAGAAGAAATCCATACTCGTGTTATCTATCAAAGGCATTTTTCCTTGATTGATTAAGTGTGCATTTGTGATAATTAAACTTTTTTCATCTTGTCTAAAAATCTTGGTTAACGCACAAAACTCAACAACTCCACTTTCTAAAATATCAGCAAGCACATTGCCAGCACCAACACTTGGCAACTGGTCTTTATCTCCCACCAAAATCAACTTACTATCTCTTGGCATAGCTTTCAAAAGTGCACACATAAGCGAAACATCCACCATGGAAACCTCATCCACAATCACAACATCCGCTTTGAGTGGATTAGACTCATCATGCACAAAAAAGCTTTGGTCACTTTGAATGACATTCACTTCCAAAAGCCTGTGGATTGTCTTTGCTTCACAACCTGTGCTGTCACTCATACGCTTCGCTGCCCGTCCTGTTGGTGCCGACAAACAAACTTCCTTCCTTTGAGCCTTCAAAATTTCCAAAATACATTTAATTATGGTGGTTTTTCCTGTTCCCGGTCCGCCCGTAATGACATAAACACCGTTATTTATCGCACCAACAATTGCTCTTTTTTGCTCTTCGTGAAAGGTTATATGATTTTGTTCTTCAAAGTTTTTTATATCTTCCGAAACATCAAACTGCTCGTCTTTCTTGCAATATTTCAACCAAACCAACTTTTGAGCCACTGAGTTTTCAAAATAATAATATTTCGACAGCATAACAATTTCCATACCGTCAACAAAA
>CAYOOB010000005.1:0-90222 GCA_964405555.1 uncultured Lachnospiraceae bacterium | reverse complement strand
AACATTTCTTTTATTTTTTTCACTTTTATCTTACTTTTATCTCCACAACTCGCCCTTGTGTTTGTTAAATAAAACTGAAAAACAAAAAAAATAGAGTTGAATTAAGTTTAAATTATAATTTGTTTCATAATTAGATTCATAATTAGATTTATAATTTGTTTATAATTTATTCTAAATTCAACCCTATTTATTAGCACTTAACTTAACCAATGGATATTAACAAAAAACTTTTAAAAATCGTTAATTATTTTTAATATTTACTTCTATGCCTTTTTTCTTAATTGCATCAATACAAAACTGCACACTTTGTTCCAGAGTTTGATTGGTTGTGTCTATGATAATGCTTTCTGGCAACATAACAATTGCTCCATGTTCACGGTGAACATCGGCATAATCTCTTTCACGCAATTCTTTTAAAATTTCAGCAAATTCGACATCATTTCCTAATATTTTTTGTTGCTCGTAGCGTCTTTTTGCCCTAACATTCTCGTCTGCTGTACAGAAGAACTTAACATCAGCATTAGGAAGAACAAAACTTCCAATATCTCGCCCCTCCATGACAACATCGTTATTTTGAGCGAAATCTCGCTGAATTTTCAAAACCTTTTCACGTAGACAAGTGAACGGTGCAATTTTTGCAGTTAGCTCGCTGATATGCTCCGTTCTCAAATTTTTGGTATGGTCGATTCCGTTCACTCTGATATGCTGAACATCGTCAATAAACTCAATCTCAACATTCACTTGATTGGCGAACTTTTTAATATACTTTTCGGAGATTTTGTTTTCATCCAAGCCCATGTAATCGAAAGCACAAGCAAACCCACGATACACCGCCCCTGTATTAAAAACATTATATCCAAGTGCCCTTGCCAAAGCCTTTGCAATAGTTGACTTACCACTGCAAACATAACCGTCAATGGTGATACTGTGGCACTCTTTTTCTTTCAATTTGTTTTCGATTATTTTCAAACAATAATCCACCGTTTCATCAAAGGTCATGTCGGTGTTATCAACAATAACACTTTCATCGGTTGGTTTGAGTGGAGCAATATCTCTGGTGCTGTCACGCAAATCACGTTCACGCAGTTCTGTCAAAACATCATCAAGTTTGGTGTTTTTGTTTTTAACCTTTAAGTCAGCAAGACGCCTTTTTGCACGAACTTTTTCGTCTGCAGTCAAGAAAATTTTGACATCGGCATTTGGCATAACAACCGTGCCAATATCCCGCCCTTCCATGACACAATCGAAATTTGATGCAAACGACTTTGCAATTTCAAGATACTTTTCTCTGACATTTGGAAAAGTAGAAATTTTGGAAGCAAGTTGACTTATATCTTCCGTTCTTAAATATGGTGTGACATCCTGCCCGTTAAAATAGGTGTGTTGCTCGTCATTTTGGAACTTAACATCAACACGAACATTTTTAATAAAGTTGTTAACTTTTTGTTCTGTAAGTTCGCCCAAATTGGAGAGTTTATAACCATAGGCAATCGCCCTAAAAATTGCTCCTGTGTCTAAAATTTTGTAACCAAGTTTGTTGGCAAGCACCTTTGAGAGAGTTGATTTACCACTCCCCATATACCCATCAATTGCAATATTAATCATATCCACCTCTAATAAATATTTTACAACAAACAAGATATATTTCCAAACAAAAACAAGCAATTTTTAATTAAAATACGAACTAAATTTATTCCACAAAAAAACCAAGATAAGCGAACCTATCTTGATTTTTTGCAAATTTTAAGCAATAGACAAAACTAAATCTAATACACTGTCAAGTTGTGTGTAATCTTCAAGTGATACTGTGATGGTGAATGTAACATAACCACTGTCGAAAGTAATTTCACTACCAATTGTGTAATCAGAGGTTGTTCCTGTACTATAATTATAAGAAATTATGGAAAGACTTACATTTTCACTCAAATCATCACCCTTATTAAGTGAAATTGTCATATCTTCATCACTATAGTTAGCGATACGCAATGTAAATGTGATAGAAGAGTTTGGAGCGAGTGTTATGTTAGCATCTTTATAAGTTGCCAAAACGTCTGCTTCACTTTGAGATAATACACCTGTTAATGTTGAATTCTGATAATTAAACGAAGTAAAACTATGTGAATTTGTAGCCCCAGACATTGTTGTTGTTACATTAAAGTAAAGGTCATTGTTATTGCTATCAATATCAAAATCAATATTTGCAGTTAAAGGTGTTGCAGAAAGATATACTGTAGTTTCGTAAACATATATACCACCTGGAATTCCCATTATATAGAGAATATCGTCAATAGACTTTGCATCTTTAATTGACTCAGGCAATACAGAAGACATAAACGCAGCAATCGTGCTAAAATTATCTGTAATATTTTTTCTTAAAACTAATTTTACAGTTGCGTAAGTGTCGTAATCTTCAATAACTTCAACACCTATAACCGCAAGAGTTATATTTACTTTTTCTCCCACAAGGTTTGAGATTGAGCCTGAAGTGGAACCATCAGAAAATGTTCCTGTTCCAGCAATTACACTTGTTCCCAATAAATCACTGATGCTGTCAAACACAGTACTTGTAAATGAAGAACCACCTGAAACAGACAAATCATCTACACCGATAAGTGTTGGATGTTTTTGGTTGTAAAGTTCAATTAAACTATATTCTTTATCTTCACCATAGTAATCTCCAAGAGTTCCATCTCCGTTGGATGCACCGCGAACAACCGTTCCATAAGAAAATTCATCAAAACTTAAAGCAATATGAGTTGTTTCTTTTCCAAAAATTGCATTTGCTAAACTGAAATCATAAACTTCTACCATACCCGTATACGTACCAAGATTTAATTCAGTAAGGTCAAGCAACCCATCAACTGTTTCTCTTAATGCACTTGTGCCGATAACAATGCCATATTCTTCATCATAGGAAATGTCACTTAAATAAGTGTCGATTGAAGAATTGTCCACCATTGTAAACACTTCTGACAAAACTTCAACAAGAAGTTGATTGAAGTTTACATCACCTGAAATTACTGATTCAAGAATTGAAACCACAAGATTAAGTATAGAACTTGTGTCTGTTGATAATGCTGAAACTTGTGAACTTGTGGAAGATAAAGTTGTGGCAGAAACAGTTTCTTCTTCATCATATTCACCTGCAAGAACAGCAACCAATTCTGGAAGATAGAATGAAGTGTTGATAAAGTAATCTTGCGCCAAGTAATAGTCCAAATAATTCATTAAATTTGCTGCTAAAATTTCTGGATTATAAAGACCAACATAAACATACAGAACTGGTCCATATTTGTCGGTATCAATAAAGATGTTAAGATAATCTGTGATTATTGTGCCGTCAGAGTTTGTGTGGTTATCTGTTGGACTATCCTCGTTAAGAGTGATTGTGAATGAAAGGAAACCAAGGTTATCCCAATCAATTTTTGTGTAGTCGAATCCGCTACTGCTGATTGCTCCGCTGAGTGCACCAATGTTGAGGTCGGCATAGAGGTCAACATCATACACATCTGTTATTTCTATATTATTTGTTGTTTCACTTTCATCAACACTTTCAGCACTAAGCACTTCTTCTGCTGTAGTTTCAGTTAAGAAAGTGAGTTGTCCACCAACATGGAAGTTTAACAAATATTGTGTAACTTCTGGGAATACTGCAAGCACTTCGTCACTAATTCCGTTTGCTGTTTGTGAGAATTCAAAAACAATGTCATTAAGTGTTATGCTTAAATTTGTTTCTGGAATAGTGAAACCTTCACCAATGTTAAGAACATATTCGTCACTAATTGACAAGTTAAGACCAATTGAGTCAACACATTCAACACCATCCACAGTGTTGTAACCAACTGTGAATTCAAGAACCAATTCTGGCAATATGTTTGCACCTGTGTAATTGCCAGTTAAAACATCCATAACCTCTTCTATGATTGCACCTGCTGTTTCACCAACACTGTTTGTCAATACTGAAAGCATTGTTTTAAGTGTTGTTAAAACGGAGTGAAGGTTAAGACTAAAAGTGGTTGAGTTTTCTGAGTTTACAGCATCACCGCAGAAATTTGCTGCATTTTCAAGACCGAACCAACTTTCAAGCATAGAATAAATATCTTCAAGTCCTGCTGAAGTTAAAATACTTTCTATTGACCAAGTTGTGCTTGATGGTGTTGGAAGATTACCCAAAAGTCCTGAAATACTTATAAATGGGTATGATGATTGTTCTCCTTCAACATCAATATACAAATATGCGTCGTCCACATTGTCAACATAATAGAGAGCAAAGATTGTGTTTGCAGACTCTTCGGAGTTTACAACAACATAAAACTGAGAACCTGCACCATTAAAGTTGATATAACCGCCCACTTTAAGGTTATATTCACCTGTTGTGTCACCAAAAGTGTAGTTGAGGTCTATATCTGTTGAGAAATTAAGATAATCTTCTTCGCTTGCAACAGCGGAAGAATATTTGTTATATACGCCGTTAAGGACTCTGTCTAATGCATCCAAAGTGGAAGCCTTAAACACAGCGGTGAGATTATTTGGAGTGTCGGATGTTACTGTGATTGATGATGAAGTTGAAAGTTGCACAAGACTTCCAGATTCATCTTCATAATACCATCCTGCGAAACTTTGCCACTGGTCTGGTTTTGCATACAAAACAGTGTTTCCGTTTTCGTCTTCTGAAACTGTTACGGTTCCACTTCCGTCTATTGCATACAATTCGTCTTCCTTAATTAAAAAGACGCACAACAGCACAACAACAGCAATCACCGCAAATGCTGCCGCCGAACACGCAACAATTATTTTTGTTGTTTTGGACATTTTAAAATCCTCCTTTGTTAAATTTTTGTTTGTTTTATTTTGTTTTAATGTTTATAGTTTTATTTATGTTTTTATTGTTTGCATAACTTAACTGAAATATATTGTTGTTTCGTAAACATACACGCCAGCTGGAACTCCAAGGTTATAAAGAACTTCATCAACACCACTTGCATTTTTCATCTCATCTGGAAGTGTATAGCCAGTAATATAAGATGCCCAATCCTCTGACATAAGGCTAAGAATTGATTCAAGATTATCAGCAATATTTTTTCTCAAAATCAATTTTACAGTTGCGTAAGTGTCGTGTTCTTCAATAACTTCAACACCTATAACCGCAAGAGTTATATCTTTCGAATCTCCCACAAGGTTCGTGATTGTGGTTGATGTGTTACCATCAGAGAAAATACCCGTCACATTATATTCAGTATCCAACAAGTCAGTAAGATATGTTTCTTTACTATATGTTCCACTTATTGAGATTGACTCATCTTCAATACCAACAAGAGTGGTATGTTTTGAGTTGTAAAGGTCGATTATACTCTGTCCGTCTTCGTTATAATAATCTCCAAGAGTTCCATCTTCGCTGGACGCACCACGAACAACCGTTCCATAAGAAATTGAATTAAAATTTAAAGCAAGATAAGTTGTGTTTTCCCCCATAATCACATTTGCTAAAGCTGGACCCAATTCATTAATTTCTATATAAAGTAAAATATTATAAGTAAAACTATCCATATCAATTAAACCTTCAATTGTTTCTCTTATTGCAGATGTGCCAATAACAATGCCATATTCTTCATTGTAAGACAAGTCACCTAAATAAGTGTCGATTGAAGAGTTGCCCAACATTGCAAATACTTCTGTCAACACATCAACAACCATTTCGTTGAAATCAATTTCTCCTGAAATTGCTTGTTCAAGAATTGAAACCACAAGATTGATTATTGATTGTGCTGAACTTGTTTCTTCGGTTGTTGACAAGGCTGAAACTGAATCAGCAGACACACTTTCTTCTTCACTTGATTCAGTGTTATTTACAAGATAAGAAACTAAGTCTGGAAGATAGAATGCAGTGTTGAGTATATAGTCTTCTATCAAATAATAATATTTGTAGCTAGAAATGAAAAGCCCCTTGTAACCATAAGTTACTAGTAAAAGTTCAGGGTCGTAGCCACCAACATAAACATACAAAACAGGTCCATATTTATCGGTATCCATAAAGATGTTGATATAGTCTGCATTTGTGTGAGTTGTTTCGGTTAACTCTTCATTAACAGTGATTGTGAATGAAAGGAAACCAAGGTTATCCCAATCAATTTGTGTGTAATCAAAACCATCATCCGTGATTGCATCTAAAAGTGCAAAGATGTTGAGGTCTGTGTATAGGTCAACATCATACACATCGGTTGCTGTTAAAGATTCAGTGCTATCGCCAGATAAGAAAGTGAGTGATCCATTAACATGGAAGTTTAAGAAATATTTTGAAATCTCTGGAAATACTGCAAGTACATCTTCATTGATGGTATTTGCTGTTTCTGAAAATTCAAACACAATATCATTGAGTGTAATTGTTAAATCAGTTACTGGAATCACAACATCATCAAGAGCGATGGTTATATCAGTTGTTGGAATTGTGATGCCATCACCAATGTTAAGAACATATTCGTCACTAATTGACAAGTTAAGACCAATTGAGTCAACACATTCAACACCATCCACAGTGTTGTAACCAACTGTGAATTCAAGAACCAATTCTGGCAATATGTTTGCACCTGTGTAATTGCCAGTTAAAACATCCATAACCTCTTCTATGATTGCACCTGCTGTTTCACCAACACTGTTTGTCAATACTGAAAGCATTGTTTTAAGTGTTGTTAAAACGGAGTGAAGGTTAAGACTAAAAGTGGTTGAGTTTTCTGAGTTTACAGCATCACCGCAGAAATTTGCTGCATTTTCAAGACCAAACCAACTTTCAAGCATAGAATATATATCTTCAAGTCCTGCTGAAGTTAAAATATTTTCTATTGACCAAGTTGTGCTTGATGGTGTTGGAAGATTACCCAAAAATCCTGAAATACTTATAAATGGATATTTAGATTGTTCTCCTTCAACATCAACATACAAATATGCCTCGTCCACAGCATCAACATAATAGAGAGCAAAAATTGTGTTTTCAGATTCTTCTGAATTTACAACAACATAAAACTGAGTACCTTCGCCAGAAAAGTTGATGTAACCGCCCACTTTAATGTTAAACTGACCTGTTGTGTCACCAAATGTGTAGTTAAGGTCAATATCTGTTGAAAAATTAAGATAATCTTCTTCGCTTGCAACAGCGGAAGAATATTTGTTATATACGCCGTTAAGGACTCTGTCTAATGCATCCAAAGTGGAAGCCTTAAACACAGCAGTGAGATTATTTGGAGTGTCGGATGTTATTGTGATTGATGATGAAGTTGAAAATTCGTTAAGTTCGCCAACGTCATCAGTGTAGTACCATCCTGCAAAAGTTTGCCACTGGTTTGGCACTGCATACCAAATAGTGTTTCCATTTTTGTCTTCTGAAACTGTCACTGTTCCGCTTCCATCTATTGAGTATGAATATGCGTATGAATATTGATCATCCTCAATTGAGAAAGTGCATAATAACACAATTGCAGCAGCAATCAATGCAAATACTGCCGATGAACACGCAACAATTATTTTTGTCGTTTTGGACATTTTCATGTCCTCCTTTGTTAGATTTTTATTTTTTTTATTGTCATTGTTTTATTAAACTTTTTATGTTTTTTGTTTGTTTTTTATGTTTGTTTTTTTGTATTTTTTTTGTTAAACTTTAAAATTTAATGTCATATTTAAAGTTTTTGAATTTATCCTACTAATAATTTCATCACCCCCTTCACATATCATGCCTGATAGTTCAGGTTGATTATAACAACTTGAATTTTCTGGAAAGTGGATGCATATTGTTCAATTATTGATTTAAGTGTACTTCCCAATCTGTTGATACTCATAAGCATATCATACACATTCAATACAATAAATTTGTGTGTTGTGTCAATGCCATTTAGGAAGAATTCTTCATCCATGTTCGTCATAAGAGCAAGATTTTCATCACTAAAATTGAAATTGTCAAGCCCTGCTGTTGTAAAGCAGAAAAGATTGTATTGATTAGAACCATTCTCTGTGGTCATGAAGTTTGACAGAGAATCGTTAATTCTCTCTCTCGCCTCAGCATCAGATCTATATGTTTCATTAAGTTCTTCGTGCTTCAACGATATAAGCGAATTAACCATTCCAGACACACCATTAAATAGTTTAACCGCTTGACTGACACTACTCTCCCACATAACTTGTGAAACTAAATATAACGAATCAAGAGCTGTTAGGTTGTCACAAATGATATCTCCGATTATGTTGGCATAAGCGTTCTCATCTCTGTTCACGCCAGAATATCTTGCATAGTCTAAACTTACTCCAATTGGTGTGCCACCAACCGCACCAAGATAACAATCTCCAATGTTAACCTGTGATGATGCAATCCTAAGTCCGTCACCCAACAAGTTATATAAAGATAAGTTATTCACACCTATTTGACCTTCGCCAGAAAGCTCCACTTCATCAATGCAGTTTTCAAGCGAGAGCCCACTTGCATAACCTCTGATTGTTAAGTTGTTTATTTTTGGAATACAGTAAGCATAAGCACCTGATATTCCTTCTGTTATGTTATATTTGGAATATAATTGTATTGCAAAGTATGGACCACTTTGTGAAATATAATCTCTGTTTCCAGCCTCAACTTGTTCTTGTATATAAGATGATGTTGTGCCTTTATATTCTGCAAGTTGTTCACTTGTGAATAACCCAACATTACCAATAAGTTCCAAATCTTCAATAATCACAGTGTACGGTGTTGTTTGGTCTACATTGTTGAATTTGAGGAATGGATTGGTACCATAAGAACTTCCTCTTTCAGCCTGTGTGAGTTGCCCAGAACAATCAATTGCGAAACCGTTGCCATAGATTGATTTATCTCCATAACACGCAAGCAATTCATCTCCACCAATAAAATAAATGTCTGTTGTGAGGTTGATTATTCTGTTTGCATCTTCGTCGTCTTCGTTTTCAAACGCCTCAATAAACTCTTCTTTTGTTGAAACATTCACCCCTTCGTTAACAGTGATTGTCAAAACAGGACTTGTTGTTTCTTCAACGCAACCAGAGTTTGAAGAGAAGTATATTTGATATGTGCCTGTGTTTGTAAAAGTGATTGTTTCACCATCGTATATAACCTTCTTTGTTATGTCGGTTGTTGTCCAACCTTCATCCGCTGTGCAAGTGTATGTTATGCTGTAATCCCCGCTAATTATCATTGTGTAATCGGTGTTTCCGTTTGCACCATCAACATTCAATGCAAATGCGATTGCTTTGTTAACAGCATAGTTATAATTTACATCATCTTCAAAATTTTCTGGTAGTCTAACTTCATCTGGTGGCATTTTGATTGTTATTGTCATCGAATCGGTGAGCTTGACACTTCCATATTCATATTCTAAATTAAGTGTTGCTGTTCCAGCACTCAAAACCTCAATTTTGGTGTTGTTTATAATGCTGATAATCTCTTCACTGTTTTCGTCAACACTTTGTTCCGTGCTTGCAACCGAAAGTGTTGCGGTATTGGTTTTATATGACACAAGTTCACTCTCGCTTGTGATAACCCAAACTTCCACATCAATTTCTATTGTTGTTCCGCTGATTGTGGTGTCGATTTCTCTGTTACTTTGAGCAAATTGAACACTCACCACTTCGCCCTCCAAAGCCACAACTGTGAATGTGAGTTCTTCCGAAGAAACATCTCCCATTTTTGCAACCACAGTAACCATACTTCCAACAGTTGCATCTTCATTTATTGATAACTTGTTGTCGTCATAAATTTCAGCAATATCTGAACCGTCAATAATTGAAAATTCAACATCTCGTGTGGCATTTTCTGGTAGATAAGTGGCAGAAAGCATGATAACTTCGCCAGCATATAAATTTGTTTTCTCTGCAATAAGATTTATTTCCGTTGCCTCGATATGCGAAATTGAAATTGTTAAAGTGTTGCTCAAAATTTCTCCATATTGTGCTTGAACCACAACCGATTCGCCCGGTGTGGCACCATCCAAAATTTTAAGAGTTTGACCATCAATTTCCGCATATTCTTCGCCACTTGTGATGACAAGTGTCACATCTTCTGAATCAAACTTAGCATTTGCCGAAAAAATGAAAGTTATTATGTCGCCCGGATTATAAGATTCTTGCTCATCTTCAATGGCAATTGTGAGTGTGGTGGCTGTTTTTCCACAACTTGTCAACATCACACCAGCAAAAAACACCATGACAATAAGCATGAAAACACTGATTATATTAAGTTTCGACTTACTTTGTGGTGTTGCCATCACTCCTCCTTAATCACTTGTTGATATTGAAATCATAAAAGATTTTTCAAAGTATGTTTTTGTGGAATCTGAACTTGAATTATTTATAAGTTTAACTTTAACAATAACTGTTCCAGAAGTTCCACTTTTAAGAGTTAATTTATTGCCGTTTATTTCTGCATAATTGCTTCCAGAAATAACTTCAAAAGAAATATCCAAACTCGATGTGTCTTGCACATTATTTCCGCTTGAATCCACAATGTATTCTAACAAATTAATTGTTGCATTGTCAACCAAAACAATAGAGATGTAGTTTGTTTCATCAGAGAACTTAACTCCTCCGTCCACAACTTCAATTTCGCAACTTACTGAAAGATTTCCCTCCGAAGCTGTGATTGTTGCCTTTCCAGTGCCAACAAAACTTAAAGTTGCAAAACCACCCTTACCTTCGTTAGAACCGCCAGACGCACTTGAAACACTTACAATTTTCACAACATTTTCATCAGAAGATTTCCATGTTATACTTTTTGTATCTTCAGCTGGTGATGTAACGGCAGAAATTTCCGCATATCCACCAACATAAGCCACAAAATCTTCCGAAATTGTCATGGAAGTTGCACCGCTTGAAGAAACATTGATTATGATTGTTGCTGTAAGATTGTCCACTCTGGTTGAGATTGTCACCACTGTTTGACCTGTTGAAATTCCTTCCACAACTCCGCTTGAACTTACAGTGCAAATTGAAGTGTTGCGAGATGTGAAAGAAACATCTTTGTTTGTGACAAGTTCTGGCATAACAACCCAGTAAAGTTGTTGTTGTTCACCAACCGAAATTGATAGGTTGTTTATTTGGTTGTTGTCTTCATCCACAAAATAAACAGATGTTGGACTTACATATTCAGTTGTTCCGTAAATTCTTCCTGCAATTGCAATTATCACCACCAAAACGAGTGGAAGCAAAACAAGAAGAGTAATCACCGCTTTTCTCATATTAACATTCCACCTTTTTATAAAAATCGTTCACTTTGAAGTGATAAATTAAGAACACAACCAAAGAATAAAGGGTAACAAAAGCAAAAAGTGTAATCCAAGGTATGATTGTGTGTGTACTTCCAGCAAAAATCACCATAATAACAAACATTATGAATGCAATCAAAAGTCCTAGTCCCATAGAAATTTTTGTGCTTTTAGAAACTTTTTCGATATCATTTGAGTCAAACCAATCAAGAGATGGTTTACGCAAATCAATCAAAATACTGGTTATTATATGACCAAAAGAGATAATCATTGTAGCAACAATGCTTAAAATGTTATATATTATGGAAATATCCGTCAAAAATGCAGTAACCACACCCGTTACAATAAGTGCAGAATATGTAAAAATAAGGTTAAACACAATTTTTGCATAGATTTGTGTTCTTGGACTTGACGGCGAAATTTTTGCTATGTAGAAATTACCACCCTCACGAGAGATTGCTGAAGCACTAACAATATTTGAAAGCATTGCCAAAATAGCAACCACCAAAACATGGCTTGCAATAATCAATGCCTGACCCGTTTGATTTACTGTCACACTCAAAAGGAGTTTGTCATACATCAGCACAATAAAAGGCATCAAAACAGTGAAAATGAGATATTGAAAAACATTACCTGGTGCACGAAAAAGAGTGTAAGTTTCTTTTCTTATAATACTAATAAATGAATTTTCAATATGGTCTTTACTTACTTTTTTCTTTTGTTTGGTTGATGTTTCGCTGTTTTTCATCGAAAGAGCAAAGAAGAACCTTCTCACCATAAGAACAGTGAACACCATAAACACAAGTGTGATCACAAGAATGCAAAGCAGTTTCCACCACCAACCAGAACTTACAAGAATGCAATCTCCCATAAACTTAAATATGTAAGTATAAACAGCCAAGTTGCTGACGATACTATTCACACCTTGCAAAATTGTGCTTTGTTTTCCACTAAAATCAATGTTGCCTGCCAAAGAGATTAAAAGCCACATATATAACCCCAAAAGCCCCGCAACAATAATCACAAGCAACACACTTGCAATTGCTGGGTGTTTTTTTAATTGGTTTGTTATATATATAATAGGAATAGAAACAAACCCTGCAAACACCAACGAAATAAGTGGTAAAAGGAATAAAAACGGAATACACATAAAATAATAGCCAATGCTAACATTAGAAATTATGGCAAAAGTTATAAAAATTGGCAAAGTGTATAATGTGTTAGCAACAAGTTCGTATAAATACAATACCAAAATTTTAGATATGAAAACCTGATTATGACTGCAAGGTAATGCCATTAAAAAATCATTTTCTTTACTGTAAAACAAATTTTTAATCACAGAACTTAAAGCCACAGCAAACGATAATAACTGAGTGAACAAAAGCAAAACTGCAAACAAATTTTCACTTGGCAAAAGACCAATTGTCACAAAACGCAAAAAGGCAAAACTGAACAATGCTGTTGCACCTGCAATAATCAAAAGATAGAGAAAAGATGATAAGACAATTTTTAATATTTTATTTTTTGTCTTACCTCTTTTCCAAAAAGTAAATTTTTCGTCAAGTTGCAGTTTAACCAACTTCCAAACAGTTGACATTAATCCTCCACAAAAACTTTTGTTTTTTTACCAATTTTCTAATTTTATTGCGTTTTTTTACACTTTTTTCGTGCTTTTTAACGTTTTTTTTAGATTTTTTTAAGTTTTTTTATTTTTTTTGATATTTTTTATATTTTAATTTTTTATATTTTTTTATATTTTTATATTTTGATTTTTTATATTTTGATATATTTTTATTTACTTTGTTTCGCTTGTTTTGTTATTTAATTTTCACTTAGTTAGCTATTTGGTTTGTTTTATTTTTTACTATTTTTGTTAGTATTTTTATTATTATTTTTTTTCGTATTTTCAACCGTTTCTTTAGCGGTTTCTTTTTTTATGGAATTACTTGCTTTGTGTTCATCTGGAAGAATTACAATGGTTTTATCTATATCTTGATTTGCTTTCACATAAAGTTCTTCCAAACTTTCACCCCGCCTTTTTAACTCTTTAAGGTCAGCAAAAGCAACAAGTTTTCCTTTATACAAAATTCCCACTTTATCGCAAAGGTTTTCCACCACTTCAAGAATATGACTTGAAAAGAAAACCGTGTTTCCTGCATCAGCGTGTTCTCTCATCATTTTTTTTAGTTCCATACCGCTTTGAGGGTCCAAGCCAAGAAGAGGTTCGTCCAACACCCAAAGTTTTGGATTATGAGCAAGTCCAGCAATCACATTGATTTTCTGCTTCATACCATGAGAGTAACTTTTAATCTGTCTATCATACGCATTTTTTAAATTAAAAGCATTTAAAAGTTTTTCAACCACTTCTTCCCTTTCTTCT
Organism: uncultured Lachnospiraceae bacterium; assembly: GCA_964405555.1. Taxonomy (GTDB): domain Bacteria; phylum Bacillota; class Clostridia; order Christensenellales; family UBA1242; genus Caccovivens. The sequence goes on along the minus strand of CAYOOB010000005.1, from coordinate 76,593 downwards.
CTTGGAGTGCCATAAAGGTTTGCAATGTGATTAACATACTCTCTGCCTGTCAACCTTTCAAAAACAGCATGATTATCGGATATGTAAGCAAGTTTAAGTTTTGCCTCACGAGGATTTTCTTTTAAACTTATGCCATCAATATAAATCTCACCACTTTCAAATGGCAATATTCCACAAATACATTTTATTGTTGTTGTTTTTCCAGCTCCATTAGAACCTAAGAAACCGAAAATCTCACCATCTTTAACTTCAAACGAAACTCCCTTAACTGTTGGTTCTAAACTATTACCATAAGTTTTGAACAAATTTTCAACTTTTAGCATACTTTCTCCTATTGCCTATAAAATTTAACAAAATCTTATAACATTAAAAAAAACTTTTAAACATCATAAAATTTAAACAACTTTCCTTACCTATTATATATATTGTTTAACTTTGTCTTTTTTATTTACCTACATAATATAACATAAAAAAAAACTAAAATCAAGTAATTACAATCAAAAAAAATAAAATCTATAAATTACTTAAAATTTTTTAACTAATTAATTTGGAAGCAATAATCAGGAAAGTTATGCCAAGCATCAAACTTAAAATTAAGAGCACACCAAACATCCAAGATAAAGATATTTACAATATAAAAAAATCGCTAACATTAATTAATAACATTAGCAATTTTTAATTTATAAGTTTAAAAATTTTAGGATTTTGTAGATTTATTTTCGTTTTTATTTTTTATACGTGAAAATATTATCAGACACATTGCAATAAACAACAATAAAATCACAAAGACTATCAACAAAATTAACCAAACGTTTTCGCCCGTTGCAGATAAAACTACAGTTTCGGTTTCACCACAAACTTCACAAGTTCGTTCTTGTTCGCCATCCTCAGTGGAAGTTGGTTCATTTGTAACAGTCCATTCACCCCATGTATGACCAGCATAATCAGCAATTTCTCCACAATTTTCGCAAACGTGCCAGTGACCATTTTCATCACTTGTCCACTCTTCACTGAAATTATGTTCTATAGTAACATCAAATGTTATCCCTGTTTGTTGATAGCAAGTTTTTTCTGTTCCGTCAATGTATGCCGAAACGGTTGCTGACACAGTGTATATTCCAACCTCAGTTGGCAATCCCTTACCAGAAGTTGTGCCTTCATAAGTATAAATAACAACAATGTCGCCTGGTGCATCATTAATTGTTGGAGTATAACCAGTTTCATTGCAAGTCAAAGTTAAATTATCGATTGTAATTCCAGAAATTTCGTCTAAAACAGTATAAACAGCATACGAAAAACCAGAAATATAGTCTTCGTCATTAAAATAGTTATCATCCGAAAGTACAACAAAGCCATAACCCTCTTCAAGATATTCTTCCAAAGTAATTGAATTATAAGCAGTTTCACCAAAATAGCCACCAGTTATGGATGTAATTCCATTATTAACATCATAAATCTCGCCGTCCAAATAACCATCAATCATTGTGAACGTACTTGATAAACCTATATATAAGCCGTTATATAAATCGTCATCATCCAACCTTGCAGTATTATCACATATCTTTCCACCATTCATAATAAACACACTCTCTGCTGAGGAATCGCCTCGAACAGCAACGCCACCGCCATATCCTATTACATCTTCAGAATCTATATCTAACTCATCAGACTCAGAAAGCGAAACATTCTTAGAAATTGTACCACCATTCATGGTAAATGTGGCACCATAAATATAAACACCACCGCCATAACTTATTGAAGTGTTGTTGGTAATTGTTCCGTTTATTATTGTAAATGAACCTCTATGCGAAAACACACCACCACCATTACGAGCAGCAGTATTGTTTGAAATTTCCCCGCCATTCATTATGAATTTTCCAGCATATATACGCACACCACCAGCATCAAGACCTGAAGTATTATTAGAAATTATGCCTCCTGTCATTGTGAAGGTGTCGCCATAAAAACACACACCACCACCAGTAGACCCACTGCCAATTGCATTATTATTCGAAACTGTTCCTCCCTTCATTTCAAAGTTTGCATTACTAGAAGCATATACTCCCCCACCGTAAGTTGCAGTGTTGTTTGCAATTGTACCGCCTATCATTGTAAAGGTACCATTAGAGCCTATAAACACTCCGCCACCATAAATATATTCACCGACTGTGGTTCCCATTCCACCGGTAATTACTCCGCTGGTGTAGGTATATTCTTCTTCATCCACTTCAATTGTGTTTTCAACCAATCCATCTTGACAGTCGCAAAGTGTGAAGTTTGCACTACTTGAAACAGTAATAACCGAACTTTCGCCCGTTCCAGTAAGAACTTTCCCATTTAAGCAAAGTGTGACATACCCACTTATTGTTATATCAACAGAAGTGAGGTCTATGTTTTCACTAAGGTATAATTGCAACACAGTGTCCACACTATCTCCACCTGCTATTATGCCAGAATCATAAGTTTCCTCTGTTTCAAAATCTGTTTGATAAAGAACAGTCCACCCATCTACTTCGTGGTCATGCTCGGTTTCTTCCATCCCTTCCTCTGCTTCAACACCTTCTGCTGAACCACTTTTTGTGAATGAGATTGACCCAATCACAAAGAAAGAACACAACACCATTAAAAGTGCAAAGAATGTTGCAATAAAAATCGAACAAATCTTTTTACCTTGTGTCATATAAAACCTCCTAATGTATAGAATAATATTTATTTTGGGGTCAGTGACCCTTTTTATCAAGGTCAGTGCCCCTTTTTATTGGGTCAGTAACCCTTTTTATCGAGGTCAGTGCCCCTTTTTATTGGGGGCGGTAACCCTTTTTATTGGTTGAGGCGTCACTGATGAAAAATACTAATGAAAAACATCAATGATGTCTGAGCGTAGCCGAAGGAGCTGACTCATTAAAAGATATCAATAATACCAACGCCTCATTTCGCAACCCATTTTATATGTATTTCAGAACTAATTTTCTGTTACTAACATTGTAATTCCCCCCCCGCTATGTCAAGCGATTTTTCAAAATTTTTTGATTTTTTTTAATTTCCTTTTTTTTAAGTTGTTATATAGTAAAAAAATCAGCATCAATGATGCTGAAATTCTTCTCTTCATTCAGGTGTTAATACCACTTTTTATTGGTTAAAGTGGCAGTGCAAGGGTTATTGCCACTTTTTATATTAATTTTTTATATTAATTATTTTTTAATATCTACCAGCACCCCACAACAAAAAAGTGACACCTATTAATGTCACCTTTCCTATTATAATATTTACATATATTATTTTAATTTTACTATTTTAATTTTAACCCATCTTTAAAAGCATCCCCCACTCTCTCGGTCACTTTGTAATATCCATGAGTGTATGAATCAAACGCAATGGCATCAAGCAATGAAATATCCACTTGACCATTTTTCATTACACTTTCTTCGGCGGATACATTCACAACCTTTCCAACAACACCGCATCCATATTTTCCATTTTGATACTCCACAAATTCGCACTCCATACAAACAGGAAATTCGTTGACAATTGGTGCATCAACAAAAGAAGATTTTATTGATGTAAGCCCACTCTTTTCAAACTTGTTTGGTGTGTTGTTTGCCGAAACAACTCCAAAATAATCTGCTTCCACAATATGTTTAGCATCCGCAATACTTACAGTAAAACCTTTTCTTTGTTTAATGTTTTTCACTGTTTTGTGCGTTTCGGTTAAATTTAATACCACATAGTCACGTTCTAACATCATTCCCCAAGCCGCATTCATAACATCCACCGAACCATCTTCGTTGTAAGTTGCAACCATCAAAACCGGCATAGGAAAAATTGCATCTGTTGTTTTAATTTTCTTTTTCATATTCCCTCCTTAATGTGACGTTACACAAAACAATTATAATCACTTTTTTACTAAAAAATCAAAAAAAATAGCATAAAAAACAGTAAAAATCTCGTTTTTTTGTATTTTTTTAATAAAATAGCAATTTTTATTTAAATTTTTAATTGATTCTTATTAGCATTTATAACAATATTTTCTATTATTTTAAACAATTTTTTATATCGTTTTTAAATAATTTTTTGTATGTTTTTAAATAATTTTTTTATATCGTTTTTAAACAATTTTTTGTATCGTTTTTAAACAATTTTTTATATCATTTTTAAACAAAAATAAAAAATAAATCTTTGTTTTATAATTTTTTTTTACTTTTATTTGTAATTAAATATTTTTTTTGTTAAAATAATATAAAGTCAATTTAGCAGACTTAAAAAGTCTAAAAAAACATCAAAAGAGGTATTAATAAATGAAATCAATTTACAAATTTTACAAAGAGCGCTTAATTGAAATTAGTGGAAAAAACAGAAGTTTATATTCTCGAAATATAAGCAAAAAATATTCCTATGACATCGGCGAAATCATTGGAAAAGACAAAGATGAATTTCAAGAATTTTTCACTTTCCTTTGGAAAAGTAAAAAGTCGAGTTATGCTTTAATAAGAAAAGAAAATAGAGAAAAACTCTATGAAACTTTTGGTTTGGAAGGAAAGATTAAATCACAGTTTAAAGATTTAGACTCTCTTTCAAATGAAGAAAAACGTAGCGAAAATTTACGTAGGGAAAGGTTAAAGCGTGAAGAAGGTAAGAAAATCATAACTTCACAAGTTTCTGCTTTAAGAACATTAAAAAGAGAAATTGAAGAGTTCGCAAAAGAAACAGGTAGGTACGAACTTTTTGTCGGCTACCCTTTTGTTACCGGCAATTTAAACAAAGATTTAACAATCAAAGCCCCTCTCATTTTGTTCCCTGTTGTGATTGACGTTGAAAACGACACCACAGTTTCTATTGAAGCAAAAGGTGATGAGTTTGTGCAGTTTAATAAGGTTCTGCTTCTTGCCTATGCCAAAGAGCATCGCCTTAATTACGACACCATGATGATGGAGTTCGACAACCTCTCCGATTATAAACTTAAAAATGTTAAGAGCGTGTTGGAATACCTCGCCTCCTACGGCTTTAAATTTGAAATAGATAATCAGTTCGAGAGAGGTTTACGCAAATTTTCTGATATAAAAGAGAATAATCTTCCAATGGGAGAACTTCAAATTGTCAACTCTTGCGTGATTGGAAGATTTCCACTTGCAAACTCCATTTATAACGATTACACCCTTTTGGAGAAAAAACATCTTTCTTCGCTTGCCATAGAGCAACTCTTGTCAGGAAAAAACACCAAAAAGAACAGAAAATTCGACCAAGAAACCTACACAATCAACGATTTAGACTATGCCCAAGAAAATGCTATTCAAAAACTGAACGAATATGGCAACCTTGTGATATATGGTCCACCAGGAACAGGTAAAAGTCAAACAATTGTGAATATAATTTCTGACGCATTATGCAAAAACAAGCGCGTTTTGGTTGTTTCTCAAAAGAAAGCCGCTCTTGACGTTGTGTTTAATCGTCTTAAAAACCTCAATTCAAAATGTATGTTCATAACGGACGCAGAAAAAAATAAGGTTGCCTTCTATGAGCGTTGTAACCAAACTCATCAGGCAATCATGAACGGTGGTTTGCAAGACGAAACAAACAAAAATTTCACAGAAGTGGAAGAAAACATTCAACATGAAGTTGAAGAACTTGAAACCATTTCAAATGCACTATTTTCTAAAACACCATTCGGACTTACCTTGCAAGAGATGTACACAAACTCATCCAAAATAGGAAAAACAAGTGCCGATTATGAATATTACAAGCAAATGCTGAAAAACAAAGATTTAATGGCAATGGATTACCGCCAACTTTCTTCAACTTTGCGTCTTATAAAAGACAAAAACAAAGCGGTTTTGTATTACAGATATATCGAACTTAAAAAGAACAACCCTTTGATTGACCATATCAAATCGGATGTTGAAATTCATGTCATCAACCAGATGAAAACATATCTAAGAGAAATCACACAGAAAAACATTGTGCCTTTTGACACTGCAAGACACCCTCATGCCAGACAGCTTATGGTGTATTGCCTAGAAAACGATGTTGAAAACACAGAAGAAATGCAACCTCTTGTTAAGATGATTTCTTCCATTGAAAATAAAAAACTTTATAAATCTTTAAAATGGGCAAGATTTTTCTTCCCTGCCTATCCGTTTATTAAACAAGGACTTAACAAGAAAGAGCAAAAAATCATATCAAGTTTTGAAGAAACAATGCAGGCAATTAGAGAATATGTTTCCAACTATTCACTCATCAACCGTGTGTTAGACAAAAAAGGATATCTAATGACCATCGACAACATTGTCAACGGCAACTCAATTTTCTTGAAACTACTTTTAAATGCACTTGATGACTATATCGAAATTAGAGATGTGAATGTTGCCCTTAAAGGTTTGACAGATGACGAACGAATAATCTTAAATTTTGCGTTTGAAAATGCCAAATCTGCAAGACAATACCGAGAAATTGTGGATAAAATTCTTCAAATCAGAGTATATCACGAAACAATTAGATATGAAGAGCAAAATAAGGAAAAATTATCAAAAATTATCGATTTTGACAACATAACCAACCGTATTTTGTCTTTAAAAGAGGATGAAAAAGAAATTTCCAACAACATTTGTTTAGGTAAATTTAAAAATGAATATATAAATTACTTCAACAACAATTCAAACAGTAAAAACTTTTTATATCAAATCACCAAACAGCAAGGACTTTTACCAATCCGAAAAATGATGGAATTATATAGCGAATTTTTACTTAAACTTTTCCCATGCTGGCTGTTATCACCTGAAAGTGTTTCAACCATATTCCCATTGAAAAAGGAGATGTTTGACATAATCTTGTTTGACGAAGCCAGTCAGGTGTTCATTGAAAACACCCTCCCAACCATCTATCGTGGAAAATACATTGTTGTTGCAGGTGACTCCAAACAGTTGCGTCCTTCTGCCACCTTTGTTAAAAGGTATTTAGGTAATGACAGCGATGAAGAACTTGACCTTGCAACCCAAGCCGCACTTGAAGTGGAAAGTTTGCTTGACCTTGCAACCAGCCGTTTCAACAGCACTAACCTAACATATCACTATCGAAGTAAAAACGAGGAACTTATAAACTTTTCTAACTATGCTTTCTATGACGGCAAACTTCAAATTGCACCAAACATTTCAAAAAATATCGGTAATAAACCAATTGAAAGAATTAAGGTTAATGGAAAGTGGATTGGCAGACATAACCAAGAAGAAGCAAATGCCGTGGTTGTTCTTTTGAAGAAATTGATTAAGAATAAACGAAATAAATCTTCTATTGGAATAATCACCTTCAACACTGAACAAGAAAGTGCCATTGAAGATGCAATTGATAAAGAGTGCCAAAAAGACCCAGCATTCAGAGATGCATTTTTAAGAGAACAAAACCGCAAAGAAAACAACGAAGACACTTCAATATTCATCAAGAATTTGGAAAATGTGCAAGGTGATGAACGTGACATAATCATTTTCAGCATAGGATATGCACGAAACGAGTATGGAAAAGTGGTAGCACATTTTGGATCTCTTTCTGTTGAAGGCGGAGAAAATCGCTTGAATGTTGCTGTAACACGTGCCAAAGAAAAAATTTATGTTGTCACCAGCATTGAGCCAGAAGAACTTATGGTGGAAGGAAGTAAAAATGCCGGACCAAAGATTTTCAAAAACTATTTAAGGTATGTTCGAGCAATTTCAAATAAGAGTGTGAAAGAAGCAAAAATTATACTCGACTCATTAAAACCTGTAATTCCAGAAACAAAAGAAGAAATCATCTCCAATCAATTTGAAGAAGAAATTAAAGAAGAACTTGTGAAACTTGGATATTCAGTAGAAACAAACTTAGGAAATACTGACTATAAACTTTCGTTGGCTGTATATGACAAAAATATAGACCGCTACTTACTCGGAATTGAGTGTGACTATGCCGCCTACAACAGCAGTGACTCCATTTTAGAAAGAGATGTTTATCGAAACAAATTCTTAAAATCTCGTGGTTGGGACATCATGCGTGTGTGGAGCCGTGATTGGTGGTTGAACAGAAATAAAGTTATAAACAATATTGTTAAAGCAATCAATGCAAATAAGAAAAAATTTGAGAAAAATAAAACAGAAGTTGTAAAGAATGTAAATAAATCAAAAACTAACGAAAAAACAAAAAACACAAAGACTTCAAAAAACACCGTAAGCACCACCGCAAAAGTCACTAAAACAACAGCAAAAACCACACCAAAAACATCAACAAAAACAACAGCAAGAACAACAACAAAAACCACAGCCACACCAAAAGCAACACCAAAAACATCAACAAAAACATCAATAAAGAAAGATAAAAAATAAATACACCTTTAAAAAAACAACTAAGAAGAAATACAATAAAACTTGGTAAATATTCGTTAAAAAAAACATAAAATTTATTGAAAATAAACATAAAAAAATAAGAAAAACACAAATTTTTTATAAATGTTTAAAAAAATCAAGTTTTTTGTTTCAACTTAGCAAAATAAAATAAACACTTTAACCAATAAAAGTTAAGGTGTTTTTTATTTATTTGTTTATTTAAGATAAAAATAAAACATTTATAAATAAAAATTTTATGAAAAATTAATCAAATTATTATTGAAATATCTATAAGATTATAATAATCTTTAAAAAATTAAAACCATTTAATTAACAAAAAAAACAAGCATACAGCTTGTTTTTTTATGTTTATTATTTCTTTGTTGAACGCTTTGAAGTTGTGCTGGAAGTGCTTTGTTTTTCTACACTCTTATCTTCAACATTTTCAACTTTAGTTTCTTTAACCTCTTCAATCGAAGAAGATTCAATTTCAACCTCAGCAGTTTTTACCTCTTCTGCTGGTTGTTCTGTTTTCTTTTTCTTGTTCTTTTTTGCTTCTTTCTTTGCTAATGCTTCTTCTTGTTTTTGTTTCTCTTCTTCAATGCGTTTTTGTTCTGCCTCGGCTTGAAGTCTTTCTTTCTCTTCTGCTTCACGCTTTAATTCTTCATCACTTTTAAATACTGTGTAAATTGCATAAGCATCAAAAGTTAAATAACTCTTAACTTTTCCGCCTGTTTCGATAACAACAGTCTTTTTTGTATCATCAAATTTAATTTCGGTGATTGTGCCATACACTCCGCTTGTTGTCAGCACTTTATCACCAACCTTCAAAGAATTGGTTTGCTCTTGAACCTTTTGTTGTTCTTTTTTATTGCGTGCGTTCATCATCATTGGAAGAGCAATCAACAAAAGAACCACAACAACAATCATAATCCATGACCATACACTGCTTGTCATAATTTAAATCTCCCTTTATCATTTTATTTTTTTTAATTTGCCTCCGCTATTCAAGCTTAATCAACAAAATTTTAACACTTGGTCTTATTTTAAAACGATGTCCTCACACAAATTGTTTAACCACACCTTTTCTGATGATTATTGATTATTTGCGATTAGCATTCTTTCATGCTCAACATTCTATTTAAAATAAAAACACATAAGCAAAACAAAGAAGATTATTCCCAAAGGCAAAACAATTTCATTGAAGCCCATAAAACTTGCCACTCCTTCAATTATATTATCACAAATTATAAAATAATCCAAACAAAATTTCAAGAGAAAAATCAAAAATTTTGTTTTTTTGTTGAAAAATATGATGTTTTAACATTTTTGTGATAAGTTTACCGTTAAAATTATTTTCAACCTCAATATAAAAACATAAGAAAACAGCAAGTTCTATTTTATTATTTCATCACAATTAAAATATCGACAAATGATATTAAAGATAATCGCCACCAAAGCAAATATATAAACCAATTTTAAATCTTTTTGGTTTTAATCTCATCTTTAAGCCTTGCCAAGAAATCTTCAAAAATCAAACCGCTTTTATTCTCAAAACCTCGTCCACGGATGGATATTGTGCCGTTTTTCTCTTCTTCATCGCCAACAATGATAAGATAAGGTATTTTCATAGACAATGCTTCACGAATTTTATAGCCAATCTTCTCGTTACGGTCATCAAGTTCTGCTCTCAAACCATTTGAAAGAAGATTTTGGTAAATTTTTTCAGCATAGCCATTATTTCTGTCGGTAAGTGAAAGCACCTTAACCTGCACTGGTGCAAGCCAAAGTGGAAAAGCACCTGCAAAGTTTTCAATAAGCATACCCATAAATCTTTCAAGCGACCCATAAATCACCCTGTGAATCATGATCGGACGATGTCTTTCTCCGTCTTCGCCAACATATTCAAGTTCAAAGCGTTGTGGAAGTTGGAAGTCTAATTGAATTGTGCCACACTGCCAAGTTCTTCCCAAAGAGTCTGTTAAGTGGAAGTCGATTTTTGGACCATAAAATGCCCCGTCGCCTTCGTTGACAACATAATCTAAATTAAGTTCATTTAAAGCATCGATAAGTCCTTTTGTGGCAAGTTCCCAATCTTCATCACTGCCCATGCTATTTTCAGGTCTTGTTGAAAGTTCAACATGATAGGTCAAGCCAAAAACCTTATAAACCTCGTCAATCAACTGCACAACACCTTTAATTTCATCCTTTATTTGTGCCGGAGTCATGAAAATGTGAGCGTCATCTTGCGTGAAACTTCTCACCCTTAAAAGTCCGCCAAGTTCGCCAGATTTTTCATATCTATGCACAATACCAAGTTCGCCAAGCCTTAAAGGTAAATCTCTGTATGAGTGCGGTTCATTCTTATACACCAACACCCCACCCGGACAATTCATCGGTTTTATTGCATAAGTTTCGTCGTCAATCACAGAGGTGTACATATTTTTTTTATAATGGTCCCAATGTCCAGAAGTTTCCCAAAGATGGCGATTAAGCATAATTGGCGTCATAATTTCTTTATAGCCAGCCTTTGTGTGAAGTTCTCGCCAATAGTCAATAAGCAAATTTCTTACAATCATTCCGTTTGGAAGATAGAAAGGAAAACCCAGACCTTCTGGTGAAATCATAAAAAGTTTAAGTTCCTTACCAAGTTTTCGGTTATCACGCTTCTTTGCCTCTTCCAACATAGCAACATAATCTGCAAGTTCCTTTTTGGTTTTAAAAGCATATACATACACACGTTGGAGCATCTTATTTTTCTCATCTCCACGCCAATAAGCACCATTCACACTGTGTATTTTAAAGCCATAATTTTGAAGTCTTCTTGTGCTGTCAACATGAGGACCTCTGCACAAATCAAAAAAGTCATCCCCTGTGTAATAGAGTGAAATTTCCGCATCTTCTGGAAGTTCGTTTATAATTTCCGTCTTATATTCGTTTCCTTTGAAAAGTTTGAGTGCTTCCACCTTTGAAACCACCTTGCGAGTGAACTCTTCGCCTTTGTTTATAATCTCTTTCATCGTCTTTTCAATCTGCGGAAAATCTTCTGGTGTTATGGCATGAGGAAGGTCGATGTCATAATAAAAACCGTCATCAATGGCTGGGCCAATTGTCAACTTTGTTTCTGGATATAACTTCATAAGTGCCTTTGCCAAAATGTGTGCAAGCGAGTGTCTTGCCTTCATTAATTCTTCATCTTTTTCTCTTTTAATTTCCATTTTTGAATCCTCCAATTAAATCTTTTTCAAGTTGATTTTAACAAATCCAAGAAACTTAATTTTAAAACAAAAAAATCCTTAAAACCAAGATAACTTGAATTTTAAGGACGATTAATCAAAACCGCGGTTCCACCTTAATTGCAATCCACTCACAGATTGCCACTCTTTGTGAAAAATGTTTTGGTGCAACATAACAAACAAAACTGCACCCCGCAAAAGTGGTTTCGGACATTTGTTTTGCTTAGGTTTTTCAGCAACCAACCCTTCTCTGAACGCAAGCACAAAGCCTACTTGTCTTTCACTAAACACATAGTTATTATAACCAATCTTGTTTTGTTTGTCAACAATTTATCAACAATTTGTCAACAATTTTTTGCGTTAATCATAAAAAATCTTACAACATTTTTTTTGCATTAGTCATAAAAAATCTTAATGCACATAATATACAACAAAGAAAATTCGACAAAAAAAGACGAAATTCTTTTGAAAAGCATATTGACATATAGAAAAATTGTGATATAATATACACTGCATCTATAAAAAGCATAGAAATATGTAAAAAATAAAAAATAATTAAAAAGGAGAAAGAAAAAATGAAAGGAAATTTGAAAAGTGAAGAAATTGTTACTATTCCACAATCTTCGATAAATGCAATCTACACAGTGTTAAATAATGGAGATAAAAAACTTTTAAGTTTTCTCGTTAACAACAACCCTGATTGGCACAAGTCATTAGAGAGAGATTATCCAACTCTTTGGGAATGCATTGAGCAAGAACTCAAAGATACACAAAAAGGAAACGAAGTTTTAAAAACAACTAATGGTGCGATAAATTACAAGGCAATCTCTTCGGTGCTATCACAAGGAAATACTGCACTTTTAAGAGTTCTTGTCACAAAAAAAGATTTAGAGGAAATTAAAGAAATAAGACCATCTTATGCAAAATTCCTTGAAGAGAAACTCGCCACAGCAACCGAGGAAGGATTAGTTTGTCCACTTCACGAATATGAATCTTCAAGAAATGAAATTGAAACTTCTACACAAACAGCAAGAACAGTAACAGCAAAAAACAGTCGTGAAAAATAATAATCAATTAAAATTGATTTTGAACTTAACCACGTAATGTTGGAAATCAACCCAAACGAGGTATAACACTCATTCATAAAGGAAAAATCTGGAAAATATTCAAACCAGATTTTTTTATTTTTTATTGTTAAACACAACCAAAATTTTATATTGTGTATTGTCAATACATATTGTCAATCAATCATTCAATTTTAAAACGAGTAACCGATGCTTTATTGTAACAAACATTTATGCGTTCGTCAAAAATTTTAGACAAGAACCCAGCGGTGTTGTCATCACTAAAACAGAAAAAGTTTATTTTTTTAGGACTCAACTCAATCAAAGAAGACACCAACCCTTCTTTTGACAAGTTTTTTTGAGGATTGTCTGTGTTATTTGGTTTGAGATGGTAGCCATTTTCGTCCTCAAAAACATCAATCTCATCTTCGCATATTTCTAAATTATCAATAAGAAATTTTAGAAGGTCAAAAAAGGCATCCGAACTACCCAAATACTCACTATTCTCGTTTGCAAGCGAGATTAACTCCAACCATTTATCACGAAGAGTTTTCAATCTGAAATAATAGAAAGAATCTAAATGCAAGTTTTTAGACAATTCCAAATTTTTGCTGATAATGTAAAAATCTGTTTCACGGTCAAAATTAATTAAAGCCTTCTTGAATGCTGTCATGGTTAAATCTTCATGTATTGGCAACCTTAAATTTTCCGTAAGAAATCTGTCTTTATAAAAGTTGCAAATAACCTTAATAACACACCTTTCAATCACCACCTTAACCCTTGCCTGCTCCTCAACAGGACAACCAATCAAAATGTAAAAATTTTCAAACTCCTCATAGCACGTAACAACACTTCCAAACTCTGCAGTTTGGGCTTTAATAGACTGATAAATAAACTTTGCAACATCAATCTTCTTTGAGTTCACCGAAATGGAAATTTCCCACATAAAAACTCCTTACAAAAAATATTTTATGCAAGCAGTTTAAAAATACTCAAAAAATATTCTTAATTTTTCCTTCAATATAATTAAATCCGTAATAAAATTAAAAAAATTTTTAAAAATTTACTCAATGATTTGCATTTTTATTGAAAAATAATTAATATATAAATATAAGAGAGGAAAAATAATAGTCAGCAAAATTGTAAGAGATAAAAAATAATTCAAACTAACAACATAAGAGGTAATATGAAGAAAAAATTTTCCATTTGTTTGTTGTCTTTAATAATGTTGCCATTAATCGCATTTTTTGGTTGCGATACTCCTTCATCGTATTCTGTTAAAGTAAGTTCAAGTTCCACAATTCAAGGTTCAGTTTCAGGTTCTGGCACTTATGAAGAAGGTTCCACCATCACACTAACAGCAACGGCAAAATCAGGTAAAACTTTTGTTGCATGGGTATATCAAAACACAACTATGCTTCAAGACGATTCCACATACACCATCACCAACACCACAAGCGACGGTTTAATCAACAAAAGCACACTCACATTCACGGCAAGTTCATCCACACAAGGAACCTACACCGCCGTGTTTGCTGAAGACCAGATGATGTATGTTATTTTCGATTCGCTATACCTCTCCACCAGTGCAGATGCCACAGGCACAGACGATGACGGCACCCAAGAAGAACTTTTAACAGCAACCATCGACATCTCACAAGGGCAAAACAGTTATGTGACAATATACAGTTCCAGCATGACACTTCGTGACAGTGTTTTGGTTAGTGCGGAAGATATAACAGGAGTGTTAAACCTATCCACAGAAACCGCCCAATATGTCCGAGCGAATGTGGTGTTCACAGTTGACGGAGTGAATTACACTTACACATTCCGTGCAAGCCTGCTTTTCCAACAAGATATTGAACAGACCAGCGGAACAAATTACTCCTACACAGTCACGTATACAAACGGAGTATACAAAATTTGCTTTGCATTTGAATTAGACGGCACAGAATACTATCTAACATTAAATTATGTCAACCTATCTTAATAGATAAAATTTACACGTAAAAATTGTTGTTTTGTATGCTTTTATATGCACTAACAAATACTTATAATAAAATTGCTTATAATTTGAAATGATTTTAGATTAATAAATAATAATTAGATTAATAAATAAATTTTAAATTAATAAACAACATTAATTAATAAAAATAGATTGTCGAAGAGAAAAGTTTATCAACAATCTATTTTTTTATTTTATTAATTTTATTTATTAATTTTATTTATTAATCTTATTTTTATTAATTTTATTTTTATTAATTATTATTTTTATTAATTTTTATTAATTATTAAACCTAAAAATACATTTGAAAAAGAGGTGTATCTTATTTAGAATATATATTGACGGTAACCTTGAACACAATGTGGTTTAGATAATCCTCTGGGTCTTCAAGGTTATCCAAAAAGCTTAAAAAAGATTTTTTGTTTGAGTTATAGAGTGTGGTGTAAAAATCGGCTATATCAACCTTGTTATCTCTCATAATTTGAATTCCCTCTGCAATGTATTTTTTTATCTCTTTAACTATAGTGTTGGTAGTTTCCTTGCTTAATACCGCAAAATCAATATTCATCTTCTCGTTGCCATTATTCCTTACTTCACTCAACCTCAAAATTAAACTTGCATCTATATAGAAAACAGGTATAGAATTTTCATATTTTACCTTATAATTCACTTTATTTCCAAAAATCTCGAATGTCAGCGTGGCATTGTTGAAATTTTCGTCTGTTACATTCTCAATATCCAAAGCCCCCGTGTGATAGTTACCTTTAATTAAGTTTATCTTTTCCACTTCATCGCCTGTTAGTTTCACAACCTCTTTGGCATCCTTGAACACAACTGTTTCGCCGTCGTTGAGAATTTCTTTTGTTTGACTTGAAGAACTTTCTTCTTCTCCTTCACCACTTCCGCTTTGACTCTCCACCAAAGAAGCCGTAACACCTTCATCGCCGTCATCAACGGTTAGATAGGCAATAAGTCCAACCTTTGTTGGCCCATAAGTTCCTTGAAGAAAGGTTTCAATTGAACTGTCCGTGCCATATATGTAGTTTTGGTTGTATGTTACAAGTTCGCTCACTTTAATTGTGTTTTCACTCTCCAATTGTTGTGCCGTTGAAAGAAAATCTTTTGCCGAACTGTTTGTTACCACCAATTTTGTGCTGGTTGAAAGTTGGTTGTTTCGTGCAAGATAGTCCAAAAAATCATACAAATCATCACTTAAAAGTTCCTCGTTTAACACCAAAATTTTCACGTGAGAAAGCCCCACCTCACGCCCTATGTGAAGCCCCGCATAGTCGATTGCCTCCGACACACTCTTTCCCTTAGATGAAATCATTTTATAGTTTTCGGCAAAATTTTGCTCAGCAACAGGCACAAAAGTTAGGAGCGACACTTCAAATTCGTCTTCATTCTCCGAAAAATCAATACCAACTGCTGTAACAACTGCATAGCGGTTAACCTCTGCAAGTTCTCCAATCGAGCCAAACGAGAACAGCACAATCATTGCAAGAAAAACAATGAACATTGGTGTTTCAAAAAGTTGTTTAAGATGAAACTTCATATTTTACCTCCTTCTTTTTCCGCTTTAGAAGAAGAATTATCACCACCACCGGGATGATAATAAAAGGGAATATTGCAATGTATGGAAGCAAACTTTCGCCATACACCACCGCCTGTTCAAGATTGAGAATAAAAAAGTTTATAACAATAAGAAAAAAAAGATTGAAAGTGACCACCGGATAAACATAGTTTATCTTGTCAAAAATTTCATAAAAACTAAACATAAAACCTTTAAGATATATGGCAAGATGAAAATATGTAAAAATGATAATCACAACCATGGAAATGATGTCAATTCTTCCAAGCCCACCATACTCTTTAACATAACTCATAATCTCAAAAATTGCATAAGGATGTAAAAAAGCTGTGTATGTGTATGACAGAACAAACACCAAAGTTACAAGCACAACCAAAACCGAAGACGCAATTGAAAAACTAAAAATAATTTTCCACTGCTTTTTCTTGACAATAACCCTATCCATGATAAGAAACAAAAATATGGAATCCCCGAAAGACGCAATATGGCGAAGAGTTGTCAGTCCTATTTGCGAAAAAGTAGACTCAAAAAACAACGGCTTGGAGGTAATTCCAAAAAAGCCGACCACAACACAAAAAATTGTAATTAAAAGCACAATAGGAAAGAAAAGCTGAGCCGTTCTGCCAATTGCTCTCAATCCTGATATTGACAAATGACAGATAATTGGAATAATACAAAATAGAAAAAGAAAGTTGCTGTAATCTTTATAAATTAAATTTCTAAAAAATATGAAAGTGACATCATAAAGCAAAACCGATTTTCCTAAAAAGAAGAGCATAAAAATAATAAATATAACCACCATAATAAACCTTCCAAAATGCTTTCTAATGATTTCGGCAAAGGTTTGATTTGGATAACGGATTTTTAATTTGTAAAACAGAAAAACAATCCCAATTTCAAGCACAAATAAAAAGATTGGTATGTAAACAGCCTCAAAGTTTGCCCCCTCATATAACAAAGACGGCAACACCAAAATTTTATTTGCAAACAGCAATATAAACATTAAAATTCCCGTTTGCCATGCATTTATTGTGCGGTCAACCACTCTCATATTTAAACCTCAATTTTTAATTCATTTTTACTTATTATTCATTTTTTTTAATATTTTTTGTGTTTTTTAACATTTTTTGATGTTTTTTTAATATTTTTTGTTGTTTTTATATATTTTTATTATTTTATTTTTTTTGTTTTTAATGTTTTTAATTATAATTCTTTATTATTTATCTTAAAATACTTCTATTTTTATCAACACTTTAAAATTTTGTTGATTTTTAATTGTCTTTTAGCTTTTTGCTGTATTTTTTTTAGTTGTTTTTACCTTATATTTTTGTTTATTTCAATTTTCGCTTTTTTCACAATTTTTATTTAAATATATTTTTATTTTAAAAATTTATTATTTTATTACTTTAATTTCCTGTTTTTTAAGTATTTTTATTTATTTTTTATCTATTTTTTATCTATTTTTTATCTATTTTTTATCTATTTTTTTATTATTTTTATTTATTTTAATTGGTATTTTTATTTATTTTTATATTCTTTTTATTTATGTTTCTTTATTTTGATTGTTTTCAGTTTTTGTATCTTCATTTGTTTTCTTTTTTAATCTTGTGTAATTTTCATTTTTAAAAGATTTGGGTCTTTGTATCATATCTATTGTCGGCACAACAAGAAGCCCATCCTTGTTATCCGAAAAAATAAATGGCGAAAATGGTGCAAGATATGGTGTATCAAAATTTTCTATTGTGTTGGCATAAGTTAAAAAATATATCATTCCACCAATCAACCCCAAAAGCCCTAACGATGCTCCTATTAAAAGAAAAATATATTGTATTATTGTTATCTGTGCAGACTGTTCTGGTACGGTGTATAGTGCTATTTTTGCAATAGCAACCACAATAACTGCTGGCGGTGAGATTAACCCAGCCTTAACCCCAGTATCACCCAAAATCAATGCTCCAACAACTGAGGTTGCCAAACCCAAATAACTTGGCAATCTTAAACTCACCTCATACAAAATTTGAAACAACAACATAATAAACAAAATTTCAATGAATGGTGTGAACGGCACTTGTTGAGTGGAGTTTGCAATTGTGATTAAATATTTTATTGGCAAAACATTATAATGAAAAAGTTGAAGAGCAATGTAAGTGCCAGGTCCTAACACAGCAAGCACAATGGCAATTAATCGAATAAAACGCAATAGAGTTGAATAGATGTGGTTTGTGTAGTAATCATTGCTACTTTGCAAATCTTCCAAAAAGACAAAAGGAACAGTAAGCACAATTGGCGAGTTATCCACTATTATTGCCACCCTACCTTCAAGCATCTTTGCAGAAACAATATCTGGCTTTTCGGCGGTGCCAATCTGCTTTAAAATTGAGTTTGGTCTGTTGGTAAGAAAAGTTATGAGATAGTGAGAATCGACAACTCCATCAATGTCAATTTTGTTTAGTTTTTTCTTAACCTCTTTTACAACCTTGCCACTTGCAATTCCGCTTAAATATGTAATTGCAACCTGCGTGTTGGTAACTCTTCCAATATTCACGCTTTCAACCACAAGTTTTTCACTGCGAAAAATTCTTCGCAAAAGTGAAATATTGGTGTTTAAATCTTCTGTGAACCCCTCACGAGGCCCCATAATAACAGCAGAAGTTGGCGGTTCTGCTGGTGCACGAGAGTTGAATTGTTTTATATCCACCGCAACAAAATTTTCACTCGAAGAAAGAAGTATAACCACAGCTCCTTTAAGAATATTCTCCGCCACCTCTTGCCTTGTGATTTCCAAAACATCGTTGGTGTTTATAATTTGTTTTATTTCGTCAATATTAAGTTCTCCTTCAAATTTTGATATTGGCGAAAATATACCCTGCGAAAAAACAAGATTGTCTGTTATACTTTTTAAATATATAAAACCAACATCAACCTCCCCAACCTTAATTATCCTATCCGCCAAGTCAATAGAATTGTGAAGTTGCTCTTTTAATTCCTTTATTGTGCTTTCAACTTTCATTTTCACCTCATTTGTTTGTAGTATGAAAAAAAGTTAAATTAAATATGCAATAAAATTAGAAACAAAAAAGCAAATATCACTATAATTTTCAAATTTCACTATAACATCTTCAATTAGAACAATTATAAAAAATAAAAAAGCAAGTATCTCTACTTGCTATTTCTGCTGATTTTTTTTAAATCCTTTCCCATATTTCGGTTATTTTGTCATCTATTTCTTTATATTGTGCCTCAGGGTTTGCTTTAAGCCACTCAAGCATTTCTTTGTGCGTGTTGCTGGCATCAAGGATACTTGTAAAACCAAGCATATCATCTCTTGTTATGCCCCTTGCTTTGAATATGTTTATAATTTCTTTTTCAATTTCTGTTAACATTTTCTCTACATCCTCAACTTAATATTTTAAATCCTTTCCCATATTTCGGTTATTTTGTCATCTATTTCTTTATATTGTGCCTCAGGATTTGCTTTAAACCATGCAAGCATTTCATCTTGTGCTTTTGCTGCTCTAATGACAGCCATAAAACCTATACAGTCGTCTTTTATTAGATTGCTCGCAAAAAAGTAATCAGTAATTTGTTTTTCTGTTTCAGTTACCATTTTCTCTATCCTCAACTTTATTTTTTTTAATTCTCATATTTCACTTATTTTGTCAAGGATTCCATAATATCTTGCCTTTGGATGTGCTTTGAGCCATTCAAGCTTTTCTTCGGGTGCATTCGCCTTATCTAAAACACACAAAAAGCCTAAATTATCATCCATTTCTATGCCTCTATTGTAAAATTCATAAATTGACTCATCTTCTATTTCACTTTCCAAAATCCTCTCCAATCTCAAATAACAAATGTTAATGTGTTTTGATTAACTCAATTTTGCACATTTTCCGCAATTTCTTCAAGGTAATCATAATAATTATAAATCAAGTCTTTCATATCTTCCACTAAATAACGGATATTTTTTAATTTCTTTGACGCATAAACAAGTCCAACTATCATGCCGTTAATACTTCTTAAATCTTCCTTTTGGCAAGCATCTATAATTGAACTTACTATAAATTCAACGTCATCATAATTTTCATTTCTTTTCTTTTCAAACTGCAAAAGTGATAAAATTTGATTGCAATTTTTTTTAATTTCTGCAATTAAATCGCTCAAATGAGGCAGTTGTTCCTCCTGTTTAACCCCTTCTTGTTCTGCGTATTGCAATTTCTCTGATGTCATCATTTTTCTTATATCCTCCAATGTTATATTCGTATTTATCCTGAAATACTTACAAATCAAATCTCTAAAAGGTCTAATAATTTCCGACAAAAAGTTTTGAGTTGGTGCTAATTTATTGTTGTTAAAATATGTTTCCAAAAACTGATTTATGTTAAGTTTATTGCTGGTTAGATTGTTGAAAATTGTGGTTATCAATGCAATTTTGCTTTTGTCGTCTGTTGGTATTGACACCCTCACTGTTCCCGACTTCCTATCCACAGAAAATGCCTTTGCAAACTCCACTTCATCGTCAAAATCTGTTAAACATTCCGCCAAAAAGTCGACTATATCTTCACTTTTAGTCATGCAAGTGAGAAATTTTTCTAATCTTTTGTTTAAGTCTAAAAATCTCCCAGTTAACATATCATTACATTCCAAAATAAATTCTTCAACTTCAATGATGTTTTTTGCTTCCATATTCGCTCCTTTTAATCTTATTAGATTTTTCTTCATTAGATAACACAATGAACTTAACCTTACAAAAGAAGTTCTTGTCTTATGTATTTTATCATAATTGAGCCAAAAAGCAAATTAATTTGCAAACAAGCACAAAAAATTTGATTTTTTTTGTTATATTTGGTATTATCTATATTATGGATTACGATGCAGTCACAAACAAACTAATAATTTTGTTCTGTCTTGATAAAATGGAGATGCCATTGACAGAAAACTCTATCATTGAAATATGTGCCGTTAAAAACGATTGGGTCAATTATATGGATTGCATAGACCTTTTATATCAATTGACAGAATCAAAACTTATTTATAAAACCGAATGTAAAGAGGGCGAAATGCGATACACTCTCACTTTTGAAGGTAGAGATTGCCTTTCATATTTTTACAAACGAATACCAAACAATTTGAGAGATGAAATTGCCACCTATTGCAAAAATAACCGATTAAACATAAAACAATCACAAGAATATTATGCCAACTACACCGATGCTGATGACGGTTCATATCTTGTGACAATGCGTATTTATGAAAGTCTAATCAACACACCACTTTTTGAGATTAAAATTAAAGCACCCACCCGCCAAGCTGCAGAAGAAGCCTGCAAGAAATGGCGAAACTCAGCACCAAACATCTATGAATATATTTTCGATAATCTTATAAACACCGATTAAACATATCCAAAGCAACCATTTTGGTTGCTATTTTATATTTTCCGTGCTATTTTTAATGAATTTTTGCATATTTTCTTATTTTTTTTAACTTTTTTTAACTTTTTTTAACTTTTTTTTAATTTTTTAGCATTTTTCTATTTTTTAAATTTTTTAGCATATCTAAGCTGTTTTTTTATTTTCAGCATTCAGAATATAATTTTATCGTTAAACAATTATTATTTTTTTCTTTCAAGTGTCTGTTAATAGTTATAATTTAACATCATCTGAGTTAAATGTTTATTATTTTTTATACTTCGAGTGTAACAAATGTAGCAAATGGATAAATAACCGCTAAACTGACAACCAAAGTTAAAAAAAATCTTTACAAATTAGATATTCTTTGATATAATATTACTATGAAGGATATGAGAATTTTAGATAATGAGAAAGAAGAAAGCGAAGTTGTCTTAGAGGTTAAAAACCTTTCTGTTTTAATCAAAGACCGCTTTCTTGTTAAAAATGCCTCATTCTCAATTAACAAAGGAGAATGTTGGGGTTTTATTGGCGAGGATAAATCTGGCAAAACAAGTCTTTTAAAAGCCATTTCTGGTTCGTTGCCTATAATCCCGGGTCAAGCTTTTATTTTTGGCAAAGATATATACGATAACAAAAAAGTGTTGACAAATGTTTCCACTTGTTTTGACCCTCCCGTGTTTTTCAAATACCAGTCTGTATACGAAAACATGAGGTACCTAACTTCACTTAGAGGCAAATTAGATAAAGAAAAAATAATTCAGGTTTTAAATAAATTCGACCTTACTCATCGTTTAAACACAAAAGTTCTACTACTTCCATATTTCGAGAAAAAGCTTATGTCGCTTGCACTTGCTTTCATGTACGAGCCAAAACTTTTATTGATTGACGAACCTTTCAACAACATCCCAGAAGACAAAACAAAAATTGTTAAAGAGGCAATTGAAGAAATAAGAGCCAAAGGCACAACCGTTTTGATGACCTCCCGCAAGATTGAAAATTTAGATGGCGAATGTGAAAAATTTGTTTTCATGGAAAATCGTGAAATTTTAAAAATCATGACGGCGGAAGAATGCGAAAGCATGATTGAACTTAAAACCTACGCTTATGTTAAGGTTAAATATCCACATTATGTTGGCACATTAATAAGAGATAATTTTAATTTAAGAGTGAAATTGTTGGATTCTCGTGTTCTTTTTGATGCAGATGAAGACACCGTTGCACAAATAGTTTATTTTTTATCAAGCAATAAAATTGCGGTATATCGGGCAGGATATTTGAATAGGAAAGCAGAAAAGATTTTTGCAGAACTCACCCCTTACTATAAGGAGGAACAGGCGTGAAGAAAATTTTTCAGATAGCATCGTACGACTTTAAGCGTCTTATATTTAACCCAATCTCGCTGGTGGTTATGATTGTTGTTTTAATTGCCTGCCTTATTTTTAGCGCCACATACAAAATCCCAACAAAAGAAGAGTATGTTGCCTCCACAAGCGGAGAATACACAATTGAGGTTTACAACAATTTTCTTTCTTCAAATAGCGATATCGACACCAAATCTTCATTAGATGCCCTATTAGAAGAAGCAAAAAACTATTTGGAAGTTCAAAGCAGTTTGATTTGCGAAGAATACAACACATTTAAAGACATTATTGATTCATTTATGACAAGTGGCGGAATAAAAGATGAACTAAGCAAATATGCCTTAAGCCCAAGCAACTCAACATACATAGAAAACTTAAACATTAGTCAAATAACAAATGCTGTTGAAAATTTAGTTCAATTTGTTGAAGACTACAAGTCTTTGGATGCTTTTGAAAGCAAGTTATTTTTTAAGACAAGCACCTTTGAAACACTGGAAACCATTGCGGAAGATTTTGATGTAGCAATAAAATCTGGCACAACTGACAATGTTGAAGGAATTACTACGATTTTGGATAATCTTGTGGTTAACATCGATAAAATTGACCAATTAAACACCGTATTTGAAGAAGTAAGCACTTGGCAAATAGATGCAGAAAAATTAGAAGCATTTCAAACTGAATATATAACAAAAGCGGAAGAAAAACTTAAAGAAATCTCTGCTGAAATAGAAAAACTCAGTGCCAATGTCACGAGTTATGACACCAATCACCTATCAGAAATGGTCAGTCTTATAACAAACTATAAACTCACTTGCGAGAGCGCAAAATATGGCATACAATACGAACTTTATCTTCTTTTAAACAACCACTTCAATGATGTAAAAAATCTTTATAAATACGAATATTTTGAAGACGAAGAACTTGAAGTTGCACTTGCCAAGATGAACTTCTTCTTGAATGATGAAAGTGTTTATTACACGGAATACCAAGTGCCATTAAACTTCAATATATCATCCTCAGAAACAACCGCTTATGATGCCACATACACCACAATCAGCATAATCGGCTTTTTCACAATAATATTTGGAATTTTCTGTGCTTACAAGTTGTTTGGATTAGATCGCCGAAATGGTAAAATGGACATCGTCTTGTCGCAAAATGTCACCTTTGGACAAGTTTTTGCAGGAAAATTCTTCGCAATAGTATTTGCAACATCATTCATTTTAGCAATTTTCACACTTATGATATTGCTGTGGTCAATTTTGTTCTTCCCACTTCTTTCTGGCAATATTCTGGCGGTGTTCAATTTATCATCAACATACACCATTCACCCATTCTTGTTCTTGCTGATAAAAGTTATTGGAATTGAACTTGAAGTGATTTTCTATGCTGTAATCACCATTTTCATTATGAACCTCAGCAGAAAATTTGAACTTGGCTTTGGGATATCTCTTGGTATATTTGCAGTTGCCACAATTTGCAATATTTTCTTAAATGGTACCTTTGTGTATTGCTTGCTCCCATTTATTCATGCCAACATAACATCCATGCTTGGTGGCGGAACATTAAATGCTGGCTTCTTGCAAACCGCACTATATGCCAGCGGAAACTTTTTCATATCACTTGCTTACTACACAGTTGTTGTGGTGCTTCTTTATAATTTCACAAATCAACTCTTCAAGAAGAACTAATAATCTAAATTATTTTTAAAATATTTTTGTAATCTTTGCTTAACCTCTTCATTAGTAAAAATTAAATTACGTTTTCTTAAATCCTCTTAAATTATTTTTATTCTATAAAAAACAATAGTAAGTATTGAATAGCAATAAAATATATGTTATAATGTATCATAATTTAAGGGGTTCTTATGGAAAAAATAGTAACAATGAAAGCGTATGACGGCACACTTGTGCAAATTGCCGAAAAAGATGTAGAAAAATTCAGTTTAAGAACAAAAAAAATTCAAAAATTACTCCAAGATGGAAAAACTCTTGAGGAAATTTATTCTTTGCTTGAAGAGGGAAATATTTAATGCTTACAAAAGAAACTTTAGAGAAATTAAAGGATGATATATCCTACAACAACATTTTGTTAGGTTTAGAAACGGTGTTTTTGGAAGATACCGATTCTTCTTTCGTTGCACGCACAGAAGGAAACAAAATTTTTATCAATCTTGCACAAGTGGACACGCCTGAACAGTTAGCAACCGCAAACAAACATGAAGTTCTGCACCACTTTGAAGAAAGCGAAAGTTTTGTGTTTGCAAAAGAAGAAATTCTTAACACCCTAACCCAAGAAGAAAAAGAGAGAATTTATAAAGAATACTATTTGCGTTATGCTGGAATATACTCTCCTGCACAAATTGCTGACGGCATTTTGGATACCGAAATTGCGATTGACTTTATTGTTGGAAACATTTACGAACATAGAAAAGAAAAATATTCTCCAATCACAGACAACCTATATGAAATCATTGTTACATACAGCAGTGCAAACAAGCAAATTGCCGAAAGACTGCTAAATCTTTCTTTAACAAACCGCATTGAACAATCTTTTGCACAAGCAACAATTTGGGAAAAGATTTTCATTATGAATTTCTATGACGGAAAAAATCACATTTTACCAACACAAAAAGAAACGAAATATTCCAAAGTTAGAGAAGACATAATCACCGAACTTCAACGATTGTATGATTTTGCAGAAGACCCAAAAAATTTTGAAATTTACACGCAAGATAACAAAGAATTGGAACGAGAATTTGAATCAGAAATCAAAGCAATGCAAGCACGTGGTGAAGGAGAATTGGCAAAAATAACTTTAAACAACAAAGCCACTATGATAAAAGAAATGGCAAAACGCTTTTCAGAGCAACTTCACGCAGAATACAAGCACATTGTTGATTTTATTAAAACAACCGAATATGAGCCTGCATTCAAGTGCCTTATGCTTAGAGAAACATTACTTAAAACATATAAGAAAGATAATGACAACCAAGAAGAAAAAACCATTGTTAAACCCCGTGACCTTCACAAAAGCATATCTGGACATATCACCCTAAACGAAGTTGTGCTTAAAACAATTTATAACAACTTGAAAGACCACTCCAACTTTGCAAACCTATACTTTGCTGGTTTGGAACTTTTCAATAAAAGCACCTCGCAAAAGAATGAAATCACTCTTGACGGAGTGGAAACTTTTGGCATGGGTAAATGGCTTAAATTTGAAGGAAAACAATCAAATGCAAAAGAATACCTTAAGAATGCACAGAATTTGGCATCGCTTGTTCAATACACACCATGGTGCACAAAAACTTTGGCAAGTTCACAACTTGCACAAGGAGATTTCTTTGTGTTTGTGGATAATTCCAACCACCCTCACATTGCCGTGAAAATGAGTGGAAAAGAAATCGACGAAGTTCGTGGACTTAAAGGTGGAAATGCACAAGAACTCGAAGATGAATACCGCCCTGTTGCTATTGAGTTCTTAACCAAAAATAAAAACATCCAGAACGGCAAAGAGTGGTTAGAGAAGGAAGAATGGAATGCTCGCCTAATTTCGTACTCAAAGAAAATTGATGAGCAAACACTCCAAAAAGACGAAATACCACAACTTTTAAAAGATTTGTCGCAAAATGACTATAAGTCACACGGAACAGAAAATTCCAATAAAACAACTTTATATAACAAAATAGAAAACAGTAAATTTGCAAAATCTGTCATAGCAGAACACTTCAATTGTAAACCAGAAGAAATTACTCTTGAAAAAACAGTAACCTCTCCAAATTATGTAGTAATTATTAAAAATGCTGATTTTAGAGATTTACAAATCACTAACCTTGGAAATTTGAAATATATCGGCGGAAGTGCTGATTTTACATATTCAAAAATCACTAGTCTTGGAAATTTGGAATATATCGGCAAATGGGCTGATTTTAGCAATTCAAAAGTTACCAACCTTGGAAAACTGAAATATATTGGCAAGAGTGCTAATTTTAAAGGTTCAAAAATCACCAGTCTTGGAGATTTGGAATATATTGGTGGTTTTGTTTATTTTACTAATTCACAAATCACCAGTCTTGGAAAACTGAAACATATTGGTGGTGATGCTTATTTTACTAATTCACAAATTACCGACCTTGGAAATTTGGAATATATTGGTCGCGATGCTAATTTTTATGATTCACAAATCGCCGATCTTGGAAATTTGGAATATATCGGCGGTGATGCTTATTTTAGAGATTCACAAATCACCAGCCTCGGAAAACTGAAACATATTGGTTATGATGCCGATTTTAGAGGTTCACAAATCACTAACCTTGGAGATTTGGAATATATTGGTGGAAATGCTTATTTTGACGATTCAAATGTTAAAAGCCTTGGAAATTTGGAATATATCGGCGGTGATGCTGATTTTTATGATTCACAAATCACCGACCTTGGAAATTTGGAGTATATTGGTGGTAATGTTAATTTTAATTATTCACAAGTCAGCAGCCTTGGTAACTTAAAACATATTGGTGGAAATGCAGATTTTGGAAATTCAAAAATCACAACTCTTGGAAAACTGAAACATATTAAATATAATACTTGTTTTACTAATTCACAAATCACCGACCTTGGAGATTTGGAATATATTGGCAAATTGGCTGATTTTAGCAATTCAAAAGTTACCAACCTTGGAAAACTGAAACATATTGGCGAGAGTGCTAATTTTAAAGATTCAAAAATCACCAGTCTTGGAAATTTGGAATATATCGGCAAATGGGCTGATTTTAGCAATTCAAAAGTTACCAACCTTGGAAAACTGAAATATATTGGCAAGAGTGCTAATTTTAAAGGTTCAAAAATCACCAGTCTTGGAGATTTGGAATATATTGGTGGAATTGCCGATTTTAGAGGTTCAAAAATCACCAGTCTTGGAAAACTGAAAGAAGTTGAAGGAGAACTGCTTCTTGATGACGAACAAAAAATATTGTTTGCCGATCGCATTGAAGAACGATGTGGGAAGTTCTATCTTAAACCAGACTTATCAAGCACTAACGAAAAAGAAAAGCATTAAAAAGAAAATTTTATGAGAATGGTTGAATCATAAAAATAATTAAAAATTTTTAAATATATTTCTCTATTTATTTGCAAAACATGATGAATATTTGTTAAAATATAAACAAATAAATTAGGAGAAATTATGAAATACAAAATTATAACTGAAGCTTCTGTGGATTTACCTATTGGATTTGCAGAAGAAAATGACATAACAATCTTACCAATTGAGGTTAATTTTAATGGAGAGTTATATCCAGAAGGTTTACCTAATGATGTTTTCTATGAAAAATTAAAAGGTGGAATCATCCCAAAAACCAGCCAGCCAAACCAATGGAAATTTGAAGATGCCTTAAAAAATTATGTAAATAAAGAAGATTGGTTTGTGATTACGATCGTCATTTCGTCCGACCTTGCTGGCACAATAGCACAGGCAAAAAATGCTGTTGAAAATTTGGAAATGAAAAATGTGTTTGTGTGCGACAGTCGCTCCACCACGTTTGCACAAGGTGCAGTGATTATTGAACTTCTAGAATATATCAAATCTCACAAAGACGCAGAACCAAAAGAAGTGATTGCCGAACTTGAACGCCTAAAAACAAAAGTTCGTTTAGTTGCTGTTGTTGGCGATTTAAAATATCTCAAACAAGGTGGAAGATTAGGCACCGCAAGTTATGTTGCTGCTTCTGTGCTTAACATTCGCCCAATAATCAGCCTTGACGGAGGAAAAGTGAACAACATTGCCAAAAAGATTGGTGAAAAAGCTAATGAATTTTTGGTTCAATGTGCAAAAACAAGAGATAAAAAATATCCAATTTACTTTGGTCACTCCGCAAATCCAAAACTTATAGAAAATTTCTTAACCAAATATGCGTCCGAACTTGATATAGACCCAAACAATGTCAACATCAATGAAATTGGTTGCGTTGTTGGAACACACGCTGGCCCAAATTGCTATGGAATGGTTTACTTTGTATAACTGCTGTTCATGCAATAATTAAAAATATCAATATAAAAAATAATAATATGGATATAAAATATCAATGAAAAAAAACAATTAAATTTTAAATAAAAACAAATTCAAAAGCGAAATAAAAACAAAAAAATATAAAATATAAAATAAAATCGGAGAAATTTAATCCTCCGATTTTTGTGTTATTAATACTTACCAATCGATTTTTGTGTTATTAATACTTACCAATAACAATTATTTAAAATAGCATAAAACAAAGTCAGTCATTATGCGATGTTATAACTAATTAACTAACTGAATTTTTTCTTATAAGTTTCCATACTTTCGTTGATAATTTGAATTGCTCGCTCACGCCCACCAAGTTCATCAACCTCAACAACCTTATTTTCAAGTTGCTTATACACTCTCAAGAAATGCATAAGTTCATCGAAAATATGTTGTGGAAGTTCTTTTATGTCTTTATATCCATGATACTGAGGGTCGCCATAAGGAATAGCAATAATTTTTTCATCACGTTCGTTTCTGTCTTTCATAATAACAACACCAATTGGATAACATCTCACAATACACATTCTCTCCAAAGGTTGAGAACAAAGCACAAAAACATCAAGCGGGTCACCATCCTCACAATATGTCAATGGAATAAAACCATAGTTCATAGGATAGTGCGTGCTGGTGTATAGCACCCTGTCCATAATCAAACAACCTGTTTCCTTATCTAATTCGTATTTTGTTTTGTCCCCTTGTTGAATTTCAATACAAGCAATAAAATCCTCTGCTTTCACTCTTTCTGGATTCATGTCTTTCCAAATGTTCATATAACACCTCTTAATTAAAACATCACTATTATAATGCATAGTCAAACTAATGTCAAGAAATATAAAAACTAAAACAAATGAATTTAGTTTACATAAGTTTAAGTAAAATATAGGTAAAAAATTTTAAAATCTTATCAATTTATGCTAAAATGTGATAAAATAACAACAAAAGAGGATTATATGCTTTACATCTTATCACAAGTTTCCACAGCAATTGCTTTAATAATAGATTTTGTTGGCATGAGCAGAAAAACAAAATTTTCAATCTTGCTATTCAATATTTTCGCCACTATTTTCTATGTTTTGTGTTATGTTCTGCTTTTTAGTCCCGTGCCAGCCATTTTTAACTTTCTTTGCATTGTAAGACAAGCGGTTTTTATATATTTGGATAAGAAGAATATGCCAACAAAATGGTACAGCCTAACAAGCGTTATGCTGATTGTTCTTATAAGTATCACTGTTGGAGTTTTTTGGAGCAGTCCGTTAGATTTATTTATGATTATATCAACAATACTTCTGCTCATCACCCAAACCTTTAAAAACACACTTGTTGTAAGAATTGGTTTGATAAGCAACAAATTACTTTGGCTATTTTACAATCTCTCACTAAGCGCCTATGTGAATGTTGTGGCAGATATTGTTTTAATCTTACCTGTTTTATATGCATTGATTAGATATAACATAAAACATAAAGAAAAGGATCAATTCGCCAAAACAACTGATAAAATTATCAAAATTATTAAAGAACCAATTAACTATCAATGAAATATTTTTAAATAAAATTAATTAAAATTTAACCAAATTTTATTAAAAATCAATAAAAATTAACAAGAAATTCATCAAAATTTTAAAATTTAATAAGAATTAATAAAAAAATATAAAAATCGATAAAAAATATAAAAATTAATAAATTTTATTAAAAATCAATAAAAAAACAATAAAAATAAAAACAAAAAGGATATTAAATAAAATGCTTTACATATTATCTCAACTGTCCACAGCAATTGGATTCATTATAGACATTATAGGAAAGAGTAGAAAAACAAAACTTGCAATAATGATGTTCAGTATCTATTCTACAACTTTTTATGTTCTTTGTTATATTTTTCTTTTAAGTCCTGTGCCGGCAATTTTTAACTTCCTTTGTATTTTAAGACAAATAATCTATATTTATTTAGACAAAAAGAATATGTCAACAAAATGGTATGTATTAACTGGTGTTTTAATGATTATTTTAAACTGCATTTTTGTTGGAGTTTTTTGGAGCAGTCCGTTAGATTTGTTTATGATTGCATCCACAATTCTTCTGTTAATTGTCTACTCCTTTAAAAACACACTTGTGGTGAGAATTGGAATAATAACCAACACTGTTTTATGGATAATTTATAACCTGTCTTTAAGTGCTTATGTAAATATGTTGTCCGACTCCATTTTAATTTTACCTGTTTTGTTTGCATTAATAAAATATAATATACTCCACAAAGGAAAGAATGAATTCGACAAAACAACCGATAAAATTTTAACAATAATTAAAAGTTCGATTTAATTTACTTAATATTAAACAAAAGGATAAATTTATATGCTATACATATTATCTCAAGTTCTCACCGCAATTGGTCTTATTATTGACGTTATAGGCAGGACTAGAAAAACAAAACACTCTATCATGTTGTTTAACATTTTTGCAACTATTTTTTATGTGTCTTGCTATGTTTTACTTTTCAGTCCTGTGCCAGCAATTTTCAATTTCCTTTGCATTATAAGACAAGCGATTTTTATTTATTTTGATAAGAAAAATATGTCAACAAAATGGTACGTCTTGACAGGTGTTGTGGTTATTGTTTTAATAAGTATCACTATTGGAGTTTTTTGGAGCAGTCCATTAGATTTATTTATGATTATCTCAACACTTATCCTGCTTATCACTCAAACTTTTAAAAACACACTTGTGGTAAGAACTGGTTTGATAATCAACAGTGGTCTTTGGCTAACTTACAACTTCTCACTTAGCGGTTATGTGAATATGGCGTGCGATATCAGCACTGCTCTGCCAACAATTTACGCATTGATTAGATTTAACATTATCCAAAAAGAAAAGGACGAGTTCACAAAAACAACAGATAAAATCATAAAAATCATCAAAAATCCAATTTAATCATATTTATCAAACTAATCGAAAATTTACTAAACTTAAATTAAAATTTCAATTAAAATTCGAATTAAAACCAAAAATCAGCAAAAATCATCTTAAATTAAAATAAATTCTATTTTTTTAACTGAATACATCTAAAACAGAATAAGAAAAAAATAAAGTTAAATTAAATTTAAATAACCATTTAATTTGACTTTTTTTTATTAAAAATCTATACTATTCAGTGAATGAAAAAATTATGAAAGGAGATGAAAAATTATGGTAACACTTGTAATTTTAGATGGCTTTGGTTATAAAAAAGAGAAATTTGGAAACGCAATTTCAAGTCAAGGAACACCAAACTTGGATAAACTAAAAAAGATGTATCCTCACGGCTTACTTGATGCCAGTGGAGAAGCAGTTGGCTTACCAAAAGGGATTATGGGTAACTCTGAAGTTGGTCACCTCACCCTTGGAAGTGGACGTGTTATTTTGCAAGACCTGCAACTTATTGACAGCGAAATTAAAAATGGAAAATTTTTTGAGAACTCTGCGCTAATAAAGGCAATGACTCATGCAGAGAAAAACAAGAGCAACCTTCACATTATGGGTTTATTTTCACAAGGAGGAGTTCACTCACAACTCACACACCTTTATGCAATTTTGGAATTCGCCAAAAATTTCGACATAAAAAACATATATATCCATGCATTTATGGACGGTCGTGACACCGGCACTCACGATGGCAAAAAGTTTGTAGCAGAAACGGAAGAGAAAATTAAAGGCACCAACGCAAAGATTGGCACAATGATTGGCAGGGTTTATGCTATGGATCGAGAAAAACGCTATGACCGTGTTGAGAAAGCATATAAAATGTTGGTTAATGGCGAAGGAACAAAATTCACCTCTGCAATGGATGCCATTTCTCATGCCTACGAAGAAGGTCAAACAGATGAATATGTGGAACCTATTGTCTTAGATGAAAACGCACATATTCAAGATAACGACAGCATTATTTTCTACAACTATCGTTCTGACCGTGCAAGAGAAATCACCTATGCATTGACGGATGCCAATTTCAAAGAGTTTAAAACAAAGAATTTAAAAAATATACTTTTCACGGCAATGACAGAATATGCTGATGACCTCAAACATCTCAACACAATCTACCCTCCAAAAGTGGTGGAGGATAATTTGTCGGCAGTACTTTCTCAACATAAAAAAACGCAATTTCACATCTCCGAAACCACCAAATACGCACACGTAACCTTCTTCTTCAACGGCGGAATTGAAAAACCTTATGATGGCGAAGACAGAAAATTGATTGATAGCATTAATGTTCAAGACTTCTCTGCCTATCCTAAAATGAGAGCAGTGGAAATTTGTCAAGAAGTGTTGGAAGCGATAGCCTCAGAAAAATATGATTTTGTTTTAGTCAATTTTTCCAACCCAGATATGATTGGTCACACAGGAAACTTCAATGCTGCCAAAGAGGCAATTGCTTGTGTTGAAAAGCAAGCCTATGCGGTTGCCCTTGCCACACTTATGGTTGGCGGAGATTGTATAATAACAGCAGACCACGGCAATGCAGAAGAGATGATGGACCACGATGGAAACAAACTAACCAAACACACCACCAACCCTGTGCCTGTCATTTTGGTGAGCGAAAAACATAAAAATGTCAAACTTAAAAAAGGAAAATCGTTAACCTCAATAGCTCCAACAGTATTGAAATTGCTTGATATTGAAAAACCAGAAACTTATGACGACCCACTTTTTTAAAGATTAATGTTTTAATATTAAATTTTTCATATATTAATATCCCCCATGCCATAAATGTTACTTATGAAAAAAAACATGATGTTTATTATTTTAAACTGAAACGAATAAACTTTATATTTTTTAAAAGAACCTTGCAAATTCAAGCAAGGTTTATTTATTTTTAATTTTTTTTATTTAAATTTTTCATTTTTTTGTTTTTTATTTTTAGTTTCTTTTATTTTTAATTTCTTTTATTTAATTTCTTTATTTTTGTTTCTTTCAAGTTTTTTAAGATTTTTTATTTTTTCTATATTAGCTATTTTTCGTTTTTTAAGACATTATTGTATAAGCATTATTGTACAATCATATTATTTAAATAAAATTAATACCAAATTTGTTTAAAAATTAATAAATTGCTGGAAAATTTTGAAAAAAACACTTGACAAAATGGGGGGGGAATTATAATGATTATGAAAATTTTTAAACATAACGGAGGGAAAAATGAAGATTATAAGAGTAACCGAAGAGTATGTGGTGATTGGCACTGACGACGGTCAAGCATTACAAATTAAAAAATCCGAATTAGATTTTGAGGCAAAAATTGGAATGGAAGTTGAGAAGTATGTATCTGGTAATGAAATCATTATTGTTCAAAAGCAACCAGAGAAAGCAGAAAAAGAATATGCCGACAAAGAAACCAATGGACAAACCACTCTATCTGGCACCTCTGGACAAGCCCCTGTTATCAATGTTATTAACAACAACACTATGGGTTCTCGACCTAATATAGCACCACCTGCCCCTAAGCCTGTTACAGTGGTTAATAAACTTGCTTATATTCTGTTGGCACTATTTTTAGGTGGACTTGGTATGCACAAATTCTATGCTGGTAAAAGCATTGGCATTTTATACATACTTTTCTGTTGGACATTTATTCCATCAGCAGTTGCACTTATTGAGGCAATCTTTGCTTGCTTCCAACCTGCTGATGCCAAAGGCAGAATTGTAGTCTAACGCAAATGAGAATTTATAAAAATTTTAGTTATCATAATTAATGGTGTGCAAAAAACTCAAAAAATACTGCTTTGAATTAAGCAAATATCACTTTCACTATAACAATCAATCAATATTTATAAAACCGAAAAATTGTAAAGAAAAAAAACACGGATACGATTATTCTGTGTTTTTTTTAATAACAAAAGTTAAATAAAAAAATACTAAAATAATGAAAAAAAACTTTTTATTTTTATTTATTTAGTTATACAAAGTGGATGACAATGACAAACCAACTGTCTGCGAGATGATTAACCTTGCCTTAAAACATCTTATATTTAATTTTATTTTATATAACTTTTGAGAACAACAATGCCTCTCCACCTTCATTTTTAGTTACTTTACCTTCATAGTTCCAACCCAATTTCTTATAAAAATCAGGTGCTTGGTCTGTCCAACAATAGATTTTACTATATCCCAATTCTTTAAATTTTTTACATACAAAATCTATTAAAATTTTTGCATAACCCAAACCCCTAAACTTATCAAAAATCATTAAATTGCAAAGCCATGGATTTATGTTTAAATGATTTTTCAATCTATTTTCTCTAAGAGTACAAAACCCAATCAAATGATTTTTATCTTTAAGAGCAATTCCCATTGGTAGAGCATTTTTATTATCTCTCATTACAATAATATTTTTTGTTGATTCATTATAATCCAACGCAGGATTTATTTTTTTCCAATAATTAAAGTTATTTTCTGCAATATACTTCACTTCTTCTTCACTCAATTCCGAAAATAATTTAATTTTCACAATTATCTCCCTCATTTATTTTTGAGCCATAAATTTAATTACAACAAACTTTTTGTTAAAATAATCCGCTTGTTATACCATTTAAGCAACTATTTTTACTAATTTTTTTTGCAATTATTTCTACTTTTTTGATCTTTATTACTCTTCAATAACTTTACCATGTTCAAAAAATATTTTTCGTTTGCAAATTTTTTCAGCAATTTCTGGTCTTGTGCAAGCAAGAATTAATGTTGTTTTTGAAGTTTTTATCTTTTTGATTAAGCTCAAAATTGCATCAATATATACATCTGAAATTTCGTCAAAAATATTATCCACCAACAACAAATCAAGAGGTCTGAAAGTAAGTCTTATGAGAGAAAGAATATATTTATCCTCTTTTCTAATATTTTTCACTTTTTCATCACGAATTTTCTCAATTGAATATTCAATTATCGCATCGTTGATTATTCTTTCGGCTTCGGCAGGTTTAACACCTTTCTTATTCAAAATATACTTAAAGTTTTCATAAACGGTTTTATTTTCAATAAAAACAGGGCAATATGGCACATAACCAACACTTATATCCAGCTTAAAGTCAATTTTTTCGATTGGTATGTTGTTTATATAAATCTCTCCAGAATCAAAGTCTTCAAGTTTTGCAATCACACGAAGAAGTGTTGTCTTACCACTGCTCTCCTCGCCAATAAAGGCCACACTTTCACCCGCTTGAACATCCAAACTTATGTCATCAAGTGCATTAAACTCTTTTGTGAATTTTAGATTTAAATCTCTTATTGATAGCATTCAAAATCTCCCTATTAAAATTTCTAATTAAATTTACTAAATTAAAACAACTTTCGAATAAAACATATTTACACTCTTACCTTAATAGAATAACACATAATAAAAAAAAATAAAAGTGATTTGTCAATTTTTACACAACAAACCACTTAATTTTTATTTTCTAATTCATCCATTTATTCTTCTGTTTTCTTAACTTGCACCGTCACCTCTTTGGAAATCGGTTCTGAAAGTACCAAAATTTCTTCGCCAGTTTCTTCGTTTGTCTTGGTATTTCCAGCCACCATTCTAAATACCAACTCAACATCTTTGTCAGCCGAAAATCTAAAAACACGGTCACCGTAGGCCTCATATTCCAAATAACCTGCCTCCGTTCCAACACCATTTGTTGCACTTATTAAATATGTTAAATTATACCAATAATCAGACTTTGGAATTGACAGTGTGTAATTATCTCCCAACTCCTCGCCAAAAGTTAACAATAAATTTTCTTCGCTGGACTTTATTTGTAAACCAACATATTTACTATTCACCCTTTCATCATCATCTAAAACAACTTTAATTGCATAGTTGGTGGAAAGTGCAGATGTTATGTTGCTGATATGTGCAGTTATCACTTTTGTGTCGTTCTCACATCCAGCAAGAAAAAAGCAAAAACATAATAAAACCAAAAACATTCTCTTCATAAAATTATTTTGTTTAATTTATCCAAAATTATTAGTGTTATTTTAAATGTTATTATAAATATTTTCTATTTTACCTCTTATTTTTTTATTTTTCATCTCTTTCATGTTTTATGTTTTTTCTTATTTTTTCATATTTTATAATATTTTTTTTCATATTTTATTTTATTTTTTCGTATTTTATAATATTTTTTTTCGTATTTTATAATATTTTTTTTCGTATTTTTTCGTTTTTTTTATAAACTTTTTCAAGTTTATAATTTTTAAACTAAAAAATAAAAGCACACCAAATTTGATGTGTTTTTATTCTTTTATTAAATTAATTTTTGTGTAATAGATTTATAATAATTTATTAATAGTTCACTTCAATAAGACCATATTTGCCGTCGTTACGCTTATAAAGAACATTCACTTTGCCTGTTTCTGCATTGAGAAAAATAAAGAAAGTGTGTCCTAAACGCTCTATAGCATCTTTCGCATCTTCCAACATGATAGGATCAAGGTCAAAAGTTTTCTTCTTATAAATTTCTGGAAGTTTAAGGTCTGGAAGTTCTTCCAAAAATTCAAAACCTACAACCTTTGTTGCTGTGCGTTTTTTCTGTTTTTGCTTCTCATTATTGCGAACAATTTGTTTCTCAAGTTTTGGAAGTGCAAGGTCTATATTATCATACATATTCAAACCTGAAACTTCTGAACGGAACAACAAACCTTTGTTTGTTATTGTCACCTCAAGTTTTTGATTTTTATTTTGTTCAGAACAAACAACTCTTGCCTTTGCCTCCTCGCCAAAATACTTATCAAGACGAGATAGTTTTTCTGTCATAACATCCTTAAACCTATTTGCAATTTTATAATTTTTTTCGATAAATTCAACTTTCATAAATTTCTCCTTTTTATTGTATGAACTTTCTTGTTCTATAATTATTCTAACAAAATTATATATTTTTTCAAAATGATTTAACAATTTTGTTATTGTTTTTCAGTGAAAGTCAATTCGCTCCCTTGCAAACCAACTTCAATTGTTCCATGATCCGAAAGTTCTCCAATCAATATTTTCTCAGCAATCTTATCCTCGATCTCTTGTTCAATAAAACGTTTAAGCGGTCTTGCACCATAAATTAAATTAGAGCCTTTTGCCACAACATAATCAATAGCCTTTCTGTCAACAACAATTTTAAGTCCTTTTGATGACATCCTTTTATTTATTCCGTCAATCAAAATGCCTGCAATCTTTGTTAAATCTTGTTTTGTTAAACTTTCAAATATACAAATCACATCAATTCTGTTGATGAGTTCTGGTTTAAACTTCTTTTTAAGTGCATCCATATAAATATCACGTTCGGCAATCTTCTCTGCACTTTCAGATCCGAAACCAAGTTGTCTTTGTTGTCTAATTTCGTTGGCACCAATGTTACTTGTCATGATGATAACTGTGTTCTTAAAAGAAACTGTTCTGCCTTTGCTATCAGTCAATCTTCCATCATCAAGAATTTGCAAAAGCGAATTTAAAACCTCTGGATGAGCCTTCTCTATTTCGTCAAAAAGCACCACACTGTATGGTTTTCGGCGAACTTGTTCCGTTAATTGACCGCCCTCGTCAAAGCCAACGTATCCTGGTGGAGAACCTATAAGTTTTGAAACGGTATGCCCCTCCATAAATTCGCTCATATCAATTCGTATGATGTTGTTTTCGTTGTCAAAGAGTGCTTCAGCAATCGCCTTTGAAAGTTCCGTCTTACCCACACCTGTTGGTCCCATAAATAGGAATGAACCAATTGGTCTTTTATTGTCTTGAATTCCAACCCTTGCACGCCTTATTGCTCTTGAAACAGCACTGATTGCCTCGTTCTGACCAATAACTCGCTTATGCAAAATATCTTCAAGATGAATAAGTTTTTCTTTTTCACTCTCGGTGAGTTTTGTTACAGGAATACCTGTCCACTTTGAAACAACCTCAGCAATTTCATTTTCACCAATTTGACTACTTCCACTTTTTTTAACTATCTTTTCATTTTGCTCTTTTAATTCGTTTTCTAAATTGATGATTTCCGACTGTAATTTTGCCGCTTTTTCATAATTCCTCTGTAATGATGCCTCATCTCTGCTGGCTGAAAGTGTTTTTATTTTATCTTCAAGGTCACGAACTTTTTGAGGTTTGAGTGTTTAGTTAACATTTGCACGAGAACAAGCCTCATTAATTAGGTCAATCGCATTGTCTGGCAAACTTATGTCTGTCATGTATCTGTCAGAAAGGTGTGCGGCAGCCTCAATAGCCTCCTGTGTGATGATGATTTTGTGAAAAGCTTCATAAGTGTCTTTTAAGCCTTTCAAAATTTCAATAGTTTGCTCCACTGTTGGCGGATTGACCATAACAGGTTGAAAACGGCGTTCCAATGCCTTATCTTTTTCGATATATTTACGATATTCATCCGTGGTTGTTGCACCTATTGTTTGAAGTTCCCCTCTGGCAAGATATGGTTTTAACATATCAGACGGACTGGTTTCTCCTTTTTCACTTCCTGCTTGTGCAAGAGTATGAATTTCATCAATAAACACTATAATGTTTCCGTTTTCAATTATGGTTTCAATCACATCTTTAAGCTTTTCTTCCATCTGCCCACGATATTTAGTGCCAGCCATCAGCCCGCCCATTTCAAGTGCATAAATAGTTTTATCTTTAATCTCTTCTGGCACATCTCCACTTGCAACCGCTTGTGCCAACCCTTCCACAACAGCCGTTTTACCAACACCCGCCTCGCCAATAAGAACAGGGTTATTCTTTGTTTTACGGCAAAGAATTTCAATAACACGCTGAATTTCTTCCTCACGACCAATCACAGGGTCAAGTTTGTGCTGACGTGCCTTTAAAGTTATGTCACTTCCCATTTCAAGAAGTTTTTCTGGCAAATTACTTCCCGCCTGAGAATTTTCTTCATTTTTTTTGTTCTCTCTGGTTAAATTAACCTGCAATGTTGACATAACTTTTGCCTTTAATTCATCAATGTTGACATTGAAAAAGTTTTCCAACATCTTTGTGGCATAACAACTTTTATTGGATAAAATTGCCAACAAAAGATGTTCTGTTCCAATAAAAGAATGACCAAAATCCATTGCAATCTGCTGTGCAATTTGAAACAACTCTTTCGTGCGTGGAGTAAGTTCTACACTTCCAAACAAGGTCACCCCACTTGAAGATTCTTCAAAAATTTCAAACAAAGCATTCTCTGTTACTCCACACGACAAAAGCAACTTTGACGCAGTGCAATCTGTGACACTCACAAGCCCATACAAAATATGCTCAGTTCCAACCAAGTTACTGCCAAAACGTAAAGCAATTTTACTGGCATTTTTAATCACTTTTTCAATACTATCCGAAAACAATCCATTATTAATAGCCATAATTTTCACCTCCTTAAAACAAGAATCATCTAATATGTTGTTAAATATTGTGGATTGATATCGTGATTCACGACATATTTACGCCAAATACACATCATAACTATCAAGTATAGTACAACATAGACAATCTAAAACAAGTTAAATAGATGACTAACAATTTTTCATTTTTGATAATTTATAGTTTATAAACCTGAAGTTAATCAAATTTTTAAATGTATTTAAGTTTTTTAAAAATTATTATGGTTGTTACGTCAAAAACACCAAAAATCATGCGTAAACACCGAAATATTATTACAACACCGCAACCGCAACTTAAACACACACTCACCTCAGTACCACAAACCTCAAAAATTTCTTTTGACAAATTAAAAATCAATTTTTTACAACTTTTTGGTTACAATTTCCTTGATTTTCTTATTTATATACTCTGCACGAATGCGTTCTTCCTTTAAATCTTGCGAAAAATTTTCAATTTCTTTTAAATTTGCCGAACACCCCTCCACCGAAAGCCTATCAAAAGCCTTTTCGTCTAAAATTTTTAAATAGCCAAGTGCATCACCAAATTTTATTAATGAAAGTAGTTCAATCATTTCCTTTTCTTCCAGAAGCGAACATTCTTTTAAAACACCAAAAGCTCGATATATTTCGTTCACAAGAGCATCATGATTTGTGGACAATATATCTTCTCTTGCAGAAAGTTCCATCTCACACACTTGAAATACAAATTCCGAAACACTGTCAATAATCTCTTCCTCGCTTAACCCCAAGGAATTTTGGTTAGATATTTGATAGAAACTGCCATATTCTTGTGTACCCTCGCCATAGAGTCCTCTCAAAGTGTTGCCAATTTCACGAGCCTCTTTCTTGACAATTTGAATTTCTCCATTTCGTTCAAGTGCTGGCAGAAAAAGCATAACCGAAGCCCGCATAGCAGTACCTAAATTTGACGGACAAGAGGTTATAAAACCGTAGTTCTCTGAATACGCCACATCCACTTCCGACAAAATTAGATCGTCAAGTTTTTTTATCTCACGATATGGTTTATATAAATTGAAGCCTCCCACAATGCATTGTTCCCGAATATGGTCCTCTTCATTCATCATAACAAACAAATGTTCGTCAGAAGAGAATGCCACCGCCGAAATATCCTTATTTTCAATCAATTCTTTACTTATTAGGTGACGCTCCAAGAGTGCATTACACTCATTTAAAGATAGGTTTTTGAGTTTGATTATGTCGAAATCGCCAAATTTTTTTAGTGCATTTGAAACTTTATCAACAATAAATTCCGCATCCGTTTCGCTTGTTAATTTCGTGAAAAAGTTAAAGCCACTCACATTTCGTGCCAGTCTAATTCGTGATGAAATTGCAATGTCTTTAAATTCTTCCACCCTTTCACCTATCTTTATTTATTGATGAAAATTTTTTATTAAATTCTTCCACTTTTTGCTTAAAAATTTATCAAGATATAATTTGCAGTACTTTTCATTTTATTTGGTATTCCATAGTATCCTTCAGCAACACTGCCAGCAATAGCACAAAGTGTATCGCTGTCGCCTCCTATAGAAATCCCCTTCTAATTGTATCTTCAAATAAATTTAAAATCAAAAAGCAATATAGAGCTTCTGGCACCGTTCTTTGGCAAGATACTTTATAGGTATATTTTTCTTTTAATTTTTGATAGTCAAAATCTAATGAGTAATACTCGCTTTCTATCTTATTTTTTATCTCTTTTTACTTGCCCCATGAAGTGCCATGAATGTTGCAACCGCAGTGGCTTCTGCACCTTTTATCCCCTCTTCATGATTGTGTGTCACAGCGGTAACAGCATAAGATATTTTTTTTACTTCTTTAAGTGATTTTGCAAAGTAAGCAACAGCACAAACACGCATTGCACTTCCATTGCCAAAGCTATTATAAGGCATTGGATTCTCGCTCTTAAGCCAACTGTCAAACATTTTACCATATCCAATTTTTCCATTCGCATGATAGCATTTTCCGTAATATTGCATTTTTTCTATTGCTAAATCACTTAATTTTGAATAATCGCCTTCACAAGATGATAAGGCATCATAGATAGCCACCATCATCACAGTGTCATCAGTGAAAAACATATCAAGTTGAAAAAAGATGAAATTTTTTGTTTTTATATTGTTAAATTCATATTATGCCCCAACTATGTCACCAGTGATTGCTCCTAGCACTCATTGCCTCTCTTTTATCTCATTTAGACTTATGTTTTTTGCCGTTATACATCCTTTCAACAGCCGTCTTTATTGCCGGCAATTCATAACACTTTTCGCAACCAACAAAGCCTGTTTCTAAAATTTCTTCAACACTTGTGTGGCATTTTGGACAAACTTCCATTTTTATATCCTCTTCTCGCACCTTTTATACACACTTATATACAACATATATAGTGTTATGGCACTCTTTATGCTTCCTCTTTC
The DNA here is from genome assembly GCA_964405555.1 of uncultured Lachnospiraceae bacterium. Classification (GTDB taxonomy): domain Bacteria; phylum Bacillota; class Clostridia; order Christensenellales; family UBA1242; genus Caccovivens. The sequence goes on along the minus strand of CAYOOB010000005.1, from coordinate 33,745 downwards.
TCAATTCCTTTCATTGTGAGCGAAATACGCTTCTTGTTGAGTTCAACAGCCATAACCTTAACCTCCACAACATCGCCAACCTTAACAACATCGGATGGATGTTTAACAAAATCGTCAGAAAGTTGAGAAATGTGAACAAGTCCGTCTTGATGCACACCTATATCCACAAACGCACCAAAATCAACAACATTTCTTACAACTCCAGTGAACACCATACCTTCTTTGAGGTCCTCCATGTGAATTACATCACTTCTAAGCACAGGTTTTGGCATACTTTCACGGATGTCACGACCAGGTTTAAGCAATTCGTTTGTTATATCCGAAAGGGTTGGAACACCAACTCCGCATTCTTTGGCAACCTTTTCTTCTCCCTTTTGTTCAATCATTTTTGGCAAATGAACAAGGTTTCCATTTTTAACATCTTCTTCTGTTAAGTCGAAAATTTTCAAAAGTTTTCTTGTTGCATCATAACTTTCTGGGTGAACAGCGGTGTTATCAAGCACATTTTCTCCACCAACCACACGCAAAAAGCCTGCACACTGCTCGTATGCTTTTGGGCCAAGTTTTGGCACGCTTAAAAGTTCTTCTCTTGATTTAAAACCTTTTGTTTTGCTTCTAAACGTAACAATATTTTTAGCAATGGACATATTAAGACCAGAAACATAAGAAAGCAAACTTGGACTTGCTGTGTTTAAGTCCACACCAACACTGTTAACGCAGTCTTCAACCACACCAGTAAGCACCTCTGTTAAACGGTTTTGAGGCATATCATGTTGATATTGTCCAACACCAATCGATTTAACATCAATTTTAATAAGTTCAGCAAGAGGGTCTTGAAGTCTTCTTGCAATTGAAACCGCACTTCGCAAATTTACATCATAATCAGGAAATTCTTCTGCGGCAAGTTTGGATGCAGAATAAACAGAAGCACCTGCCTCGCTAATCACAGCATAACTCACTGGATGATCACAATGCTTAATGAGTTCAGCAACGAAAATTTCGCTTTCTTTTGAAGCGGTTCCATTTCCAATAGCAATGATATCAACTTTATTTTTGTTTATCATTGCAACCAATTTTTCCATTGCTTCTTCCGTTTTTGAACGAGGTGGAGTTGGATAAACAACCGTTGTGTCAAGCACAGAACCGTTTTTGTCTATCACAGCAATCTTACACCCATTGTGATAACCCGGGTCAAAACCCATAATTATGTTGTTTTTAAGTGGAGATTCCAAAAGTAAAGGACGAAGATTAACCTCAAACATTTTTATAGCCTGCTCGTCTGCCATGTCGGTTAAATTGCTTCGACATTCACGTTCCAAAGACGGAAACAGTAAGCGTGCATAAGCATCGTCAATCACTTCATCCATGATGGCGTTTGTGTTTTCGTTATCCTTCTTAAAATATTTTTCAATGACTGGTTTAGTCAATTTTTCATCAATTTGAACTTCAACTTTCAAGCATTTTTCTTTTTCACCACGGTTAATTGCCAAAATTCTATGGCTTGGAATGCTTTTAACCTCTTGCTTAAAGCCAGAATAGGTTTCATAAGTTAAGTTATTCTCGTTCTCCAACAGAGTGCAGAAAATAAAGCCTTTTGTTGCGATAATTTCACGCAATTCTTTTCTAAGTTCGGCACTGTCGGAAATTCTTTCTGCAATAATGTCTTTTGCTCCTGCAATAGCATCCTCAACCGTTGGCACTTCTTCTGTTATGAAATTCTTTGCCTCTTCCATAACATCAACACCCTTCTTTTGCTCCTGCAAAATATCAGCCAAAGGTTCCAAACCTTTTGCAATAGCCACAGACGCACGGGTTTTGCGTTTTGGTTTATATGGACGATATATATCTTCCACTTCGGTTAAAGTCATAGCATTTTCAAGTGCCACTTTAAGTTCTTCAGTCCACTTACCTTGCTCGGTTATAACCTTTTCAACTTTAGCTTTCTCATCCTGCAAGTTACGCAAATATTTCAATCTATCTGCAAAATTTCTCAAAACTTGGTCGTCACAAGAACCATGCATTTCCTTTCTGTATCTTGCGATGAACGGGATAGTGTTTCCTTCGTCAATCAATTCGATAATGTTGTGAGTGTAGTCATTTCTTAAACCAAACTCGCTTGAAAGTCTTTCTTCAATTGTCATTTTTTTCTCTCCTTATTTGCTGTTTTATTTCATTTACAATTATATCATAACTCTCGATATTTTTCATAAAGATTTCGCCATTTTTCTGTAAAATTTCGCCATTAAGAACGGTCATTTTTACATCTCGTTTAGACTTTTCCCAAACCAAAGATTGCAAAACATTTGCATATAGCGTTGAATTTGCCTCAACAACAATGAAGTTTGCTGGATTGCCTTCGCAAATGCCATAATCTTTAAGTTGAAGTAAATTTGCACCACCATAGGTGGCAATATGGTATGCATCCGCCTCACTCATAACATCTTTTTGCTCAAAAAGTGCCCTTTGAGTCATGATAATCTGACGCATAAAAGCGAAAAAATCAATTTCAAATGTGTTTCCACTTCCCAAACCCACGCACAAATCTCTAACTTTAAGCGACCGCAAATTGGTTGGTCTTCTGCCCACTTTACCATCCTCTGCCGGTGTGATACAAAACTTGCAATCATACTGTGAAAACAATTCCAAATCGTCTTTTTCAAAACAGTTTCCACCCACAATAATAGGTTGACGATCAAGAAAACCAAAATCTTCCAACACAATAGGCAATGACTTTTTATACTGTAAATCCACACTGCCAAGTTCATCTAAGGTTTGTCCGCACTTAACAAAAAGTTTTTTACCGCTTTTAGCAACAAAATCGCTCAACTTTGCAAGATCTTGTTCTGAGATTTGGTCAATTCTTTCAATAAGCAAGGAATTGCACATTTTTTTATCTGACAAAGAATCTAACCAACCACCTTCGCCATTTGTCAAATCTTCCGCAAAATTATTAGACAAAATATTAGACAAATCAAAACAAACAGCACCTGCCAGAATGTTTTTTATTTGCATCAATTTATATATATTTTTTAAAATCTCAATTTTGTTTGCAGAACATTCTTTTTTATGTTCTTCCAAATAATTCTCATAGTGATTTTCATCCAACAGATCACTTTCTTCTTTTAAATAACTCTCCTCAAATGCCGAAACGGAATTGCAAAAAGTGTTGACAAATGGCGGTAAAACATAGTTATTATTAAGGTCAACAACAGAATCAACTGATTTCAAAAGCTCTTTATTAAGTTTGTTGTTTAAACTTAAAATTTTCTCAATTTTTCCGTTATTAATAAGTAAATTCACACTTCTGCATATACCGTTTTTCACATCCACAAGATTGGCATTTTTAAATAATTTTTGCATATAATTCATCCTTGAAGAAAATACTTATTATAGAACAAGTATATAACAAAAAGGACATAAAAAGCAAATGAAAGAGCGAACAATTTTGCATTCGGATGTCAATAATTTTTTTGCCTCAGTGGAGTGCGTCACAAAACCCGAACTAAAAAACTCTCCTGTGGCTGTCACTGGCAATCCCGAAAAACGCACAGGTATAATTTTAGCAAAAAACGAAATTGCCAAAAGTTTTGGTGTGAAGACTGGCGAAGCAATTTGGCAAGCAAAACAGAAATGCCCAAACCTTGTAACCCTGCCACCGCACTATGATGTGTACGAAAAGATTTCAAAGAAGTTACACAAAATCTATTTGGAATACACCGATTTTGTGGAGCCATTAGGTTTAGACGAATGTTGGCTGGATGTCACACCTTCGCTTAAATATCTTGGCAAAAATGGAGTTGAAATTGCAAATGAAATAAGAAAGCGAGTAAAGCAAAAATTTGGTCTAACCGTTTCGGTTGGAGTTTCTTTTTCAAAAATATTTGCCAAACTTGGAAGCGACCTCAAAAAACCGGATGCCACAACAGTGATTTCACACAAAGGTTTTAAAGAACAAACATACTCGTTTCCACTAAACTCCATTATAGGAATTGGAGGAAGATTAACAAAGAAATTTGAAAAAATGAATGTGCTTACAATCGGCGATTTTGTGTCACTGAAAGAAGATTTTGTCAAACAGATTATGGGAAAAACAGGTGTGGAACTTAGGCTTAAACTTCTTGGCGAACTTGTGGAACCTGTGGCTTGTTATTATCAACCATCCCCACCCAAAAGCATAGGCAATGGCACCACCACAATTTTAGATATTCAAACTCGTGATGAAATTCAAAAAGTGGTTTCATATTTATCTCAAAAAATATCCTCTCGTATGGCAAATGGAAACTTTCAAGGATGTTGCATTTCTGTAACACTCAAAACTGCAAACTTTGAACGTTTTCATCATAGTCGAACCTTGTCGCCCATAAGAAGCAATGAAGAGATTGAAGAGCAAGCCATGAGTTTAATCGACTCATTTTGGAACTACAACACCAAAGTGCGAGCCGTGAGAGTTCGTGTTTCTTCATTGCAAAAACTTGATAAAACTGAACAACTCTCATTTTTTAGCAATGAAACAGAAAATCTTGTTAAGAGTGTCAAACAGATTAAAGACCTTTATGGAAACGACAAAATTTTCATTGCAAGCGACTCCGCCTCTTTTATCAACCGAAAGCCATAAAAACGTGGACATCAACCTATCCAAGCCATAAGCACCAATTATCCCACGTTTCAAATTGTCCATTACACCAAATTATTCCATGTTCATTTTACCCAAATACCAGATTAACCAATGTTCAATTTATTATCTCATATACCGGATATTCCACATACATATTTATTTAAACCAGATTATTCCACATACATATTTATTTAAACCAGATTATCCCACGTACATATTTATTTAAACCAGATTCCTCCCATACATATTTATCTCATATATCAGATTATCCCACGTGCCCAATTATCTCATTTCAAATTTTCTCTTATACTAATATCACACGTTATAGTTTTTTTATTTTGCATAAAAATGCAATTTTACCCCCAAAAACCCATTATTTATGAAAAAATATAAATTTTTTTGAAAATTTATTAATTTTTGTTTGGAAATTTTTGTTTAATGATATATAATGTAAATATACAAAAAGGAGAAAAGATTATGGAATACGAACAAAAACAAAAATATCAAGCATACGCAACAAAATTCTATGGTGCAGGAGAAAGATTAACCGCAGAAAAATTTGATTCACAACATCCAGAAAACTCTATAGATTTGGCATATTTTAATATGATAGATTTTATTTCAGAACAATTCTGTTCAGATAAAATCACAGGAAGTTTTAAAGATGCTCTTCAAGAAGCATACTTCGTTGCTGCAAATTTCTGTGGAACAGAAGAGTGTAAAGCCTGCAACAATTTTAACTCTTATATATCGTCTTTGCAAGAATATACTCTTAAATGTTTGCAAGAGGCAAAACTTGTTCGTAGTGAGGAAGACAACTTAATAATGTCACACCCTTATATCCAACAACCTACTTATGAATTAAGCATGGCATAACTTTGCTCATTAATGAGATTACGATTGTTGATAATAAATAATTTTATAATAATCCTATTAATATTCTTTGAAAATATAATTGCAATTTTGCAAAATCATTTCATCGTAACATATCCTCCACATCTCCTAAAAATAAACACTTTAAAAGTAAAAAAATGGATGAACAACTCACCCATTTTTTTTATAAGCATTTTTATTTTTGTTTTGTAGATTTTATTCAACTCAACATTATATTTTATTACTGTGCATTTTCTTCTCTTTCAACAGTCTTAACCTCCACAACCTTATCTTTTTCTGTTTTTGGTTTTGAGGTTTTTACTTTCTTTGATGGTTTATATGCAACTGCCCAAAGTGCTGGTGCGATAAACACAGAAGAATACGCACTTGCAATCACACCAACCAAAATAGCAAACATAAACTCATAAACTTTTGAAGTTCCTGTCACCAAAGCAATAAGAACCAAAATAAACAATGCACCAAATGCGAAAATCAAAGTTGGAAGAATATTTTTCACAGAGTTATTAACAATTTTGACGTTATCCAATTTATTACTTGTAAGTCTTGCTGTCTTAACATTTGTACGAATACGATCAAAAATTGTGATGGTGTTGTTAAAGGAAATAATCATAGTCACAAACAACGCAACAAGGAAGTATGAACTAATTTCAACTCTACAAATAGACATAACAGCAATCACCATCAATATGTCATGGAAGAATGTCAAGAGTGATGCAAATCCACTTGTAAGATCAAAACGCAAACTAATATAAAGGAAGATGATTAAAATAGCAACAACAAGTGCAATCATTGCACGCATAAAAACTTCACTTCCTTCACTCGCAGATGTAACACCGCCATTAATAACAAGTGCACTTTCGGTGACCTCATCCAAATCATCCAATGTTGCATCGGCATCAACATAGCCAAAAGTCTTTAAAAGTTGCAATTTAATTTCTTGGTTAATCTCCTCCATTTCTTCGGTGGTAAGAGAAGAATCGTTTTGATATTTCACAACAACCGCATCGCCTTCGTAAATACCAATGTCATTATCAGTTATGGTTGTTTTTTGAATAGTGTCAATGCTTAAACCATACTCTTTCAAAATATCACTGATAATTGAACGAATTTCCGAAAAATCCTCATCTAAATCATAAGTTGTTTCAGAATATTGTGTGTATTCACCCTCACTGTCAATATAGATGGTCATGACAGAACCGCCAGTGAAATCAATACCAAGGTTAAATCCAAGTGTACAAAGCATAATTATTCCAACAATAATAATAGCAATCGGAGCAATTATGAACCACTTTAAATTTTTAGCAAAATCAAATTTTGTATTTTCAATTTTCTCATCTATGGAGAACTTTCCATGCTTATTCTTACTCATCTGCCTGTCCTCCTATGTTTGAATCTGTAATAACTGTAACACCGCCATCCAGCACAACTTCGCCGTCTTTGACGTGTTTAACTTGTTTTGGAAGGTGCAATTTATCAGCCTTCACGCTGTTGAACGGCAAATACCATTTAATAAAGAAAGGTATAACAACAAGATTCACGAACAATGCCAAAACAATGCTAATCAAGAATATTGTTGCAAAATTTCTAATCAAGAACCCGCCAGCAATCATGAGAACAATGCTGACAATTGCTATTAAAATGTTGGAATCAAGGATTGTCCAAAGTGCATTTTTCAAACCACCTTTAACTGAAAGTGGAATTTTCTTTCCAGAGCGATAATCTTCTCTTATCTTTTCCAGAATAACAACTGTTCCAAACACCATCATCATAAAGCCCAGCACAATACCGCCAAGTCCAGCCAAAGTGAGTTGAATTGAAGGAATAGCCTGCAACAAGAATATCAATATAACGGCAAAGATAACATAAGCAAAACCAGCAAGGAATGCAAAGTCGCCATATCTCAACCAAAGCAAAAGGATGATAAGCACAAAAGCAACCGCACAACCAATCAAGAAAAAGGTCATGAAGTTTTCGCCAAGAGTGGCAGAGAAAGTTGCTTGCTCCACTTTACTCATAGTCACTGTGAAAGTTCCGCTTAAAATTTGCAAAGCATAATCTTCAGCTTCTTCAAGAGTGTCAAAACTTCCAGAAATGAAAGTTGAACCGCCGGTGATTTCTTCCTCAACGGTAAGAGTGAAATAGTCGTCTTCGCCGTCGCCATATTGGATATAAATAGAGCCACTATCTTCCGCTGCGGCAGCCGTCAAACTGCTAAATTTTTCTGCACCAGAATCAGTGAAAACCAAAAGAACACCATAAGTGCTGTCTTGATATGTTGCTACAACATTTTTAATGTCTGCACCAGTAAGCCAAGCCTCACCACCTAGTTCCAAAGACATTGTAAGTGAAGTTGGTTCACCTAACAACTCCAAAACATTTTCGGAGTCTTCATCTGTTGAAACTTCAATTCTAATTTGGTTTGTGCCTTGTCTTGTCACTTGTGCTTCTGAACATCTATCACTTACAATAGACTTCAACCTTTCAACCGTTTCATCGATGGCCTTATCTAAATCTGTTGTTGTACTGTCAGAAGTTAGCGAGCATTCATAAACCGCATAAGTTCCCCCACCCAAATCTGTGCTAAGAGTGATAGCATTTGCAAAACCTTTGTAATGGATTGATGTGAATGGGATATCAAAACTACAAACACACAAAAGAATTCCGACAATAGTCAGAATGGTAACTGCCACAAAATTTAATATAGAATTTTTCTTACTTTTATTACGAGCCATTCAGCACCCCTTAATCAAGATGTCAATACTTGTATATTTTAATACATTAAGGGGCTGATGTCAAACGAAAAGACTAATTTTTTTTTAAATTCACACAAATTATTCCACAAATTGCACCAATAATACTTCCAAAGATGATATCGTTTATTAATGTTCTGTCAAAACTGAAAGCCCCATCCAAGATAGAAAACACCAAAAACGCAAAGATAGTGAAAAGAAATCCAATCAAAAACCCGCTAATAAGACCGTTTTCTTTGTGTTTTTTCATCCCAATAAACACCCCCAAGAAAATGGAAACACCCTTAATCACCTGGTTGACAGGAGAGATGACCGAATCCGAAATGGAGGTAAAGCGAAGAACGAACGCAAAAATCAGGATACCAAGAAGAGCGGTAAATAACCCAACAGCAACACCTTTAAGAACACAAATGAACAGCCCACCTTTCTTTTCGCTTTTACTAAATGCTTTCACTTTCATTATTGCCTCCTTTTTAGTCAAACAAACAAAAAATTTTAAATGTTTGTGTAAACCATACAATATACTATGCGGACAAGTCATTCAAAATGACAGACCTTGTTGAATTTCATTAATCATGTTTGAATATTTTTTTTATTTTTTGTTATTTCCCTTGACATTTCGTATGCCCACCATTAAAATAAGATGTATAAATATATTTGAATAATAAATAAACAATAATAGGAGAAAAAAAAATGTATTGTAAAAATTGCGGAACAAAAATTGAAAAAGAAGAAATGTTTTGTAAGAATTGTGGAACTGCAACTAAAGAGGAAGTAAAACCAACCTCTGAAAGCAATAAGATAGAAACTAAAAAAGGAGATTTCAGAAAAATCAGAGCTATCTATTGCTTTTTTGTATTAAATTTTGTAATTTACACACTGTTAGCATTATATTATGTAATCTCTGCAATTAGCAGTTCCGAAGTCTTATTATTTGTGCCGACATTTTTATTTGTAATTCTTGATATAATAGGAATTGCGGTTGTGTTAATATTTGATACATTCCAAAAATCAGGAAGGCAATTAAAAATTTCTTTGATTATATTCGCTTTGATTTTTAGTTTTGTTGCTGGCATAATAATGCTTTTTGTCACAAAAGAAGACCTAACCGCTTATAACAACACGAAATAGAATTGTAATACGAAATGCAGAAAATAGAATTTTAACAACAAGAAATATCGAATATACACATTAATATTTGGCAAATCTTTAATATAGGTTTGCTTTTTTATTTTTTTGCTTGACAAAACTCCCCCCCCCGCTATAATAAAGTTGTACTAATTCAGGTATTTAAAACATGACAAATTATACAAAATAAAAAAATAACAAAGGAGGAAAAAATGTACTGTAAAGAAAACGAAATAGAAATTGATGATGAAGCAAAACTCTGTCCACAAAGTGACGATTCAAAAACTAAAAAAGGAGATTTTAGAAAAGTTAGAGCGGTTTATTGTTTTTTTTCTTTAAGTTTTATTTTTTTAACAACTCTAACAATAACTTATGTGCTAAACGCAGTTTTATATCTAGATTCAATCGAAATAGAACTTGGAATTTATGAGATTTTATCATTATTCAGTCCAGCATTAGTATGTTTATTAATTGATATTATTGGAATTCCTGTGTCACTGCTATACACAACCTACCGAAAGTTAGGAAAAGATTTGAAAACGCCTTTGATAGTTTTTGCTTGTATTTTCAGTATCGTCGCTGGCGTGATTATGCTTTTCACTAAAAAAGAAGATTTGACAACAAACAACAAATCTAATTAACTTTCTTTCATAAAAATTTGCAAACTTATTTTGAGGTTTGCTTTTTTATTTTTTTTGCTTGACAAAACTCCCCCCCCCGCTATAATAAAGTTGTACTAATTCAGGTATTTAAAACATGACAAATTATACAAAATAAAAAAATAACAAAGGAGGAAAAAATGTACTGTAAAAAATGCGGAAATGAAGTTGATAAAAAAGCAGAGAGATGTCCGCAATGTGGTTTTAATTTAAAACCTAAAAAGTGGGGTTTCATTAAAGTTAGAGCAGTTTATGCCTTCCTCTTTTTAAGTTTTATCATTTGTGTAATTGCAGGAATTATTTGTTTAATTACGGCAATATCTTCAATCTCTGAAATTTCAGACTCTAATTCCACCGTCACAACAAGCGAAGCACTTATATTATTACTGCCAACAATAATTTATTGTGTATTAATTGGTATTGGAATTAATGTTACAAAAAATTTTAAGTCTTGCAGAGAAGAGTGCCGACATCCAAATGCACTTCTAATAGCGTTGTGTTTAATCTTCAATTTTGTTGCTGGAATTATTATGATATTTATTACTAATGAAGATTTAACAAAATACAAATCGTTAGTAGAAACTTCGCCAAACATAGATTTAGATGAAGAAAAATCTTAATATTTAAAATCATAAAAAACAATATACACAATTTTAATTTATTTTGAATTTTGTTATGATTTTTGCGTATTTTCTGATAGTTTTACTTATTTAATTAATTTTTCTTTAAATTTGGAATAATTTATGTTTTTTAACTCACACTTGTTATAGGAGGGAAACATGATTATTGCAAACTATATCGCCTATGTCTTAACAATCATTGGTGGGCTAAATTGGGGTCTTGTTGGCATTTTTGATTTCAACCTTGTGGAATGGATTTGCGGAGCATATCGCAATGGTTGGTCAATCGCCATTTATGTTCTGATTATGCTTGCGGCAATTTGGCTTATAATCTCACCAATCATTTCAAAAGGTATGTTAGATTTAGGTTGTAGATACAAAAAATCAAGCAATGAAAAATAAAACAAGGTCAACCAACCTTGTTTTTATTTTTGCCTAGGAATTTCACAAAATTTAAGTATTTCTTTTAAATTTTCGCAGTTTTCAATACAACCATTCCAAATTCCTTTGTCGTTTCCATTAGTACCATCAGGATTAATACACAATGTTCTCACCCCACTTAGATATGCCTTTTCATCATTACTTGAATTACCAACAAAAAGAATATCTTCACTTCTTAGACGATATTTCTGTTTAACAATATCAATAAATTCGTTTTTATTTTCAACATTATGCTCTGGACTATCACATCCCAAAAGTTCTCCATTCTTGTCGAATAGCATATTATATGCTTGAATGTCTGTGAAAAATCGTTCAACACCATCATTTTTTAATACATCTCCAATAATTTGTTTTACACCGCCAGATAAAACAAAAATTTTAATACCGTTTTCATAGAGTTCTCTTAAAGTTGCGTGTGTTCCTGGCATAAGTTTTATATCTCTTGCAATTTGTGTTAAATACTCTCTTCTCACACCTTTATCTTTAAATCTTTCAATTGTAAGTTTAAGCCAAGTTTTAACATCAAACTCCTTACTTATATATTGATTTAATAAAGCTCTATATTTTTGCATATCATCAATATATTTCCAAATCAAATTCCAAGAGTTTACCCCTTTACGTTCTTGCGTGAGCGTGCCATCAAAATCAAAAATTACCGCTTCCATATTTTTTCCTCCACTTGATTATATCATAAATTTAAAATAAGTCAATATTAACTTAATAAAAATGCAAAAAAGTGTTGACAAAAGTATTAAAAATTAGTAAAATTAGTAAGTAACATTTCATAGGGGTGTAGTTCATCGGTAGAATGAGAGTCTCCAAAACTCCAGAGGAGGGTTCGATTCCTTCCACCCCTGCCAAACAAACACCACAAAAAAGTGTGGTAAATAAAAAACAAGGTTTTATTAGCCTTGTTTTATTTTTGCTTAGGAATCTCACAAAATTTAAGTATTTGTGTTAAATTTTCACAATTTTCAATACTATAATTCCAAATTGCTTTGTCATTTCCATTAGTGCCATCAGGATTAATACATAATGTTCTCACACCACTTCTACGTGCATTTTCGTCATTTCTTGAATTACCAACAAAAAGAATGTCTTCGCCTCTCAGCTTATATTCCTGTTTGACAATATCAATAAATTCGTTTTTATTTTCAATATTGTGCGATTTTGGACTATCATACCCCACAAGTTTACCATCTTTATCAAATATAAAGTTGTATGTTTCAATTAAAGTCACAAACTGCCCTGAATTATTTCTTTTCAAAGTATCTTCAATAATTTGCTTTATTCCTCCAGATAAAACGAAAATTTTAATACCATTTTCATGGAGTTGTTTGAATGTTTCGCACATCCCAGGCATGAGTTTCATTTTTGATGCAATATCCGTTAAATATTCCCTTCTAACACCTTTATCTTTGAATATATCTATCGTGAGGTCATACCATGCTTTAAAATCAATTTTTTTTGTTGTATATTGATTATATAAAAATTTAGAACTTTCCATATCGTCAATATATTTCCAAATCCAGTTCCAACAAGTTAAACCTTTTGGCTCTTGTGTGAGTGTGCCGTCAAAATCAAAAATTACTGCTTTCATATTTCTCCTATATTTATACCCCACATTATATCCAGCATTCAAATAAATTTTTTCTGCAAAGTTTATTGTTTTTAATCGACCAACTATCATTATTATTTCGTTTAACTTTTAATAGTTAAGTTTCTTTATTGTATCATAAATAAATTTCTTGTTCAATACTTTTTTTAAATAATTTAGACAAAATTGTTGACTTTTTTACATAAATTTAATATTCTATAAATAGAAAAGAATTTAGTTCTTTCGCCTGTGATAAATGTCACAGGACTTTCTTTTTATTGTACATTTTTACAATTTCATTCTCACTGTTTCTAAATTATATTCAAATATATATTTTTTAAATATTGACTTTTTCGCTTGACTTTTTTCGCTTATATAACATATAATAATATCACTGAAAGCAAAATTATTTCTTTTTCCATTGTCATTTTAAAGTTGGGCAATGGAATTCTTTTTTTTACATTCACATATTTTACATTCACATAAAATTGTTGGATTACTTTTGATTAAAGGAAAGTTCTCATAAATTAAATCCAATCAATGATTATCTATAATAATTTTGAACATTTTTATTTCGCCAATCACGGTCTACCTTAACAAAAAGTTTAAGCATACATTTCTTTTCCAAAAGGTGCTCCGCATACACCCTTGCTTCTTGACCAATCTTCTTCAAGTTAGCACCACCCTTGCCAATGATAATGCCCTTGTGTTGTTCTCTTTCGCACACAATTATGGCATCAATATCCACTCGCTCAAAACCTTCTTCAAACTTTTCGATAACAACCGCCACCCCATGAGGTATTTCTTTATCAAGCACTTCAAGCAATAGCCCACGAATTTTTTCACTTATAAGAAACGCAACACCACGGTCGGTGAACAAATCTTCTTCAAAAATTCTCTCGCCTTCTGGCAAATATTCCACAATTTTGTTTAAAAGTGTATTAATGTTTTCACCTGTTGCAACAGAAATATTAATAGCATCAAACGGTTGTTCAATTTGTTTCTTATCAGATTTACTACAAACCAAAATCAAATTTTCTTGCTTGTTTTGCAGATTGTTGATATATTCCACCTCTTCTTCGTCCATTCGCTTACTACCATCAAAAAGATAGAGCACAACATCCGCACCCGCCATGGCACTTCTAACATTTTTCATCATAAACTTGTCTAAATTGTTTTTGCTGTGATGAATGCCCGGAGTGTCAACAAAAATTATTTGATATCCTTCTCCATTCTTTATACCCAAAATGGAATTGCGTGTTGTTTGACGCCTATGCGTAACAATCGCCACCTCTTCGCCAACCAGATAATTAACAAGACTGCTCTTGCCCGCATTTGAAAGTCCTAAAACTGCCACATAACCACACTTCATCTTGTCACCCCAAATTTTTGTAAGATTTTTTCGGCAGTGGACATCATAACTTTTTCGTCCTCTGGTTCAATATGGTCAAAGCCTAACAAGTGTAAAAGCCCATGCAATGCCAAAAAGCAAATCTCTCTTTTCTCGCTGTGACCATACTCCTCCGCCTGCTTTCTTGCCACATCTCTGCATATCACCACATCACCAATAAAGAGGTCACCATCCACACCCTCACTTTCAAAATCGGATAACTTTTGATTAGGTTTTTTATCTAAATTAGGAAAAGATAAAACATCAGTCACTTTTTTTATCTGTCTAAATTTTTCGTTCAACTCTTCAATTTCATCCGCCGTCACAAAATTCACGGAAACACTAATATGTGAAAAATCTTCCTCCAAGACCGTTCCCGCAACCTCAAATAATTTTTTAATTATCTTTTTGTATGGATATATTTTACCTTCAACAATCATTTGTTCTCCTCCAATTATCGCAACATTTTTAAGAGTTTTGTCATAAATTTAAAATGAATTTAGACAAACATTAAGAAAATAACATCATAAAAAAATATGAAAATCACAAGAAATTAAGCAAATTTTCAAATATTTTTCATTAATTTTAACTTTTTTTATTCTTGCAAACTTGATTGATAAACTTGCATTTCTTCCTCCACCACAACACAATAATTAACTATCGTCACACCTGCCAAATGCCTTATTGTGTAATACTCATCTTTTATTGTATCATAATTTTCACATTTTTCCAACGCATTTTCTCTCGCTTTTGAAATATATTCTTCCTTAACATCCTCAAAATCACTTTCAATAACCTCCACACTCAATTCATAAATGTATGTTTTGCGAAGTCTAAACGGTAAAATAAGGTTCTGTGTTAAGCTTACATCCTCATATTCCACCTCATACATCTCGTAATCATAGTCCTCTTGATATGTGTAAATTGTAAGTCCAAAAAGTGTAATTATTGTTTCCACCGCAACATTACCTGTTCTTACAACTTCAATGTATGTTTCATAGTGATCGGCACTGCCTTCGTAATACACATCCGCTTTAATCTCTGCCTTAGCCTCCACCTTTTGAATTTGACCAGAAGTGTCGATTGTGTAAGGTTCAACCAGCACATCCCCTTTTCTCACAAAATCACCAACACTCACGCACAGAGTTCCAGAAATTAAATTAATTTCGGTTATTCGCCCATCTTTCTGTGCAACAAGAGGTTCAAAATCGCCATACATCTCACTTGGGAGAAGTTTCTCTTTAATATTTATCACAAGAGTTTGCCCTTTAATCATACACGAAGCAAAACTTATACTTGAAAAATTTTCCAAGAGTCCAAGTTCCACCTCTTCCGTGTCAATTTCGCTTTTTACATGAGAGTAGTTCTCTTTAATAAACTCCACAACCTCCGTTTTAGATAAAGATTCCACTCCGTTGATTTCGTATTGTAACACAAACCGAGATTGAAAAAAATATAACACAGAAAAAAGCACAATCGCCACAATCATGCCATAAGATGAAAAAAAATTGAAGCACTTATGGAAAATACCTTCATTAGTCACAGACAAAATTTTAACGTTTTTACCCTTTAAAAATTTCTCAACTTTCTTTCTGTCAAAATAGGAACACTTAAAAGATGTGTTGTTTTTTGAGTGACGGTCAATATCACTTAAAATAACCACTTTACAAAGTTCGTTAAGCAACTTTTCTTGGTTAAGTCCAGAAATTTCAAATTTGGTTTTGTTTTTAAATTTCATCAAATTTGCTCCACTTTTTTGATTATTCCGCAAATTTTAATGGTGTTGTCGGATAGTTCAGACAAAATCATATCTTGTCCCTCCACAATAATCACCGCTTTTTTTACCTTAAAAGAAATAAGTTCTTTTGAAAGAGTAATAAGTCCCAAATGCCCTTCCACATAAAGAAGATGTCCAGACAGATTGATAATATTAAAACCAACCAAATCTAAACCTTTTAAATTTTTAACATTCTCTTTAATTTCATTAAGAAAATTGAACATATCACCCTCTATTTAAATATTATATGTTCACAACCTTTTTTAAAGACCGAAGAATAAAACAAACTATCATAAAAAAATAAAATTAAAGAAAAATTAAAGATTAAATAAAGATTAAAAGAAAATTAAATTAAGATATTAAAATTTAAGAACAATTTCTAACTTTTTATTCTTTTTAGTGGTCATCTTTATAAATATCAAAAAAACACAGCAGAAAATAAAAAAGAGTGCCACCAGCACCCTTTTTAATTATTTTTCTTATTTGTTATATTCCATAATTGATTATAGGTTATACAAAATTGCAAACAAAACATTACTACACCGCAGTGTAAACATAATATCCGTCAACTAACTCACTTGTGTAATTTGAAGATAAAAATTCATTTCCACCTACTTCATCAACCACGCTTTCCAAAACCTTAATAGTTGTAGCATACCTGATAAGATATCCACAAGAGTTTGAAGTTGCGAGATTTTGATAAACACTTGCAGACTCAATTGTCACCTCAGCAAGTTCAGTACAAGCATTAAATGCTCCAGTTCCAATTTCTGCCACACTTGATGGAATTGTGATTGATGTCAAACTTGTACAAGCATTAAACATCCAACTTCCAATTTCTGTTACGCCTTCTGGAATTATGATTGAAATTAAATTTGCACAAGAATTGAAAAGTCCATCTCCTATGATAGTCAATTGAATTCCTTCTGCAAAAGTGAATGTCTCAAAAGCACATTTTCTGAACGCATATCTCCCAATCTCGGTCACACCTGCTGGAATAGTTGAAATCGATATCAAATTAGTACAATAATCAAACGTATGTTCTCCAATCTTATTCAATGTGGAAGGCAAAATAACTTGTTCAATTCCATAGCAATACACAAAAGCATAATCATCAATTACAGTCACCTGCGTGTCACTTAAATCTACTTCTGTGATGTTTGCACATGAGCCAAATGCACTTTTTCCAATCTCCTTCAATGTTGAAGGGAATGTGACACTTTGAATATCACAACCATTAAATGTTTGTTGAGAGATTGTTTCCACACCTTCTGGTATAATAAGGTCGGTCAAAGCTTTACCTTCAAGGTATAAAGTGTATAAAGTTCTATCCGCACTTGAATAATTCCACCTGTCTTCAAAGTCAATTGAAAGCCAATCTTCCAATTCTCCTTCAAAATATATTTTTGTTAAATTGTCACAATAATAAAATACATATCCGCCAATACTTGTTATTGTGCTTGGAATGGTTACTTTTGTTATCTCATCACTTGAAAATATTGGTTCGTCTGCTGTTCCACTTGCAATGGATGTTACTGGATAATCCACCCCCTCAATTGTTATGTAACTTGGTATAACAACCTCGCCGTCTTCGAATATTTCATATCCTTCAATAGATATCAGTGTTGCCTCTCCGTTCTCAACACTGTATGTAATGCCGTCAACTGTTGTTTCTCCCTCATAAGTTCTTTCATCTTCTTCGTCACTTGGTTCTTCATCGGTTGGGTCATCCACTGGTTCTTCAATCACTGGGTCATTTGGAACTTCCTCACTTTTTGGAATGGTGAATACGCACACCAAAACAACTGCAAGAATAACCACAATTGCAATGCCTATCCATAACCATTTCCACATACTTGACTTTTCTGCCATGTTTTTTCTCCTTTTATAAATAATTTGTGAAAATTCTTTTAAGTTATACTTCATTGTCTTTGCCACTGTCACTTAAAAATATTTTCACTAACATTATAATTCCCCCCCCCGCTATGTCAAGCGATTTTCGATTTTTTTTATTTTTTAAAAATTTACCTTGTTTTTGATGAATTTGCCCCACTCTTTTGCAGTTATATTAGTTAAAATGTAAAAAAATATAAAAAAATGAAGAATTAATCTTCTTCATCTTCAAAGTTTTTTCGTGCTAAGATTTCCTTTCTAATAAAAATTCTAACTCTTGGCGGATAATCTTTAATCATTTCTTCAATTTCATCAACACTTTTTGTTAAAGCAGTTTTGAAATCAAAATTTTTTACTATTTGCATATTTTCATCATCTTCTTCGTCATCTTCATCCTTAAAATCAAAATCGTCATCATCAAAATAGTGCCTCCTACGATTTTCTCCACCAATTCTTCTTCTCACACCACTTTCTTCCATTTCCTTTTCTGGTTCTAAGATCTTATCATAATCATCATCAAGTTCTCTGGCATCAAAATCTTCATCTCTAAAATCAAAGAAATCATCATCATGCTCTTCGTCAAAATTTTTATGTTGTGTTTCTATTGGATTATCCTCAACCAACGTATAGTCCTCAAAAACTGGTTGCTGTATCTCTTCTTCGTCAGGTTGATTTTCTACGTTCTCTTCATTAAGTTGGCCAAACATTTCCTCTTCGATTGCTGCATCCTTCTTATACTTAACACCTCCATTATTTTTCTTTGAATAGTATTTTAATTTTTCTCTCTTCTCACCATCGTTTAAAAGTTTCTGTCTAATTTTTTTATCTCTGACATTTTTAAGCACAAAAAACAATACACATCCCGTGCAGAACAAAACAATAACAACACAATAGACAATAATTTGCCACATATTTCCACCTTTCTCCATTTTCACTTATTTTGGTTTTTGGTTTAAAAGTTTTATTTTCCTTGTTTTTATATTCCTTTATACTTATATAAAAATCCTACAAACAGCATTCTCTTTAATATTAAGATATTTTTAAAAATTATTAATTTTTTATTGGATTAACTTTTATTTATTATTCTTCTTTGAATTTTTACTTAACATACTCCTAATCATTTCGGTGTCCGCCTGCAAGTTTTCCATTTTGTAATAATCTAAAACATCAGTAATTTTTCCTTCTTCAATCGCCTTAATAACCGACTTCGTAACATTAGTTTGTTCCTCAATCAACCTGATTTTTGCCTCTTCTGCCTTAGCACGCATTTCCTGTTCAACAGCCACCGCCAACAAACGCCTGTGCTCCATTTGATTATAGTCAAGCAAACGACTTTTTTCAATCTGTTCTTTTTCATCAGCAAAATTATGATTATTTCCAAGCCCAATATGAATAACATCCGCCGAAACCAAAATGTATTTAGAATCTTCATCCACATTAGCATCAAAAATGGTTTTATCCAAAAGTTCTGGACGAGAAACAAGTTCGTTAGCTTCTTTAGTGTTGGCTATTTTAGTTACAATAGCCTCAACAGCACGAGCAGAGATGGTATCCTCCGACGCACCTGTGAGGTATTTTTTCAAATTAACTTTAAGGGTCAACGAAACCTTAGCATTCACCTCAATTTTGTTCTGTGCCACCGAACTAACCAAAGGTAACTCAATCAATTTAGGGTTAATACACTCTCTCACAACATCCAAAGGATCACGACCAGAAATATCCACAGCCTTAATGAAATTAAAATCAATAGGAATATTTGCAGTTTTAGCAGCATTCAAACCTTCCACAATTTTAAGAGGATGCCCACCGCTCACATACACAATCTCCCAATTATACAAAGCCACACCAAGATGCGATTTTTTTGATAAAACATAGGCATTAACAACTTCCATAACATCCACTTTACGCAACTTCATAGCAATCAATTTGAATGCAGAAATATAACAACCAGAGAACATTGCCATAAAGTATGGTTTTCGAGGCAACAAAATAAGCATTGTCACCAAAAAAATTACAACCAAACCAGCAATCACAATACCAGCAATTGCACCTCCACCCATAACTTTCTCCTTATATCAACATTTTACCACAAAAGAAATAAAATGTCCATACCTAAATACGCACAAAGTAAAAAAAATAATAAAAAAAAATAAAAAGCATAATATAAAGCATAATAAAAATAAATAAAATAAAAATAAAATAAAATAAAATAAAAATAAAATAATATATAAATAAAATAATATATAAATAAAAAATAAAAAGATAAATATATAAAAAACATACAAATAAAAATAAAGGCAACACATAATGTTACCTTTAAATTCTGTTAAAATAATAACTTTGCCATAAATATCAAACTTCTTCCGCCATAAAGAATCCTAAAATACAAACTTTAAAGTTGTAATTTATGTTGGAAGTATACTTGTCTTTAACAACGTCGAAGTAAATTTCAAGATAGTCGCAACCGTCATCAACATTAGCACTATTAAACATTTCTGGATTCAAAGTTCCATACACACCATAGGTGGTTGAATCATTAAGCATATAATAATTTCTTGCCGAACTTTGTCCTGTAATTGTGATTGAAGCATAATCTGAACTTTCCAAATCTGATTGATTTGCAAAAGGGTTAATTGCCCCATTTCCAATATCTTGATTGAACAAATCTTTTATAACAACACCATCCTCTCCAAAACAGAGGTCACCGTCATCCGTGTCCATCATATAAATAACATTTGCGTCAAAACGTTCTTCATAGTCATCGGCATCAGAATCAGTTGGGAACTCACCAAACTCAATGGTCATGGTGTACTGATAATTGGCGGTATATTGCCCTGCTTCATGGTCGTAATACCTAACTCCCACATTTATAGTGATTGAATCGGCATACTCTTTTGTGTCAGTGTCCTCGCCGTAATATTCAAAAGCTAACCAAATGTCGCCCACCGACTGATATTCACCATTTTCTTCAAGATATTCATAAAAATCGTCTTCGTTTGGATAGATCACAATACTTTGATATTCTGCCGCTTCAATATGCTGAAACATTTCGTTACCCTCTTCGTCACCCCAATATGATTGGAAGTAATCGCCATCATAGTCGGTGATTTGAGAAGCAAGATAAGCGTTATCAAGGTTAAGAATTTCAACCTGAGTATTGCCGTCATCGTCCACATAAGTATAACTGCCAATAGGAGCCTTTGTGCAAGCATATTCAACAATGTTGCTAATGATATCATCGTAGTTGCGGTTGAAACTTACACTCGATGATGAAGTTGTAACACCACTCGCATTCTTTTCGGAGAAACTAACTTTGAATTGATTACTGTCGTATGCATCCTCACCAATAATGAAATCAATAATAAATTCTGTAATCTGTTCTTTGTTTGTTTCGGTGATGCCGATATAACCGCCAATGTTTTCATATAGAATTTTTGCGTTGGCAAGAGCATCAACAATGGAGATTGGTTCATCCTCCCAGCCACCAACAAGAATATCACTAACAAGCCCATTTTCATATTGAATGTCAAAATCGAAATATGCCTCATCATCTGCATTATTATAATCATAACCTAACACAAAGAGATAAACAGCATACTCCAACGCATCTTGAAAATAGTTAACTGCGTCATCGTCACCCGAATTAATCTTTCCATATATCTCCTCATAATAAGGTGAATTCCAATATATGTAGATAGACTCATTGTCCTCGTCAGTCACACCAGAATTTGAGTAATATTCTAAAAAGTCTGGAATTATGTTTGTGCCTGAGAGTTCATAAATTTCTACCCAATCGTCAAACACATCTTTTTGTACACTAAATGTGTATGTGGATGAATTCGAATTATACTCTATAGAAAAAGCCCCACTATAAGAACCAGCATTTTCAACTACATTAATAAATATGATTTCATTTGAATTGTAAATTGCATCGTTTGGATTTCCACTTGAAATTGTCCAATTCCAAGGAGTTGAATTAATTGTAACATATTGAGTCACACTTCCCGCCGAATCGGTGACCGTTTCAACGGAAGTTATGGTATATCTCAAAGAATCATACAAATAATATTGATAATTACTAAAATTATCACTTGTGTATGTAATTCCATTATTTATATCTAAATCACTAAGCAAATCTTGTAAATCGCTAATGTCTGATGTTTCATAAACTTTATATAGCTGATATAAAACCTCTCTCGCAAAAAGGTTGTAATAGTTTACAGAATAATCACCAACTGCGTCTGCAAAATCATAGTCTGACGGTTTAGAGAGCACTTTTGTGCCGTCCATAGAGATTGGTGTGGCAAGACTCTCGTCGAGATCATAGTCATCATCATCATCTCCGCCACCGCCTCCGTCACCACATCCAACAAAAAACAGAAACAAAAAACATAGCAATAATGACATAATTTTTCTTCCGTTTTGCCTTAAATATGTTCTCATGCTTATATAATAACACAAAAAACAAAAAAAAACAAGGATTTTTATAAATCTTTTGACATAGACACTATCTTATATTAAAATCACACTAAACGAAGATGAACAATTCATGTAATGCTGTCATTCTGCTTATATTTAAAGAATTTCAAAAAAACAGTACCTTTCGGCACTGTCAATCTAATTTAGTCGAAAATCTCTTACAAATTAAGTTTTTGTCGCCATATTTATACAACACATTATCACCAAAATCTACTACATATTAATCTAAATTTCTTGTAGTTTGTCCTGAAACAATTTCCGCATTTTCAATTTTACATTGGTGTTAATTTAAACATTCCAATATGTGTAATCTACAACATTTTTAACCAGCTATCTTTCTCTCAACACACTTGAAGTGATAAGTCTTATTGTAACCAACCTTACCCTTCGCTACCATACACATAACACGCTTGATTCCAATTTACTTTATAGCATTAGGTAGAATTCACAAATTCACCCAACTTTATTCCTTGATATAAAAGCAAAATTGTTTCACCAGTACTAAGTTTAATAACACTTATCGAAATAAACCCCCAGTGTCATTTTTCTCCATTTTCGCCCTCACGCATATAGAAAAACAAATATTGTTGTGCATAGCCTGAAAGTAAACCAAACTCATTTGTGAGGTTCTGTCTAATTTTTTCACGATTTTCCAGCGGAGAGTAAAATTTGTTATACATTTGATGTATCCAAGTGTCCACTGGGAAGACATCTCCTCTGCCATAACCAAACAACAACACACAGTCTGCCACTTTTGGACCCACTCCCGCAAGAGCAATCAATTTTGCACGCAACTTATCTGTTGGTAGAGTTTGCCAATCTTGTAATATATTTTCATCCGCCTGCCTCAGCACTTTATATAAGTATGGTGAACGATATCCTGCCCCAATCTCCTTAAAAAAATTTTCGTCCACACTCAAAAGTTGTTCTCGTGTTGGAAATGCATAGAAACATCCACTGCTGTCTTTAATCTTTTCGCCCAATCGCTCTCGCAACCGCCATAAAATCATCTGTATTCGCTTTATGTTATTATTCGCCGAAATAATGAATGAAATTAGTGTTTCAAACAGGTTCTGCTTTAAAATTCTTATGCCGTACCCAAACTTGATTGGTTCTTTCATAATTTCAAACTTTTCAAGACGAGCTTTAATGACAGAGTAATCATTTTTTAGGTCAAAGAAGTTCTCAAAATATCTCGCAAAATCGGTTTCAATCAAAAAACCTTCGCCTTTTTCGGAGATTTTTGCCCTTTTATCTTGCGAATATACCACATAGCCATCCGCCGTCTTTTCATAAGAAAATATTTGCCCACATTCAAGTATGTGCGTAGGTTGAAAGTCTGTGTTGTTGAAAATTTCAATCTCTCTTTCTCTTACCTCATAATCCATATTGCATTCTCTTACCCCTTTGTTATCACATATTATTCTTTTATAAAACCTTATTGCAAAATGAACGCAACAAAAAAGAGGGTTTTATTCACCCTCTGCAACAACTGAAACTACATTCTTTCCATTGCTCATTTCAAAAACAACCTTTCCATCTTTCAGTGCGAAAAGTGTGTAATCTTTACCCAAACCAACGTTCTTGCCAGGATATACCTTTGTTCCACGTTGTCTGATAATGATTGAACCAGCAGTTACAAACTCGCCCGCATACGCTTTCACGCCAAGACGCTTACTTTGACTATCTCTGCCGTTTTTGGTGCTTCCGCCACCCTTTTTATGAGCAAAAAGTTGTATATTAATAAACATCTTTTTTAACCTCCATTTTAACATATTTCTGATACTCTTTTGCAATCTCCTGCAAGGTTTGTTGCATTGTGCTTAATAGATCTTGTGCAGATTGGTTATTTTTGGAATTTTCGCCCAAACGAACCAACAAGAACCCTTCTTTCATCTCCACTTCAACATCAAGTTTTAAAACCTCTTTCAGCCCCAAAACTGCCATTTGAGTTGCTGTGGAAACACTTGCACAAACTATATCTTGCCCTTCTTCTGCATATCCGGTATGCCCCTTCACTTGAAAACCACAAATCTTATCGTCTTTTTTGAATATATAGATTTTTGTCATATTCTTATCTTTTATTTACTTTTATTGTTTTCAACATTATATATGTTTTAACACATATTGTTTAAATTTTATATATTGTTTAAATTTATCTTCTTATTACATTTTTATTGAAACAATTTTAAGTTCTGTCCATGGTTGTCTGTGACCTTGCTTTTTGCGTTCGTTCTTTTTAGGTTTATATTTAAAAACAACAATCTTATCGCCCTTTCCATGTGCGGAAATTTCAGCAACCACTTCGGCCGTTTTTACTGTTGGTGTTCCAGCAATAGTTTTATCTCCGTCTGAAACAAGAAGAACATCAAGTTTAATCTTATCCCCAACCACACCATTAAGTTTTTCAACTTTAATTGTGTCGTTCTCTGTGACGTTGTATTGCTTGCCACCTGTCTGAACCACTGCAAACATATTCATAACCTCCTCTAACCAAACTCGCTGTCGTCAAGGTGGTGGTGATGAGTATAATCAATCTAGCCACACTTTAACCCGACACAAGCGGATACTTGCACATTATATCAAAAAAAATATGCCGTTGTCAAGCAATCTTCGCAAAATAATAGAAAAAAATCGCCATAAAAATTGGCAATTCTGTTATTTTTGATTATATTTAATGCTCTATAAATATTTGTTTTTCTGCTTGCTTCGTTTACTCTTGATTGATACATTTTTAATATGTTTTGATTATATCATTTCGCAAATAATTCTGCAAAATCCGCCTAAAGCCAAATCTGTCTAATCCAAATTGTCTAATTTAATTGGTAATTTACTGCAGTGGCCTGCCACCTTCTTGTGAAAATGATCCTTCATGTTTATTAAACACAGACAAAAAATCTTGAACAGTTAACCAAGAGCCAATAGAGCTGCGTTCTAATCCTTCAGTTAACTTTTTCATTTCATCAACAAATGAATTACCGCCTTCATCTTTCAATAGGCGACTAAAACAATGCAAAGGAAATTCAATGCTACATCCAGCATATACAGATCTTCCTTCTGTAACATTCTTTCCAAGTTCAAAAAACTTTTCATTAGCTTGCTCATATTCAACACAGCCAAGATCTCTTAATGACTTTTGAAATATCTTTCGTGTTTCTACATTCTTAAAATTATCAGATATGTATCTACATTTTAAAATAACAGTCATCACATCCTTACACAAATTCATAGCATCTTCTTTTGTTGTTTCGCTTGAACTTAAATCAGCAGGTTTTATTTTTGCTAATGCCAACATTGCTTCGTCTAAAGAACTAAAAACCATCTTTTTCTGTTTATAGTAATCTTCAACCGCCTTATCTAAAGTTTCACCACCAAAAAGTTCTAATTTAACGCCGTTTATTCCATCATCAATATCGAACACAAGTTTGTTAGCCCCAAGCTGATGTAAAGTTTCTAATGCTTCAGGCAAAATTTCTCTATCAACCTTTCTACCTGTATGAGCCTTTGCATGAATAACACCATTTTTTCTGTCTTCCTCACTTTCTCCAAACTTAACTGTAATGTATTTAAATACAAGCACTTTTTCTTCCATATTTGCCCCCAGTCAAAATGTATATTGTATATGTCACAAGAATATCACAACATTCTCTTCTTGTCAATCCCCTTTTTTAATTTTTAAAGCAGAAATCAATCTTAATTCATCCTATTTTTTTATTTTTTTGTTTTTATACGTTTGTTTTTATATGTAAGATTTGAACAAAATGTTGTACCACTCCTTCTCGTTGTACTTGGCACGGTTGTTTGCCATGGTCTATTTTTGTTTTATTTTTTTAGGATTAAATATTCTAAATTCGCAATTGTCAAAAACATAATGGTTTAAATCTTTATCTTCTGGAAAACCACAAAAATAGCAACAACTTATTCTACCAACCCCATAATGTGCCACCACAAGAACATTTTCATTTGGATGTTTTTTGATTATTTCATCATAAAAACTGCTAATTCTTGCATACATATCGTCAACACTTTCCAATCCGTCCGCTTGAAAATTTGAATTCATATTCCAAACCTTTGTGTATAAAGCAGAATTATTATCTTTAACACCTTCAATCTCTCCAAAATTTCGTTCTTTTAATCTATTGTCAAATACCACAGGAACATTCTGGTGAAATTTTAATATTTCATTTGCAGTTTGTTGTGCCCTTTTCATCGGCGAACAATACACCACATCAAAATGAAAATCTTTCAATTTTTGTGCAATAAGTTTTGCCTGTTCTTGCCCTGTTTGATTAAGCGGAACATCCCTGTTTCCACCAGAGATAATATCTTTTATGTTGTCATCAGTTTGACCATGTCTTACAAAATAAATCATATAATGCTCCTAATGCTTCATTTTTTTATTTTTATATTTTCTTTTATTTTTCCATTTTTAATGATTTTTTTATAAATATTTTATTATTTTTAATAACACATAATTTCAAAACTATTGATGATAATTTTGTTATTTATTTAATCATTTCGTAATATCTCTTTGCAAACTCTTTTTTTATTTCAATTCTGTTTCTTTGTATATACTCATTAATAAAAACATATTCTTCCCCAATGGTTTCTAAATATATTTTATAAACTCTTTCGTAATCTTCAAAAATTTTATTAACTATTTGAAGAATGTTAATATCTTTTGGAATTATATTAGTTTTCTTTAAATATTTTTCAAATATTTCATCCTTTTGAAAATATAACTTTTTAAGTTTAGATAATTCTTTAAAACTAACAAATCTTGCGTCAAATTCAATTGGAAATATATAATTTTCTCTTGTGTAATCAAATTGAATCCCCGTCTTTCTTAATTTTTCATAAATTGTATTAAAAAGTGTGGTAAAAATAAGAAGTTTACTCCGAAAATCACTTGGAATTTTTTTTCTATTCAGATATTTTTTATAATCATCTTGAATGATATGTTCACACTCGTGATAGATTGCTTCAAGAATTTCATATTTAATGGTTTTATAACTACCAACCATATTAAAATATCTCTCGGCCCCTGCTTCTTTGTATTTTTTTATAAAATCATACAAAATGTCTTCATACTCAGTGCGGATGGGGCTGATAGGATAGTTTTTATAAAACATCTCCATTTTAACCAAATGGTTTTCATCTAGGTCATCAATTTTTAATGCAAGCAACATTTCAATTCGTGTTTTGTTAAAAGAAATATTTGTTTCTGAAACACTGGCAGACTTTCCAAAAAGTTTACTATTATCAAAAGAGATAGACATCTTTCTTTTTATGTTATGCATAGAAAAAATATTCTCCATGATTCCTTGAAGTTTTGTTTTCAGGATATCAAAATCTAGAAGAAAATTATCTAAAAACTCTTCTGATTTTTGATATAATGCTTTTTCATCCATTAATGCTACCTTTTTATCATAAACTTTATCTTTTAAAAAATTTTTAAATAAACGAATTAATTTTTACAAATTAATCTTCTTTAATCTCGGTTTGTTTTTTCAAATAACTTTCAAAATATGCTGGAAGCGAAACTTGAAAACTCATTGATTCGTTTGTTCGCGGATGAGTGAAAGAAATTTTATACGCATGAAGAAGTTGTCCTTCCAAACCTTTAACCTCATGCCCATAAACCTTATCCCCAACAACCGGATGATGAATATATTTTGCATGAACTCTAATTTGATGCGTTCTGCCTGTTTGAAGCACAAATTCCACCAAACAACACTTTTCAAAATGCTTAACAACTTTAAAATCTGTTATAGCCTCTCTGCCAGTGGATGCAACCGCCATTTTTTTTCGGTCTTTTTCATCTCTCTTTATGAAAGTTTGAATTCTGCCTTCTTCCTCTTTTAGATTACCTTCCAAAAGTGCAAGATAGCGTCTATGGCAAGTTCTGTTTTTTATCTGTTCTGCCAAAAGACGATGCGAAAAATCGTTTTTTGCAACCAACAAAAGCCCACTTGTTTCTTTGTCTAACCTGTGAACTATTCCCGGACGCAACTTACCATTAATTCCGCTTAAATCTTTAACATGAAAAAGTAGAGCATTCACAAGCGTTCCACTTTTTGTTGATGTGCAAGGATGAACAACCATGCCTTGCGGTTTGTTAATAACCAACAAATCTGCATCTTCATAGATGATGTCAATAGGAATGTTTTCAGCATCGGTGGAGATTTTTTCTGGTTCTTTGATTTCAACAATAACTCTCATACCAGCTTTCAGTAACTGCCCCGCCTTTGAAACATCCTTTCCATTCAAACTTACATGATTTTCTTCAATCAATTTTTTTATATGCGAACGTGAAAATTTTGGTAGTTTTTCCAAAAGAAAAACATCAAGACGTTTTCCAATATCTTCGGTTGAGGTTTCAAACTGTTTAATCATCATCGCCCTCGCCATTGCTTTTGTCGGTTTTATTTTCAGTTAAGTTTTTCTCAACATTTTCAGTTTTTTTATCTTTTTTTATGTTTTTTTGCGTATTTTTAGTATTCTTTTGCGATTTTTCTTCATTTTTTATTGTTTTTTCTTCATTTTTTGTCGATTTTTCTACATTTTTTATTTCTTTATTTTGGGTATATTTTTTATTTTTTGCTCCTTCGATTTCTATTTCTTCGATATTGTTATTTTTATCATTTTCAACATCTATTTCATTTCTCTCAATAATAATCTCGGCACACTTTTCTTCTTTTTTCTCTTTAACAAAATATAATATAATGTAAATGATAAACAGCACCACGCCAATTGTTAGGAAAACATCTGCAAAATTGAAAGTTGGAAAAGATTGCCAAAAATCAAATTGAATAAAATCTCTAACATAACGCAAAACTATGCGGTCATAAAGGTTTCCAATACAACCACCAATCAAAAAACCAAAAGTGACAGTTAAAAGCCATGTTTTTTTCTTTTCTTTGGTGTAATAATAGATAAAAATTGCAAGGAAGAGTATTGTCACGGCAATCAAAAAAACTTGTTTGCCATACAAAATCCCCCACGCAGCACCTCTGTTATACACAATTTGAAAATTGATTAAATATGGAATTATGGTGATATTGTCACTCGGATCCAATTTTGCATCAATCACATATTTTGAAACAAGGTCAATCACCAAAATTACCACTATAATTGCACAAAGCACTCCAATTTTAATTAATGTTTGTTTTTTCACAGCAACTCCATAAAACTTATTAATTATATGACTTTTCTATTTCCATATTTTTAGGGACAAAAATATATAAATCTTTGTCTACAACTTCGTAAGTGGCACCTAAAGCATCAACAACACCGCCAAAATAGTCCAAAATCTTATTTTTCTCGGCAGAAGTGCAAAACCTAAAATCAATAAAAAATGGTGTTTCTTTTTTTAATAAATCTGTTCTCTCTTTGCAATCTTCCAACGTTTCAGGATAGAAAACTCTAATTCCGTCAATTTCTGCTGGCAATTTTTTTGTGACTTTAAGGTTATAAGATGCCTTTGTTACCGATTTCTTTTTGTTCGTAACTTTCACATCGTCACCCTCAAATCCAAAAAACTTATATAAATAATTCATCAAACCCATTGCTCAAACCTCTTTTTATTAACTTGTTTTTCTAATTTTATCCGCTTTATATTTATATATGATAGCATAAATAAGCAAATAAATCAAAATAAAATGTAATTTAATTGACACAAATTTTGTTAAATGATAAAATAGAATGTAAAAAAAATTACACAGAAAAGCCAAAGTTGATAAATTAGGATAAAAAAACTGTATAAAAATTAAAAAAATTAGAAAAAAACAAAAAAAATGTTAAAAAGAGGCAAAAAATTGCAAAATTTGCAAAAAATAATAAAGGTTAAAGGAGAAAAATATGGCAACAAAAACAAATAAAAATGAAAAAGAAAATGTAACAAAAATCAAAAATAAATGGTGCCTTTGTGATGAAAAAGACAAGAAAATTATTTTTAACTTTGCCGAAGAATATAAAGATTTTCTTTCAACCTGCAAAACTGAAAGAGAGTGCTTGAACTATGCGGTAAACAAAGCTGAAAAACATGGTTTTAAAAATTTAAAAGAAGCCATCAAAAACAACACAAAACTGAAGGCAGGCGATAAAGTTTATGCCGTGAACAAAGAAAAAGCGATTGTTTTATTTGTGATTGGTTCGGAAAGTTTCGAGAGCGGACTAAACATAATTGGTGCACATATTGACAGCCCTCGCCTCGACCTCAAATCAACACCACTATATGAAAAGAATGGATTTTGTCTTATGGACACCCACTATTATGGTGGAATAAAAAAATACCAATGGGTAACAATGCCTCTTGCGATGCATGGCGTGGTTGTAAAGAAAGACGGAACAATTCTAAACATCAACATTGGCGAAAAAGAAGACGACCCTGTTTTCTACATCTCAGACCTGCTCCCTCACCTTAAAAAAGAGAAGTCTATTGAAGAAGTCACTGGTGAACAACTTGATGTTATAGTTGGCAATATGTCATTTAAAAACAATGGACAAAATGAAGTTGTGATTGAAAACTTAAAGCAAATTTTACACTCAATGAACATCGATGAAGATGATTTTATGAGTGCCGAAATTGAAATTGTGCCAGCAGGCAAGGCTCGTGATTTAGGATTTGACCGCTCGATGATTGCAGGGTATGGACATGATGACCGCTCTTGTTCATACACCTGCTTACAAGCAATTTTGGAGTGCGAAAAGCCAAAATTGACATCAGTTTGTCTTTTGGTTGACAAAGAGGAGATTGGAAGTTATGGTGCCACAGGCATGAAAAGCCATTTCTTTGAAAATATGGTTGCAGAGGTGTTAAATCTTGCTGGAAAATATAGTGAACTCACCCTAAAACGTTGTTTAAATAACTCCAACATGATTTCAAGCGATGTAACTGCTGGATATGATCCAACGTGGGCAGCATCCTATAATTTGCAAACTGACGCTTTTCTCTCATCTGGAATATCATTCAACAAATACACTGGCGGAAGAGGTAAAAGTGGTTCAAATGACGCATCTCCTGAATACATTGCACAAATTCGTAAAATCTTGGACGATAACAAAATTTTCTATCAATTCACAGAAATGGGAAAGGTCGACCAAGGTGGCGGTGGAACAATCGCCTACATTTTGGCAGAATACGGCATGAATGTGATTGACGCTGGAATACCTCTTTTATCCATGCACGCCCCATGGGAAGTGGCATCCAAACTTGATTTATACAACGCCTACCTTTTCTATAAAGCATTTTTTAAAGATATGAAATAAAAATAAAATGCATTAAGAATAAAAAATATAAAATATTATAACATATAAAATATTTATAACATCAAAAAAAGAACATTTTTCAAACAAAGTGTTCTTTTTTTATAAAATAAGTTTTAGTATAATATTTTAAGTATAATGAAATTAAGGTTAATAAGTCACAAATTAAAAGAGTTTTAAAAATTTAACGAACCTTCATAGACATAAATATAAGATAAAGATTCGCAAATCTTTGAAATCGGACTATTTACCTGCACTTTTATAAGTTTATTCTGAATAGTTTCAAACTGACTACGGCTCAAAATTCTTTCAACAATTTGTCCATTTCCTCTAAGTTCCAAAACACCTATGCCTGCCCAAAAGTCAGTCATTGAGGATTTACTCGAACCAATATGTAACCAAGTTTCCCCACCCGGCCCAAGACCAAACGAAAACAAAAGTGGAATATTGCTTTCCTTTTCAAAGAAATCGTTGCCTCGAACTTCGTAATCTGCGTCCAAAAATGCTTCATTAAATATTCTCGACTTTTTAAATAGTTCTTCTTTTTCTACTTCTGATAAATTTGAATAATCAACAACTCCGTCAAGTTTGAAGTTGGTTTTTGCCTTTTTAATTCTTCTTGCTTGGTCTTCTGGGTCATAATTGTTAAATCTTTCGGTATATTCTGGCAACATTTCACCAATTCTTGCCAATAACTTTTGTTTGTCAAAATTATAGTCTTTATACTGTTCTCTTGCAAGACTAAGTTTCATTTCAACATAATTTTGTTTGGAATTAAAATATTTTAATGCTTGTCTAAATGTTTTGGTGTATAAATCAAGTCCTGATTGTGGAACGTTGTTTAATTCACTTAAAATAATTTCTTCGCTCTCATATTCAATCGAACACTCCCCCCCCCGCATAATTTGCACAGATAGGGGTTAAATATTCCAACATAAATTTCATGTTAAAAACTTCTGCCCAATCAATTGTTGGATAAGAAGGTGTCCACCAATGTTTATAACCACCAAAGGACGGAACAAAGTTTAATGGCAACTTTTTATCAATAATATTGTTCAACTTTGCTTCAACATCAACACGAACTTGTGGGTCAATAGAATACTTTCTAAACTTTTTCGCAAACAATCTATCAATCATACTTGTTTCAAGTTTGATGTCAATATTTTCTAAATTCAGTAGTTTATTATTTATATAATCATTTACAACCATTTCAATCTTTGACATAGACTTCCTCATCCTTTCTTTCAAACATTATTGACTAAATTATATCATACAAAATATGCGTAAGTCAACAATAAATAAAAACTACAAAATTTACAAAACAAATTAAGTATCAATATAAAAATTTTATAGACTTTACATATAAATCAAACATTTTTTAATAAAAAAAAGAAGAATAAATCTTCTTTAAAGTTATAAACTTCGAATTGTTGTGTCATTATGTTTTATTGTTTTTACAGTTGTTGAGTGGTCTGGATCGCCAGCATTGAATGTTGTTTTATCAATTATTATGTGTGATTGCAATAAAGCAACCTTCAAATAGGTCGAAATATTATCAATTGCCTGTTTCTTTATTGCCTCATCTGTTGTTTCTTTTAATGTGTTAAATTCTTCGCTAATATTTATTACATTATCAACCAACCTATAAAAATCAGCACTAAGGTTAGCATTTTCTTTTTCTAATTTTTCAGTTCTGTCTTTGTAAAAATCGAACATTTCTTTTTCACTTTTATCCATAATTTTCTCTCCTTTTACCTATTCGCATTATAGCATGGGGGGGGGAGTTGTCAAGTACTTTTAAAAAAAATTGTTTTTTTTCTATTTCTTGGTAAGAAAAACTAAAAATACCCCTCTTTACCCTCTCTTATTTTTATAAAAATAAGTAAAAAGGACAGTAAAACTACCATTTTATATGCTAATCACACTAATAATTTTCTATATAAATTTATTTATTAATAATCTTCATTATTTATTTTGACATTCGATTGAATTACATAAATTCTAAAAAAGTAGAAGTCAACAACTTGTTGAACACTCTATATTAAAAAAACTTTTTTATAATTATCTTATATTTGAATTATATTTTTTTTACATTTAAAAAACTTTAATGAACAAAAAAAAGACCACCAGCGGAAAATGGTCTTTTTTTTTATTTTTTAAATTTGTGTTTATATTTGCAAATTAAACAATTTTTTATTCGATGATTGATGCAACAACACCAGAACCAACTGTTCT
>CAYOOB010000004.1:0-91067 GCA_964405555.1 uncultured Lachnospiraceae bacterium | reverse complement strand
ATTCAGGCTCGACAATAAGTTCGCTTATAACATCACCAAGTTGCGACGGCTACACTTTTGCAGGGTTTTATACCACTAGTGAATCAAGTGGTGGAACTCGAATAGTAAATTCAAGTGGAACCTTTCTTACCACATCCGCTGTACTCACTGCATTTTCTTCAGATACTACTGGAGCAACATTCACGATATATGCCCGGTGGACAGAAAAATCTTATACTAATAGGTATTATTACCGGAGTAGCACATCGCCAACATCACGATCTAATGTAGGTCAAACATTTTCTTATAGTGCTGGTTACACAACGTTAACAGAAGATGATATATCACTTTATACAGACAATGGTTGGGAACTTCTTGGTTGGAGTGAAAATTACCAATATGACGAAAATACAATTATCTCAATAGGTGCTGGACAGTCAGTTACTGGTGCAACAAGTAGTACAAGTTATTACGCAGTTGCATCACGAACTGTAACACTTTATTTAGTAAGTAATGGAAGTACGTTTAAAACTTATACCACCACGCAATATTGGAATATGTATGGCACAACCGCTTCATCTACATATATGTCGCAAGTAACCTTTGATGATCTTGATTACAGTTTAACACAAACGGGATATACTCTCTTGGGTTGGTCCACAAGTTCAACAGCCACTAGTGCAACATATAAAGATGGTGCTTCATATTCATCATATCGTTCTTATAGTTCTTCCAACACAATTTATCTCTATGCTGTGTGGTCGGCAAATGTTTATACAATCACATTAAATAAAAATAGTGGGACTTCTGGCACGACATATATGTATTTAAAGTATGGAGTGGGGTACTATACCTCATCAGCTTGCACATCAACGTTGTCCTCAATCACTCCACCAACTCGCACAGGATATGATTTTTTGGGTTATTATACTTCGTCGAGTGGTGGGCAAAGAATAATTAGCGCAAGTAGTGGAACAACAATATCTATATCTTCGCTTAGCACAACATTATTTTCGTCAAACACCACACTTTATGCTCAGTGGGATCCAATTCCGTATCTATTAACCGCCAATGCTAAGGATGGGACAATAAGTACAGCATCCGGTTGGACAATCTCAGCTGATAAGTCTTCTGCCACTAAGCAGCTGTATTATGGTAACACATACGGCACGTTACCGACTGTTTCAGCACCCACAGGTTATACTTTTCTGGGTTGGTCGACAAGTGAAAATGGAAGTGTGAATGTGACCTCAAGCACCACAATGGGGACAAGTGCTGTTACCATTTATGCAATTTATACAGTTAATAGTTACACATTGACATTAAATTCCAATATTACTAACGCAAGTTTCTCTTCAGCAAGCGGGTGGACTTCTGGAACAAGTGGTGGTTATAACATTGTTTATAAGAGTGTGGACTACGGCACATCCTATTTTAGTTCTCTTCCAACTGTTTCACGAACTGGTTACAGTTTCTTAGGTTGGTCAACATCCCCAACTGGAAGTGTGAATATAACTTTGAGTTCAACAATGCCAGATGAGGCTCTTGTGCTTTATGCTATATGGAGTGAGGATACATATCCCAATACGTATCATCATAGGAATTCTTCGGGCACGAGAACCACAACAACACAAACATATACGTATGATGATGGTTTTTCAACCTACGACGATGATGACTTATCTCTTTATAAAAGTTACGATTGGGAGTTATATGGATATACTTCATCTTCAACAAGTACAACCATAGTATATACGGTAGGGCAAACATTCTCTTCCACAACAACCAAATATACATTTTATACGTTAATGTCTAGAAAGATATCGATAAATTATAACCTCAACTATGACGGTGCCACTGGGAGTGTGAGTTCGACCTCAGATACACAAATTTGGAATATGTACGGCACAACATCAACATATCTGTCTAGAACATCGCTTTCTGTGACAAGCACAACTCTAACACGCACAGGTTATACATTTAATGGTTGGGCATCAACTTCTTCAGGCACCACTGCTGTAACTTCATGTACATTCAGTTATAATACATCCAGTAGTGTGACATTATATGCAATTTGGACGGCGAATGTTTATCAAATAACACTGAACTATAACGGCGGAACGGACTCTAGTGGTAATTCCACCTCCACAATATATGTGAGGTATAATGACGGTTGGTATACAGATTTGAATTGTACAAATCAAATAACGGTTGTGGGTGAAATAACAAAAGCTGGATATGTCTTTGCAGGATATTATTACAACAGCACGAAGGTGACAAATAGCCAAGAAGACGGCAGAGGATTTTTGACTGGATCTACAACGTTATTTACAGGAACTAATAATGCGTCCTACACCATAACGGCAAGTTGGACTGAGGAAAGTTACACAATCACCACCGATCCAAATGGAGGAAGTACAAGCACAGTAACAACAACCAGTTTGTTGTATTACAGCGAGGATGATTTGATTTATTACAACAAAGATGAGAATATTAATTAGTTAAGGTGTTTTAAAATGTAAAAAAATAGAGAGTGTGGTTCTAAGTTCTACATTCTCTATTTTTTTACGCTAAAATTTTTAAATATTCTTTGAGTAGTTTTTTCCTCTTTTTCTTCTTTCTTCTTTTTTTATTCGTTCAATTAATTTTTTAAAGATAAAATAAGTATAAGAAAGGGTTAACGACCTAATAAATAGTTTGAGAAAGGGGACGTTGCAAATGAGTTAGTTGGTTTTGCGGAGTTTGGTAAGTGCGGATTTTTGCTCTTTGGTTATTCTGTAACTTTCACACGATTTACTGATGGATTTATTGCGTATGAATTTATCCTTTTCTGCACTGATATACGACAAGCCTAAATCAAAATTAAATGTGCATACCTCCGCCAACAGCCACGAGATTGCCATTTTGACATAGTATTGTTCCGCCTTGATTGTCTTTAAATTTTTTAAAATATCTCCCAATTTTTCGGTTCTTAAGAAGAAATGCATCAGTCCAACCACACTTACACGAACATAAAATTCTCTTTCATCAGTAAGCAGTTTTGTGAAAAAAGTGTAAGATTTTTCGCCATTCATCTTTTTTAGCGAGCTTGTTATGCAGTCGCACGTTGCCCAGTTGTCGATGTAGGGGAGTACGTTCTGCAAATATTCTATTTGTTTGTCTTCAAAAGAAATGTTGCCAGCAGAAAAGATATACAACAAAATCTCTTCGTGAGAAAGGCTGTTGTCTAAATTGTTGTTTAATTCAATATATTCTGGCTCTATATCCTTTGCTAACTTGCGCAAAATTGGCACTCTTACACCAAGAATTGTATATTTGGTTTTTATTAGTCTTTTGTTAAATTCAGCATATTCTAAATCGGCATTGTCTTTTAAAAACTTTTTTACGTTGACCATATTTTCCTCATGAGTACTGTTGCTAAATGTGGGTGAGGTGTTACTTCATTTATATTTAAATTAAAGGTTGACTTTTTTATAGTTTTGCAAAAAGTTACACAAAAGAAAGGGAAGTTATACAAAAGAATGCTTGGTTAAAATTATTCAATAATTCTAATTATTCTCTTCGCAAACTTTCCACTGGATCGAGTTTGGCAGCCTTGCTGGCTGGATATAGTCCGGCAACCATGCTTATCAACACCGAAACCACAACCGCCAACACAAAATACCACCAGCGGTATGATATTGGGGCTATTCCTATGGCTGAAACTAAAACAAAATATACAATTACGGTTAAGATTAGACTGAATATGATTCCAACCAAACCGCTTAAAACTCCCACAAGAAAACTTTCGGAGGTGAAAATGCGTTTGATATCCTTTCGGCGGGCACCAATTGATTTTAACACGCCAATCTCTTTTGTGCGTTCGGTGACGCTCATATACATAACTACCAAAATCATTACCGCTGAAACCACAAGCGATATGGATGAAATTACCGATAATGATGTGCCAATCACGCTCGACATACTTGTGAACATATTTGCAAGTTGTTCTTCAATTGAACCTGTGTAGCCCTCTGTTGTGGCAAGGTAGGCATTTATGGCATTGGTTATCTCTTCCGAATCGGTTTGTACATAAAGCACATTAGGGCTTAAGGTTTTGCCATCGTTTTGTTCAGCGAAAAGGTATTGGAAGTAATCATAGTCAATATACATCACCATGAAGTTTGACATAAGAGAGGTGTCCACGATTGCTGTGACCTCTTGGTTTGTAAATGCAAAATTCAAGACTGAATTATCTGAGGTTGTGTAAGAGAAAGTGATATCTACTTGTTTGTAAGAGCCGTCTTCGTTATATATTGTGCCGTCTTGAAAAAGATTTAAAATGGCTTGCGAAAACATTATTCCACCAGAACTTGTGGACATCTCACCTTCGATTATGTTGGAAGATGTGTAGTATGGCGGGGTGGTGTAGATATAAATTATTGATTGAGAGTCCAGGCCAGAATTTTCAAACAAAATTTCATCTTCTTCAAGTTCGCCTGTTGGATAATACACCACATTCAAGCCGTCTGGGTTATATATCACTTTTGCACCAGTGGTCATGGTCATCATTTGGATGCCATAAGAGATATTGTCGTCTGTAACTTCAAAAAGTTCGCTTAAAGTTCCGTCTTCATACTTGTTTTTTAAGTCTTCGTTTATGTTTGCGATAAGTTCGTCAATCTCTTCCTCCGAAAACGAATTGTATGAAAACATTGAGGTGGCACTTGTGGAATTGCTTGTTTTGGAAATTGTGACAATTGTTGGGTCGGAATAAGACCTCATTGTGTCGTCGATATAATCGGTGATGCCAGACGAAAACGACATCATCAAAATTAAACTTCCAATTCCTATTGCCACTCCAAATGCCATGAGAAAGTTTTTGGTTTTGCTTGCCCACATATTGTGAAAAGATAGGCGTATTGCCGAAATTAAAGATAAATTTTGTTTATCTTTTGAATTTTTACACTTTTTCTTCTTTTTCGCTTTTTCTTTTATTTCTGCGGAGGTGATATTCGCATTTGAGGCTGTTTCTGATTCTTCTGTGAATATTGTGGCTGATTTTTTATAATTTGTGTTGATTTTATCTGCCACTATTCTGCCGTCTGAAATCTCCACCACACGTGATGATATGGATGCCACTTTTTCGGAGTGTGTGACCATTATCACAAGTTTTCCGCTGTCGGCAATCTCTTTGAGTATCTCCAAGATTTGCATGGTTGTGCCACTGTCTAATGCACCAGTTGGCTCGTCTGCTATGATGATATCTGGGTCGTTTATTAGGGCTCTGGCAATGGCAACTCTTTGTTTTTGACCGCCAGAAAGTTGCGTCGGCTTTTTCTTTAAATGTTCCGAAAGTCCAACTCTTTCCAAAATCTTTTTCGCTCTTTCCACCTTTTCTTTCTCGCTAACATTAGAAAGGGTGAGGGCAAGGGTGACATTGTCAAGTATTGATAGGTGAGATATTAGGTTGAAAGACTGGAAAACAAATCCAACTTTATTTTTGCGGTATTTATCAAGTTCTTTTTCGCTAAGCTTTTTCAAATTTTCTCCGCCAGCAATAATATCTCCTGTGAAGTCAGAATCAAGTCCTCCAATAAGGTTCATTAAAGTGGATTTTCCACTTCCACTTTCTCCAACGATAGAAACAAGTTCGCCACGTTCAAATTCGGCATTTATGTCGTATAGAGCTTGAAAATTTTGCTTATTTCCAAGTTTATATTTTTTGTTTACATGAACGAGTTTTAGTGCTTTTTTCATAAAAATCTCCCTTTTTTAATTTTTGGACTCTTTTTTATTTTTTATTATATTAATTTGCGAATTTAAGTATTAAAAATTTATTCGTCAAATGATTTTATGTTGTTAAAAAATTGGTCAACCACTTTTTCTAAAACTTTAATATCGTTTACTGACACATCTTTAAACAAGACAATTTCAAATTCTTTGTTTGCGTCATTCACTTTTTCTAAATATTGTTTTCCTTTTTCTGTTAGTGAAATCTTTTTAAAAACTGGTTTTATAAGACCTTCTAATTGCATTTTAAGCAAAGTTCTGCTGGTGTGTGCTTTGTTACAATCAAGATAGTCTGTAAGTTCTTGCTGGGAGTTAAAATCACGATTTTCAAGTGCTTTTGCAAAGATTGCAAACGATGGAAGTAGTTTTTTCTTATTCATAAATTTACTATACTTTTTTTTTATTGTCATTAGTTTTTCTATGTGGTTAAGTTCGCTTTCCATAATTTTCCTCCATTGTTTTTTAATGCACAAAAAACAAAAAACGTTTTAGGGTTGTTGACTAATCAACTACATATTATCATATTTTGTTGACCTTGTCAACTAATTGAAAAATATTTTCAAAAATAATAAATTTATTAAAATTGTTTGCCACTTCTTTTAATTTTTATTAAAATATAAAGTAAAGTAACATATAGAAATATAAGCACAATACAAGACAAATAACCATGGAATTAAAATTATTAATTAAAATGATTTATAAAATCACACTAGCATTAAAATCAAATCAAGCATTTTGTAACAATAACATAAATGTTGTAAACAAAAAATAACACAAAAATAATAAAAAAATAATATTTAAATTAATATTAAATAGAATTGTATTTATTGAAAAATTATGTTATAATTTCAAATCGGAGGGTGAATGGCAGAAATTTTTGTTGAAAGCTTATATGAAGCCGTTGTGGACTGCTTAAAAGTTGTTCCTATCCTTTTTCTTGCCTATCTTCTTGTGGCTTATCTTTCGCATGACCATAGTCATAAATTTTCTTCTTTTTTGTCTAAACATAAGAAATCAAGTGTGTTTTTTGCATCATTTTTAGGTTGCATTCCTCAATGTGGATTTTCGTCAGTTATGGCAGACCTATATTCTCAAAGAAAAATTTCTCTTGGGGCATTGGTGGCGGTTTTTATTGCCACTTCTGACGAGGCAATTCCAATCATGTTGACAAATTCGGACAGTATTGTGGATATGCTTATTCTTATTATTGTTAAAATTGTTTTGGCTATTTTTTGGGGGTATTTAATTGAAGTTTTTGTTCAATTATTCTCAAATAAGAAAAAGTTTGTGAAACAGGGAGCTAAAACTCTTAAACAAGATGAAAATTCGAGTTTGAATGAACATGATGGGTTACACGAACACCTGCACCAAGACGAAAAAACACTTATGCTTGAGCATACTCATAATGAAAGTGTGAGCGAGCATTTGCATGAAGATTTGAATGAACATTCGCATGAATTCTTGGATGAACGTTCGAGTGAACATTCGCATGAATTCTTGGATGAACGTTCGAGTGAACATTTGGGTGAACACTCGCATGAATATTTTGGTGAGATTACATCTTCGGAGGATGTGTTTCATGATCATCATCATGAGTGTGGGCATATACACACAGATTCGTGTAAATCATCGTGTGGGCATTCTCATGGTAATTGTTGTGGCGATAACATTTTTATTGATGCTTTCGACCACACTTTTAACATTGCAATCTATATTTTTGTGGCAACTTTCATAATTAATTTAATTGTGGGGTATTGCGGTTTGGATGCACTGAGTAATCTCTTGACAGATAATGTTTATATCCAAATTATAATTGCAAGTTTGATTGGGCTTATTCCAAATTGTGCATCCTCTGTTTTGCTTGTTGAACTTAATGTTCTGTATGGCACACTGAGTTTTCCTGCTTTAGTGGCTGGCTTGACTGCTGGTGCGGGTGTTGGACTTGTGATTTTGTTCACTAAAAATAAAAAACATCCTCTTCATAATGTGGGGATTGTTGTTATGCAATATTTTATTGCGGTTGTCAGTGGTTTAGCACTAAGTTTAATCTTTTAAAAGGTTAAGTTTTAAGTAGTAGATTGTATATTTTATAAGTTTATATTCTATAAATTTATATTTTATAAAATAGATATATTAAAACCTTTTAATCATATATAAATGACACAAATATTTGATGTTTAAAATTAATTATGTAAATATTAGTGTTTGAAAACGAAACATTAACTATAAAAAAGAGATAAGTTTTTACTTATCTTATCTTAAAAATTGCTTTAAACTGTTGACTTTTTAACTTTTGTTGCATATAATGCTTATATAACGGTAGTTAAAAATTACCCGTTCGCCCGAAGTTAAAAAAAACTAAAGGGCAGAGATAGGCAAAAACCTATCTTTTTTTTAATTCACCAAATAAAAATATTTTTCCTTTAAAGTGTTGATTTATAATTAAAAAGTACAATATGAGTGATGATTAAAAATCACTTATAAACGGTTTGGTTGTTCGGCGATTTTGACTATGACTTTATTTTATCCGCAGGGGACTGTTTTGTTTCAATTTCATTTATAAGTTTGGCATTTCGGCATTTAACTATTTTCTGCTGTTACTGCTGTTACTATCGTTATAAAAATCAAATGCTTTCATAATTTCGGATAAATCTTCTTTTGGATTTAAAGCCTCTTCAAAGTTAAAACCACTTTCACTGGTTGGGCGGTCTTTTAAGGTTTTGTTTGTGGTTATGTGTATTTCTTTTGGTGCGTCTTGACCTTTTTTGTAGTCTTGCATTTTGTTTAAAAGCATACGCATACTGTCGTTATCCGAATAAATTGGGCGAGTTATATCCGACATTTTATCCAAATTGTCTTTATATCTATCCAAGATATTTGAAAATTCTGCCATAATGTCTTCAAAATTTTGGTCACGGCGAAGTTGAGGAAATTTTGTGTTAAGTTCATGTACCAAAAGTTCCAATTTATTCATAATCAAATTATTAAAGGTTTTTGAACCCTCTTCTTGGAATTTTTTTGCCTTTTCAATGACAGAAAGAGCATTGAGAATATTTTTCTCTTTATTCTCAATTTCTGAACGTTCATTTTTTAGGTCTAAGAAACGTTTCTCACTGTCCAAAGCCTTTAATTTTTCTTCCATAAGTTTGGACTCATAAGACACTTTAAGTCTTTGAATATAACTATCAACTTCGGCTTTATTATAGCCATTTATTTCTTGTGAAAACATACAATTAACATCTCCGTTATTAATAATAACAAAAAAGGTAGAGTAAATGCAATTAAAATAGGTATATTAATCAAATTTTTTACGTAGAGAAAGCAATATAAACTGACGAAAATAATCGAAAAGACAATTATTAAGTGAAATTTCTGTCCACAAAAAAGAAAAGTTATCAATGAGGCTATAATAAAAGCTAAGGCAATGTAGAAAGGGGCATATTGGGCGGTGTTGGTGAAATGAAAAAACAAACCTAAACTTCCAATGCCAACAAGAAGGGTGCCAAGATATAGGGCACTGTCAAGTTTGAAGAGTGTGCTTTTAATAATCTCAAAACAACCCAAAAGCAAACAAAATCCAAAAAACCAAAGTGACGGAGTTTTAAAGAAAAAAATCGAAATAAAAATAAAAGCCAAAAAGCCAAGAAAAGCAAGTCCAGCAAAAATCTTTAAAAGGGTGGTCTTTTTGACTCTTAAAAATCTTCCTTCCATAAGGTTAGTTTGTCACAAAAACAAACTTTTAAACACCTTTTGATAACTTAAATTTAAGTGTTAGACAATAAATAAAGAATTAATTATTGAAAGTTGTATAAAGTAAACAACTTGTTGTTGAAAAATTATTATATAAAAATTGAATTATCATTCATACTACACTTTATACAAGAAGATATAAATAAAAAAAGATTAGATTTAACTCTAATCATTTTTTTTTCATCTACAAAATCTTCATAACACCAAACTTTTTTATTGCAATGTGGGCATTTTAAATATCTTTTTGTAAATGTATGCAATGCAAAAATTATTTCTGCATTTGTAGGCTTGAAATTTTGATGACATTTAGGACAAGTATAGTAACAATATTTAATAGTATAACAAAATGCAATCAATATGGTTATAAGCGATATAATTAACAAAATAGCAAAAATAATGGTTAAAACTAATTCGTGAAAGCTGGCTGATAAAACAGTTCCTAAAATAAAAATTGTCATAAAGATAATTAAGACAGTAAACATTATGTTAATTTTTTTCTTTTTCATTTAAATCTCCTAATTTATCTTTAATTTTATGTTATATAAAAATTAATGTTATATAAAAATAACTGAAAGGGTGGAAAATTACTAATCCAAATCATTTTTAAGAATATCCATAATGATATCAAAATCCTCTTTTTTCTTAAAGTGATGTTTAACAAAATACCAAATAACAATCGCCAAACCGACCACAATAAATATTCCGCTCAACAACTGCGAAACTCGAATGGAGCCAATATACAAACTGTCCGTTCGCAAGCCTTCAATCCAAATTCTGCCAGAGCCGTAGAAGATGAAGTAGAATCCAGCCACAATTCCGTTTTTCTTGAAGTCGACTTTATAAAGAATGAACATGAGGATAATGAACGACAAGAAATTCCACAAGCTCTCATAGAAGAAAGTTGCCAGATGCCAACCATAACCCGA
The DNA here is from genome assembly GCA_964405555.1 of uncultured Lachnospiraceae bacterium. GTDB lineage: Bacteria > Bacillota > Clostridia > Christensenellales > UBA1242 > Caccovivens. The sequence goes on along the minus strand of CAYOOB010000004.1, from coordinate 80,640 downwards.
ACAGTCACAGAGTGATATTCTGCAATCGTCAATATATACAGCAAAAGGGAACCATTGCCAATCGGGGTTGGTGACGGCATATCCATACGCTTCTTGATTAAAGAAATTTCCCCAACGTCCGAGTGCTTGTGCACAAATAAGAGAAGGGGCAATGATATCGATAAGAGCAAAGAAGTTTTTCTTATGTATTGCACAATAAAGAATAACACCAATCGCACCGCCAATAAGTCCGCCATAGAATGCAAGTCCGCCTTTCCAGATTTTAAATATATCCCAGAAATAAGTATATTCGTCTAAACTAAACAAAACATAATAAATTCTTGCACCAATCACGCACAGCGGAATGACATAGATTGCCAAAATGATGATATCATCGGATGTAAATCCTCGTTTTTTGGCATTTTTCGCTGTTATCAGCACACCAAGGAGATAGGATAGGGCACTGATAATGCCATAGAATGTTATTTTTATATCTCCAATATAAAATCCACTAGGAAGGGAAAGTAGCGAATCAATCATAACAAATAGTATAATAATTGAAATCTAAAAAGTCAAATAATTTTAAGAGTGTTATAATTGGAAACTTAAAGAAAAGAGATTAAAATGTAAAAATAATAAGAAAAATGTGGTTAATTAGTTCTTGTTATTAAAATGTTAAAATATTCATAAAATTAATAGATTACCTTATAAATTATATAGATTAACTAAACAAGCCAAATAAGTTGGGTGAATTAGATTGAATAAGTTAAATAAGATACTAAGTTGAATTAGATTGAATAAGATAAATCAAATTAAGTTGAATTAGATTGAATAACTAAGTTATATCGAATAGAATAAAGAGGATTATAAATCTTTTTTTAATACGTTCATAATCAAATCAAAACTATCCTTTTTTCTTCTGTGTTTGATGAAATAATAAACCATATATGCAAGTCCAGCGATAAAAATAAGTATGCTTACCACAAACGAAATGCGAACATTTCCCCAAAGCAAACTGTCAGAGCGAAGAGGTTCAATTATTGCTCTTCCCAAGCCATAGAAAACAAGATAGGTGGCACCAACCATTCCGCATCCACGAAATTTCACTTTAAACAAAAGTAAAAGCAATAGCACAAAACCAATTAAGTTCCATAAACTCTCATAGAAGAATGTGGCATAGTGCCAACCATAGCCAACACAGTCACAAAGTGCCATGTTACATTCATCAATATAGACGGCAAAAGGAAAGAACTGCCAGGAGGGGTCTGTTACTGCATAACCATAAACTTCTTGGTTGAAAAAATTCCCCCAACGAGTTAAACATTGTGCCAAAATCAAGGCGGGAGCCAAAATATCGGCAAGTGCAAAGATGTTCTTCTTATGCACAACACAAAAGATAACGGCACCAATCGCACCGCCAAACAGTCCGCCATAGAAAGCAACTCCACCACTCCAAAATTTTAACATTTCCCAAAAACTGTCGAAAGAATTGAGGTTAGCAATCACATAGTAGGCTCTTGCAAAAATTATAAAAAGTGGAACAACATAAATAAGAAGTGTCCAAATATCTTCCGAGGAGAAGCCTCGCTGTTTGGCAAATTTAAGACAAATTATCATGGCAAAAATATATGCCACTGCCACGATGACACCATAGAAAGTTATATTCAAACTTCCAATTTGAAAACTGCTTGGAATGGAGAGTTGAATTTCGTTCATAGTGAGAGTATAAACGAAATTATGAAAAATTGTCAAATGGTTTAATATATTTGTTATATGTAATCTAACTTATGGACTATAAAAAATAAATTCCGCCGGTACTATCATAAAAGGTCTTTCTTTTTCTTACAAATCTTTGATTATATTTTCCAATGACTGATGTCTTATAGTGATTTGGGCAAGGAACTCTTCTTGGAGGTTTTGGGGGATATGGCTTTTCCGGTCTTTTTTTGCCGGCAACTCCTAAAAGTAAATTTTGTCTTCTAATTTTTTTGTTTTCTTCATCGATTTTTTTACAATCTTCTTTCCATAATGCATATTTTTTATTTGCGACAGTGCCTGTGCAACCATATAGGGTGCGATGGAAAGGGTTTAATAATTTGGCAAGAATTTCTTCAAAAGCCTCAAAGAAGCCAAGTGTTTCTCGCTTTTTTAAGGGTTTACCACAATGTTTACAATATGGTGTACCGCCATAAGGATTTGGAATAATTGAAGAACTTCTCATCTTTCACCTCTAACAAAAGAGATAAAAGATTGTTTGTTAATTTTTAGGTGTCTTAAAATCCCCCCCCCGCACAAATATTAAGTTTTATCATATTTTTACCTCCCTATAATTCATAATCTTATTATAATGTTTAGTAATTGAAGTTGTCAATAATTTTTTATCAAAATAAAACAAATAATTACTAAGTTAATATACTATATTTTTAAAAATATTTGAATTTTTCTTGGAATTTATTTATAATTATGTTATATTAATTGCAAGGAGGGGATTATGAAAAAGGTTGTATACACAATTTTGTCCATTCTTTCAATCATCTACATTGTCTTTTTGGCACTTAATGTGGTTATGGAAGATGCTGGATGGAATCCAAATATGGGTGGTTTTGAAGATATCTTTGATATTATTGTAAGGTTTGGTGGAGTGGCAATCATTTTCTGTTTTGCACTTGTTAACTTTGCAGGAAGTCCACTTAAAACAGTATTCTTTATCTTGTTGATTTTGGCAATTGTGGTTTATGTTATTGTGCTTTGTGTGCCAAGTTTCTTCTATAACATATTTGGCGGTGGAAGTGAGGAAGAAGTTGCTGAAAGTGCTATAACCGCACTCAAAATGTTAATGTAATAACTTTGATTTCACATTAAAATATTAAAATGGCGAAAAATGACTATAATAAATATGTTGTGGTGAAGTGATGAAAACTTCTCTTACAATTAGTCTTTTCGCCTTTATTATGATTTAACAATTTATTTAGGCGTTTAAATTTTTATAATTTTTAATTTACCTTGTAATTTTTAACTTAACTAATAATTTTTAATTGTGATTTAACTTGTGATTTAATCTTTGATTTTTTTATTTTTTTGATTTTAGAATTTTATTTTGGGGCATTTTAATGGATAAATTTATTATAATCGATGGCAATAGTTTGGCATATAGGGTATTTCACGCAATGCCTTCTTTATTTAATAGAAGAAAACAACCATCGGGGGCGGTTTTTGGTTTTGCTAATTTGTTGGTTAAACTGATTGTGGAGCAAAAACCGAAGTATTTGGCGGTTGCGTTTGATCATGCTCGAAAAACCTTTCGCAATAACATATACGAAGGTTATAAAGCTAAAAGAAAGGAAACTCCACCAGATTTGATTGCTCAATTTCCTATCATTAAAGAAATGCTTCAAAAAATGGGAGTTAAAGTGTTTGAATTTGCTGGTATTGAGGCGGATGATATCATTGGAACTCTGGATAAACATTCTGACAATCAAAACATTTTGGTGTCTGGTGACCGTGACCTTTTGCAACTTATTGACGACAACACAACGGTGTGGCTTACAAAAAAAGGTGTTACGGACATTGAAAAATTTAATGAAAAAGCACTGTTTGATAAGTATGGTTTGAAGCCAAGCGGTATTATTGATTTAAAATCGCTTATGGGTGATACGTCAGATAATATTCCGGGTGTTGCTGGTGTTGGAGAAAAAAAAGCACTTTCGCTTTTGAGTGAATACTCCACTCTTGACGGTGTTTATGCAAACATTCAAAATATAAGTGGCAAACTTAAAGATAAGTTAATTAATGGTAAAGAAAGTGCATATATGTCGCATACACTTGCCACAATTAAAACTGATTGTGATTTCGATTTTGATATTTCCTCTTGCACATATAATTTTCCATTTTCGCAAGAGGTTTGTGATTTTTTTGAAGATTGGGACTTTCTCTCTCTAATTGCTCGAAAAGATCTTTTCGGCGAAGGAGTGCATTTTAAAGCCAAAGAGGTTAAACGCACTTGTATTCAAAACTTAGAAGATGTGCAAATGCTCATTAATAAGATTGATGCTTATTTTTGTGTGGATCTTGAAAATTTAGAATTTGCTGTTAGTGGCGATGAGGTTTTCTTTTTAAAAAAAGAGATTGATTTATTTTCAGACATTATTGAACTGGGTGATGTGCTAAAAAAACTACAATCTATTTTTGAAAATGAAAAGATTGTTAAAATAACCAACAATTCAAAAAGCGATATGAAAAAGTTAAAAAAGCATTTTATTAAACTTTGCAACTTTTTTGATATTGAGATTGCAAGATATGTGCTTTATGCAGGTTTGCCTAAGATGCTAACATCGCAGGTGGATGAGTTTATAAACCTAAAAACCGAGTTAGAGGAAAAGATGAAAGAGCAAAAAGTGGACAAAATTTTCTATGAAATTGAAATGCCACTTGTTGAAGTTTTAGCATCTATGGAGGAAGAGGGTTTTAAAGTTGATGAAGAAATGTTAGACGAAATTTCGGAAAAATACACCGGAGAACTTGCAAATTTAACGGCAAAAATTTATGAACTTGCAGGAGAGGAGTTTAACATCAATTCTCCAAAACAAGTGGCATATATATTGTTTGATAAACTTGGTTTAAAATCTTTTAATAATAAGAAACAATCCACAAATTTTGCGGTTTTGGATGATATCAGGTGGCAACATGACATTGTGGAATATATCATATCGTACAGGAGATTGAGTAAATTAGTCAGCACTTATGTGAATGTGTATAAAAACATTTGCAAAAATGACGGGCCAGTAATTCACACTATTTTCAATCAAACATTGACTTCAACAGGTAGGTTATCAAGCAGTGAGCCAAACCTTCAAAACATACCAACACGAGATGAAGAAGGTCGAAATTTAAGAAAAATTTTCGTGTCGAAATTTGAGAATGGAAGAATTATATCTGCTGACTATAATCAAATTGAACTTAGGCTTCTTGCCAATTTGGCGGAAGAGAATAGCATGATTGAGGCATATCAGCACGGGGTGGATATTCACACCAAAACGGCAAGTGAAATTTTCGGTGTACCTATTGAGCAGGTGACAAAACAGCAGAGGCGAGATGCAAAAGCAGTAAATTTTGGAATAATTTACGGCATGAGCGATTATGGATTATCCCAAAATATAAAAACATCTCGTTTTAAGGCTAAAAGTTATATTGACAGTTATTTTGACCGTTATCCAAAAATCAAAACTTTTATGGATGAAAATGTTAGGTATGCCAAAGAAAATGGAGTGGTTAAGTCTTACTTTGGGCGTATTAGACATATTCCAGAACTTAGTTCATCAAACGCAAATGTCAGGAAGTTTGGTGAGCGTATTGCTATGAATATGCCTCTTCAAGGAACAGCCTCCGACATAATCAAAATGGCAATGATTAAGGTCTATGAGGGGTTGAAAGGTTTGAAAAGTCATTTAATTTTACAAATTCATGATGAACTAATAATTGATTCGCCAGCAGATGAAGTGGAAGTTGTTGATAAACTTTTAAAAGAAAGTATGGAAAGTGTGTGTCAATTTGCTGTTCAATTAACAGTTTCTGTTGCAAGTGGGGTAAACCTCTTTGAGTGTAAATAAAATATAGATGAAATTTTAGATGTGCGAAGTTAAACTATTTTATATTTAAATAGCAACAAATCGGTAAAAACAGTTGTAAGAATATGATAAAACACAAATAAAAAGTATAAATAAAAATAAATAAAACTTAAAATTTTGCGTATTTGATTGACTAAAATGTTAAAATAAGATAAAATATAAGGGTAAGAAGAATTTTCTTCTTTAAAGAAAGATGGTGGATTATGCAATATTCGCGTAAAATGGGTTTGGATTTTGGTAAAGCAAGAATTGGAGTGGCATTTTCGGATTTAACTTCCAGTATTGCAACTGCCGACCATATCTATAAAACACGTTCGGAGGCAGAAAATCTTTCCTACTTTTCCAATTTAATAAAAGAAAAATTGGTAAATTTGGTGGTTTTTGGATTGCCACTTAATGCTGATGGAACTGAAAGTGAGATGTGTGCTGTTGTTCGAGATTTTGCTGGTAAGTTACAATCTCAAACAGGGGTTGAAGTTGTATTTCAAGATGAAAGATACACTTCATTTGAGGCAGAAGAGCTTTTAAAAGAAGCAAAAATTAAGTGGGAAAAGCGTAAAGAGTTGCTTGATAAAGTTTCGGCTCAAATAATATTGCAGAACTATCTGGATGAACATTCAAAAAAATAAAGGAGAAAGGATATGGATAGGAAAAAAATCGAAAAAATTAAGGAAGTAGCAGAAAAGGTTGAACAACAAAACGTCATTGATGTTCTTTTGGATGAAAACAATAAAGATCCACTTGTTCTTGTTGACGGGAAAGGTAAACAGTTGTCTTTTGAGCAAATTGCTGTAATTCCTTTTAAAGAAAAATTATATTGCGTATTGAAACCTATTGACAAAATTGAAAATGTCAATGATGATGAAGCAATTGTTTTCTATGTTCACGAAGAAGCAGGAAAAGAACCTGTTTTAATGGTAGAAACAGATGAAAAAACAGCAATGGATGTCTTTGAAGAATATTACAACCTCTTAGATGAAGAAGAAAAGAAAGAGAAAAAGTCTTCAAAGAAGAATTAACAAAAGCTATTCTAATAAAGTTTTTATGATTAAATCTTGGTTTTTCTTGAAGGTTATATCTTTTTTCGTCCTATAAAATTTATGGTTTATGATATAAAGGTTAGTAATAAAGAAGGGGTATCTAAAACATTCATTTAATATGATGTTATGATGATATATTAACAATGATTATTTAATAAATGGTGCGATAAAGTATTATTAGGGGAATTGTTTTCAATAGTTTATGTTTGACTGTTGTTGCAATTTCTTTTTTTTATTATTATTTACTATCGGATATGTTTTTCTGTCGAAAATGAATAAAATTTGTTATAACTGCCAAAATATTATCACAAGGTGATTCGCCTTGAATAAGGGAGGTAAACTATGTTTGGAAGAAAAAAGAACAAAACAAACGCAAGTATGAATTCGGAGGTTTCAAAAGAAGCAACTTCAAAAGGAAGGTGTGGAGCGAAGTCTAGTGCAAAAGCAGATTCAAAGGCTTCTGCTAAAAAAACTTCCAATTCTTCAAAATGTTGCAAATAGTTTTTCCCGAAAGAATCCACAATAAATTTTGTGGATTTTTTTGTGTGATTTTAGTGTGTTGGGGTTATTTTTACAACGTTATTTGCGAAGTATTTACAAAGGTATTTAACAAAGATATTTACATTGTTTATTTACATTGTTTATTTGCATTGTTAATTGCGATGTTATTTTGGTGTGATATTTTTGGTGTGATATTTGTGGTGTTGATTTTGAGGTTAGGTTTTTCTATATATTATCACTTTATTGTTAGTTTTTATTGTTTTATTTCGCAGAGAAAAGCCATTCTTCTGGGTATGGAACTTCAATTTCAATTTGTTTTCCTGTGATATAGTGAGTGAAACTTACCTTTTTTAATAACAACATTGTGTGAGTGAAGTTGTCGTTTATTCCATAGATTGTGTCACCAAAAAGAGGGTGATTTATACTTGAAAGATGAACTCGTATTTGGTGTGTTCTTCCTGTTTCAAGTTTAAGCTTAATTAAAGAAAAATCTCCATAAGTGTCAATTAAGTTTGTGTTAAATGTTTTGTCATTGTTTTCGGTTGACTCTGTTTTTTGGGTTGTATCATTGTTTAAATTATTTGTTATGTTTTCGGTGATATTGGTTTTTGTTTTGGTGTTTATGGTATGGTTTTTGATTGGGTAAATATGAGTGATTGCTGGTTTACCTAATGGAGAAATTATCCTCTTACGAACATTAATTCCTTTATTTGTTTCTGTTAAAATTGGTTTATTTATTGTTAATTCTTTGTTAATAATTCCATGACAAATGGCATGATATTCTTTGTTTAAACTTATTGAGTGGTATGCAATCATATTTTTAGCAACCACAACAATTCCTGCTGTTTCTCTATCTAAGCGATTAAGAATTCGTAAAACAAAATTCTCTGTTTTACTTTGCATATATTTACAGATTTGTCCGCCTAAATTCATGTCGTAATGTGCATGAGAGGGTATGCAAGAAAGGTTGTGAGGTTTATTCACGATTAAAAAATCATTATCTTCAAAAAGTATGTCTAAATTGCCTTCGCAGTGATGTACATTTGAAGCGGGCTTTGGGTTTTTCAAAATTTCTAAAATATCTCCATTTTGGATGTTTGCTCTTATGGTGACAGTTTGCTCATTGATTTTAATGGCGTTTATTGTGTTTCTTAGACAGCTTATAAAACTTTCTGAAAAACCGTTAGATTTTAAATAGAAATAAATTGTGGGCTTTTTTAATTTTTCCACATTTTCAATTTGTATTTGGAAATATTCTTGTTTTGTGATCTGCATAATTTTGTGTCATCCATTTTTTTGTTTTGTAGTTATTTGCTTATTTAAGTTATTCTTATTTTATCATAAATTGCATTTGCTGTAAATTATTTTGATAAAAATGTTTGACATGGTCTGTTTAGTATGGTAAAATTTATAAGTATAAACAAATTAATATCATTTATATAAAGACTGTGACGAAAGAGTAGTAAAGCATGGAAGTTTCATACAGAGAACCTGAGTTGCTGAGAACGGGTTGAAACGATTGTTCGAATTCACTTTCAGAGTTGCGCCTTGAAGATGGTTTTAATTATATTCAATTTAAAATTAATTTGTTTGATATTTAAATTGTTTTGGTTAGACTTTTGTGTAGGGGTTGCCGTTTGACATACGTAAATTGTTATAATGAGGTGCAAAAATTTTTGCATGAAATTAGGTGGTAACACGGTAAAACTCCGTCCTAATATTTAGGGGCGGATTTTTTAAATTTTAAGTGGTTTAAGGAGAGGATAATGAAAGAAAAATTAAGTCAAATTTTAAGCGAAGGAACAGAAAAAATTAAAAGTGTTAAAGATTTGAAAGAATTGAATGATGTTAGGGTTACTTACCTTGGTAAGTCTGGGGCTTTGACGCAAATTTTACGAGGGATGAAAGATGTTCCTGCTGACCAACGTAAAGAGGTTGGTGGTCTTGCCAATTCGGTGAGAGAAAACTTAGAAAAGATGTTGTCAGAAAAGTGGGCTGAACTTGAAAATGCTCAACTGCTTGTTGAAATGGAAAAGGAAACGATTGATATCACCGAGCCAAGCACAGGAATTAAGCGTGGAGCATTGCATCCTTTGACACGTTTTAACAATAAATTTATTGAACTCTGTGTTGAAATGGGGTTCACGTGCATACAAACGCCAGAAATTGAAACGGACTACAACAACTTTGAAGCTTTAAATGTTCCTAAAAATCATCCGGCACGTGATATGCAAGATTCTTTATATATCACAGAGAATATTCTTCTTCGCACACACACATCACCAGCACAGGTTAGGGCAATGCACACATTTAAACCGCCATTTAAGATTATTTGTCCGGGAAGAGTGTATAGGAATGATGATGACAGTTCGCATTCTCCAATCTTTAACCAATTTGAAGCATTGGTGATTGATGAAAATGTGAGCTTGAAAGATTTTATGACAATGGTTAAAGAAATGGCTGTGAGATTGTATGGTGAGGATGTTAAGATGAGGGTAAGACCTTCATATTTTCCTTTCACAGAGCCGTCAATCGAAATTGATGCAACTTGTCAGATTTGTCATGGAAAAGGTTGTTCATTGTGTAAAGGTACGGGTTTTTCAGAATTTTTTGGTGGAGGAATTGTAAATCCAAAAATATTGGAAATGGCTGGTATTGACAGTAATAAATATAGTGGTTTTGCTTTTGGGCCTGGTATTGACCGTAGTGTTATGGTTGCAAACAAAATTCCTAACATTAAATATTTGTTTAGAAATGATTTGAGATTCTTAAAGCAAATGAGGTAAAGTTGTAAGGTTGTTGCTGATTGTTTGATTGTGTGGAATTATAGTAAAAACAATAGTTTGCATACTACACTACATAAAGTGTATTATGCGTGCATACTACACCATATATTGTGTATTATGCAAAGCATTACAATTTTGACAATTTGAAATAAACAAGTGAGCAAGTGAGATGATAGAATTAATAGATATTAGGTAATGAAAGATAAAATAATGTTGAAATATGAAATAATGTTGAAATATGAAATAATGTAATAAAAAAGAAATAATTTAAGAAATAAATGGAAAGATTATAAGATTAAAAAATAAGGGAGAAAGGAAATGAAAGTTTCATATAATTGGCTTAAAGATTTTGTAGATTTGAAAGATTTAACCGCAGAAGAAGTTGCAGAAAAGTTGACAGTATCTGGGTTTGAGGTGGAAGAAATTGATTATATGAATGAACATCTTCACGATGTTTATGTGTCCAAAATCACAAAGATTGAAAAACATCCAACCGCTGACAGGCTTGTTATTTGTCAGGTTGATGTGGGCTTTAAAAAGGTTCAAATTATCACTTCAGCAACCAATGTTTTTGAAGGAGCTGTGGTTCCTGTTTCGTTAGAAGGTGCGGATTTGTGTAATGGTGTTAAAATCAAGCCTACCAATTTTCGAGGTGTGAAGAGTGATGGAATGTTCTGTTCTGGAGAGGAACTTGGTATCGATGAAAACTACTTTGAAGGTGCCGGAATTAATGGAATTTTAATCTTGCCAAACGACTTTGTTCCGGGAACAAAAATTGAGGATGCTTTGTTGCTAAATGATGTTGTTTTTGATGTTAATGTCACTCCAAATCGTCCTGATTGCAATAGTGTTGTTGGTATTGCTCGTGAAGTTTGTGCTATGTTTGACAGAAAGTTTATCGATTTTGATATCTCCTATAAAACAACCAAAACAAGTAAAAATGATGAAGATGTAAACAAATATGTTAGTGTGGAAGTTAAAACACCAAACTGCCCAAGATATATGGCTGGTTATATTAAAAATATAAAACTTGAAAAGGCACCACTTTGGATGAGAAGTAGACTTCATGCGGTTGGTATTAAACCGATTAACACCATGGTTGATATAACGAATTATATTCTAATTGAGCAGGGGCAACCTATGCATACTTTTGATTATAAATATCTTGAAGGTGGGCATATTTGTGTTCGTCAAGCAAAGTCGGATGAGAAAATTGCTGTGTTGAACGGACAAACATACAATCTCGACAAAGATGTTATGGTGATTGCTGACTCTAAAAAACCTGTTGTAATTGCTGGTGTTATTGGAGGTGTGAATTCTTGTGTTACAGAAACCACAACTGAAACTGTTTTTGAATGTGCGGTGTTTGATTTGAAGAGTGTTCGCTTGACTGCTAAAAAGTTTGGTTTGAACACAGATTCATCAGCAAGGTATTCAAAGGGTGTGAATATAAATCTTCCAAGTGTAGCCATGAAGAGGGCACTTCATTTAGTTGACAAATTGAAATGTGGAGAGATTGTTGATGGTATTATTGATATTTGCAGTCAGAAGTTGAACCAGCGAAAAGAGATAAAAGTTTCGTATTCAAAAGTATGTAAGATTTTAGGTTTTGAAATCGATAAAAAGAAAATGTTGAAAATTTTGAATGGGCTTGCTATTGAAAGTTCGATTGACGGCGACCAACTTGTTTGTATTCCACCTGTAACACGTGAGGATATTAACACTGTGAATGATATTGCTGAAGAAATTATTAGAATATATGGTTATGATGTCTATAATAACATTGAGGGTGTTGCGTTTGAAAATTCTGCTACCACGCTTGGTAAGTTTGAGCCTCGCTTACAGTTTGAAAATGGGTTGAAAAACATTTTGGTTGATATGGGTTTTTATGAAACTTTGAACTACTCTTTATATTCGGCATCTGCGTGTGATAAACTTTTGCTTGATGATAATGATGTTAGAAGAAATGTTATTAAGGTTGCAAATCCTATAAGTGAAGATTTATCCACGGCAAGAACTGTTATGGCTCATGCTATGTTGCTGGATGTGACATATAACTTGTCTGTTGGAAATAAAGATTTTAGATTCTTTGAACAAGGTAGGGTGTACTTGCCAAAATCATTACCTTTAACTGAACTCCCTGTGGAAAATAATCGCCTTTCTTTTGCAATTTGTGAGGTTGGGTTTGATTTCTTTCAGATGAAAGGAATTGTGGAGAATTTATTGATTGGAACTTCTTTAAAATATTCTTTAAGACGTTCCAAAGAACCTTATTTGCATGGCGGAGTTAGTGCTGATATTGTGGCTGAGGATGGCAGTGTTGTTGGTTGGTTTGGTAAGGTGCACAAGTTAGTTTTGAAGAACTATGATATAAGTCAAGATGTGTATTATGGGGAATTGGACACTGATTATCTTTCAAGTTTGCCAGAGAAAGAATTTTCTACTAAAGAAATTTCTAAATTTCCTCCTGTTGAACGTGATATTGCAGTTGTGGTTGATGAAAAAGTCACGAACGAAGAACTTATGGAAGTGATAAAATCTGCATCTGGTAAAATGTTTTATGATGTTAACTTGTTTGATGTTTATCGAAGTTCTTCTCTCGGTGAGGGAAAGAAAAGTATGGCTTACAAAATTGTGTTTATTAGTGAAGATAAAACATTGACGGGGGATGAGATTAATCAGGTTATGAACAAAGTTTTGAAAAGTTTGCAGTTTAGATGTGGTGCGAAACTAAGAGATAATTAATAAAATGAGTTTTGTTTGATTAATTCAAAACTAAATATTGTGGTGTTATTCAATTAATATAATGCGTAACACCACAATATATTGATTTGTAATTTGGTTATAATTAAAGAGAGATAGATATTGTTTGAATTTCTTATTTAATTCAATTTTGTGTCAATGTTATATTAATGTCAATTTAGATTGTTATATTAAATTTTAGTTAATCAGAATATTTTGACAATGACAATAAAAAGAAAAAATCTGGAATAGATAAAGGAAATAATAAAGAATAAATAAAGAAGATAATGAAAAATAAAAGAAGATAATGAAGAATAAATAAAAAATAAAAATTATTCATGGCTTGAGGCTATATTGCAATAGTTTGTTTTTGAGGTTGTTTATTGTAGTTGATTTTTTTTGAGAGGTGAAGGTGAAAATGATTTATCTTAATAATGCTGGAACGACAAAGATGTTTGATGAATGCGTGGAAATTCATAGAGAGTTTTCGTGTAATCAGTTCTTTAATCCTTCTGCACTTTCTATTGAATCTATGCAAACTTATAAGCAAATTGTAGAAACTGAAAAATACATTTTAAAAAGGTTGGGTGTTACAGAAGGAAATATTCTTTTCACTGGGTGTGCAACTGAAAGTAATAATCTTGCAATTAAGGGTTCATTGCGTTCTGGTAATTGGGAGTATGTTTTTTCCGAAGGGGAACATCCTTCGGTCTATAATGTTGCGAAAAAATTAGAAATGGAAGGTTATAAAGTTCATTTTGTGCCACTTCAATCTAATGGTTGTGTGGATTATGATGAATTAGAGAAAGTTGTTAACGAAAAAACTAGGTTAATAAGCATAATTCATGTAGGTAATGAAACTGGTGCGATTAACAACCTTGAAAAAATATCAAAAATTAAACTAAAATATTGTCCTAGAGCGATTTTGCATATTGATGGTGTGCAAGGTTTTATGAAAATTCCTTTTTCTTTAAAGCAAACTGCGGTTGATTTATATTCTTTTAGTGGTCATAAGTTTCATGCGCCGAAGGGTATTGCTGGACTTTATGTGAAAAATAAAGGTGGGCTTAAAGAATTTTTTCAAGGTGGTGGTCAACAATATGGGTTGCGTTCGGGAACAGAAAATGTTTCTGGTATAATGCAACTTAGAAAGGCGGTTGAAATGATTGATGAAAAAGTTAACTTTGAAAAGGTAAGTAATCTTAAAAGTTTGTTTAACTCCACTTTGCAAAGTGATGAAAATATCGGAAATATGGGAAATATCGAGAATGTGGAAGTTGCTTTGAAACATGAAAAAAGACAGATTAAGAATTTAGATGCGAATACCAATGAAGTGTTGAAAAAGATAGATATTAAACAATTAAACCAAGTAAGTAAAGATATAAACCAAATTTTAATTAAGGATTTTGGAGGTTCTCCATACATTGAAAACCTTATTTTTCAAGGTGTGAAGGGGGAAACGATGCTTCATGCACTTAATAAGAAAGGTGTTATTGTGGGGCTTGGTAGTGCGTGTTCTTCTAAAAAAGCTGGTAATAGAGTGCTTGATAAGATTGGTTTGAATGCAGATGAAATTATTTCGAGTGTGAGAATTAGTTTTAATGCTTATATGAGTGAGGATGAAGTTGTTAAAGCAGGTAATATTATAAAAGAAACATATCAAGAGATTAAGGAAAAAGTGTTATGAAAAAAGTTTTATTGTTAAAGTTTGGTGAATTGTTCTTGAAAGGTAAAAATCGCCATGATTTTATCAAACTTTTGATGTTAAATATAAGGAAGAAGCTTCGTGAGTTTGATTGTGCGGTTGTGGAAACTCAGGGTAGGCTGATTGTTTGTGAATATGACCTTTCATTTGAAGATGAAATTATATCTAAACTGCAAGAGGTTTTTGGTTTAATTGCTGTTGCCGATGCTTACGAGGTTGAAAGTACGCTAACAGAAATTGAAAGCCAAGTTAAAAAGGTTGATATGAATAACGTTTCAACATTTAAGGTTGAGGCTAAAAGAGCGGATAAGAAGTTTGAGATGACATCAATGGAACTGGCATCGCATTTGGGTGAAGTGGTGCTTAATGAAAGTGAAAAAAGATATAAAGAGGGTGCTTCGTCAACTAAGTTGAAAGTTGATTTATATCATCCGGAAAAGACCTTATATGTTGAAGTTAGAACAAATGGAAAAACATATATATATGATAGATTGATTAAATGTGTTGGCGGGTTGCCTCTTGGAAGTGCTGGCATGGGTTTGCTGTTGTTATCTGGCGGAATTGACAGTCCTGTTGCTGGTTATCTAATGGCAAAGCGTGGACTTAAACTTGAAGCGGTACATTTTCACTCGTTTCCATACACAAGTGTTCAGGCGAAAGAAAAGGTTATTGAACTCGCCAAACAGATTTCTGTTTACTGTGGAGAAATTAAATTACATATAGTTTCTTTTACGGATATCCAAGAGCAAATTCACAGATTTTGCGATAGTGAATATATGATTACAATTATGCGTCGTATTATGATGAGAATTGCACAGAAAATTTGTCAACAAAACAATTTGGGTGCAATTATCACTGGTGAGAGTTTGGGACAGGTGGCAAGTCAAACTATGCAAAGTATGAGTGTTACAAATTCGGTGGTTTCATTACCGGTGTTTCGTCCAGTGATTGCTTTTGACAAAGAGGAGATTATGGATGTAGCAAAGAAAATTAAAACTTACGAAACATCTATATTACCTTATGAAGATTGTTGTACGGTGTTTCTTCCAAAGAACCCAGTGATTCGACCAACTATCTCTCGTGCGGAAAAGTTGGAAGAAAGGTTGGATATTGAAAGGTTGGTGGAAATTGCTGTTAATAACGAAGAGGTTATGATTATAAATAACTACTAATTAAACATTCTAAAAAATACAATATGGCAACACTTACACTTTTGTAATGGTTTAAGTATTTGATATTTAGGTGTTTGAGGTTGGTGGTGAAAGGTTGTTGTTGTGATTATAATCAAAGATAATAAAAAAAGAAAATAATAAATAAAGCTATTGAAATTATAGAAAAATGACATATTGTGTTGATATGTCATTTTTTATTGTTTATAATCAGTTCGTTAAATAATACTTATGCTTATTGTTGAATAGTTGTTTTATCTGGTTTACTGTTAATTGGTTTGTTGCTTATTGAATTGTTGTAATTGGTTTATTGTTAATTAACTTATTGTTAATTGTTTTGTTTCTAATTGACTTATTGATAATTGGTGATTATTGATGATGATGGGTTGTTGTGAATTGATGTAAGTATAATTCACGGTTTGGTTTAAGATTATATGTGGGTTGGTATATATGATGATTGTGGTGTGTAAGTTATTGTTTGTATGGCGTTTATAAATGAAAATGTATATTCACTTATAATTATGAATTTCGTTTTTATAAATTTGCAAGATTTGAAATTTTTATAAAAAATGAGTGAATAAATATACAAAAATCACTTGCATATTTATAAATTTTATTGTATAATAATCAAAAATGCATGAATATTCATGAATTTATATTTATGCAAAATCGCTACATATCCCTAAAATAGGCGTGTGTAGGCTTCAAGGAGAAAGAAATGGCAAGAAGTGCAAGACAATCCAAAATTTTGGAATTAATCTCCACAAAAGAGATTGAAACTCAAGATGACCTTGCAAAAGAATTGAAAAATGCTAACTTTGATATCACACAAGCAACAATCTCACGTGATATCAAAGAGCTTGGTTTGACAAAAATTTTGGGTAGTTCTGGAAGATATAAGTATGCTATTTTAGGAAATGAACAACAAGTCGTTTCTAATAAATACATAAATATCTTTAAGGAATGTGTTATATCTGTGAAGCCAGCACTCAATTTGGCGGTTATAAAAACTATTAAAGGTATGGGGTCTGGGGTGTCTTCTTTCATTGATAAATTCAACTTGAATGAGTTAATGGGTTCTACTTATGGAGATGACACAATTCTTTTGATTTTTCCAACTGTGGTGTTTGCATCTGATGCAGTTTCAACACTTCAACAACTACTCTCTTAGAGAGTTTTTTTATTTGTATTACTTAATGATTTATGTTCTCTATTCTATTTAAGTAATTGATTGGTTGTTAATCTAATATTCTTATTTTTTAAATTTTGCTTATTCTTTATTCTTCTTTTTATCTTTTTCAATTTATTTGTAAACTCCTTCAACTTATACTCTTTTGTTAAGAGAAATAGGCTTTGTAATATTGGAAGTTTGCTTGCAAATTTTTGTGATATGTTGTAAAATGATAGTGAAAATTGACGTGAGGTTTATGATGCTTTCATCTTTAATGTTGTCAAATGTGGCATTAATAAAAAAACAAACTATAGAGTTTGAAAATGGTTTTAATTGTCTTTTAGGGCAGTCTGGTGCTGGAAAAAGTATCATTATTTCTGCTTTGAGTTTTTTGTTGGGTGCGAAGGCGGATAAAAACCTCATACGATCTGGTGAAACATCCATGAGGGTGGACGGAATTTTCACTGACCTAAACGAAGAAGTTTTGCAGATGTTGCGAGAGTGGGATTTGGAGTGTGATGAAGAACTTATCATCACAAGAACACTATCAGTTGATGGGAAGTCTTCTGTGAAAATCTGTGGATTTCCAGCAACAATTAAAATGCTTCAAAGTCTTTCTGAGAAACTTGCCGATTTCTGCGGACAGCACGAGAGTGTTGGGCTTTTAAATTCAAACAATCACCTATCTCTTTTAGACAAGTTTGCAGGCGAAGAAGTTTCAATTTTAAAAGAGAAAGTTTTAAAGTGTTATGATGAACTTAAAGAAGTGGAACAGAAGTTTGCTTCTTTGGGAGGAAATGAGGCTGAGAGAGCAAGAGAAAAAGAAATACTTGAATTTCAAGTGAATGAAATTGAAAATGCACATCTTCAACTTGGCGAGGAAGAAGAGTTGAAAACTCGCTTTGACTTTATTTCGTCCTCAGAAAAGATTTTCGATGCAGTAAGTGAGGTTTTGAATAAGTTAGATAACCAGAATGAGAATGTTCTATCTTTGCTCTATTCTGCCAAAAATGAACTGTCTGGATTGTCAAATTTTGAGGATATTGAGGCGAGTCGTACACGTATTGAAAGTTGCTACTATGAAATTCAAGATGTTGTGGATGTTTTGGAAACTGTTAGACAAAGCACAGAGTTTGACCCTATTGAACTTGAAAGAATTGATGCAAGATTAGACTTATTGAAAGGACTATTTAGAAAATATGGTAAAGATGTGGAGGCTGTTTTAGAATTTCAAACTAAGAGTAAGGCAAGGTTAGAAGAACTTGAAAACAGTGCTGAACTGCTTGAAAAACTTGAAAGAGAGAGAAAAAACAAGCAAGAGGCACTTTTAGATGCTTGCCAGAAACTGTCCATAACACGAAAACACTATGCCGAAGTTTTTGCAAATAAGATTTGCGGTGAACTTGCCGATTTGGAGATGAAAGGTACGAGTTTTAAGGTTTATTTTGAACAAAAAGAATGTTCAAGGAATGGTTTTGACGATGTTAAATTTATGTTTTCGGCAAATGTTGGACAAGATGTTCGAGATTTACATAAAACAGCATCAGGAGGGGAATTATCTCGACTTATGTTGGCATTTAAGAATGTTATGTTAGACAAAGAAAATGTCCAAACGGTTGTTTTTGATGAGATAGACTCTGGAATAAGTGGGCAAACTGCTGGGAGATTATCCGAAAAACTTGTAAACATATCAAAATTCACTCAAATTATTTGTATAACTCACACACCAGTTGTGGCATCAAAAGCGGATAATTTCTTACTTGTTAGTAAAAAAGTGGAGAATGGAAGTACTATATCAACAGTTCGACATCTTGAAAATGAAGAGATAATCACAGAGGTTGCAAGACTTATTGATGATGACGAAAACGTATCTCAAACAGCTTTTCAACACGCAAGAAAACTTATCAGTGAAAGATAATGCCTTATCAAAAATCAGTATAAAGTATGTTTTTAATATGTTAGTTTATATTTTTAAATTCGCTCATCAGTGACATTTTAAAGTGAATATTTGTATATAAAAAATCTTAGAATATAGATTGGACTGTTTTATTTAACTATAAAAAAACTAAATAATTATAATTATATAATTATTAAAATATAACTAATTTTAATAGTTATAGAAATATAATTATGTTTAAATAATAACAACTTTTAGAAAACTTACTAAAGGTAAAGATAAAAATGTAATTTTTAGTAATTTTGTAATGTTGTGCTATTTTAAGGATAGACCTCATATAAATGAATTGAGGTCTTTTTTATGGTTGATTTTTTTGCAGATAATTTTTCGGAATGTGTGATTCTTGCAGTGTTGTTATTAGCAATGTTTCCAATGGTGGAAAGTAGGGTGGCAATTCCTTTGGCTCTTTCAGCAGTTATTTGGGGAGATAATGTTCTATCGCCAGTTATTGCCTTCTTTGTGGCTCTTTTAGGTGGTATGATACCTTCAATATTTATAATATGGTTGGTAAGGAAAATAAAAAGTAAAACAAGTGGATTTGTTCACGAAAAGTTCTTATCTGCCATTCAGTCGAAATATCATGCCAAGATTGATAAAGTTCAATCAAAAACCTCCACACTTAAGAAATGTTTAACATTGGTAGCTTTTGTTTCTGTTCCTTTGCCATTAACAGGGGTGTATTCAGGCTCTATAATCGCAGGTTTAACAAATTTAAAGTTTTGGCAAGGTTTTTTGTCTGTCTTAATTGGTGAGATTATATCGTGCGTTATCGTGTTGCTGGTGTGTATTCTATTTGGAAACTCAACATATTATATTTTCTTGTTTTCGCTTGCGTTGATTGCAGTTTTTGCAGTTGTTGGTTTATTAATTTTCTTCTTCAAAAAAATGATAAAGCGTTATACCAACAAGAGAAATGAAGAAATTGAATTAAATACTGAGAATTAAAATGTTATTGCATTTGATAACAACTAAAATAGTGTAAGCATGAAAGTGTAAGTGTAATGTAAATCTATATAACAAAAGAATAAATATATAAAAGTATATATAAAAGCTTTCTAAATACAACTAAATACTTATTTAAGTATAACCAAATATTAATTAAAATATCTAAAAGTTTATCTGAATATAAATAAGTATTTATCTGAGAGTATATAAAAAAAGAAAAGAGATGTAAAATTTGTCCTTCACGAACTAATCATCTCTTTTCGTTATTTAAGTTAAACAAACGCAATACAACTTACTTTTACATATTATTTTTAAGGTTGTTGCACCTGTCTAACTTACTCTTATATTGTGTTGTTTCTTTTGTTTTATTCATAAAATTTTAAAATTTTTTAGTTTTCTTCATATTAAGTGATTTATGATAGCGGTTGTGTTATAATTTTTCTGTTTTGTCAATGTAATTAATGGTGGTAAGTTTGTTGTAATTAGTAAATTATTCAACATTTAATGCTTAATCTTGATAATAAAATTACTGTATTAAAACTGCTAAAATCAAAGTGCTTATTTTGCATATTTTTTAAATAAAGCTTTTTTTATGTGGTAGTTAATAGGGAATGTAAGTAAAAGTGCAAAAATTGGAATTACCAATGATGTGCAATATTCACTAAATGTTTCCACTTGCATACCAGCAATTACATTTGCAATAACCACAATCATCGTGCCAAGCAAAAATATTGACCAGTTTACAAGACACCCATAGGTTAGCGAGGCTTTTTTACTTGGATATAATTTGTATTTAATGAATGAATAAATTGCGTAAATTAGGAAGAGTATAGGCAAGGTGTATAACAAGAAATTAGTGCTTACATTCAATATGCCAACACCAGCAAGTATTCCATAGGTGATTAAACAACCAATTCCGCTCAGCAAGAATAGAGCGATTGAATTTAGTAGGAGTAGGTAGTTGGTGTTATGTTCGCGTTCAACATTTGAACTCTTAAATTCTTTAAATTCAATGTTGTGACCAGCATAATATTTCTTCAAACTGCCATAATCTCCAAAACTGCCAACATCAGAATAATTCTCGCTTAACTGCGTTGGGGTTTCTTGTTCAACAGTTTTCACTGTTGTTTTGTTTTGCCATTTTTCCTTTTTCCTTTCAAATAACCTTGACATCATATCTTTATAAGTTGGTTCAAGGTTACTGTTGCGTTTAGGTGCTGGCAGGTGACTACTAATATCAACTTCAATATTTGTTGGGAGAATTTTTCGTTGAACAGGTATCTCATTCTCTTTAATTCTTGAAGTGATGAAAATTGCATCGTCTTTTGAGTTTTCAGGCTCGTCTGAAGTGATATTTCGAGTTTGTATGGTATCTTGCCTGTAAATAAGTCGACCATCATCCACTTGTGAATACTGTGGTTGTGTTGTTTTTTCTTCGTATGTTTGTGATAAATTTTGTGAATTGTCTTGACCTTGAAAAAATTGAGGTTGTAAATGTTCTTGTTTGTTTGAATCTTGAGAATATAAGGAGAGATCTACCTTTTCTGTTTGGAATCCATTCTCTTTTAAATTTAACATAGAAGCTTTAAGTTGTTCAATTCGCTGTTTTTGAATTTCTCTGTCTTCTTCGTTCTCATACACAACAGAAAGTTCGATTTGGTTTTCGGAAAAACTCTTCTTTTTACGGAATTTTTTAAGTTCGTTCGAAGTGTCGTAAAGGCGTTTGTTTTGTTCTTCTTGATCTGGGGTTAACCTTTCATCCTCATGTAAAAATCTGGCATCATCTTTCTTATATGAGATACCTTCTAAATTTTCGTTGTTTTTTGCGTTTTGATAGTTATTAAAGATTTGAGATTGTGAATTTTGTTCTAAAATCGATTTATAATACCTCTCTTTTGAGGTTTGTTCTTCACTATTAAATTTGTTGTTTTCATCTAAACTTTTAAAATTCTCTTGATAAGAATTGGTGGAAGTTTGAGATGTTGTGTTCTGAAAAGAAAATAAATCTATTTGATTAGGAGAAACAATCCCTTTTTCGTCTTGTTTGGTGTTTTGGCTTTGTGTTTGAGTATTTAAATCGGATTTATTCTTTTCAATCATGCTGAAAATGTTATCTTGTTGAAGATAGATAGAACTATGTGGTTTTGTTTCTTCTGAGGTTGAAATATTTAAATCAATTTGGCTGTTTTGGTTTACGCCGTCACCATATTTATTGTTGAAAGAAAAATTAGCACTTTCTTTTTCTAGTTCATCTAAAACTTTTCTTCCTTCATCAGTTATGGAATAGTAATGGCGTTTTCCACCAAATTCACTTTCGCCCCAAAACGAAGAAGAAACCCATCCTTTCTTCTCCATGCGGGTTAGGCAGGAATATAGGGTTGGTTTTTTAAGTATATAGTTTCCGCCAGACCTTGTTGAAATGTAGTCAATCATTTCTAAGCCGTATTTGGAACCACTTGACAGGCTGTCCAAAATTAGAAATTGTGTTTCACCAGTTGAATTGAAAGCCATAGATTTCTCCTATAATTTTATTTTAATTTTTTGAGTTTGTTTATTTTTGAGTTTATTTATTAGAAGTTTTAAGATTTATCATTTTTGATGTTAAGTTTTCAGCTATTTCACTGTTTTATCGTTGTTATCTTTTGTTATCTTTTGTTATCTTTTGTTTTTTCTTGTTGTGTTGATTATGGTTATAAGCGGGGCTATATGTAATTGACATAAAAGCACTTCAACTCTATTCATTACATATAATATTTTAATCCATTAATAAAGTGTTTGTCAAACAAAATTGATGTGTTATGCAAAATATTTTTTTAAGGATATAATTTGCATAATACATCAAAATATATTGTATTATGCAAAAAGAATATACAATATATTGTGGTATTATTATTATAAGAATTATATCAAAATTTGATTTTAGACAAAAAGTGAAGGATTTTTATTTTATAAAATTTTGTGTGTTATCATGTTGGTAGATTATATAAAAATTATAGGTTTCTGATTAAGAATTTAATAAGTTTTGGGTAAAAATAACTTTTTAATGAGATAAACATTTTGTATATGAATGGAAAATGTGTTATGATATTGAAATGAAAATTGAAATAATAAAGATGAAACGCAGAACAATGGTTTTAAAAGTGGAGAGTGCTGAAAAGGCAGTGTTAAAAGTGCCGGTAAGGGTTAGTGACAGAAAGATTGTTGAGTTCTTGCAAAGTAAACAGAAATGGTTATCAAGGATTGAGGAGAAATTTAAAGAAGTTGACCAACTTTCAAATAAATTTGAGTTTGATAAATTTATCTATCTCAATGGTGAACAAGAAATGTCGGTTAATCAACTGTTTATGGATTTTGATAAACAAAACAAAGAGAAAAGGTATAAGATAATAAAAAAGTACTACCTTTCGCTTTTTGAAACACTTTCTAATTTAGTATACAAAATCTCGGCTGAAACAGGTTTAAAATTTATAAGTGTAAAACCGACTGATTCTGTTCGTATTTGGGGAAGTTATAACTCTAAGGGTGAGATGAAGTTGAATTGGAAATTACTTATTTTGCCCGAAAGATTGGTGAGGTATGTTATTTGTCATGAACTTTGTCATAGTTTACATTTAAATCATAAGCCACAATTTTGGGTGGATGTGAACAAGATATGTCCTAATTACAAAGCATTAAAGAAAGAATTAACATCTTATGGATTTGTTCTCAAAAATTGGCGTGAAAGTTAAATTGGTATGAAAGTTAAATTGGCGTGAAAGTTAAATTGGTATGAAAGTTAAATCGGTATGAAAGGTAAATTGGTGTGAATATAAAGAGATTTAAAAATCTATTCAATATTTAATCTATTGTAAAATATTTATAGTATGTTTATTTATAAAGTACTTGCTATATGTTATTCCGCAATTTCACTTTATACACTAGCAACCACGCATTATAGACTTAATTAATGCTAATTGGTTTTATTTTGAGTTTATATTGTTAGGTTGGTGGTTTGTTGTATAAAAGGTTTAATGTTTTTAATAAAATGTTTGTGGTAAAGAATAATATAACAAAAAGTACAAAAAATAAAGCGTATGAAAAACGCTTATTTATCATTATTTACATTTGTATTTATTTTTATTGTAAGTTTTACTGTTTTGCTTCCTGTGAGGGAAATTTTGCAGTTAGAAGATGGTCTTTTGGCAAGTTATGAGGATGTTGAAACGATTAACCAGACGCATAAGTTTGGTAGTTTTATAAATTCGCAGATGGAAGAGAAAGAAACAATTGTGGGAGGTGAAAAACAGAAACAAGGGGAAATTGTGTTTAAGCTTTTTGGAATTATTCCAATTAAAAGGGTTGAGGTGACGTTAACAGACGATGATGTATATTATGTTGGTGGGGTGCCAATTGGACTCTTGATTAACGCAGATGGGGCTATTGTGGTTGGTGAAAATTCTTCTACATTAAAAGAAGGGGATATTATAACAAAGATTAATGGAGAAAAAGTTGAAAGTTTAGACCAGATTGAAGAACTTTTGAACGATAGTTCTGGTGAGTTGTCGGAAGAGGCAGAAGTTGAATATTTGCGAAAAAACAAGACTTACAAAACTTTGATAAAAACCACACGAGATGACAAAGGAATGTTGAAACTTGGACTTTGGGTTAAAGATGATGTGACTGGTGTTGGAACATTAACTTTTGTTAATACTAAAAATTTAAGTTTTGGTGCATTAGGGCATTCTATAATAGAGGTAAATGGAGGAAATGCTGTTCCTGTGTCAAGTGGAAAAGTGTTTGAATGTAATTTGATAGGGATTGAAAAAGGAAAGAAAAATGATCCTGGTGAACTTAAATGTGTTTTTGTTTCTACAAGTGGTGGTAAGGGTGTGATTGAATCTAACACTAAATATGGTGTTAAAGGAGTTTTGAGTGATGTTTCAAATCTTGTGGATGAGAATGTGACAGCAAAACTTGGTGGTAGACTTGGTGTTAAAATGGGAAAGGCTAAAATTGTTTCAACAATCAGTGGGATAAGAGAAGAATATGATATTGAAATTATAAAAACCAGTAATCAAAAAACTGCGAATGATAAAAGTATTGTTTTTCGTGTGACAGATAAAAGGTTGCTTGACCTTTCTGGTGGAATTGTGCAGGGTATGAGTGGTTCTCCAATAATGCAAGACGGAAAGATTATTGGAGCAGTGACGCACGTATTTTTAAACGACCCTTCAAAAGGTTATGGGGTGTATGTTGATTGGATGTTATAGTTATATGTTAACAAATAAAATACATTCTGTGGTGTGTGGTTGTTTGGGGAATGGGTAGTATGCAAGTGCATAACACCGGTAGTATGCATTTGCATACCACCTAATTATGGTGTATTATGCATACATACTACACAAAATATTGTTTATTATAAAAAATTGCTGCGAATTTAAGATTAATGTGTGCTGTTAGTTTTGGTTAGTTAAGGTAGGTAATACATAGACAATGTTAACAATGTAAAAACAAAGTTTAAAGAAAATAGAGAGATATGGAGAGTGGGATTAGAGATAGTTAGAAGTTGGATTAGAAATAATTGTTTAGGGAATTTTTCGTAATATTTCGTTTAGATAAATTCAATTAAATAAAAACGAATGTAAATAAAACTAAACAAACATAAATTAAATTTAGATGTAGACGAATTGAATGTTGACAAAATTTAGATATAAAAAATAAAACAGATGAATTTCGACCAAGTTTAAGCATTTTCGACTTATATTGGGACTTTTCGATATTATTTTCGTAGTATATTTATGATATATCCAAATATATACAAAATTTGTTATAAATTAATGTAAAATTGACGCAATATTGTTGCTTTTTTATTTTTTATGTGATAAAATTCATACTGTTTATGTTTGCTTAGAATGTGTTGGAGTATATTTTAAATCTACATGATAAAAGTAGGTTAGCACGATAAACGGAAAGACTTAAATAATGTAAAACTTAATATGTTTGAGAAAGACAATTCATACATATTTATTAATACAAAAATCTCATGTTTTGTAAGAAAGTTTTAGAATAAATAAGTTGTTACTTATTGGCAAGATTTATGGGCTTGATATACTGCGAAACGACATCAAAAACAAGCAAAAGAAAATCAAAAACTAAAAAAGGAAGGGAAATTATGTACACTTTAAAACAAGACAAAACAAAAGTTGAAGTTGAGTTATCTATCAGCGCAGATGAATGGGAAGCTGGTGTTCAGTCAACTTACGAGAAAAACAAGGGAAAGTATAACGTTGAGGGCTTTAGAAAAGGTCATGCACCAAGAAAGGTTATTGAAAAAACTTATGGTGACAGCATTTTCTTTGACGATACTGTAAACTATTTTTTAGAGAAAACTTTGGATGAAGTTTTTGATAAACAACCTGAATTAGAACCTGTTGCTCAACCAACAACTCAATTTGAAAGTTTTACACTTAAAGACGGCTTAAAAATGAAGATTATCTTTGAAACAATTCCACCGTTTGAACTTTGCAAATATGTGGATGTTCCAATTGAAATTCATTCGGCAGAAGTGACAGATGAAGAAGTTGAAAACTCTATCAAAGTGCTTTTAAATGACAACGCAAAATTTGAAGAAGTTGATAGGGCAATAAAAGTAAATGACAGTGTTTTGATTGATTACAATGGTTTCTTGAATGGAGTTGAATTTGACGGTGGCTCTGCACAAAATTATCCTTTGGAGATTGGTTCACACACATTTATAGATAACTTTGAAGACCAACTTGTTGGACATAAAAAGGGCGATGTTGTGGATGTTAAAGCAACTTTTCCAAAAGAATATTTCAACGAAGACCTTGCTGGTCAACAGGCAGAATTTAGAGTTGAGATTAAGGCAGTAAGAGAAAAGCGTGTTCCAACATTAGATGACAAATTTATATCTAATGCGACAGAATATGAAACTGTTGAAGAGTATAGAAAACACCTTTTTGCTCATATTCAAACTATGAAAGAAAATCAACAAAAAGTTGAGTTTGATTGCAGAATGAGAGATTATCTTATTGATAACACTAAAATTGAAATTCCACAAATCATGATTGATAACTATGTGGCTTATGAAGTTGAGGGTTTGAAGAAATCACTTGAAGCATATCATCTCACTCTTGCTGACTACATCGGTTTCACGGGCGGTGGCACAGAAGAAGAATTTGTAGACCGCATAAAGAAGAATGTTGAAAGAAGCACAAGGTCACGTCAAATCTATCGCAAAATGATTAAAGAATTAAATATCACTGTTTCCAAAGAAGAACTTGAAGAAGCCACAAAAGAAACAACAGACCAAGACGAAATAGTTAAAAAAGAAAACGAACTGTTGCTTGGTAAACTGCGTGACTTTTTATGGGATAATAATAAAAAGGTTATCGTGAAAGACGATGAAGATAACCAAAAACCAAAAGAAGAGTAATCAAATAGGAATTGCTTAAAGTTGAGAATTAAAAATAACCACATTAATTAATTTTAATGCAAAATTAATTCAAAACTAATGTGCAACAAAATAAAAATTAAATATGTTTAACCGATTGAACGCAACGTAATTGAATGCAAATGAATTTAGAATTTACTTTTGCAAATAATATGAGTAGGATTTATGTGGACATAATTTATCAGTAAACGAAACAATAAACAAAAATAGCTTGCAACTGATTGAAAACAAAAAAAAGAAAAATGTAAACATAAATGTGGGCAAATGTGGGCAGAAATGTATAAATAATTTTGGAGGTGAAAATATGTTAATACCAATGGTTGTAGACCAAACCGGTGGAAGTGAAAGGTCTTATGATATCTATTCAAGACTACTCGAAGACAGAATTGTGTTTTTGACAGGCGAAATAAACGATGCTTCGGCAAATGTGGTTATCGCACAGTTGATTTATTTGGAAGGTAAGAATCCAGATAAGGATATTTTCCTTTATATTAACAGTCCGGGCGGTTCTGTGAGTGCAGGCATTGCCATATATGACACTATGAATTATATCAAATGTGATGTTTCCACAATTTGTATTGGTATGGCGGCTTCTATGGGAGCATTCCTTCTTTCAAGCGGAACTAAAGGAAAACGTTATGCGTTGCCTAACAGCGAAATTATGATCCATCAGCCACTTGGTGGAACACGAGGTCAGGCAAGCGACATTGAAATTCAAGCCAAACAGATGAAGAAAATAAAGAATATGTTAAACAAAATTTTAAGCGAAAACACTGGAAAAAGTTTGGAGGTAATTGAAAAAGATACCGACAGAGATAATTATATGTCAGCAGAAGAAGCGAAAAAATATGGGCTTATTGACAACATTTTCGTTACCAGAAAAACAAGTAAGAATGCTGGTAATGGCAAGAAAGAGAAGTAAATTTTCTTATATTGTTTGTTAAACATGGTAAATGTTATATTTGTGAAATATTGCGACAAAACATTCGATTTAGTTAACTTAAATTTGGTTTAAGATTAAATAAAAAAATACAGTAAATATTAGAAAATAAGACAAATTAACAAAACATAAAAAAACAACATTAACTGTTATATTTTACTTATAAGAACATAACTAATAAAAACCTAATGAATTATTAGATTAATCATTAGATTAGATGTTTTAACAATCAGCACAAACAACTAACAACAAAAAAATAAATTTGAATGAGGTGATTATGAAAGACGTTGATACGTGTTCTTGTACATTCTGCGGAAGACCACAAAAAGCGGCAAGAAAATTGATTGCAAGTCCAAACGGAGATGCTTTCATTTGTGATGACTGCATAAAAATTTGTTCTGAAATAATCAAAGAAGAAACAATGAGGGTTAAGGTTTTCAAAGATCTTGAAATCCCTGCACCAAAGGATATTAAAAAGGCATTGGATGGCTATGTTATAGGTCAGGAGCAAGCAAAAAAAGTGCTATCTGTGGCAGTTTTCAATCATTATAAAAGAATTAATTACAACTATCACAATAAGATTAATGCTTCAAAGAAAAGTAAGGAAAAGGTGCAAGATAAGAATGTTTTGGAACTTGAAAAGAGTAATGTTTTGATGAT
Organism: uncultured Lachnospiraceae bacterium; assembly: GCA_964405555.1. GTDB lineage: Bacteria > Bacillota > Clostridia > Christensenellales > UBA1242 > Caccovivens. The sequence goes on along the minus strand of CAYOOB010000004.1, from coordinate 51,968 downwards.
TGGTCCAACAGGTTCTGGAAAAACACTCCTTGTAAAGACCTTGGCTAAAATTTTGGATGTGCCATTTGCCTGTGCAGATGCCACAACTTTAACAGAGGCTGGATATGTTGGTGAAGATGTTGAAAATGTTCTTTTAAAACTTATTCAAAATGCCGATTACGACATCGAAAAAGCAGAGCGTGGAATTATTTATATTGATGAAATTGATAAACTTGCTCGCAAGAGTGAAAACCGCTCATTGACACGAGATGTTGGTGGAGAGGGTGTTCAACAAGCACTTTTAAAGATTATTGAAAGCACCATTGCCAGTGTGCCACCACAAGGCGGAAGAAAACATCCACATCAAGAGATGTTACAAATTGACACAACAAACATTTTGTTTATTTGTGGAGGAGCTTTTGTTGGACTTGACGACATAATATATAAACGTAAATCGGCATCATCAATCGGTTTCAATGCCAATATAAAAAATGCGGAAGAAAAGGCAAAAATTGATTATTCAAAGGATGTTCAACCTGATGACCTTATCAAATTTGGTTTAATTCCAGAGTTTGTGGGAAGGTTACCAATTATAACAGGGCTTGACAATCTTGATGACAAAGCACTGCAACGCATTTTGGTTGAACCAAAGAATTCTCTTATCAAACAATATAAACAACTTTTCAAGATTGACGGATTTGAAATTGAATTTGATAAGGATGCTATTGCGTATGTGTCGCAGAAAGCAATCGACCTCAAAACAGGTGCACGAGGAATTCGTACAATCATGGAAACAAGAATGTTGGAACTTATGTTCGACTTGCCAGACCCTAATGTTTATAACAAAATTATCATCACGAGAGATTTTATTGAGAAAGGTAGCGAACCAATTTTAGTAAAAAAAGACTCGGAAGATAAAACTGAAGATAAAAAAGCGGTTTAGGCAAAAGTCTATAAATGCTTATTGAGTTTGATGATTTTTTGATAAATACGAATTCAATGTTAAATAACGAATCTTAAACCAAAGAATACTTTAGAACACTTTTGGATAGATATAATTAATTTATAACATATAATAAATTATTGCAATAACGGAATAAAAAAATCTAAAATTGTAAAATTTATATAATAACATTGGTGTTTATTGTATGTTATCTGTAGATTATTAAACAAGTTATTAAAGAGTTTGCAAAAATATTCTTTCGCTAAAAATTAAAAAAAGATGTTTAAGAGTTGTTGAAATATTTTAAACATCCTTTTTTAGTGTCTTTAATTTTTTTGTTTTTGACGATTTGCAAACGATATGAATGTTCATATTTGCATTGTGGTTAGCTTTGTAATTATCTTTATATATTTTTTATATATTTTTTATAAATTTGTTCTTATATTTATTTTGTTTTATAAATTTTGTTTGTTTTATTATTTAAAATTTGTATTTAACTATATTTAATTTGTATTAAATTTACATTAATTTACATTTAATTGTTTTATTAATTTGTATTTGTTTGACAAACATATCATTTTTGTTTTATTATATATCTAGTGTTGTATGAACGGTGCTTGTTCATCTAAAAATTTGCATTACACAAGAAATTAAAAGGAGAAAATCATGTCGGGACATTCAAAATGGCATAACATTCAAGCAAAGAAAGGTAAAACAGACGCAGCAAGAGGTAAAATCTTCACTAAAATCGGCAGAGAGATTGCGGTTTGTGTGAAGGCTGGTGGACCAGACCCTAATGTTAATAGTAAATTGAAAGATATCATCGCCAAAGCAAAACAGAACAATATGCCAAACGAAAATATTGAGCGTTCAATTAAGAAAGCGTCTGGGGAACTTTCTGGTGTAAATTATGAGAGTAGTACTTACGAAGGATATGGTGTTGGCGGTTCTGCGGTTATCGTGGAGTGCTTAACTGATAATAAAAACCGCACGGCAGGCGATGTTCGTCATGCATTTGATAAACACGGCGGAAGTTTAGGTTCAAACGGTTGTGTGTCCTATCTTTTCAAGCGTAAAGGTAGTGTGATTGTTGTGGATGTTAAAGATGCCGAAACTCTCATGCTTGACGCTATCGAAGAGGGTGCAGTGGATGTTTTAGAAGATGAGGATAGTGTGGAAATCATCACTGAAGCAAACGAAGACGGCAAAATGCGTGAAGCACTTGAAAAGAAAGGTTATCATGTTGTATCTTCTGAAACTGCACTTGTTCCAGACCTTTATGTTGATTTAAATGCCGAACAAGAAGGCAAATTTAAACGTATGATTGACGCACTTGAAGACTTGGACGATGTTCAAGAGGTTTATCACAACGTCAATTTAAATGAGGAAGAGTAATTAACGAGAAATAACTAAGAAAAGTTGTTTTATAAGATTGTTTTTTGTAAATTGCTTGTTAATAGTTTAATCTAATTATTTAACTAACAATATTGAGGTGCTTCTATGAAAATTCATGTTTTAGGAACAGGTCATGCTGGTGTGATAGATGAATATAACACTTGTTTTGCTATTGAGAACACGGGGTATTTTCTTGTTGATGCAGGCGGTGGAAATCGAATTTTGAAACAACTAAAACTTTCAAAAATTGATATAAATGAAATTGAGTACGGTTTTATTTCTCATAATCATACCGACCATATTTTAGGATTTGTGTGGGTTCTTAGATTGGTTATGCAAAACTATTTAAAGGGTTTTAGAACAAAAAATTTTACCATTTATGGAAGTGCTGAATGTTTAGATGCTTTGATGACTATGACAAGATTGACGGCAGGAAAAAAATGGTGTGATAAACTCTTTGGAACTTTAATTCATTTTGAAGAAGTTAAAGATGGACAACATAAAAAGATTGTTGGACTTGATGTAACATTCTTCGATACATTGGCAAAGGATATGCCACAAATGGCGTTTTATATAAAAGAAGAAAGTTTTTATTTTTGTGGCGATGTTCCTCTTGATGAGTCTTATTATAAAAAGTTTAAAAACGCAAAATGGTTGTGTTTGGAGGCATTTTGTATTGAAAAAGAAAGAATGAAAGATGAACTTCCACTTAAAAAGCACAAAACAGTAAAAGAGGCAGGAGAAGTGGCACAGATTCTCAATGCGGAAAATTTGATTTTGTGGCATAGTGCAGACAATCATCACAAAGTTAAAAAAGAATATATTAAAGAGGCGAAAAGTGTTTTTAGCGGAAAAGTGATTGTTCCCAAAGATTTGGATGTTCTGGAAATTTAAGAACAAAAAATTATTTGTATATAAATAAAATTGTTCTACTACAAAATTAATTTTAATATATGTTTGAATTAGAAAAGAATTAAAAAGAATTAATGAAATTAATTATGAATTTAAATTGGAAGTCAAACTTTAAATAACACTCCGTTTTTATTTGACAAAGCGGGGTGTTTTTTTATACAATCTATTTATGAGAATTTTAGGAATAGACCCTGGTTATGGCATTGTTGGATATGGAATTATAGACACACATCGAAACAATACAGTTGTGGATTTTGGAGTGGTTGAAACACCAAAAGAGGACTCATTGCCGGTTAGGCTTATGCGTATTGAAGAGGCATTTAGGGTGCTTTTTGAAAGGTATAGGCCGGATGAAGTGGCAATTGAGGAATTGTTTTATTTTCATAACCAAACAACCGTAATACCTGTTGCAGAGGCACGTGGAGTTATTGTGTTGACTGCACAAAAGTATTGCGAACGACTCTTTGAATACACACCGATGCAAATCAAACAAGCACTCACAGGCAATGGACGGGCGGACAAAAAGCAAATGCAGTTTATGGTTAAGGCGGTGCTTGGTTTGGAAAAAGTTCCAAAACCGGATGATGCAGCGGATGCTCTTGCGGTGGCATTGTGCCATAGCCAAATCAATCCGAACTTAAACAACAACATGATTTAGTAGCTGAGTGGGTTTGAGTAGTGTTGAGTGTGGCGATATAGAACAAAATTAAATTTAAATAAAGCAGAAAAACGAAAAATTAAAAATCGAAATAAAAATAAAAAAAAAGAAATAAAAGTAAAAAAAAGAAAAGTTAAAGAGGAAATTTAGTATGATTTCATTTTTGGTTGGAACTATTGAAGAAAAGCATGAAAACTTACTTATAATGGATGTAAACGGTGTTGGTTATGAGTTGACTATATCAAATAACACACTTGTTTCCTTGCCTATGGAACACGAAACAGCAAAGGTGTTTACATATCTTCAAGTTGGCGAAAATGTGGGTGTTTGCTTATATGGTTTTGCAACAGAGGAAGAAAAATCACTTTTTATGAAGTTAATAACGGTTTCTGGGGTTGGGCCAAAAAGTGCAATAGGGGTGCTTTCTGGTATGAAACTTTCTGACTTGGTAACATCTATCATAAGTGGAGATAGCAACGCACTTTCCAGAATTAAGGGGCTTGGCAAAAAAAGTGCCGAAAGGATTTGTTTAGAACTTAAAGACAAAATTTCCACAAATGGACTTCCACTTTTGGATGGGTTGAGTGTGACAGAAGAAGTGTATAATGAGTCGGCATTAAATGATGCGGTTGTAACTTTGATTAGTTTGGGAGTGAACAAGAACGAGGCTTATCGTTTGGCTCGCTCGAAGGCAACGGCAGAAACAACGGCAGAAGAAATCATATTAAAGGTATTGAAAGAATTGGGAAAATAAAATTTATTTCAATAATTAAACAAAAACTATAAAAACCATCACAAAATATAAAACACAATATGTTGTTGTGGTATGCTATCAATAATACTGTATAATACACCATATATTGATAAATAAAATTATAAAGTTAAGAACGAGAGAGATAAATAACAAGAATTGAAAAAACAAAGGGATAAACAAAAAAAGAAGTTAACAAAAAAAAGAAGTTAATAAAAAAAAAGAAATAAATAAAGAAGGTAGAACATAATGGAAGATAGATTTATCACAAGCAGTAAGAATTGGACGGATGCCGAAATCGAAAATTCTTTAAGACCAACTTCGCTTAAAGAGTATGTTGGACAAGACAAAGTTAAAGAAAGTTTAGGAATTTACATTCAAGCGGCAAAATCACGTAGAGATGCTCTCGACCACGTGCTTTTATATGGACCACCAGGCTTGGGCAAAACAACACTTTCGCACATTATTGCAAACGAACTTGGTTCTCAATTTAAGGTGACATCTGGGCCGGCAATAGAACACGCTGCCGACCTTGCTGCAATTCTTACAAATCTTGGTAAAGGAGATGTGCTTTTCATAGATGAAATTCACAGATTAAACAAAAGTGTGGAAGAAATTTTATATCCAGCCATGGAAGATTTTGCACTCGACTTCATTGTTGGTAAGGGACCTTCTGCAAAGAATATGCGTTTGAAAATTCAACCTTTCACATTGATTGGAGCAACCACAAAGCCGGGAATGTTAACAAGTCCGTTGCGTGACCGCTTTGGAGTTATTTGTAGGTTGGAGTTATATCAAGATTACGAATTGCAAGAGATTATCAATCGTTCTGCAAAGATTTTACACATCGACATCAATCAACAAGCCAGCCTTGACATAGCAAAGCGTTCTCGTGGCACACCACGAATTGCAAACCGACTTCTCAAACGTGTGCGTGACTATGCGGAGGTTTTAGGCACAGGTGAAATCACCAAAGATATTACCGACCAGGCACTTTCTAAAATGGAAATTGACGAACTTGGTTTAGATTTTATTGACCGCAAAATTTTGGAGAGTATTATTTATAAATTTGGTGGTGGGCCGGTTGGGTTGGATACGCTCTCTGCCACAATAAGCGAAGATTCTGGAACAATCGAGGATGTGTACGAACCATATCTTCTTCAACTTGGTTTTATTGCAAGAACTCCACGTGGGCGTGTGGCATTAGAGCCAGCTTATCGTCATTTAGGAATTTCTTATCCTGACAAATAAGGAGTAAGCGAACATAAAAATCGGTTTAATAAATTTCACACAATCAAGACAGAAACAAAATTATATACAATAAAAACATTGAAATAACATAAACAATCAACATAAAAATTACATTAAAAAAATGGAATAATCAATAATAAAATATATTCAGTTTAATATTCAGTTTAATATTAGTTAAATATAAATTCAACATTAACAAGAAAAACAAAATTAACAAACAAATTATAAAGAAAAAACAAATTATAAAGAGGATGTAATGCAAGAGGACGTAATTAAAAAAGAACTACTGCGAAAAACTTATTTTTACGAATTGCCACAGGAACAAATAGCACAAACACCTATTGAACCACGTGACCATTCTCGTTTGCTGTGCTACAATCGAGAAATCAATAAGTTGGAACATAAACATTTTTATGACATATTAGATTTTTTGCACGAAGGTGATATTTTAGTGATAAATAACACCAAAGTTCTACCAGCAAGATTGTTTGGTTTTAAAACTCAAACAGGTGCCAAAATTGAAGTGTTACTACAAAAGAGAATAGACCTTAAAAATTGGGAAGTTATAGCAAAACCAGCAAAAAGGCTGGATGTTGGCACAGAGATTGTTTTCAATGAAAATATTTCGTGCGTGGTTACTAAAAAAGGTGATTATGGTGCTTGTAAGATTTGCTTTAATTTTGACGCATCTAAAACTTTTGAAGAACATCTCATGGAGATTGGCACTGTTCCACTACCACCATACATCAAGGAAAAACTAAAAAATTCTGACCGCTATCAAACGGTGTATGCAAAGGTGGAGGGTTCAAGTGCGGCACCAACTGCCGGACTTCACTTCACACCAGAACTCTTGGAAAAAATCAAGGCGAAGGGTGTGGACGTATTGGAAGTTTTGCTTCATGTTGGACTTGGAACTTTTAGACCGGTCAAGGAAGAGAACATTCTCAACCATGAAATGCACAGCGAATATTTTGAAATCACTCAGGAGGTTGCTGACAAAATCAACCAAGCAAAGCGAGAAGGAAGACGCATAATTGCGGTTGGAACAACATCTGTGCGAGTTTTGGAAAGCGGAGTAGACGAAAATGGTTTGTTACAAGCACAAAAACGAGAAACGCAAATTTTCATATATCCGCCATATAAGTTTAAAATGGTGGACGCACTCATAACAAACTTTCACTTGCCAGAAAGCACACTAATTATGCTTGTTTCAGCATTTGTTGGAAATGTTGATAAAACTCTTGAAATCTATAATACCGCCGTCAAAGAAAAATATCGTTTTTTCAGTTTTGGCGATGCAATGTTTATAGAGTAATGATTAACGAGGGAAATAAACAATTCTAAATAGGAATAAAAGGAGAGATAAGAAGAATGGAAGTTAAGGAAAATGTTAATAAGAAAGAAGTTGATGTGAGAGTGTATATAAGTAAATTGAGAGATAAGATTTACAACTATTTTAAAGAAGATACAACAGGACACAGCATTGACCACCTTGAACGAACATTAAATTTTGCCTTATATCTTCAATCAAAGGAAGGTGGAGATGTTGTGGTTATTGCGATTTCTGCGTTCATACATGACATACACAGAATAATGAGTGGTGAAGAGAAAAGGTATGTTTCACCAAAAGAAAGCTTGCCAGTTGTTGAAAAATTTTTAGACGGACTCGACATAACACCAGAACAAAAGAAGCACATTTTGTATGCGGTAGAACACCACGAAGAATATGCTTTTGGCAATGGAGTAAAAGTTACTGATATTGAAACTAAGATACTTCAAGATGCAGATAACCTTGATGCTATTGGTGCAATAGGTATAGTAAGGTGTTTAAAATTTGGATTTAGCAATAATGTTAAGGTTTACGACCCAAATGTTCCGCTTTATCAAAATAAATTTGATGAGAGCGCACTTGATGCGTCTTCAATTCACCATATTAATAACAAACTTTTAAGGTTAGGCGAGAATATGAACACAGAAACTGCAAAAACAATCGCAAAAAAGAAAACTAAATTGATGAAAGATTTTATTGATATGTATATTGAAGAATTTTCCATGAACATATCGCAAGAGTAAATAAGACAATAATAAATAAGACAATAATAAATAAGAATAGATAAATAAGTATAGACAAAATAGAAATCACTATTACAATTTAAAAATTTGATTTAAATCTGAGAAAGGAAATTGGTAAGATTGCTATGAAAGATGTTAATTTTAGTTTTGAAATTGAGAAGATTTGTCCGAAAACGGGGGCTCGGGCAGGGATTTTTCACACGCCACGCGGAGATATTAAAACTCCGGTTTTTATGCCGGTTGGAACACAGGCAACAGTGAAGGGTTTGCGTCCGGAAGATTTGCACGATATGGGTGCACAAATCATTTTGTCAAACACCTATCATCTTTTTTTGCGTCCAGGCGAAGATATTGTAGAGAAGGCAGGCGGACTTCACAAGTTTATGAATTGGGAAAAACCTATTCTAACTGATAGTGGTGGTTTTCAGGTGTTCTCGCTATCTGATTTACGCAAGGTATCAGAAGAGGGTGTGGAATTCCGTTCGCATTTAAGCGGAGAAAAGTTTATGATGACACCAAAATTATGTATGGACATACAGCACGCACTTGATAGCGACATTAACATGGTGCTTGACCAATGCACAGAGGCAGGAGCAAGTTATGCCGAAAGTGAAAGAGCAGCGGAACTCACAAAGATTTGGTTAGAAAAATGTGCAGAGGTTCATCAAGGTGGCAATCATGTTCTTTTTCCTATTGTTCAGGGGAATATGTATAAAGATTTGCGTGCAAAGTGTGTTGATTATTGCACACCGTATGCTAAGTGTGGAATTGCAATTGGGGGACTTTCAGTTGGCGAAGAGAAAAGTATTATGTACGAAATGTTGGATTTTCTTAATCCAATTTTGCCATCAAATATGCCACGATATCTCATGGGAGTTGGAAGTCCTGATTGTTTAATTGAAGGGTTTGCACGCGGAGTGGATATGATGGACTGCGTACTTCCAACACGAATAGCACGAAATGGCACAGCATTCACAAAGCATGGAAAGTTGATTGTTAAAAACTCAAAGTATAAGGAAGATTACACACCTATTGAAGATGATTGTGATTGCTATGCGTGCAAGCATTACACAAGAGCATACATTAGGCATTTAATCAATGCAGGGGAAATGTTAGGAGCGGAACTGCTTTCAATACACAATCTTCGTTTTCTAATTCGTCTTGCTGAAAACACTCGTAAGGCAATTTTAGGGGATTATTTTCCAGAATTTAAGTCAGAATTTATGTCGAAATATAAAATTTCAGCAAGGTTTTAAAATTAAAGATAGGTGGTGGTAAGAAATAAAAAGATAAATTGTAAACGAAATCAAAACAGCGGATAATGTAAATGAAAGTTGTAAACAAAAATTTTTATTAAGTGACAACAAATCGAAATTTTAATGTCAAAGGACAAGATTTATTTTAGAAGCGAGATGAATTGACAAATTAAAATTTTGATTTTGGGTTTAATATAAATGAATGGAAAAGGTATTACACAAATTAGATTTCAACTCTTTATAATCAATATCAGGGTGTAGTAGTGAAATTGAATGGAGAACTTATTTTATTGCAAAGATTTTTCAATAGGTGACCAGAAGTTTTGTTTAACGAATACAAAAACTTACCAAAAAATATTGGGGGATAAGACCAAAATTCTACAACTCCCACAAAGAAATTCTTTTTTTTAGGGGACGCAGAAAATATTGGAAGTCTTTAAAAAAAACTAAAATCTATTACAAAAATCAACTAATACAAAATTAATAAAATTGCTTTATATAATCAATCGATTTTTGAATAATAATGCGTGAAGTGTTTAATAAACAACTTTTTGCAAGCACAAGAGGGACGATATAAAAATATATACAAAAATCAAAAGTTTTTAATTAAGTTCTGATAAAAGGTGTGAGTTAAAAATTATAAGATTTAAAAATAGAGAATTTCAATAGATAAGAAAGTAGGAATAGTAGAAAGAAACAAATCAAATTTTATGAAATTTTTTTGGGAGATTATCATTTTTTATGTTATAAAACAATCTAAATCTATTCGCAAAAGACAGGTTTTACGCATAGATAGGCTATATTTTGCGTATTATGCAATTTACAACATCAATATATTGTATTATGCAAAGTTTTTATCTTTTTTTTAAATTAAAAAATTTTGTTTATGTTTCTTAATTATATCTTATTTAATTAAATTTGTTTTTTATTTCTTTTATTAATACAAATTCTCTTTTACAACATCTTATCTCTTTTTATCTCTTTGTTTTATTATTTTGTAATTTCTTTTTTAAACATCTTTCTTATAAATTCAATTTTATTATAGTTTCATTTAATTTCATTTTTTTGTTTGATTATAATGCATAATACCTTTAACTTTTTTGTAAGATTTTTATCATTTGGTGTTTTTATTTGTAAATTAAAATTATATCTCTAATCTTACTTTTATTTCTTTAATTTTATCAATATATTCCAATTTACCTTATGCATGATTTTTTTAATTAAATTTTATTCAATCTTATTTGTATGTAATACAATAACTTAAATTTTAAAATTTTGTAAACCTTGCATAATACCTCCACACAATAATCTCTTTATGTTTTTGTATTTTCTTTCAAATTTTAAAACATTTTCAAAATTTTAAAACGGTTTCAAATTTTAAAACTTATTAAATTTCATCTAGTTTATCAATTAGCATCGAATTTACATTCAATATCATAAAAAAAACTTCTTAAATAACCTCGTATTTAAGAAGAATTCTCCGTAAGCTCTATGCCGGTATCCTTAAAAGTTTTTGCTTGTTTTATAAAAACCGAATCTTTAATCATAGTTTGCTCATTCGCTCAGTCAATCAACTTAGAAATTGTTCACCATTGAATCTCTTTTCGCTTACTGTTCTTGCAAAAAAGCAAAATGAGTACAGCAGATACTTTCAAGCGTATTTTTTTTCTGTCAACCATACTATGACTATTTTATTAGATAGCACTTTTATTAGATAGCACTGATTCAATGTCCGTTATATTGCCCCAAGTACATGATAAGCCCATTCAAAGAATTTGGCACCAAACCTATGATAAATGTCCTTTAACTCCTGCTCAAAAAGACAATCATAGATGTATAAAAGTTTTTTTAATGCTTCTAACTGTTCAATGGACAAACAATCCATAAACACAAACTGTCTTACCTGCATATAAAGCTCTTGAAAGTCATCTATGGATGAACTTATATCAAATTTAGGACTCGCCAACCAGTAATTTCCATCGATGGTACTAGCATTAACGAATTCTGCGCTTTTACCATCCAAAGTACAACTCAGAATTTCAAGCGGTTCTTTTATCTGAATCACTTTCCCGGTTTGATCTCGCAAAACATAACAATCCATAAAAATGTCAACAGCCACTTTCTCGTTGTTTGACGATACAACGGGATACAGCAGGTTGGCTGGGTAGTTGCGTCCATTTTCGTAATAAACATCAAATGCACGACTAATTAATTCTCCGTATGTCATAATCTATAACCTTACTCCTCTAATTTGCGACAAGAAGCATCAATACAATTTGTTTTAAATGATATTTATCTTATAAAAGACAAAATTACGATTTATCAAGTATAATTATTTGTTTTTGTTAGTCGTCCATTTGTGCTAATTTTGTTTCTTTTTTTATCTTTTTTTCTTTGCGTTTGTAATAGTCTTCGATTGCTGATCTGATTGATTCTTCTGCCAATATTGAGCAATGAATTTTATGTGGAGGAAGTTCTCCTAACATATCAAGAATGTTCTTGTTTGTTACTTTTAGTGCGTCTTCTATTGTTTTTCCTTTAATTAAATCGCACGCCATATCAATTGAAGCAATTGCCACACAACAACCAAATGTCTTAAATCTTGCATTCTCAATCACCCCGTCATCAGTGATTTTTAAATACATCTTCATAATATCGCCACAGGCAACATTTCCTACTTGTCCAATGGCATTAGCACCATGCATTCCACCTGCATTTCTTGGATTTTGAAACCTATCAATTACTGTTTTGCTATACATAAATCACAACCTCCCTGCTTGAATTGGTGAAATTGCTCGAAGTTTAGCAACTGCTTTTGCAACTTCGTCAACAACATAATCTACATCAGACTTTGAAATGTTTGTTCCAAATGAAAATCTTATTGAACCTTGTGCAATCTCATCTGAAATGCCCATTGCTTTAAGAACATGAGAAGGAAGCAATGATTTTGATGTGCACGCTGAAGATGTCGAAACGGCAATTCCAGCCAAATCTAACAACATTAAAATTGATTCTCCTTCAATACCATAGAACGAAATGTTTAAAATAGCATTAGACTTTTGATATGGATGTCCATTAATTTGGAAATACTCAACTTTTTCGTTCAGTTTATCAAGGAAATATTCTCTAATTGCTCTAATTTTTTTATTGTCAATAATATGATTTTTGCAAGCTAATTCAATTGCCTTTCCAAAACCAGCAATTGCTGGCACATTCTCTGTTCCTGCTCTTTTTCCTCGTTCTTGACTCTCGCCACCATAAGTGATTTGTTCAATTCTAACACCATTCTTCACGTAAAGTGCACCAACACCTTTTGGACCATGAATTTTATGTGCAGATATTGAAAGTAAATCGATTTCCATGTCCTGAACATCAATTGCAATGTTTCCGATTGCTTGCACTGCATCTGTATGGAACAAAATTCCGTAATCATGAGCAATTTTTGCAATTGCTTTAACATTTTGAATAGTTCCAACTTCATTATTCACAGCCATAATAGAAATTAAAATTGTGTCTTTTCTAATTGAATGAAGAAGTTCTGGCAATTTAACGAGCCCTGTGCTGTCCACAGGTAAATAGGTAATTTCAAAACCTTCCTTTTCAAGTTGAGCACACGCATTAAGTACAGCATGATGTTCAATTTGGCTTGTGATTATGTGTTTTCCTCTGTTTGCATTTGCGTGAGCAACTCCAATAATTGCCCAGTTGTCTGCTTCTGTTCCGCCACTTGTGAAATAAATTTCATTGGCTTTTTGTGCATTTATAGCTTCTTTGATTCTGTCACGAGCATGATCAACGATTGCCATTGCATCTCTTCCATAACTATGCAACGAACCAGCATTACCATATATCGAGTTGAAACATGGCAACATTTCATTAAGAACTTCGTTAGAAACATAAGTTGTGGAAGCATTGTCTAAATAAATTCTTCTTTCCATAGATCTCAAAACCCTTTTAACAATTTGCTGTGAAAATAGAACTTTTTAACAGTTTCAGCAAATTGGTATATTCAAGACAATTTTATCACTAAAAATCATGATTGTCAATAGTTAAATTTGTTTTTATAAATAAATTTTATTACATCTTTAAATTAAATGTTAAAATTTAGAGTTAATTTCGTAAATATTCATATAAAAGCAATCAAAATGTAGAAGCACCCCATGTAGAAGCACACCAAAAGCACTCTTTATATTTAAAAGTTGTAAGTTGTGATGAGTTGAATGATTGGTTTAGTGAATGTTTGAATGAATGCAAACATTAAATAATAATTATATGGCAACTTAAATGTAATTTTTTATTGTTGCGAGTAAATCCTCTTTCATCCAAAGCCCGATATGTTTTTCTTTTTGCTGTCCGTCGACGAATAAAATGAGTGTTGGAATACTCATAATTCCATGATTTTTAGCAAGTTTTTCTTCATGGTCGACATCAACCTTATAAATTTGCACTTTATCACCAAGTTCCGTTTGAACATCTTCTAAAATAGGATTCATCATACGACAAGGTCCGCACCATGTAGCAAAAAAATCAATCAAAACGACTCCTTTTTTTGTTTTTTCTTTAAACTCTTGTTCGTTTATAATTTCCATTAATTAATCTTTCTCCTTTTCAAATATAAATTGTCATAATTATTGTAACACTTATTAGTATAAATTACAATTGTTTTGATTTTTTTTCTTAACTTAAAGCGATTTTTACATTGTTTTATAATATGATAATATTATTTACAATTTTGTAAAAAAACTATTTTTTTTGTGACAATTTTCATTTATTTTGTTTTATTTAGATAAAATTTGTTGAACAATATATCCAGATAAAACACATCCACACATTGCAGGAAAATACGAAATACTGCCCACTGTTGTATTTTCAGTTTTTAATGGAATTTGTTGAGAAGTGACAACATCCAAGTGGTCGATATTTCTTTGTCTTAAATTCCTACGCATAACTTTTGCTAAGCCATCGTTTGTTGTTTGGTATATATCCATAACTTTAAACTGCGGAATTTCAACCCTATTGCCAGCACCCATTGCTGAAACAATTGGAATATTCTTGTTTTTACACAAACAAATCAGTTCGACTTTCCCTCTGACATCATCAATGGCATCCACCACATAAGAACAATTCTGAGAATTAAACAATTTATTGAAGTTTTGTAAGTTTTCTTTGCAAAATCGTTCGCTGATGGCATTCACTTTACAATTTGGATTAATTTTTTTTATGATTTCAGACATAACCTCAACTTTTAATTTACCAACTGTGTCCGCATTTGCCACAACTTGTCTATTAATGTTTGTTTCATCAACAACATCAAAATCTATAATGGTAAGTTCGCCAATTCCAGCACGAGCAAGCAACTCACACACAAAACCGCCAACACCACCAATGCCAACAATTATAATATGTGAGTTTTTTAGTTTTTCAATGCCACTTTTTCCAACTAAAATTTCTGTTCTATCTGTCCACACAAATTTTCCCTTTTTCCTTTTGTTTAAGAATTTAAATTAAATTTTGATAAGTTGATTTTTTTCATACTTCTTATTTATCTCTTTACTATTTCTATTTTCATCTTTTTTCATCTTTCTATTTTGATCTTTCAATTTTCATCGATTATTTTTTTTGTTTGTTTTTATTTTAACTAACAATCTTAAATAATTTGCTTGAATGTATTTGTTTGTTGTAGCTTTAAGATTTTTGAAAAAAAACTTGTTTTATATTATATGTTATAATGATGTATTTTGGTGGTATGCAATGCATAATACCACAATATATAGTGTATTATGCAATAATTACCACAATCTAGATCACCCCTATATTTATTTGTTACCACCTTTCAAAAGTCTTATTTTAGATTTATTTCTGTAACAATTGGAAACAATATAGAAATTAATAATAGAAACAATAGAAGTAAATTTACGGCATTCATAAATATACTAATATTACCAGAAGACCTTCGACTGTATAAATTCACTCGCAATAATAATAGGTATTGAACCAAATGATGTATTGTATACATTCACAATCATTAACCCCTACTAAATCAATCCAAAAAGTCCTCCAAGGGAGTTCTTTTCCCTGCACTAAATTCTTTAATATGATCACTATATGAAATAGATGAATCGGCATATAAAACTGTGCCATCTTTCCCAACAAGCAATGAAGCACCGCCTTTGATAGGAACAGAAACGTATAGTGCTTCTATACTTTTGTCGTAGGTGCTATTATTTTCTATTTCTTTAATGTCTAATTTTAGTAACTTAGCAGCTAACGCACACATATTATTGATTTTCATGTTTTTAAGCTCCTATATTAAACCAAAAGTACACCATTCAAAAAATTTCGCCACAATCATACTTTCAATCTTCAATACTTTTTAGATTTTAAACTATTTTTAAGATTTGATTTAATTTTAAAGTTTTAACTTAACATTATAACATTTGCTAAAATTAAAATTATAAAACAAACTTTTTCAAATCAAATTGCTGTTGTTTATCTTTGAATACATTTTGTACATACTTTTTATCAATAACAACATCAAGCATTGGATGTTCCCCTGTTGCGTTGAATGACACATCCTCCAAAACTGTTTCCATTATGGTGTGAAGTCTTCTTGCCCCTAAGTCTTCACTTGTTTCGTTTTCTCTTTCAGCCATTTCTGCAATTTCATCAAGTGCATCTTCTTTAAAGACCAAATTGATATTGTCAACTTTAAGCATATTGGCATATTGAACCGTTACAGCATTTTTTGGAGTTGTTAAAATCTTTTTAAAATCATTCTTTGTTAAACTTTCAAGTTCCACACGAATTGGAAATCTTCCTTGAAGTTCTGGAATCATATCCTCAATCTTTGAAACATGGAAAGCCCCTGCTGCAATAAATAGAATGAAATCTGTTTTAACATTACCATACTTTGTTGGAATTGTGCTTCCCTCAACTATTGGCAAAATATCTCTTTGAACACCTTCTCTTGAAACATCTGCTGTGTTGCTTGCTTGGCTTTTCCCAATAATCTTATCAATTTCGTCAATAAATATAATACCCTGCTCTTCAGCAAGTGTGATTGCCTCTTCATTGACATTGTCCATATCAATAATTTTATCGCTTTCTTCTTGTAAAAGAACCTCTCTTGCGTGCCTTACAGTCATTTTTTTCTTTTTGTGTCTTTGTGGTGCGAGTCCTTCAAGCATAGAACCTAAGGATATTTCATTTCCACCTAAAGCCATCATTGGTTTTGGAGTTTCCAACACAACAACCTCAATGGTTTCATCTTCACATTTGCCAGAGTGTAACTCTTCAAATAAAGAATCTCTGTTCACTTCCATCATTGTTACTCTACGATTTTGGAAGAGAGCATCCACAAGTTTATTTTCAACAATTGGCATAACTTTGTCTTCAACTTCTTTCTTCTTTTTATCTTTAATCATTCTGACAGCCACTTCCACAAGGTCACGAACCATACTTTCAACATCTCTACCAACATAGCCAACTTCGGTGTATTTGGTTGCTTCCACTTTCACAAATGGCGAACCTACAAGTTTTGCAAGACGTCTTGCGATTTCTGTTTTACCAACTCCTGTTGGACCACTCATAACAATGTTTTTCGGAGTGATTTCATCACGAACTTCAATAGGTAGTTTACTTCTGCGATATCTATTTCGCAACGCAACAGCAACCGCTCTTTTTGCATTGGCTTGCCCCACAATGTATTTATCCAATTCTTTAACAATTTGTTTTGGTGTGTAATTCATATAAATTTAACCTCCATAATATTCTTTACTCTTATTTTTCATTAAACTAGTTTTATTAGATTAATTTTCAACAAGTTTTTTTAATAAATTTTAATTCTAAAACCTAATAAATTTCTTATCATTAAATTATAGTTTTCAATTTATAGCTTTTCAACTATAATATTTTCATTTGTGAACACGCAAATTTCGCTGGCAATTTTAAGTGATTTGTATGCAACCTCTTCAGCCGTGAATTTGGTGTTTTGAATAAGAGCTCTTGCAGCCGCAAGTGCATAATTTCCACCGGAACCGATGGCACAAATTCCATCTTGTGGTTCAATAACGTTCCCTGCACCGTCCAAGATTAAAATTTGATTTTTATCCGCAACAATCATCATTGCGTCAAGTTGTCTATGCACTTGGTCTTCCCTCCAAGTTTGAGCCAGTGCCACGGCACTACGCATCAAGTTCCCTGAAAACTTATTTAACATACTTTCAAACCTTTCGCATAGCGAAAAAGCATCAGCCACCGAGCCTGCAAAACCAATCACAACACTGTTATGATAAATTCTTCTAACTTTTCTTGCGTTATTCTTAAAAATGATGCTGTTTGACATTGTAACCTGACCGTCACCAGCAACAGCAATTTTACCATCTTTTTTTACTGCACAAATGGTGGTGCCTCTAAAAATATTTTCCATATAACTTCTCCTTAAATTTTTCGATTTGAGATTTTGATAAAATCTTTTGAATTTGTGTTTCTCGATTGAATTTTTCTAAATCAACCTCTTCCATTATATCATATTTCAAATTAAATAACCTAAAATTTATCACACTTTTTTTTAACAAACCATCAATTATTTTTCCAATGCAAGTGTTTTCGTGTAGGAGTTCCACTGCAGAATTTCCAATTTTATCACAAATTATGCTATATGCACAAAGATTTGCCATAAGCAAACTTTCAAAACTTCCAGATGTGCCAGCAAACCCTCCGCATACAAAAATGTTATCCGCAATTTGCATATTTTTATTAATACACGCTGGTGCTAAAAGATATGTTTTTCTGTTCACAGAACTACACCTCAAAACATTGGCATTTCTAAGAGCAGGTATTGTTTTTATAATTTTTGTTTGTTCTTCTTCGTCCATTGCTGAGAAAAAATTCTCAACAAACAAAATATTAAGATATGGATTAAAGTTTAATTTTAGGCTTGCATAACACTTTGATTTTTTATTAAAATATGGTCGCAGAGTTGAATTTCGTAAACTCTCCACTGAGTATCTAACCATTCCTTCAATAGTAATTTGACGCTCATTGAAAATATTTTCTGATTTGTCATATTTTTCGTCAAACTCGCTTACCTTTTGGCATAAGTTTTGGTAATCTTCTTTTGATAAATTAGCAAAACAATCAAATTTGCTGATAAAATTCAGTTCATCAAAATTTACACTTGATGCATCAATCACCATTTTAGTTGGATTATAAAAACGTGTGTGCATTTTTCCTATATAATTTTTCAATTCGTCAAGCAGTGGTTTTGTTGTTTTGTGACCTGTGGCAATCACCTGTGTTTCCGAACTGTTCAAACTGTTAATATCTGCTTTAAATATTTTGATTTTATTATTTAACTCCAATTCTCGCCGAACAGAAAACATAAAATCCTTAGAGTATTCATGCCAAAAATTCTCCAATCCTAACTTTTTGGCAATGAAAAAGAGTGGACTGTTCAAGCAGTCTAACTCATAACTCATGTTTTCCAACATGAAATTTTCAAATTGGTCGTAATAGTAAAACTTGTGATTTGGCTGATTTTCTTCATTATCAAAAATATGAACATCAAAACCATTGTTAGCAAGAATGAGAGCAACTTCTGCTCCTGCCAACCCACACCCAATTATCTTGATTGGTTTCTTTGAAAATTTTGGTGCAATATTTTGAATCATTAATTATCTTTTTCCACCTATTAAATCACTTCTTTAAATTATAAGTCGCTTTCAGTAAATATTATTTATCAATAATTAATATTTACTTATAATTTTACCTATAATTTTACTTGTATTTTACTTTTAATTATTGACTTTGTCAATTAATCTTCTTGATTATTTTATCATCCAAATAAGTTTTTGACTTTAATTTCAATTTACTTCAATTTGTTTCAACTTGCCTAATTTTAACTTTACCAATTTGAATTATTTATAGATTTTATTTTAAAATTATCCAACTAAATTGAAACTATCACTAAATTGAATTTATCTTGAAAATTTATTTTATTGGTTTTCCACTTCCACACTATAATCACACGATGGAGATGAACACTTAATTTGATTTTCTTTCTTGACGAGATAAGAGTTGCAATTTGGGCATTTTTTTTCAAGTGGTATATCCCAACTCATGAAATGACAACCCTCACGGTCCTCACAAGCATAGAATGTTTTACCCTTTTTTGTCCTGCAAGCATATACGTTTTTATGACATTCAGGACATTCCGCAACAGGTTTTTTCTCATTGTTTTCAAGTGGTTTAACATTTCTACACTTTGGAAAATTTGAACATCCCAAAAATTTGCCATATCGCCCCTCACGGATAAGCATTTTATGTCCACATTTTTCGCAGACAATATCCGTTTCAATTGGTTCTGCTTTCATTGTTACACTGCTTGAATCAGCATTTTCCAAAAGACCTTTAAAACCACTCCAAAAACTTTCAACCACACTATGCCACTCATCTTTGTTTTCAGCAATATCGTCTAAACGATTTTCCATGTAAGCGGTGAATTTTACATTTATAACACTGTTGAAAAATTTTTCCAAATATGCAGTCATCTTCTTGCCAAGTTCAGTTGGAACAAGGAACTTGCCGTCTTTTGTACAGTAATTTCGTGCTGTTAAAATGGTGATTGTGGCAGCATAGGTTGCCGGTCTGCCAATCCCTTTTTCTTCCATGGCTTTAACAAGACTTGCTTCTGTGTATCTTGCTGGTGGTTTGGTAAATTTCTGTTCGGACTTTATTTCTTCAACCTTTAAATTTTCTCCTTCATCAAGTTGAGGAAGTTTGGATATCTCTTTATCTTTTTTATCTTTATCTTTGTTATCCTTGTTGTCCTTATCATCTTTGTCGTCATCGACATATTCCTTATATACTGCAGTAAAACCCGCAAAATCAAGAGTCTTACCAACTGCTTTGAAAGTGTATTCGCCAGCGTCTATGGAAACATTCACGTTTGAATATAATGCCTCACTCATTTGACTGGCAACAAAACGCTCGTAAATTAATTTGTAAAGCCTGTAATTATCCTTACTCAACGAATCTTTCACCATTTCTGGCGTGATTTGTAAGGAAATTGGACGAATAGCCTCGTGAGCATCCTGTGCGTTTTTCTTGCTGGTATAGATGTTTGGTTCTTTTGGAACATAATCCTTGCCGTATTTTTCTGCAATAAACTCTCGGCAAGCATCTTGTGCATCAGTGGACACACGTGTGGAGTCTGTTCTTATATATGTGATAAGAGCAATCTTACCTTCACCTTTCACATTCACACCCTCATATAATTCTTGTGCAGAAGATGTTGTGCGTTTAAGACTCATACCAAGTTTGTTTAAAGCATCTTGTTGCATGGTACTGGTGGTGAATGGTGCTGGTGCGTGCGATTTGGTCTTTGTTCTCTTAATGCTTTCCACCACAAAATTTGAATTTTTAATATGTTCAAGAGCAACATCAACCTCCTCTTTGTTGGAGAGTTTAATCTTTTTACCTTTGTGGCTTGTGAGTGTTGATTTAAACTTGATTTTATCCTTTTCGTGGAAAGCTGTCACATTCCAATATTCTTCTGGTTTGAAGTTTTCAATTTCCCGCTCTCTTTCCACAACAAGTTTGAGTGCCACCGATTGCACCCTGCCAGCAGAGAGTTTTGGTGCGATTTTTTTGGATAAAATAGGTGAAAGTTTATAACCAACAATTCTGTCCATAACTCTGCGAGCCTGTTGAGCATTCACAAGGTTCAAATTGATTGTTCTTGGTTCTGTTAGTGCTTTTAATACCGCTTTCTTTGAAATTTCGTTAAACTGAATACGGCATTTTGTGTTTGGGTCAAGCCCTAAAACATGAGCAACGTGCCAAGAGATTGCCTCACCTTCTCTATCCGGGTCGGTTGCAATCAGAACTTCATCTGCATTTTCAGCCTTCTTTTTCAAATCTGAAATAAGTTCTTCTTTATCTGGATTGTTCTCATAGTGAGGTTCAAAAGTGCTTAAATCAATTGCAAAAGATTTTGTAGGTAAATCTCTTATGTGACCTTTTGTGGCAAAAACCTCATATCCGTTTCCTAAATACTTCTTTAAAGTATCTCGCTTTGCTGGCGCTTCGATAACAACAAGTTTCAAATCAAAAAACTCCTTTTCTATTTAATTTTAGTTTTAAATCTTTGTGTTTTTTAGTAGGTCTTTCATTAAATGTTACATCAAATAAATCTTAGACCAAATTTTAATTAAGTGTCACCTAACTTGTGAGTGCATACATTTGTGCTGGCAACTTTCTTATTAAACCACGAATTTCCAAAGTTGTCAAACAACTATTCAAAATATTTATAGGAATTTTTGTTTTTTCCGCCAAAAATTGAAAACTCTGCTCTCCTTTTTCCAAAATTTTGATAATTTCTTGTTCGTCAAAATTGAGGCTTAACACCTGTTTTTCTTTTACTTTTGGCTTCATTCCATAAAATTCAATGATGTCTTCTGGCGAAGCTACACACTCTGCCTGTGCGGTTTTTATAATATGATTTGGCAGTTCGCTTTTGTTGTTGGTGATGTTGCCAGGAACAGCAAAAACATCCTTGCTGTATAAAAGAGCGAACTCCTTGGTGTGAACAGTGCCACTTTTTATACCTGCCTCTGTGATAAGCACACCATCAGACACACCTGCAACAATTCGATTTCTTTTTGGAAAAGTGTATTTTTTCGCAACGAAGGACGGCGGATATTCGGATAAAATCAATCCCTTTTGTGCAATTTCTTCTGCAAGTTGATTATTTGTTGAAGGATAGATGTGATTAAATCCACTGCCGATAATTGCAATGGTTTTCCCACCAACTTCCAAAGTGCTCTTGTGAGCAATTGAATCAACACCATAACAAAGTCCGCTCACAATCACAAAACCGCTTTCAGCAAGTCTTTTTGCAAACTTTTCAGTGACAATTTTGCCGTAATTTGTTGGCATACGAGTTCCAACAATAGCAACGCATTTTTCGTTTAGAAGAGATAAATCACCCTTAGCATACAAAATTAAAGGACGGTCTGGCAAATCAATTAAACTTTTTGGATATAATGACGAAAAAACCGTCAGAATTTGGATACCTTTTGCTTGCATATTGCTTATGATAGAGTCGAGAGTTCTTGCATCGTAAGTATCCAGCAATTTTCTAATTTCTTCTTTGGACAAAATCTTTTGCGTGACAGATGAATTGATTATGCTGTCAAAAGAAAAATCATCCAAACTTTCAAGCAACATTTCTTGCTTCTTGTTTGCAATCTCACACATAGACATCAAAACCACAAATCTATCTCTTGTATCCAAATTTTTCTCCTATTTATATTATAGAATTTAGATTTTAGAAAGTTAAATATTTTTTGTTTTAATAACCTTTAACCTTAAATAAGATAATTTTATCAACTAAATTCAACTAGAACTTCAACTAAAACTTAAAAAAGATTAAACAAAGAATTAAACAGAGAATTAAATACAAAAAACTTTAACTATAACACAAAATTTAGCTCCTGATAAAAAACAAAATCTAAACAATATCCAAATTTCATAATATAATGACCATATCAACCAAACATCAAACATTATTATACAACGAATGTATACAATATGTAATAATTATGTATGAAATATGTATCACATTCACTATTATACCAAAATTATATACCAAATTCAAAATTACTTACAAAAAAAATCAAAAAAAGAATAAAAATCTTACAAACTCCAATATTTTCTGTCTAATCCTCGATAAGAAATTGCTTCCGCAATATGTTGAGGCTCAATTTGTTCACAGCCTTCAAGGTCGGCAATGGTGCGAGCAACCTTTAAAATTCTATCGTGTGCTCTGGCACTCAATTTAAGATTTGAGAATGCTTGTTCCATAAGACGTTGGCACTCAATTGAAAGCGAACAAAATCTCTTCATTTGTGGCACCGACATTTTGGCATTAGAAAAGTTTTTGGCATTCTTAAACCTTTCAAGTTGTCTGTTTCGTGCTTTGTCTACACGCTTTTTAATCTCAGCAGAACACTCTTCTTTCTTTTGACTGTTAAGTTCGCCATAAGAGATGTTGTCAACCTCCACTTGAATGTCAATTCTGTCCATAATCGGCCCAGAAATTTTGGCAAGGTATTTGTGTATTTGAATAGGTGTGCATTTGCATTCTCTGTCTTTTGCACCATAATTACCGCACGGACAAGGATTCATGCTGGCAACAAGGGTAAAATTTGCTGGATATGTGATTGTTTGATTCGCTCTTGCCACTGTAATTGAACCGTCCTCCAAAGGTTGACGCAAAGTTTCAATAAGTTGTCTGGAATATTCTGGAAATTCGTCCAAATACAGCACCCCATTATGTGCCAAACTTATCTCGCCAGGTTTGCTGTGTGTTCCTCCGCCAGTCAAACTTATTGTTGAAGCGGTGTGATGTGGTGTTCTGAAAGGTCTTTCGGTTATAATTCCCTTTTTCAAATCAAGTTCGCCCGCAATGGAGTGAATTTTTGTAACCTCCAACGCCTCTTCAAATGTAAGGTTTGGTAAAATTCCAGAAAAACACTTTGCTAGCATACTTTTTCCGCTCCCCGGAGGTCCAATCATAAGCACATTATGTCCACCCGCAGCCGCAATTTCAAGAGCTCTTTTGGCTTGTGCTTGTCCTTTAACATTTTCAAAATCCAATTTGTTTGTTTGTGTTTGCGTAATTTCTGCAAAGGTTTTCATTTTAACACTTGTGATAGGTTCTTCATTCTGATTATCAAGAAAACCAGCAACCTCTTTTAAGGTGTGCAGAGCAAAGATGTTCATGCCGTCAATAAAACGAGCCTCCTCTTCATTTTCTTTCGGAATGATGATGTTTTTATATCCCATTGCCCTTGCACTAATTAAAATAGGAAGAACACCACGCACTTTTTTGATTGAGCCGTCCAAAGAGAGTTCGCCAAGAAAAATGAAGTCCTTATATTTTTTAGTTTTTATTTGGTCTGAGGCAGAAAGAATGCCCACAGCAATACCAAGGTCGTATAGCGGACCTTCTTTTTTAATGTCTGCCGGAGCCAAGTTGACAGTGTAGTGCTTAACAGGATACTCAAACCCAGAGTTACGAATTGCAGATTTTACCCTTTCTTTCGATTCTTTCACCGCCGTATCGCCCAAACCGACAATATCGAAATGCGGAATACCGCCCACAATATCCGTTTCAATTTGAACCACAAATCCATCAATACCAACCAAACCAAAACTCAAAACCTTCGATAACATAATAAAAGACCTTTTAAACCAAAATTTTTTAAAATTATTATTTTGCTATAATCCATCATTTGTTGCATCTTGTTAAGTTATTTCTCGCAAATAGTCACCACTTTCTTTATTTAATTCACGCCAGTGCAAACTCACAAAATGTCACAATAAAACAAATCATAAAATAAGTATAACAAAATCTAACCCAAAATCAAAATAAATTATACAAAAGATTGTAATATTATCAAGTAGATAACTAAACCTAACAACTTCAAAAGAATAATCAAGATTTATCAATCAATAAAACTAAAACCACATAAAATAAAAAACTAAAAATAAAAACCTTCAATGAAGAGATTGAAGAGAAGAAAATTCAATCAGACACAGACAAATAATCAACAAAAAAATAATCTGACAACACTTTAAAAAAATTTCTATAAAAAAACACTTTAACTTTTTTTCAGTTAATGTGTTTTTGTTTGTTTTGTTCTTTTTATTATACTTTTATTAAGCTTTTAATATTCTCACATTAATTAAAATAATCGAATATCGATTTTTTCGTGGAATACTTAAATTCGTCGGCAATATTAAATTTACACCAATTATGGTTTTTTAAATCATAACACAAAAATTCATTATCCCCACAGTCTATAAGTGGCAGAACTCCAAGTTTTTTGAATGAGATTTTCATATCAGATTCGGCATCTAATATTTCATGTAAAGACAACAAACGATAAAAATTGTCATCATCAAAAAATATTGGTTCAGATTGCACCGCACATACAAGTTTTTGTGCCTCACCACTTGAGATTTTCAACGGAGAAAATTTCTTTTCAACAACATTTAAATTTTTGTTAATATCTTGTTTTTCATTAACTTTGGTTAAAAACTCAACTATTTTATAATATGATTTTTTCATTAATCTTTTTCCTCTGCTTGTAATATTTTTCACAATTACTAATTTAATCATTTATTCCTAAATAATAAATGCTAAATGAACTTTATATATAATTTAGAATTTCAAGTTATCAAAATAGAAACTAAAATTGGTTGAAATTAAGCCAAAATCATTCCTGCAACAAAAGAGCCAGCAACTGCAAAACAAAAAACAATTATAAACCATTTAACAAATTTTTCTCTACGCAACTTTTTGTTGAAAGCTTGTCTATAACTTTTGATATTTTCATCAAATGCTTCAACAGAAATGCCTGCTTCTATAATTTTTTGAGATCTATAAAGCACAAATCTTTCTTCGAGTTCTTTTTTATAAGAGGTGAAATAGAGATAAATTTGCCAAACTCCCCAAAAAACAGCAAGCAAAAGCAAACTTGTCAACACAAAGTAGACAAATCCCTCCCAATATTTTTTTAAAATTGCAAACAAACCAGCCAAAATAGCCAGTACAATTGTTACAATATAAGGAATTTTTGACATTTACCCCTCTTATGTTCTTTCAGAATTCAAAAAATTAGTATGCAAACACATATATAACCACAATCACAACTGTGGCAACAATCCAACAGATGAGCCACCAAATATTGCGTTTATTCCAACCTTCACCGTGTTTTCGTAGTGTCCAATAAAGCCCAAGCCAAATACAAATGATGTATGCCAAGCATTCGCCAATCGCTTGAAAGGCGTTTGCCACAGATGGGATATTGTTTTTGAAAATCAACTTCAAAATCAACGCAATAGCAATGAACATCACGGCAAAATAAGCCACACAATCCAAGATTTTGGTTGATGACCAAGTTCTTATTTTCTTTTCTCTTTTAGGTTTTTTCTTGGTCTTTTCAGTTTTTTCTGTTCTTTCAAGTTTTGATGAACTTTCTTCGTTAGCCATGGTGGTTATGATGTCAGTCGACACTTCCACTTCATTGTTATCTTTATCAGCCATATCAAACTCCTTTTAAAATGCAAAAACGCATCAAATTATTATTGTTTTTGTCAATATCACCTAAAAACAAATCAATTGTATTTATGTTAAAACTCAAACTTATGTCACAACTTACACAACAAATCAAAAACCTATAAATTTAAAGTTTGCCAATCGCAGATAAACCTTAAACCATTTCGACTAAACCATTTCAACCAATTTTAATTTTAATCGTTTTTAATTAATCTTATTGTTGTCAACTAAAATAAGATTTAGTTTTGATTATGAGTTATGTTGTGATTATGTTGTTTGTTATGATAATTTTATAAGCTATCAGTTTCTTACGTGTTAATCCTATTTCATTAAAAGCTTCTAATTATTAAATAATTTTATCATTAAACAGCTAACTATCATAAAATGATTGTTAACATAAAAATTGTTGTCATGAAATATTTGTTATTATGAAATATTTGTTATTATGAAGTATTTGATATCATACGTTATTGTGTTATTTGGCAGTTTCGGAGAATCTGCTTTCACGAATAACATTAACCTTAATCTGCCCCGGATATTGCATTTCGTTTTCGATTTTTTGTGCGATTTCTTTTGCCATAAACATTGCTTCGCTGTCGGAGATTTGGTCTGGTTTAACAATAATTCTCACTTCTCTTCCAGCCTGCACCGCAAAAGATTTATCCACACCTTTAAAGCCGTTTGCAATTTCTTCAAGTTGTTGAAGTCTTTTGATATAGTTCTCAAACGAATCTCTTCTTGCGCCCGGTCTTGAACTTGAAATTGCGTCTGCAACTTGAACAATCACAGCCTCAATAGACTTAAATTCCACATTAAAGTGGTGTGCTTCAATACAGTGTACAACTGCTTCGTTTTCACCACATTTACGAGCAAGTTCAACACCAATTTGAACGTGAGTGCCTTCTTGTTCGTGGTCGAGTGCCTTGCCGATATCGTGCAACAACCCACCACGTTTAGCAATCTTAACATTCGCTCCCATTTCGCTTGCCAAAAGACCAGCAATAATGGATGTTTCAATGGAGTGTTTCAAAACATTTTGCCCATAACTTGTACGGTATTTCAACCTGCCCAAAGTTCTGACAAGTTCTGGATTAAGATTGAAAATACCACATTCGTTGCAAGCCTCATCGCCCGCCTGCTTGATGGTTTTGTCGACCTCTTTTTGCATTTTTTCAACAATTTCTTCCACTCGTGTTGGATGAATTCTGCCGTCAGAAATGAGTTTTTCAAGAGAAAGTCTTGCCACCTCACGTCTAATAGGGTCAAATCCAGAAATTGTGATTGACTCTGGCGTGTCGTCAACAATAAGTTCCACACCGGTAACAGATTCAATTGCACGAATGTTTCGCCCCTCTCTGCCGATAATTCTTCCTTTCATTTCGTCATTTGGAAGTGCAACAGTAGAAACAGTCATTTCACTTGTGGTTTCGGTGGCACAACGTTGCAATGCCTGACCAATAATCCAGCGAGCTTTGTTTTCGCCCTCTTCTTTTGCATCGTCTTCAATTTTCTTGACAATGCTTACTGCTTCTTTTTGTGCATCACTTCGCATATTAGCAATCAGCATATCCTTTGCTTCTTGCCTTGAAAGTTTTGCGGTTTTTTCAAGTTCTTCAAGAATTTTTGCCTGAGTTTCTTCTTCTTGCTCTTTAAGTTTCTCAATTTGTTCTTTGAGTTCTTGAACTTGTTTCTTTTCTTCGTCTAATTGGTCGCTTTTTTTATCGACCGCTTGTTCTTTTTTCTCGATGTATTCTTCTCTTTGATTTAAGCGTTCTTCAAGTTTAACAACCTCGTTTCTACGCTCCTTAACTTCTTGTTCGACTTCATCTTTAAGTTTCTGAGATTGTTCTTTACTTTCGATAATCGCCTCTTTTTTGATTGTCTTTGCTTCTGCATACGCATCTTCGATAATCTTAATGGCATTTGATTTGTTTTTTTGCAGTTTTTTACTGCTATAAAATTTGTAAAGCAAGAATCCTAATGCAAGTCCAATAACAAAAAGGATAATTGCAATAACAGATACGACTGCAGGAGAGACATCAAGTAACATTATGTTCATATACCCTCCTAATATTTAAGCGGATTTGCCATGACGAAATAATTTGACAAATCACTCAATTTTAAGTTTAATTATTTTAAGAGGATTTGTCAAATAAAATTAAGCAAATAAACCAAATAATATCAAAGATTATAAAGTTATATTATAATTATCAATACAACAGGATATTTTACAATTTCAACGTTGTTTTTATTATAATAATTGATGTATAACCAAAGCACGATAAAATTAATAACAACAATTATTTTAAAATAAAAAAAAAGCAAAAGTTGATTGATAGAAGATTGTTAAAAGAGATTAAAAGATATAAGAATAACAATCTTTTAACAATCTTTTCTTTTGCATTATTTTTTATACATAAAACATATTTTTTTATTCTCTACTATTTAAAAGTTTTTTATCAACTATTTAAAGATTTTCTTATCCACTATTTAAGAATTTCCACTATTTAAGAATTTTCTTATTGATTTCATACATAATAATCGAACCGCTTACACCAGCATTAAGACTTTCAATTCCTTCTCTCATTGGAATTTTAACCTTTTTAAAGCAAAGAGTTTCAATTTCTTCGCAAACTCCGTTACCCTCATTACCCACAACCACACCAAGAAAAGAGGTGTTTTTATTTTGCAACTTATCGGCAAACTCAAAGATGTTTTCGCCGTCCATATCAGCACAAATCAGTTTTAAATTATTCTCTTTTGCAAACGACAAAAATTTGGCGTGCGACAACTCATAAATATCACTTCCAAAAACAGCACCCGCAGAACTTCTTATAAGTTTGGAATTTGTCACGTGAACACATCCAACCAAAAACACACTTTCAAAACCGCACGCTTTTGCTGTGCGAATAAGTGTTCCAACATTTCCCGGGTCTTGCAATCCATCCAAAACCAAAAAGTTTGTTTTAGGTGTTTTTACTATATCTTGTGTGTAGTATGCAATGCATAATACTTTCTGTGGTGTTTTAGTGTCAGAAAGTTGGTCTATTGTCTGTTGGTCAATTCTTAGAACTTGGCTTTCTTTCAACTCCACTCCCAACAAGTTTTTCACACTATCAAATTCTGTTAAAGTTGTCAAAACAACTTCAATTTTAATGGTTTTATTTTTTAATGCATCCTTTATAATCTTAGCATTATCCAAAAAAAGCAAAGACTTATCTTCTTTCTTTTTCTTCTTTAAGTTTAAAATAAAGTTTTTTGATGCTCTCTCCAACCCACTCACATCCTTTTATATAAAATCATGAAACTTATATATGGTGATTTATCTTCTTATTAATACTCTTAATCATACTTTACAGTATTTAGTTGTAAGGAAACACAGTTGTGTTTTTTTATTATTAATTCCAATTTTAAGCCAATGTTATTATTAATTTAATTTATTATAATTTGCCAATGTTATCATTAACTATTTTCATTTCATTTAACTTATTTAACTTAACTCTATTTGCAATGTTATATTGACTTATTTTTTTATAGTCACAATAATTGCCATACCTTATCTCGCAAAACTTTGGAAAATAAGTGTGTCTTATCACACAAAATTTACAAAACAGCTGTTTGTTTGTAATTTCGTAATATTATACAAAACAAAAAAGCAAAGGCTAAAAAACCTATGCTTTCTTTGCGATTTCAACTAATTTTGCAAAAGCGTCCGGTTCACGAACAGCCATATCTGCAAGAACCTTGCGGTTTAATGAAACATTTGCCTTTTTCAATCCATCAATAAATCTTGAATATGAGATATCATTTTGGTGGCATCCAGCATTGATTCTTGTTATCCAAAGTGAACGGAAATTTCTCTTTTTGAGTTTTCTTCCAACATAAGCATATTGACCGCTTTTCATAACTTGCTCACGAGCAGTGCGATAGAGTTTGCTTTTTGCTCCAAAATATCCTTTGGCTTGTTTTAAAATTTTTCTGCGTTTCTTTAATGCGTTTACACTTCTTTTAATTCTCATAGTTTCCTCCTATCACTTTGCAAGCAAGGTTTTAATATTATCGGCATTCTTTCCTTGAATATATGAACCTTTTCTGAGTTTTCTTTTTCGACTTTTACTTTTTGTTGTCAAGAAGTGACCTTTGTTTGGTCTTGCATACTTAACTTTTCCTGTGGCGGTAAGTGAAAATCTTTTCTTAACACCGCTGTGAGTTTTTTGTTTAGGCATTTCTCGTTTTCTCCTTTTATGATTTTTTTGGACTGATTACAACAAAAACATTTCGTCCCATAACTGCTGGTTCTTTATCAATCGTGCCATAATCACCTAAATCTGCAACGAATTTTTTGACGATTTCAACAGCATTTTTAGAATATGCTTGTTCTCTTCCACGCATTCTAAGCGAAACCTTAACCTTATCACCGTCTTGAAGAATTCTTTGTGCATTTTTAAGCTTGAAACTGATGTGATATTCGTCAATCCTCATGGAAAGTTGAATTTCTTTAATTTCGCTTACTTTTTGGTTTTTACGGATTTCTTTCTCCTTCTTGATTGTGTCGAACTTATATTTACCATAATCCATAAGTTTGCACACAGGTGGATTTGCATTTGGTGACATAAGCACCAAGTCTAACCCTTCATGGTCGGCAACGTCTTGTGCTTTATCCTTTAACATAACACCAAGTTGCTCTCCTTCTGCACCAATCAAACGCACTTCTTTTGCTGTGATTTGGTCGTTGATTAAAAGTTCTTTAAAAATTGTCGTAATCTCCTTTTATAAAAAATTGGTAGGAACACGCAAAAGTTCCCACCAATACAAAAATCAATAAAAAAAATTTGAATTTTGTGACCTCAACAAAACGAAATTCGTTGGGTGAGAAGGAAACTTCTACTTTCTTACTCGCATATAATACCATAATTTTAAATGCTTGTCAACAATTTTTATACATTTTTCAAAAAAAAATTAAAAAAGTCAAAAATTGGTTTTGTCAATAAGTTATTTACCTTCGTTTTTTTTATTATCTTGATTGCTTTCGCTTTCAACATTGTATTTTTTAGTTTCTTTCTTTTTAGTTTTAAACAGATTTCTAAAAATTGAAAACGGCGAAGTTTCAAGTATTTGACAAGTTTTTATAACAACTTGTTCGCAGTGTTCCACCGAATAGGTTTTCATAATTGCCTTACCAAAAATTGTAAGTCCAGCAATAAGAGAACTCACAAGACAAGTGATAATGAAATACAAATTAGCATCGTATATATTCAAACTTACCACCAAACTTACACCACCTGCTCCGCTTAAAATTCCACAAATATCCCCCACAACATCTCCGCAAAATGATGAAATTTTTTCGGTGTTTTGGCAAAGTTTTATAGCTGTTTCGTAGCCTTTTTTTCCTTTAAAACCATCTAATTTCTTTATGTCCATTGATGTGACAGAAACAGCAATCATATCAAAAATCACACTAACAATAATGAAGAAAAATATTACAAAAATTGAGATAAATGGTGGCAAAGACGGAAACATACTTTGAGAAATCACACTAAAAAATATTGACAAGAAAATTGATAGCACAAAAGTTTTTGTCGCCCACCTAAGATTACTCTTTTTCATATAATAGTATATTTTTCTAAAACAAAAAATAGGACAACCGCAGTCCTATTTCTTGCTGATTTTTATTTATTTCGCTTAATGCGTTAAATTAATTTTTTGTTTTAGGTTAAATAATTTTGCTTATTTTGAATTATTTGATGATAATTTAGCTTATGACTTTAATTTAATTGCGATATTTAGTTTATGATTTTAATTTGGTTTAAAAGCAAATTGAATGTTAATTAATCAATACCGATTTAATTGTTTATTCAATTTTATTTTGTTTTAATGTGATTTTATGATTTGATATAGATTTTGTGTTGGTTATTTGTTATTGTTTTTGTTTAGTTAATGATGTACCGGAACCTTGACCATTATCTCCATCAACATTTTTGGTTGGATTAAAAAGACTGTAAGCAATAGGAACAACTTTTTCCTCTAAAATTTTAGAGGCAAACACTTCTGGTGTTAGTTTTATGATGGTGGTATATGAGGTTAAATCAGGAAGTTCACCTTTGTTCACAACCTCTTCATAAGATTTAATTCCAAGTTCATCCATTTCCTTTTCGTCGATATTGTTTACAGGAAAATAGAGCGCAATTTTTCCTTTTCTTCTAAAATAATACAAACCATCTTCGACTTTTATACCATTTTTTGATGCATTTTTAACATAACATAATTGCCCATCAAATGTTTCCTTAAACCTATTTTTAGGACAAAGATAAAGCTGTATTTTACAAATCACTTTATTTTGTAAATCCTTATATTCATCCACCATTCTGTTGTATTTTTTTATTTGGTTGTTCAAGGTTTCTTTTTCTAAGATGTTGTTTGTTGAATCTTGTGCTTCTTCAATATTTTTATGCCATGTTTTCATCTTAATAAAAAGTTTTTTACTATTATTATTTACAACTTCAAAAAGTGGTTCCACCGCCATCATAAATTCCTTTGTTGTGAATTCTTGATGACTATATTCTTTAACCAAATTTTCTGGAAGAATTGCTTGTATTTCTTGGTCTGAAAATTCTGTACGAACTTCAACCATAGGATAAAAAATGTAGTTTAACATCAACCCATCAACCATTAAGTAAGTGCAAGTTTGTAAACTTTCCATTCCATCTTTCGACTTATAACACAAGAATTCTTTTACTTCATCATAGAATATTTTTATTTCTGATTTTCTTATTTCTCCTAATTTTTCAGCAATTTGCAATGCACCAGAAAGATAACTTACAACACCATTCTCTTTGCCTTTTTGGTTGATAAGTTTTTTGTCGGTATATCCTTTTTCGGCTAATTCAGTGCAATAGTCTATGGTATATTTTATTTTTGCAATAGCATCCTTAACTTCCTCTAAACTTGGAACTTCACTCATGTTTTGAAGATGCTTTTCAAACATTTTCTTCATTGAACTCGTAAAATATTTTTTTTCGGCGTAACCCTTTCCATACTTGATATCAAATGCTGTTTCAATACGATCGATAATTGCAAGAAAAGGATGTTCATACTCCTTTTTATCCAACTCGTTCATTGCAGAAATAATTAGTAGTTTTGTGAAATATCCTTCACCTTCTTGTGAGTTTTCGTTGTTTTCTTTCAAGTTATCAAACAACTCTTCCACTTTTTTCTTCATACTCTCTGGCAAGGTATTAAATTCATTCTCTGCCTCATCCGCCGAAAGCCCACAATCAATCTCAGTTGGAGTGCTATATCTTCTGTTTCTTGGTTTGGAAAGTGATTTTTCGCTTTTAGGTTTTGCTTCTTTCTTATCTTCAAAGTTGAATATTGAATTTGGATTATTAAAGAATTGTTGTATATAGTTGGTGCCAGTTTTTTCTGATTCAATTTCAAGTTTCAATAAAAGTGCATCAAAAATAAGTGTGTTAAATTTTTCTTTATTGAACTTTGAAAGGAAATTTATATCCAACATTTTTTCAATAGCTTTATCTGGATGAATGTTATGCTTCTGGAAAATCTCTGGCAGTTGAGCAATAATTCGCATCTGGTCTGCAGAAAATCCTGTTATAGTTATCATTCTGTCCAACTTTCGACAAGTATTTTGAACTTCCTCTTTCACATCGTCATTTGCTTCCACTCCATTAAGTTCGCAAATTTTTCTAATGCCCGCTTCCAAAGCATTTTCGAATTTGGTGACCGTGTTTGGACTTGTTGCTAAGATTGATGGATAATTTTTCACATATTCCACAATATCTTTTCGGCTGAAATTACTTTCCAAAAAGCATACGGTTTCATTAATTTGGTCGGCAGACCTCAACAAAACACTTGGTGCACACTTTATAATATTCTTTACATCCAAAACAAAGTTTCCATTTTCATCTTTTGAAAATGCTTTTAGGTATTCCAATGTATCTCTAATTTTTTCGGTGTTTGCTCTATAAAGCAAAGAAGAACACTTTTCAATCATTCCTTTAACTTCTTCATTTTCTAAACTAAAACCTGCTTCTTCAATTACATCAAGAGAAGAAAGGAAATCTTTATAACGTTCTCTGGTTAAAAGCCTAAAAACACCCTTATATGCCACCGACATAACATTGATTTTAAATTGTTCTTTTGCTTCCTCCAGAATCTTAAAAACTTCCGATTCAATTTGTTCGTCATCTTTCAAATATATTTCTAATATTTTGTTGATTGCGTTGCGTGCAAAGCGTTTGCAGTCATAGTTTTGTGTATCGTCAAGTTTCTGGTTATTCTCTGGAATTTCGATATATGCAAACTGCTGAACAACCTCAGATATTTGTTCGGCAACTCTCAAATTTTCACGAGAAAAAATATCTTGAATTTTCTTCTTTATTTCTGATTCTGTAAGATAAAAATGTTCTTTAAAATACCCCGCTAAATTGAGTGCTAACTCTCTGGCAATTTCATCCTCTTCTAATAACACTTCAACTTCTTCTGGCTTTAATTTCTTTTCCAATCTTAACTCCTCTATATCTTGTTTTATAACATTTTGAATTTGTTTTTTAACAATGAATATTATATCACAAATTTTCAAAAAGTCAATATGCAACTTAAAACTTGTTAAAGCTTTACAAAGTGGCTTGACGAAGTATTTAAATTAAAAGCTTACAAAGTATTTAAAGTATTCAAACAAGTTATAAAGATAAATTTTAAGATTAAAACTTTCACTATATTTTTATTAAAAATCTAAAACATCAACATATTTTGGTGAGATAAAAGAAGTTCAACAAGAAAAAAGTTGCGAAAAAATTATTCCACAACTCTTGTTTAATTAGTAAATATTTAACATTAAACTTAATTTCAAAGTCTACTTTGTTTTGGCATAGTTTTCAATCTCGTCAATTTCATCCTTAATCATAACCTTAAGTTCGCTTATGAGTTCGGCAATAGGTATGAATAATTGTTCTCCTGTTTCACGCAATGTAACCTCAACCTGACCGTTAGCCATAGTTTTTGGACTGATGACAACTCTAATTGGCACGCCCATAAGTTCGCTGTCGGTAAGTTTTACACCAGCGGATAAAACACGGTCGTCATAAAGCACTTCAATGCCAGCATTTTTCATGTTTTTGTAAACCTCATCCGCAATGGCACTTACATTTTCGTTATCCAACCTCAACGGACAAAGATGAACTTGCCAAGGTGCAATAGTCATTGGCCAAACAAGACCTTTTTCGTCTGCCTTTTCCTCGATTATACTTGCCAAACTTCGCCCAACACCAATTCCATAACAACCCATAATTGGTTCTCTTGCCGTTCCGTCTGGCATTGTAACCTTCATGCCCATACTCTTCGTGTATTTTGTGCCAAGTTGAAAGATATTTCCAATTTCAATACCACGTGTTAAATTTAAACGACTTCCACAACAAGTGCAACAATCACCAACTTTCACAAATGATATGTCCACAAAGTTCACACCATTCAAATCTCTTGAAGCACTGACATTCTTAATATGAAAATCTTTTTTGTTTGCCCCAGTAACAAAATTTTCGAGTCCTTTAAGCGTTTCGTCATAGAAAACATAAGTCCCCTCTGGAACTTTCAAGTTCACACAACCAATGTTACCCGCCTGCAAACCAAATTCTTCAACATCCGCTGGCAAAAGTTCGGATTGGACAAACTTTTTCAGTTTGATTTCATTAACTTCATAATCTCCACGGATAAATGCCACCACCAATTTTCCATCAGTTTGTGTTTTATAACAAACCGCCTTTGCTGTGTGCGAGGCATCAACTTCCATAAACGCACAAATTTCTTCAATGGTGTGAGCATTTCCTGTGAAAACCTCTTCCATTTCTCCTGCAACAAAGTTATCGTTTGCTTTTTTGATTGAAACGGCAACTTCCATGTTGCTGGCATAGTTGCAATGAGGACAAATCACCAAGCGGTCCTCGCCAGCATCCGTGACTGCCATAAATTCGTCAGCAACCTTTCCACCCATCATACCTGTGTCGCTTTTAACTGATATGAATTTTTTAAAACCAATGCGTTTGTAAATTCTAACATAAGCATCAAAAACTTTTTGATAGTATTGCTCCAAATCTTCTTGGCTTATATGAAAAGAATAGGCATCTTTCATCGTGAATTCTCTCACACGAACAAGCCCTCCACGTGGACGTGCCTCATCTCTAAATTTTGTTTGAATTTGATAAATCATAAATGGAAGTTGGTCATGACTTTTGATTGTGTTTAGTGCCATCTGAACAGATGCTTCTTCGTGTGTCATACCAAGCACCATATCGTGACCTGTTCGGTCTTTAAAACGCACAAGTTCGCCCTGAATTGAAGAATATCTGCCAGACATTTCCCAAAGTTCTCGTGGCATAACCACAGGGAAGAGCACCTCTTGACCACCAATAGCATCCATTTCCTCTCTGATTATGTTTTGAATTTTTAAACTAACCCTTTGTGCTGGTGGAAGTAGCGAGAAAATACCTGCACTAACCTGTTTTATGTAGCCTGCACGCAAAAGTAATATGTGGCTTTTAAGACTTGCCCCACTTGGATTTTCTTTCAACCTTTCTCCGATTAGTTTTGAAAGTTTCATACCTCTTCCTCCCTTATTTCATCCAATTCTTTTTTTATCTCAAAAAGTTTACCTGTGGTTTTTGAAAGTTCTTCCTGCGAAAACTTGGCAAGCACGCTTGCCCTTTCAAAAAGTTCTTTTGCCTCTTTTAAGGGCAAATTTCCTTTATCTAACTTCTCAATAATTTCTTCCATTTCTTTAATGCTTTCTTCGTAGTTCATGTTTGCCTCCCTGCTTAATCTTTAACATTTTCAGTTCTTTTTAATTCTTTATTGCCGATTTTTATGTTGACAATTTTTCTCTAATCTTACCTGCAAAATATTATTATGCCGATTTATCCTTATTTTTTAATCTATCATTCCATCTATCATTCCATCTATTATACCATCTATTCTTTTTATTCCATCTATTAATTTGTTATTATTTCGCTAATTTTTGAATATTTTTCACTAATCTTCCTGTGAAGGGACAACATCAATTCTTCCGTCCACAAAATTAATTTCAATAGGTTTTGATAAATCTAATTCTCTGCTTGTGCCTATTGTTTTGCCTTGTTGTTCTATTTTAGCATAACCCAAACGCAAGATGTCAAGTGGATTATGCTTAGAAAGTTCGGATATTTTAAGTTTTAATGAAAAATTTTTCTCCGTTGCAATGGTGTTGATTTTTATTGAGAGATTTTCAAGTAATCTTTTAAAACTTATTTTTTTCTCTTCGATGTAACTTTCTGCCAATCCCCATAAAAGATTTTTGGTACCTTGAAACTGCAAGTTTTTATCGGCAATGAAAGTTTCAATCAACCTTGAAAGACGATTTATGTCCTTTCTTAAAGAGATCAATAAATTGCTGGTGTCATGAGATACGAGTTCTGCGGCAGCACTTGGTGTTGGTGCACGGAGGTCGCTTACAAAATCGATAATAGTGAAATCTGTTTCATGTCCAACCGCCGATATGATTGGTTTTTGGCAGTTATATGTTGCTCTTGCCACAACTTCGGTGTTATATGCCGACAAATCTTCCAAACTTCCGCCACCTCTTGCCACAATCACAACATCCACGGCATCATAATCAGAAAAGAAATCTATGCCTTGTGCAATTTCTTCTTCGGCATTTTTGCCCTGCACTTTTGTGTTATATAACACGATATCAATGGATGGATTTCGCCTCCATGTCACGTTTTTGATATCCTGAATAACCGCCCCATCACGAGAAGTGACAACTCCCACACGCTTAACTGTTTTTGGCAATGGTTTCTTGTGGCTTACATCAAAAAGCCCCTCTTTTTCTAATTTATTTTTAAGTTCTAAAAACCTTTGAAACAACACACCCTGCCCATAAGGTTCCACTTTTGAAACATTAAAATTAAACCGTCCACCTTTCACATAATAATTTGGCGAACCAGTCACAACAACTTGCTCTCCCTCTTTGAGATATTCAGCAAAATCAGCATAAAAACAAACGCAAGGCAGAGTGCTTTCTTCGTCTTTAATAGAAAAATAGATAACTCCCCTTGCTGATGAAACGCCAAAAACTTCTCCAACAATTTTTACGCCGTGGAGAAGTTCTTCTGCATTGAAAATATCTCTGACAATGCTATTAAATTTTGTGACTGAAAGAGTGTAGTTCGTCATTTTTCGTTTATTATGGCAGAAATTAAACCATTTATGAACTTATGTGATTTTTCGGTGCTGTATTTTTTGGCAAGTTCTAAAATTTCGTTTATGGCAACCGCCTTTGGAGTTTCACAAAACTCAATTTCTGTGAGTGCCAAAAAGACAAGTGCCAAATCTATCTTGAAAAGCCTGTCAAACTCAAAATTTTTTAGGTGTTCTTTAATTTGCTGTTTTAATTCTTCCTTGTGTTGTTTAAAAGAGGACATAATTTTCTCAAAAAACTGCTTGTCCTCTTCCTTTTTCAACTCAGTGAGGTTCTCTTTTGAAAGATTTTCATCAGTTTCGTGAAATAGTCCTTCAAAGATAAGAATAAACGCATTCACACGGGCATCTTTACGCATTTTGAACCTCTAAATCGCAATCGACATCGTTCACGTGGATGTTTATTTTCAGCGGTTTTAAAGCCACCATTGTGGAGAGAGCATTTCTTATATTCTCTTGCACACGATATGCCACATCTGGCACGTTGCAATCCACATACACATTGATATACACATCCACCGTTAAAGCACCGTTTTTCTCGAATTTAATTTCCACACCGTCATCATAGCGCTTGAAAAGTTTTTTGAACCACGGTCTTGCAGAGTTTGTGACACTTTCCACACCGCTTATTTCCTTTGATGCCAAATTGATAATAGAAACCAAAATTTTGCGGTCTAAGGTGATTTTTCCACTGCCTTCTTGGTTTTTTACTGCCATAAAATTCTCCTTATGTTTTCTTTAAACATTTTATCACAATGTATTTAATTTTGCAAACTATTCTGCCCACATTATCACAATATTTTTCAAACTTGTGCCTAATTGTTCAGTTACAATGGTTGCAATTTGAGCAACTTCGGTTTCTGTAAGAGATTCTGCTTGCACAACCACATTAACTTTTGTGTCTGAAATAGCAATAATGCAATCGCTAAACCCCTGAGCCTTAATCAATCCCTCAACTGTGAGTTCTTTTTCCATTGTGGCAATAAGTTCAAGTTTAGCCTCTTCCGCTGCTGCAATGGCCGCTTCCGAAGAAGATTCGCTTTCAATTATGGCATCGTAATACAAAATTTCTTGATCACGAGTGCTTTCTCTGTCGGTGCGATATGAAGTGAAGTAACTTGTTGACGTTGTTGTTGTGCTTGTTGTTTCGCTAACAGAATTGTTTAGCACTATGTTCAAATAGCCTGTCACACCCAAAAGCACAATCATAAGAGTGAGAATGATGATTTTTGTTCTTTTTTTCATAAAAACCCCTTTTAATGCCATAATGGCAAATGTTAATCAATATAAGATGATAATTTTGTCTTGGTCAATCTGCAAAACCGTTTCGACAGCAGATATCAAATTCATTTTTACACTAAAATTCTCGGCACCTTTTGCAACAATCACCACCCCCTTTATTACTGGATAATTTTGCTTGACAACGATAGGCTCACCTGAAACAAGTATAACCGTTTCGGTTGTTATTGTCGTTTCTGTTCCTCCCGAAATGACAGTGTTAGTTTCGGAGTCGGTTGCGTACTCGTATGTGAAACCACACTCCAAAGTGATAACAACGCTAACCTCTTCCACCCCAGAAACCTTGGACAATACATTACATAACTTATTCTCAAGTATGTCCACATATTCCTCAGCAGAAGAGTATGTTTCTGTCGAATTATCGCTGGAATTGTCACTGCTGGACGAAGAGGAAGAACAAAGAGCATAATAAGCAACCACAAGCACCACTCCCACCACCACTGCACAAATAATTTGGATATGTTTTATATTTTTAAATTTGTTCCAGAAAACTTTTAAGTTACTCACTAAAATTCACCTCCACATTTTGAAGCAAAGAAAACTGTGAAATAATTTCTGTGATTGTTGTCTTTGCACTTACGATATTCTTACTTACGAAATTTTGGTCATATTCAATTTCGCTCAAATCGACATAAATACTTTTAATTTCAAGGTTATCAGACAAAATATTTGCATTTATGGAGATTTGGACATTTTTTAGCCCCACCTCTTCGATGCTGGCACTTAGGTCTTCGCTAACAGCAGTGAGTTTGTCTAAATTCAGTTGATATAGATAGTCCTCTTGCAGTTCAGTTGAACTACCTTCAAAAATGCTTTCAAAACTAAACTCCATACCAAGCAAACTTGGAAGCGGAGAGATAATAACCAAAAGGATAACGAACGAGAACATCACTTTAATATATTTGTTCATTTGACCTTCTGGCAGAATCAACTCAGCAAGCACGGACAAAATAACCACACCTGCAATGCCAAGAAGCCATGCTGAAATTCCAGACATCTCACTTCTCCTTTAATAAAGATATCTTAAACTAACAACCATATCTAAAATCCAAATAGTTGTTAAATAAGTGTTCAGATAAATAGATATTCACTTGAAATTTAACATTTTATTAATTAACAGTTTAATAATTTAATAGTTCAGCAGTTTAATAGTTTAATAGAAAATAGTTCAACAGTTTAATAGAAAGTGGCAATGCCACCAATGGTCAAACCTTTATGCAAATTTAACCTTATATATCTATAGAAAGTGGCACTGCCACCATTGGTCAAACTTTATGCAAATCTTAGCCTTATATATCTATAGAAAGTGGCACTGCCACCATTGGTCATAGTTTATGCAAATATATCTATAGAAAGTGGCAATGCCACCACCAATGCCACCACCATTTATAAATTAGCACTGCACATAATAAGTCCTGTAAGAACGAAATACATAAACGCCACAGCAATCAAGAGTGCCACCAAAAGCGACATACTTTTAGAAACATCGCTAATGAAGTTAGCAATTTTTTTATCGCCAAGAGGTTCAATAATTCCTGCCATAAACTTCAACGCCAATATAAAAAGCACAAGATTAATCACAGGCGAAATTATGATTGAAAGTAATAAGAAAAGTCCAACCCCACCCACAGCATTTTTAATCAACATACTGCTTGCAATAATAATTGACAGTCCGTCCGAAATATAACTTCCAACAATAGGAATATAACTTTTTATGGCATATTTTGCCGTTCTTATTGAAAGTCCGTCAACAGCACCTGCCATTATCCCTTGAATGCTAACAAAACCTAAAAAGATTGTAAAACAAAGTCCAATCACCCATTTAAAAGTTGATTGTATGAACGAAACAAATTTGTCGAGTTTAACATTATTCGATAGATTACCCACAATCGAAAACACAATTGAAAATATAAACATTGGAAGCAAAATGTAGGTTATAAGAGAAACAATAACCTCACTTATAAGAGCAATGCTTGGCTGATAAATACTCACCGAAACAGTTCCGCCCACAGCAGTTAAAAGTGTTAGAAGAATTGGAAAAATGCTGTCAAATAAATTTTTTATTGTGGTTAAGGTGGAAGAAGTGGTGCTGATAATTTGCACAAGTGTTGTTCCAAGAAAGACAATAATCACCCCATAAGTCACAAAGTGGACAATGTTTCCAATAGATTTTCCGTTCGTCATTGGTTTTAAATTTGTCACCATACCACCCATAATTGATATTGAAATAATACAAGCAATGATTGGAAGAAATGATTTAAACTCACTCCAAAAAATTGACAAAACTGAAGAGAAGAAAGTTTGTGAATCATCAGAATATTCACCGTTTATAACCAATTCTAATTTTTCCACAAATGAGGTTGAAGAGAACAGTTGTTTTGCACTTGTACTTAACGACTGAATGACACTTTCAATGGAACTAAAATCTAAATTATCAATTTGGTCTTCCACTTCTTGAATAAGTTCTTCTTCTAAATTACTTTCCGCATCCTCCTCGGCATACACCACATTAGGCACAAAACCTGCACATATATCCAACCTTCCATAAAAACAAGAAATAAATATAAAAAACACAATAACAAAAGGTAACATCCTCTTTCTTTTTTTTCGGCTCTTCTTCTTTTTAAGAGGATATTTTGTTATCATTCCACTAACCCCAAAAATCATGTTGGTAGAAGTTCCACAACAATTTCGAGTATGCTGGTCACAATAGGAAGAGCCATGACCAAAATAATAATTTTACCGCCAAGAAGAACCTTGTCGCCAAGACTTGAATTGCCAGTATCATTGCAAATGCTTGCCGTAAATTCTGTTAGGTAACCAATGCCAATAATTTTGAAGATTATCCCATACAACGATGAATTCAAACCCGAAACAGTAAAGATAGTATCAAAAATATCAAACACACTTGAAAGGTAAGAAGTTAGGTAGAAAACAATTACCAATCCACCCACAATAGAAATCAAAACGGCAAAGTCGGAGCGAATTGGTTTAACAACAAGAAAAGCCACGCAAGTTATCAGTGCAATGCCAATTATTTTATATAACGTGTCCATTTCACCTCCTCTTTGCGTGATTACAATAACTCTACAACATTTAAACTAAGTAGTCAAAATTACTATAAATCAACTAAAAACACATTAAAGCCCACACTCGTTCAACATATAATTAAATTTATATAAATCCTCTTTTCTTTATCGCCTTTATAACGTCTTATTGAAATGTATATTTAAAAAACGTATTTATTAAAAAGCTTATTTATTAAAAGCTTTATAAGGAGCCATCCCTAACCTATCATTACCAATAAAAATCATCCTCATTTAACAACTGCACACATAAGAATTAATTAGAATTAAAAAACCAAAGCTAAAAATTAAAAAGAGTTTTCATACTTGTAAAGAGGTCACCAATCAATCCAATCACCATAAAAAGAACAATCACAACTCCTGCAAGAGTTGCCAAAGTGGATATATCTTCTTTACCGCTATTTTTCAAAATTTGACTGATAACTGCGGTTAAAATTCCAATAGCTGCAATTTTAAAAATGATTTCAACATCCATTATTGTTCCTCCTTGATAAAAACCTAGTTATTTTTTA
Source organism: uncultured Lachnospiraceae bacterium (assembly GCA_964405555.1). Taxonomy (GTDB): domain Bacteria; phylum Bacillota; class Clostridia; order Christensenellales; family UBA1242; genus Caccovivens. The sequence goes on along the minus strand of CAYOOB010000004.1, from coordinate 8,479 downwards.
TGTTTTGATTTTTAATGCTTTAACATCTAATGTGATAGTTTTTTCTGTATACAATTAATATCAATAAAACACCACAACGAACCATTGCTTTGTATTTTATAATTAAAACAACAACGAACCTAACCCTGATGTATTTTTATCAGCCAACGGAACCCATCTTATGTGTTGTTTATAAACAGCATAACGAACCTAACCTTATGTGTCGTGTTGATAAACACCCTTTTGCTCAGTTTTTTAATAGAACCACATTGTGCGGTGTTTTTTCAATAATATCACATTATTTTAGTCTGCTTAGTCTTACAATCACCTAAATCATGATAATAACCGCAAAAAGCCCAACAATAATTCCAAGTTTAATTGAAAGCGAACCATATTTTTTTTGGTCGTTATCACATTGTGTTTTCATTTCGTTAAAGCGAGATATGAAAGATTGAATTTCTTTTGTTTGATTTTCAACGTCACTTCTTCCAAGTGTTTTCAAAAACAATAAAACAAAGTCTTTTTCTTCCGCTTTTAAACAATCCGCTTTTTTAAAGACTTCTTCCAAAGTCAAATCGCATTTTTTGTCTAAATAGTCAATAAATCGTTCGTCAATTCCAAGAAGATATTTTTTGTTAGTGGCATCAAAATTTTCAAGTAAAACCTTTAATCGTTCTCGTGAGAAATTTATTTCCAATGATAATTTATCCGCCAAGAGAATAATAGAGTTAAAAAATCGCTTGCGTTTCGTATATTTAATTGAAAAAATATAACCCACAAAACAACAAATACAAAAAACAAAAACAATCAAAACATATCTCATAAAACTTCTCCTTTTAGAGTTATTAAGAGTTGCTAACCCTTTCTAATGATTTATTAAGGGTTGCTAATCCTTTCTAATGATTTATTAAGAGTTTCTAATCCTTTCTAATTATTAAGAGTTGCTAATCCTTTCTAATGATTTATTAAGGGTTGCTAACCCTTTCTAATGTGTTATCAAGATTTTCATGCCTTTCTTTTGGTTCAAAAGTTATTAATGGTTTTAATCCTTTTTATTTACCTTATAAACTTGCACAAATGCCATTTTGCGTTTAAACCACCTAATGTAACACCGTAATAAAAGCATAGAATTTGAATAAATGTCGTTCTTTCAATTTAATACTTAAACCAAACAAACTTTAAATGCCGTCAATTTATCAGAACCACTTAAAACTTTCAATACTTCCACTTTGCAAGAGAGTGTAAAATTGTAATGGAATGAAAGGAAGTGAGATTTTCGTTTGGTGCGGTTATTCTAAAAACAAACATTTAATCGTGGTTTTTGACGGTTATGACAAAACAAGTACTAAGTGCCGTTTTTCGCATATATGCGTGCAAAGTTCTCGTTATAAATTCCTTCAAAAGTTCCAGGACCGTTCCTCTTAGATAATAACACATATCTTTTAAAAATCTTTTCTTTAATCACCTCCTTAAAGAGCGATTTTGACAGAAACATCTCCATGCTGTCTGCATGAGTTGAAGCCAACACTTTTACCCCACACATACTCGCATATCTGATTGCTTCCACATCCTCTTCTTGACCTATTTCATCCGTAACGATAATGTCAGGAGAGAGCGACCTTATACCATTTTCAAAACCAACTTTTTTGGTAGAAAAAGCAATGCGGTCGGTAAATTTTGAGTTAATTCCACAGTCTAATTCACCTCGTTCATCCAAAAGTAGAACATTATATGGCAAGTGTCTTTCCGAAAGTTGATAGACAAAATCACGCAAAAAAGTGGTCTTTCCACATCCTGGCGGACTGATTATCAAAGTGTTTTCCACAGCCGTTTCGCTCACCATGAAAGGATAAGCCGTCAGCGAACAATTCTTAACCAGATGAGGCACACGGATGTTACAACTTGTGAAATTTGTCATGGTTTTTATGTGTCCATTTTCTTCGATTAAGTTTCCTCCAATGCCAATTCTCACAGCCTCGTCTGTGATTATAAACCCTTTTTTAATCTGTTCGTTCACCGAATAGATAGAACACTCGCTTGCCCTAAAAATCACATCCTCAATCATAATTTTGCTGGCATATAGTGCGTTGTTGACATTGCTTGTCACACCGTTTTCAGAAAGATAGAACACTCTTCCGCTAACATTCACCACCACAGGACGTTCCGCTCGCAAGCGAATTTCGTTCACCGCCCTCATGTTCACCTTTTCAGATAGAATTTTATAAAATTTGTCTGGTAGAATTTTTTCAAGCATACTTCTCTCCTCAAAGCAATGTATGAACAAATTTGAAGTTAAACAATAAAATAAAATGCCAATTCATGCCAATTTTTGTCATTTATATAACATTGAATTTTGTTAGAATATCATATAGATAAAACATATCTATTTAAGTACCATAACACCAAATATTAAACATCAAATCTCACCATAAAAAAACACCGTCAAAAAAATATATTTAAACAAAGAATATTGTAAATATTTATATGATACACGAAAATATAATTTACTCAGTAAAAAATTTACCATTGTTAAACTATAATCTAAATTTTTTATTTCATTTTAATATAAAAAAGTTGACTTTTTATTTCCAATAATGTATACTAGTATTAGAAATTCGCTGGGGTTAGTATTGACGGGTATCATACCTTCTCGGTGCTAATGGCTTAAATCTTTATTGGTTAAGTCGCGAATTTTTTTATTTTTTAATTTTTTTTATTGTTCTAATGCCATCATTTTACATCCACATCTTCAATTTTCGTTTTCTTTCAAAACATTTGATAATCACTTGACAATTTCACTCCAAAACATATATAATATAAGCACTGGGATAGATGGGGAGTTGGCGGTGCCCTGTAACCTGCAATCCGCCATAGCAGGATTGATCAGTTGTCTAGGTGCAGTTTGGTTGAAAATGTGCATAAGTTTTGGGTGTTGAAATTAAGGTCTTATGCAATCGGCAACTTTGAACCGTGTCAGATCCTGACGGAAGCATCACTAAGAAGACCTGTCGGTGTGACATGAGGAAGCTTTGATGGAGTCCAAAATTTGTGAGGCAGTCGGTCAAATTGTAACAAAACAACCTCCCAGTTATGAAAAAAGCAAGGTCAAATGCCTTGCTTATTTCTTTTTATAAAGTTTTTTGTGTTAAGTGGATTGTTTTAAATTGGTTAAAGTGTTAAACGTTTATAATAATCTTAAAAGGAAGCAATTTATAAATGTTAATTTATAAAATTTTTTACCTTTAGTCATTTATAAAAACATTTTACAAACCTACTCACAAGAAATTCCAAAACGAACAACCTGTTGTTTTGTGTTGTTTTGTTTAGTCATTTTCAACTGTTTTAACCAACAATCACGCCAAAGTAATTATTTTTACTCATTTTTCTGTTGAGTTTGTTTTGGTTTTGTTGATTGTGACGACTTCGCAGTGTTTTTTGATTGTACAGACTCTTTTAAAGATTCCACCTCTTGTTTAACTGCTTTTTCGCCCTTGTTAACAAGTTTTTTTGCATCATCGCAGTGCTTATAGAGAAGTGCACCAGTAACAAGTCCTGCACCAAAGCCAACCATCATCCAAATTTCTTTCATCTGCATCCCTCCTATTGATAGGATGCGTAAAATGTCGAAATATATACGTTTTGTGTTGAAAAATTTATATACACGTTTTAATATTTAAAGTTGTCAAGCATACTGATAATCCTGTTAAATTCCAACTGAGAATTATTCCCAACAATCAAAAATTCTTCAAAAATACTCTTGTTAGAATCACAAACAGAAACAATATTCTTTGGATTTGATAACCTTATATAATTCACAATATTCACAAAAGTTTTATATACGTCATTTTCATCAAAAAGTTGTTTTGGACAATTATATACCAAACTTTCCACCAAAATCTGATTTGGAACACGGTTAAAATTTTTAGAGTAAATTGCATTTAAAAGGGATATCATTTTCACAAAAATATCACCGCACTCTTCAACTTTAGAGTTTAAATTTACATATCGGCTTCCCAAATTCACATTAATATATTTATTTTTAGATTCATTTAACATTTTATAAGTGTTCGTATGACTGTCATAACTGCAAATATAAATTCTAATTCTAACATTAGTGCCAAAATCATCACGGCCTTTAATGGTTATGCTCTGTCTATATTCGTAAATAATTGAAGTTGAAGTCAAAAAATTAGCAAGATAATTAACAACATCATGTCGAAAATCGGTTAGTTTATACTTATCAATAGTGTCTGGAACAGTAGTGTTTTTCTTCTTAGAATCTTTATATTTCTTTTTTCCTAAACGCCAAGAAGCCTTAAACTCTCTCAAAAAAAGTTTCCACAAATGTTTTGAAGACCTACTATTCAGCTCGATTTGAGGGTTTTCTATGCCAAGAAAATAGATAAATTCTGAAAGTTGAGTGATAGAGCCAATATAATTTTCTCCAACAGGAATAAGCACACATTTTTCAGGAACTACAAATGGCGACTTTGTAGAGATTGATTCAACCACTCTTGACATCAAGGAATACACAATATCATTAATGTTTTCCACGAATTCTGAGTTATTGCTTTCACTTAAACTTTCAATCAACTTTCTGTTTATTTCAGTTTTCATACCCTCATCCTTTTATCTTTAAGTTGTTTTGACTTACCTTTCCATTCTCTGTGACAACTCTCTATTTTCTCTTATTTCTTGCCTTCCTTGACCAAATTTCTTCACCTCAAAATCTGAACCAACCACCCCATGATGTTGAATTTTAGTTATTCCACTTTCTTCAAAAGCGAACTGAATTTCTTCTGGCAACACCTCTTTCTTTTCTTTCAAGGTATAATCTTCAAAAACCGCAGAACTAACTTGTGTTTTTTCATTTTCCCTTTTTTTATTAGTTTTAGTTTTCTTCATTTTCATTTCCTTTCATAGTATTCCGGCTTAACACCTGCTGATATTTCCAATAAATAATGTCATGTAATTTATTTTTCACTTTTACTATTACATTATGTTTAAATATTGTGCCGTAAATACCTTTAATTTCGCAGTATCTTCTGTTTGTACTACAATGTTTACAATACTATAATTATAATATTGTTACACAATATTGTTACACATCATGTTTCTCTTCAAATTGCAATTATTTTTATATTAACATATTAACAATTTTACACAAATGAATTTATTTCTTCATAATATAAACGCAGAGGTCAACAAGTTTGTTAGAATAACCCCACTCGTTATCATACCAAGCAAAAAGCTTAACAAAAGTTGGACTAATCATAATTCCAGCAGTAACATCAAAAATGCAAGTTCGACTGTCGCCAATAAAATCACTTGAAACAACTGGTTGGTCTGTAACACCAACAATTCCTGCCATAGTTGTTTCACTTGCCTTTTTAACCGCCTTAACAATTTCGTCATAGGTGGTAGGCTTTTTAAGATTGCAAGTAAAATCAACCACCGAAACATTGAGTGTTGGCACACGAAGACTCATTCCTGTCAACCTTCCTTTAAGTTCTGGTAAAACCTCTCCAACTGCTTTCGCTGCCCCAGTAGAAGAAGGAATGATATTGTAAGATGCTGCTCTACCGCCACGCCAATCCTTTTTACTTGGGCCATCCACCGTTAATTGAGTTGCAGTTGTGGAGTGAACAGTACTCATAATTCCATTTTCAATTCCAAAAGCATCGTTGATAATCTTCGCAAGTGGAGCAAGACAGTTTGTTGTGCAAGACGCATTTGAAATAACATCCATATCTGGCTTGTAAGTTTCGTTATTCACCCCCATAACAAACATTGGCATATTTTTTCCAGGAGCGGAAACAACCACTTTTTTTACTCCAGCATCAAGATGAGCCTTTGCGGTTTCGTAAGAGGTGAATTTACCTGTACATTCCACAACAACATCAACAGCATCGTTATTCCAAGGAATTTGTGAAGGTTCTTTTTCTTCGTAGAAAGAAATTTTGGTTTTTCCAACAATCAATTTTCCGTTTTTAACCTCAACAGGAACATCAAAATGCCCATGAATAGAATCGTGCTCCAAAAGATATTTTGCGTAATCTACAGTGAGAAACGGGTCGTTTATTGCCACAACCTCCACATCTTCTCTTTTTGCCACAATTCTAAGTGTAAGTCTACCAATTCTTCCAAATCCATTAATTCCAAGTTTAATTTTTTTCATTTTACCCTCCATTTTTAATTATGATTAGATTTTGTTATATTCTTTCAATTTTTGAATTTTGTTTAAATTTTTATCTTATGTTTAAGTTATCTCATATTTAAATTATCTTATGTGTAAATTTTTATCTTTCGTCTTATGTTTAATTTTTATCTTTCATTTAACAGTTTTTATTTTAAATCAACTATTAATTTAAAGCTTCTCAACCTATTTTACATATTCAACTTTGACTCCAACTTGAAGACTGTTTTGAACTTTGCTTCTTCGTTTGTGTTTGTTTTGAAGTTACATTTTCATTATTTGTCTGTTTAACATTCACCATTTCACTTTCGCCAACATTTTCAGTTTTAGTTGTTTGTGACTGATTTGTTCTTTTTGCCTGCGTTTTACCTGTTTGTTTTGCTTTTGCCGTTTTGCTCGTTTGACCAGCATTACTTCTCTGCCTTGTTGAACTTTGTGTTTTTGGTTTAGGTATATCTGATTTTTCCGTTGTCTGCACCTGCTCTGCTTGTTTCTTTCTTCCTCTTTGCGATGATTGTGTTGCCTGTGTGGAGGCTTCTTTAATCGCATTTTGAGTATTCTTTTCATTTTTCGAAGCAGTTGTTTTCGCTCTTGAACTAGCCCTCGAATTAGATTTCTTTTCAATTGGTATAACTTCATCTAACTCAACCGCTGGCACAACCTCGGCAACTGATATCTTCTCTTCTTCCAAATTTTCTTCTTTAATAGAACTTTCCGTCACCTCTTGCAAAGGTTCAACGGTATTGTTTATTACAGAATTTTTGCATTCTTCTGCCTTACCGTACCGCAAATTTCCCACTGAGATTGTTCGAGCGAAGTTCACAATAGCAACAAGCCAAAGGATAATTGCCAAAACAATCCAACAAATAACTGCCAAAACAACTAAGAAATGAGTGCTCACAAAAAGGCAAAGCAAGACACCACCTGCAACCGACCCCAAAAGTAAAAGAGTCCACAATAAAAAGGTAGCTATGTTTTTTAAACGGCTATACTCTTTTCTTGCTGGCTTTGAGTCGGTTTCAATTTCAACAATATTAATGCCCACATATTTGTTCACTCTGCTTGCCATAGATAAGTTTGGACAAACAGACAGTAAATCAAACATATTTTCGCCGTAGCAAATTGTGGAGATATCCTCAAAGAAACTGAATGCAAAAAACTTTTTGATAATATTCATGGAAAGATTTTTCAAATATGTTTTAAACTTGTTATGTTTCGCCTTCAAGGTTGTGATGTCAGAACGAGAATTTACAATTTTTTCAAATTCTTTGTCGGTGAGAGGTCGGCGAACAATAATAATCTTTCCTTTTTTCATATTGCATGAATGAAGAGCATTAATTATTTCCTCCACATTACACTCATCCGTGTATAGATGTGTTTCAATATTTTTTAAAGTCAAAGAAAAGTTAGTATAAAGACTCTGCCTAATTCCCACATAGAATTTTATATCTTTGTTGTTAACTTTGGCATTAACTCTTTCAATGAATTGCGAAAATTTTTCAACATTCTCCACAATTGGAACAATTACATTAATCATTTGTTCTCCTTATTTTTATTTAGATTCCCTATTTTCTTTATTCTTTACTTTCCTTAGTTTCCTTACTGTCCTTAATTTCTTTAATTTTATTATCTTCTTTGGTTTCCTTTATTTCACCCGAAATCTTCTTAATTCTTCTTGAATGCCTGCCACCTTCAAAACTTGTCGTAAGAAAAACTTTGACAATTTTAATAGCTTTTTTTGTGCGTAAATTACCAGGCATACAAAGCACATTAGCATCATTATCTTTTCTTGTCAGCATAGCCATTTTCGGATTTAAACATAATCCTGCTCTAATTTTTGGATTTCGATTGGCAGCGATACTCATACCAATTCCACTTCCGCAAATAAAGATACCAACATTATTTTTGTCTTCCAAAATCTTATCCACACCAAGTTTAGCAAAATCAGGATAATCCACAGGTTCTTTGCTATAAGTTCCAACATCTATTGTAATGATGTTTTCATGGTTAAAAAACGCTTTCAACTCTTCTTTTAATTGGTAACCTCTGTGGTCACTAGCCATAACAATCATTCCACACCTCTCAACTTTTCAATTTTATTAAGTAACATTTCAACATTTTTTTCAATTTGCCTTGCAGTGACTTCATAAACCTGTAAATTTTGCCCATAAGGGTCTGGAACTCTGCCTGCAAGTTCCTCAAAAGTTATACATTTTTTTGAGTCAATCATTTTTTTGTGGTCGTCTGTCACCGCAACATAAATAACATTTTTATCAATTTTTTTAAGCGGTTTACTCTTTCTAT
>CAYOOB010000003.1:0-93577 GCA_964405555.1 uncultured Lachnospiraceae bacterium | reverse complement strand
ATTTTGTGAATACTCCGCCCAAAGTTTCAATTCCAAGTGAAAGTGGAGTAACATCCAAAAGAAGCACATCCTTAACTTCGCCAGCCAAAACACCTGCTTGAATTGCTGCACCAATAGCAACGCATTCATCAGGATTGATTCCCTTGAATGGTTCTTTGTCTGTGAATTTCTTAACTTCTTCAACAACTGCAGGAATACGAGTTGAACCACCCACCAAAATCACTTTATCAATTTGAGAAGTTGAAAGTTTTGCATCCTTTAATGCTTTCTTGCAACAATCGATTGTTTCTTTAACAAGATCCTCTGTGATAGAATCAAATTTTGCACGTGAAATTTCGCATTCTAAGTGTTTTGGTCCATTTGCATCAGCAGTGATGAATGGTATGCTTACATTAACAAGTTGTTTTGAAGAGAGGTCAATCTTAGCTTTCTCAGCTTCGTCTTTCAATCTTTGCATTGCAAGTTTGTCTTTTGATAAATCCATTCCACCATTTTTTGATTTAAAATCTTCAACCAAAAAGTCGATGATACGATTATCAAAATCATCTCCGCCCAAACGAGTATTTCCGTTTGTTGAAAGAACTTCAAACACATTATCTCCAATTTCAAGAATGGAAACATCGAATGTACCACCACCAAGGTCATACACTAAAATTTTCTGATTTTGATTTTCACCTTTATCAAGTCCATAAGCCAAAGCAGCCGCAGTTGGTTCGTTGATTATTCTCAAAACTTCCAAACCAGCAATCTTACCAGCATCTTTTGTTGCCTGACGTTGACTGTCATTGAAATATGCTGGAACTGTAATTACTGCTTGTGTAACTTTTTCACCCAAATAACTTTCTGCATCCTCTTTAAGTTTGCTTAAAATCATGGCAGAAATTTCTTGTGGTGTGTATTCTTTTCCATTAAGTTTTGCTTTGTAGTTTGTTCCCATTTCTCTCTTAATAGAAATGATTGTGTTGTCGTGATTAATAATTGCCTGACGCTTTGCAACCTTACCAACCAATCTTTCGCCGTCCTTTGTGTATGCCACAACAGAAGGTGTTGTTCTATCTCCTTCCGCATTTGCAATTACAGTTGGTTTTCCTCCTTCCATAACTGCCACACATGAATTTGTTGTTCCTAAATCAATACCAATAATTTTACTCATTTTTTACTCCTTTTTTATTTTTTTTGATTTTATTTTTTATTTTTTTTAATTTTGTTTTTTATTTTTTTTTATTTTTTGTTTTTTTTTTTTATTTTTAATAAATATATAATATCATTAATTAGTAGTTATGCAGTGTTTAAAGTTCTTCTATATTTTAATTTTAAGACAATTTTTTATTTTTGATTTTTAATATTTATTTATTAAAATCTTTAAAAAATATAGTTTTTTTGTATTTTTTTTCTACTAATTTTGCATTTTTCTGCGTTTTTTTTGCATTTTTTCAAGTTTTTATGGAATATTTGTTATTATTAACAATTATTTTCCATTTTTAATTTATTTATTTTTTTATTTAATTTTCAATTTATTTTTTATTTTATTTTTAATTTTGTCTATTTTTAATTTATTTTTTATTTTATTTTTAATTTTGTTTATTTTTAATTTAATATTTTTATTAGTTTTTTATCTAATTTTTATTCCTGTTTATTAGGTTAATATCTAATAATTTAAGATAATTTATTTACCACCACTTTGGAGTATCTAAGCACTCTTCCATTATAAATCCAGCCAGATTGAAACTCATCCAAAATTATATCATCATCCTTTTCTGCGTCTGTTGTGATTGCAACAACATTATGAAAGTGAGGATCAAATTTATTTCCAACAGTTTCAATCTTCTCAACATTAAGTGATTTTAATGCATCAAGAATTTTACCTTCAATCATGTTTATTCCTGCAAGCACATTTTCATCACTAATACTTTTCTTTGCCTCTTTAAAAGTGTCTAAACTTGGCAAAAAGATTTCAATCACACTAGCAATACCCTCTTGTCGTTCTCTATTTAACTGTTCTGCCACGTGCTTACGATAATTTTCAAAATCGGCTTGCAACCTTTGTGCAAGAATTAGGTATTCATTTTCTTGACCATGAGAATGTTGGTGTCCATGACAACATCCGCATTCATCCAATTCATCGTTCAGTCCGCCATTATTTTCATGACAACTTTCGCAGTGACATTCATCTGTTTCACAATCACCACATTCGCAATTTTCACACTCGCAATCTTCGCAATGACAATCACCACACTCACAATCTTCTTCATAAGTTTCTTGCTTTTCTTCTTCAATGTTGTCATCATTATCAAAGTTGAGTTGTACGTCTTCCAAATCTTGACTGTCTTTCTTTTTCTTTTCCTTTTTCATTTACTCTCCTTTTTCTTTGTTAAGTTCATCTATCACCACTTTAAGTGCAGAAGCAATACCAAGATAATCCATTTTTTGCGGACCAAACACACCGATTGAAGCAAGTCTGTTACCTCCCACAATGATTGGTGCTTTGATTACAGAACACTTATCATCATCATCATCGGCAATAACTGCAGAGATTTCCTTTTCGGTGCCATCCAACACTTCAATAAGCTCTTCTTCGTCATGTAGTGTTTTTAGAACCTTTTTGGCATCCTCTCGTGAATTTTCGTTCACTAAATCCACAACGCCCTCCGCCTGAACATTTAGAAGTTTGTGTTTGTTAAGTTTTGAAAGTCCTGCAACCACTTTGTCCACCAACGACTGAAAAGCCTCAATTTCCCCACTCATACCTTTTTTGAATTGGTGGATGTTATCCATAAGAAAACCCATCGTTTCACCCTTAAAATATTTGGTAAGGTAGTTTGACGCATCTTCGCAAGATGTTGCACTTGCAGAAACATCCATTGTTTCGGTGATGTAGCCATAATTTGTTCCAATCAAAACCATACATTTTTCGCCAAGCAGTGGCACAATTTTGAACTCTTGTAAAATCAGATTTTCAATGCCGTTAACAAGCACCACAGTTGGATAGTTTGTTGCCTTGCTGATTATCTTTGCAATACCTGCAACCAATTCGTTAAGGCTTTGCGTTCGGTTTTCAATCAAATTTCTAACCTGTTTCAACTCTTCGTTTGATGCCTTCACATTTTTCAGTAAGTTTTCAACATAAAAGCGATACCCCTGCGCAGTTGGTATACGCCCGCCAGATGTGTGAAGTTGTTTTAAAAAGCCCATAGCCTCCAACGCATTCAACTCATTACGAAGTGTTGCTGTTGAAACTTCCAAATCTGACCTGTCTTTAACCGAACCACTTGTGATTGGCGAAGAGTCTTTAATAAACTCCTCAACAGCAATGTTTAAAATCTTGATTTTTCTTTCGGACAATTTCATAATTCAAAACCTTCATTTTGGATTGTTAGCACTCTCGACTTCATAGTGCTAACACTATTATATGCATATAAAAAGTAAAAGTCAAACATTTTTGACAAAAATTTTAATTTTTTTTATTTTTTTTAAAAAACCAGAAAAATAAAACTGATTTCTTACTCACGATTAATTCAAACTTTTATACTTATATTAAACTTCTATTTACTATTTTTCTATTGAGTTTAATAAATTCTGTTAAATTCTATTATGCCAATAGAATTCTATTAAATATTACGTCATCGTATCAATAAATTAATTATACTTTTTAAATTCACTTTTCCAGCTTTACATTATATATGTTTTTATGTTTATTTCGCGATATGTTTACTCCGATTATTGCTAAATGGTGTTGTAGGATTGCAGAAAGCAGAAAGAACAAGAGAATATCAACACACTATGTTTGAAAATAACACGAACCAAGCTCACAGTTTGGCTCGTGCTAACTATACAGCTTATACTGGACAGGTTAGATGATTATTGTGTTGGAGGTTCGTTGTTTTTATTTGTTTTATTCTTAAATAAAATAACAAAATATAGAATTGCAAAGGCGATAAAACATAAAATTGCTGTTATGTAAATTGATGAAGTATTTTGAGAAAGTGTTACATCACTAATTAGATTTATAATAAATTGTTGTAGTAGGTAAATTTCAACACAGAAAAATCCTAAGGAAAATAAATCGAAAGTTTTAAAATTCTTTTCTTTTATGGTGTTAATAATGTGTAAAATAAAATAACTAACAATAACCAAAACCATAACTAAATTAGTAATTGCCATTGATAATTGGACATTGCTAACTGCAATATAGGAGTTATCCATTATAACAGAAACTTCGTCTGGTTCATTTGTTATTAAAGACCTATAAGTAAAAAAAAGTGAAAATTCACTAACAATGATTGTGATGAGATAACTAATCGCACATAAAAAGCAGATTGCAATTATTAAGTTTAATAATAAATTTTTTCGTTTCATGGATGAATTATAAAATAAAAAATATATATATGTCAAATAATAAGAGGAATAAAGAATGTATTATTTTTAAAACGTATAATCATAGCATCAGCCAAAAATTCGTGTCATTTTTATAAATTCTTACATATTATATAGTGTATGGACTTTAAGGAGGTTAAAAATGTCTTTTTATATCAATAATACCAATCCAAATAAACCTGGTCCAATATGCGGAAATCCTGTGAATGGCATCTGTGAAAAAATATTAATTGAAACAACCAAGGTTTTTGATGCCTGTATATGTTCCAGCACAGAAACTGGTGTAGTTTTAAATTTGACAGACTTCGTTCCTGCCGACCCTGTCCTGCCACTAACCTACGTGTCTGCGGAAAACACACCCGGCGAAAGTGCAACAATCTCCGATATTGTGGTTGACAGGTTAGAAACTTGCCCAAATTACGCAAATGTGAGTTTCACAATCACCATTCCAGTGACGGTTACATACCGTGATGCCAACGGCACACTTGGAAGTGCTCTCACCACAATAACTGTAAATAAATCTGTAATCTTGTTTGTTCCACAACCCGCTCTTTCTCCAATCGACATTGTTGCAGTTGGAACATTTTCAAGTAGAGTTGGAACATTCACCACCCCAAATGTGTTCACAGTGACAGGATGCGTTCAAGTTATTGTGAAAGTAATCAGTGTTGTGGATGTGCTTGTGCCATCTTACGGCTATCCAACCCTTCCACCATGCCGTCAAGCACCAACTCAAACCGCCTGCCCAGGTTTACAAGACTTACCAATCTATCCAACCGCAACAGCAATCAACGACATACCAACGGTATAATAAATGATAGATTCAAAATAAAACCATAGTATTTGTCTATGGTTTTTATTTAATCAAAAGTTCAATCTCAATACTTTTATTTGCTTAAAATTCTAATAACTTTTATTTGCTCAAAATTCTAATAACTTTTATTTGCTCAAAATTCTAATAACTTTTATTTAATCAAAATTCTAATGTCAATACTTTTATTTAATCAATATCTCAATCTTAATTTATTCAAAATCAATTCCCTTATTAATCAAAATTTCAATATAATGCTTTTATTTAATCAAGATTTTAATATCAATATTTTTATCAACAACTTTCTTAAAATCTATTTCTGCTTCTTTGCCCAATGTTCCTGAAATGTATGCATAGTGCATTGGTATGGCAAGTTTTGGTTTTATGATATTAACAAGTTCACCCGCCTCCCGAGGATTCATTGTGTAAGTTCCTCCAATAGGAACAAGTAAAACATCCGTTTTCACCCTCTTCAACTCTTCTGTTGCGTCAGTATCTCCACAAACAGTATAGTTTAAGTCATAAATTTTGACAGTGTAACCAACATAACCAAGTTCTTTAAAATGATGATGTCCAATGTTATATGCAGGAAAGGTTTTAAATTGAATATTTTTAACCATCCCCTCTTCGTTTGGCTTAACAACAATGATTTTGTTACTAATCTCTTTTTTCAAAATTTCTTCACTATCTTTTGTACAAACAATAACAGTGTCGGATTTAATAATTTTCCTAATTGAACTCAAATCTAAATGATCAAAATGAGAGTGAGTGATAAAAATAATTTCAGCATTGTGCTTATCTTCGGTTATATTAAAAGGATCGAAATAATATTTATCGTCAATACAAATCGAACTATGACAATTAATTTTTATTAAATCTTTCATAAAAAAATCTCCTTTCACAATAAATTCATAAAGTTTTTGCAAATGTTTTTATTTTAAACACTTCTTTCTCTAAATCATTTGCTATTATATATTTTAGTTAAATAATGAGAAAATTTCAACTAATTTAACAATTTATTTTTAACCTTTCAGTTTAACCAATTTAATAATATATTTATACAATTAATAATATGTTGACACTAATTAATAAAGTTTACACACAAGTAAAAATTAGAAAACTAAAACTATAATTTTCAACATCTAAACATGATTGTGATATATAATAAAAAACGAAGCAATTAAAACATGAAAAATTATCCATATTTCATAAGTGAAATTATTCCATATTTGTTCAGCTGAAAAATAATAAGTTAAAAGTTTATAATAAGATTAAAATAACACAATAAAAAAGAGTGGCAACTGCCACCCAGATTATCTCTTTGAGAATTGTGATGCTTTTCTTGCTTTTTTAAGTCCATATTTTTTACGTTCTTTCATTCTTGGGTCACGAGTGAGAAGTCCAGCATCTTTGAGTTCTTTCTTTAATGTTTCATTAGTTTTAACAAGTGCTCTTGCAATACCGTGACTGATTGCACCAGCCTGACCAGAAATTCCACCACCTTCAACATTAACAAAAACATCAAATTTATCTGTCATGTTAGTGAGTGTGAGAGGTTGTTTTGCAATCAAAATCAAAGTGTCACGTTGAAGATAATCATCAATGTTTCTGCCATTAACTTCAAACTTGCCATTACCTGCAACTAAACGCACTCTTGCAATAGACTTTTTTCTTCTTCCTGTTGCAACGAAGCAACCAGTTTTATTTTGTTTCTTCTCTGCCATTATTCAACCGCTCCTTTTAAAGTTATTGGTTCTGGATTTTGAGCCTGTTGTTTGTGCTCTGCATCCTTATAAACGTGCAATCTTGTGATTTGCTTTCTTCCTAAACTTGTTTTTGGAAGCATACCCTTAACTGCCTTTTCAACCACTTTGTCGGAACTCTTCTTCATAAATGTTGCATAGTCCATTTCTTTAAGACCGCCAACATAACCTGTGTGCCAGCGATATTTTTTCTGTTGAAGTTTCTTTCCAGTCAAAACAACTTTGTCTGAATTGATGACAACAACAAAGTCCCCCGTGTCAACATGAGGAGTGTATATAGTTTTATTTTTACCAGTCAAAATATCGGCAACTTGACTTGCAAGACGTCCCAAAGACATACCTGTTGCGTCAACAAGATACCATTTTCTTTCCACACTGACTGGATTTGCCATGTATGTTTTCATTATAATCTCCCATTAAATTTATTTGTTTGTTTTGAAGTTGACTTTTATGGGGCTAACAATAAAAATCGCCTTCTCAATCAAAGACTATTACATTTTAAACAAAATTCGCATTAATGTCAAGCATTTACGCAAAAGTTTCCAAATTTTTTTATAAAATACAAAGTATAAACACCACATATAAACACCGTCGAACATTAAAATAAACTTTAAATTCAAAGATTTAAGTAACAACTTAATAATAAAACGTAATAATAAAATAAAAACAGACATAGTTAAGTCTGTTTTTAGTATACTCACATTAAACAATTAAACTAGTGTTTCCAAGTCAACATAATTTTTCAAGCTTGGAAATTTGATTGTTTTTGAATATGATTCTATTTCATATTCTTCTGTAAGATAAGAACCGTCAGTATAAGTGTTAGTTATCTGCATATAAATGCCGGTTAAACTACCTTTCTTAAAAGAATATCTTATAACTACACTTTCAGTATAATAATCAGAAGTCGTGTTCTCTATTGAGATTTGGAACATTGTTTTATTTCCGCTTTCAAGTTTAAGAATTTCAACCTCTTCTCTATCTTCTACATATAGTTCAAATAAATAACTACCATCATTGTATTCCAACAATTCTGAAAACTCTGATAACAATGACGATACATATTCTGAATCTAAAGAAGTATAAACATCCTGACCAAACGCAGACATATAAAGATATCCGTCTGTCACATATATTTTAAAATCTTCATCTTCATCTGAACCTATCAACTCAGCAGGATAAGTTAATTCCGCTTTGAACTCATATTCGCCTGTGTCTGCATCAGTTGTCTTGTAGTAAACATCACCATATTCAGTTCCATTATACGACATTGTGAGTTTATAGCCATCCATCACAAAACTTACATCATCAGAATTTATATATTCCTGAAAATCCTCAATTGTTATTTCTTCCGCATTTGTGAAGTCAACTTTAGATAAACTTGTATTTCCACAACCTGCAAAAGTGACAATTCCAACCATAGCAAGCCCCAAAGGCACTGCTTTTAATAAATTTTTCATATCACCCTCCACCAATTTAATTATTCCAAAACTTATAGCTTTGTTACTAACATTTTACACTATATAGAGGGAACCTTGTCAACTAAATTACAGAATTATTTTTTAGTTTTTTATTTTTATTTAGTTGAAGTTTATTATTTTGTTGAAGTTTGTCGTTAATTTATTATTAACTCATTGTTTGATTAAATTATACACTTTATTTAATTAAATTATACACTTGCAATTTACTGTTCGAGTTTTACCCATTATGCCTAAATTCTGCATATTTCATAGACTTTACATCTTATTACTTATCCATACCATCTTATCTTTTGTTTTGTTAAAATCAAACACCAAAGAATGCAACTGCAATAGCACCCGGACCAGCGTGCGTGCCGATTGTACTTCCAATCATATATGTTGGCACCTTTTCAGCTTTACCTTTCCAAAGATGTTCGCTGTCTTGTAAATACTTATTAAGTATCGAATCCGAAAGACCAGAGTATGCCACAGCATAAGGTTTTTCAAAATCAATTCCTCCACACTTTTCCACCAACTGCATCAAGAGATTATTTCCTTTTTTTGAACCTATTGCTTTACCAACCATTTTCACCACACCGCCAACAATTGAAACCACTGGTTTGATTGAGAATACCTCTCCTGTGATTGCAACAACAGAAGATATTCTGCCACCTTTTTTGAGATATTTTAATGTGTCTAGCAGTGCAAGCAGTTGAATTTTGTTCTTCTTCTCATTAAGTTCATTAACAATTTCTTTCGCAGATAGTTTTCTCTCTTCAATCAATTTAAGTGCGTATTGAACCAATATACGTTCGCCAATGCACGCATTAAGACTATCCACAACAAAAACCTTATCTCCAAATCTTTTGGATGCTTTCTTTGCACAATCGTATGTTCCAGAAAGTTTGGACGAGAGTAAGATTGCAATAACCTCATCGCCGTTTTGCGTTAAGCTTTCAAAACATTCTTCAAAACGAAACTCATTAATTTGACTAGTTTTTGGAAGGTCGGAACTTTCAACAAGTTTTTCAAAAAATTCTTTATGTGAAAGATTAACTCCGTCCAAAAATTCTTCCTCGCCAAAAGTTATCTGCATAGGAATTAATGTAATTCCAAGCGAATCTGCTTCCTTTTGATCAATGTCTGATGCTGAATCAACAACAATTTTAATCATAAAATCACCTCACTTAATTTGTTTTATTTGTTTCTATTTCTATTCTAAATTTTCTTTACACTTATTTTAATATTTTAATTTTTTTGTATTTTCTTTATTTTTTTTACTTTTTTATTGTTTTTTAACAATTTTTACAGTCTTTTTTATTATTTTTTAGTTTTTTTTATTCTGTTTTTATTTTGTTTTTTATTGAGTGAGGTTTTTATTAATATTTATTACAAAATTTATTAATTCCAATTTTATAGGTTTTATATTTTAAATTTGTTTATTTTGGTTTAATCTTACTTAGTCTTTATCATAATTTTCACAAATTTCATCTAAATTATTTGAAATCATTGTAAGCATTGCGTAAAATTTATCGATGTCTTTTTCATTAACACCCTTTCTTCCAAGATTAAAATATTTATCAATCTTCTCTGAAACAATCTCTCCAATTTCAACACCTTTTTTTGTAAGTTTGATTGGATTTTTATATTTCTTTAAAGGCGATTCGTCAACAAAAACATAACCACCTTCTTCCAATTCTTTTATGGTGCGTGAAATTGCTCCTTTATCCTCTCCGCACAAAGAACATAACTCTGTTGAACTTGCCCCTTCTTTTAGATTGAAAAGATTAAACATAACTTGAACTTGTTTACCTTTCAACCCCAACCTTTCCATTTCAACATTTTTAATTTTCTGTATGTTGCGATTGATGTTTGTAATTAAAGATGTAAATTTGTCATAACGATTTTCCATTTTAAACCTCACACACTAATTATATTCTAAAATTGTTGTTCTGTCAACAATTTTTTATCAAATATTATAAAACATTACAAATATTTTTATTTTTATCAAATCTTTAAATAACCACTCATACTCGCCATCAAGTAAAAGACGAGCTCCCCCTCACCTTGCTTTAAGCCACAACTTGTTCTGTTTTTTTTGCTGTAGGCAAACGCAAAATTTTTAATTTTGCACGAGTCCCAAAAACTCATAATACAATAATTAAAAAAACGCACCATTCTTTTTGATAAGTTTTTTGGTGACCCCGCCGGGACTCGAACCCAGAACAACCCCTTAGGAGCAATAAAATATAGTTAAATTAACTTTTCTATTGCTCACTTTTGCAATTCTCACAAACATTATATCACGCAATTTACAAAACTCCAACCAACTTTTCTAACTTTTATACCATAAACGCAAATCCTTTCAACTCCACGGTACAGAAATGGTGACTTTTTGAGCAGTTTTGCCGTTTGGGTACAATTTGAAGGTTCTTACTTAAACATATCAACAAATAACTTATTTGCAACTTTTATATACTCATCAACTTCAATTTTTCTAAATTCGCATATTTCATACCAGGCTTTTAGATACAGCCGATATTGTTCCATTGATAGTGTAGAAACGACAGAAATGATTTCTGACAACATTAACAGCATCCCACATACCAAACCTCTACGATTTAAAAATCTCTTTGCAAATGTTATAGGTAATTTCAATAACCTTATCAAGGTCAAGGCTATGGAGTTGACCTTTTTCTAAGTCTAAATCAAAATATTCCTTCCACTTTTCTTTTGAAAAGCCTTTAATGAACTTGTCTTCAAGTTCACAGATTTTATTTAGTTGCAACTGCTCCTCGGCAGTTCTTTTTTCATTTTCTAGTATATCTCTGACTAGTTGTAAAACGTGGTTCAACTTCCTCACCTCCATTTGAAATAATGCTACAATATTTGGCATAATCTTTGCTGTCACTGTTTACAAGCAAGATTATATCCGACTGCAAACAGCAGAACATCAAAACATGCCAAATGCCTTGCTTATCGATAAACATATCTTCCTTGTGACAAGACACAAACGGTGTTTCTTCCATAAGATGCTCACGAAAAGGAATAAAGTCTCGCTTGGATAAATACACAACTCGTTCAATCACATATTCACATTCTAAACCTTCGTCTTTATCTAATTTATTCCTAAGCAATCGAGCATTAGAAATATCGCACAGGAACTTTGCTTTCATATCTAACTCCTTTCAAGTTGTCTTGTGTTTTAACTTAAATAAAAATCTTTTGCAAGTGTTTTAACAAAGTTTTTAAGGATATTACATTTACCTCCTAAGCGACAGGTCGGAGGTTCAAATCCTCTTACTCACACCAATTTATACAAAAAAAAGACGGCTTTATTTAGTCGTCTTTTTATTGAATATATTAATTTTTGTCGCTAGTGTATCCGAAATTCATCAAGAATGACGGCGGCCTTTTCATTTCCATATTCTACTAATACGTTTAAAATATACTCAAAAGCAGCAATTAAATCATTATCTTCTTTTATATCTCTGGCAAATTTAAAGAATGATTTATTTATTATGGAGTCTATTATAAATGATTTATCAAGAATTATCTTATATAAAGATTCTGTATCCCATTCATATTTCCTTTCTCGTGGTGCTTTTTCAAACGATTCTTTTAAAGATAATAGAATTTCTGGTAATAATTCATCTAAATGCATTTTATAAATGACTTCCAACAATTCTCCCAAATGATAATATCCGTAATTAGCGAACACTTTATTTAGGAACAGCTTATCCTTATATGAATACGAAGCTTTACAGTTGCTCCAATCACCCGATCCACCATATCGAGTTAAACAAAACATCAAACATTTTGTTAAATTTATACGTAAATTTACGTCGTTTATAGCATTAATTTTTTCTGCTAATAATTCTATTATTTCTTCACAATTTTGTCTTTTTTGAGCATTATCATAAGAATCAAAGTAATAGGACAATAAACAACCAAATACTTCAAGATAAAATTCTACGGTTTCTTTTTCAAACAAAGAATAGTCGATGTTATCAAACATTAAGCTTAATACTTTTTTGGTCTGATTTAAATTGCTCAATATTTCTCTTTGTATAAACTCCTGTACTTCATATAATTCATACACGCCGATAATTTCGTGGTTGCTATAGTTCCCTTTGTTTTCATGCCAAAAGTGAATTAGAAATTCAATATATTGTCTTACAATGTCATCAAAAATAGATCCATCTAGAGTCACCCCGCAGTTAAGAGCATAGCTAAGTAAATGTATATCATAATCATATAAATTAAAGTCGTCTAAATCTAATTGTTGTTCATCGTATAAATATTTCTTTATTATTTGTTGAGCATTTGAACAATACAGCTTTTTACCATCATTTTCAATAAATTGATCTACTCCAACCAATTTCGCTTGCATATTAGGTTTAAATACAAAATTGTCCTCTAATTTATTTTCTATTATATACTTTGCGTTATATTTTTGATGGTTCATTTCATCTTTTGCTAATGCTAAAATCGTATAAAAAATAGAAGTCGCAATTTGTATATTATTTCTCAGATATTGTTTTGCGTAAACCGCAATTTGTCTAATCTTGCCATTAGGACCTTCATAAAGAATTAGATCTAATAGAATTTGTTTGATATCGTTTTTTAAGATACCATTAATTTCTAAGTTAATTTGTTTAAACAAAATTGTAAATAATTCAGAATCAAGCATTGATCCATTGAAAGTTAACTTACTTGAATTTTCAATCCACAATTTACAATATTCTTCTCTCTTAACAATGTCTAAATTCGGATCATTTAAAGCCAAAGAAATATATGCAAATAAATTATTCTCAATTGAAAAATATAATGGATCATCTTTATAAGACAACAATAAATTGATAGAAGAGATATAGTCATCAAGAATGATGGTATTATCTTTTATTTTGTTGTTTAAGTCATTACATTTATTTACCAGAGGTATATATTTGCTGTTTAATTTCTCTTGTTTATCAGATTTCTGTTTAGCCATACCAGTTATTGACTCTATTGTTGAATCATTAATCTTATGTACCTCGGCTTTTCTCATGTCTATTTGTTGGAGCTGTAAATACCTTTCACAATTTTCAAGATCATCAGGAATTGTTCTATATAAATAATCAATTATATCAAAAGTTTTTTTCCTTATATTTTTTCCATGTTCAATTTGGCAGTTGCGGGCATACTCTCGCAAACTTATATTGTTATTGACCGCTTTGTACCTGTGTTTCAATCCAAAAGGTAATCCCGCGGATATCATAATTTCATTTTCCAACTTATTCCTTAAAGGATTAGGCATTTGTAAAGAATATCTTGTTAAATCATTGATAACAATATCCATATTTGAAATTAAATCTATTGCATATCCTGGTAACAACTGCTCAAATTCCATACCAACTTCTGAAATAATTGATAACAATATAATATTGTTCGAATTTTCATAAATGTAATTTTTTATATTGTTTGCAATTTTAAGTTTTTGAGTGACTGACAAGTCATTATTTTTCATATAAAACCTAATTAGTTCTTTAAATGAATACACAATATCGGCAATAAGCGTAGGAACTTGATGTTCTTGAACCATTGTAAGCCACATATCCGAATATCCAAAATATTTCTTTTCTTTATTTGTTTCTGCAAAGTAAACAGTAAATTCTGGTAACCCTTTATTATTATTTTTAAAGTTTAACACAAGTTTATTAATAAACTGAACCATCCATTTTAGTCCATGAAGTCCGTTAAAACAAAAATACATATATACGAAGTTACTATTTTGAGGGGCTTTCCTAAATGATTCATGGTCATAACTTTCTGCATTTTTATTCAAACCATACAATGAGTATATTTTATTTTCGTTTTCTGGGATATAAAAGTTATTTTTAGAAGGTTTACGCTTAAATGTATAATATAATTCAAAAATGTTACATACTTCATTAGGAATGTATTTTGACAATATACAATTTTCATAACTAATTATATTCTCTATTACATCCTCAGCAAATCTTACTTTATCGTCATCTTGCCCCTTAAACATATCTATTACTTTGTTGAAGAAATTATTAATCCAATCTTTACAATAGTTTCCGAGTTTGTATACAGCCCTTAGTTTATCTTTTATACAATCAAAAACTCTCCAATATTTTTCTTTTGGCTTGTTTAACAGTATTTCGTCAATTAGATAAGCAAGTATTTTTGTTGTATTTATTGCAGTACTTTCATCATAATCTTTATTTTGGGAATAGTCAATTACAAGCTTCTCTAATGGTTGAACTGGCTCTGTCCATGTTTTATATAAATTGTTTTCGGCTATAATATTAATTAAACATTTTCTACCAATTCCCGCATTTTTTAGGGTTAAATAAATGTCCCTAGAAAAAGGTACATCGAGTTCAAAGCCATACAAATTTGTAATATTTACAAATTCTAATAAAAGATTTTCTTTAATTAAAGTATTCGCGTTCTCAATAAAGAAACTTTCACTATGTCTTGACTTAACTAACCCTATCTCAGTTTGTTTGTGCCATTCATCAGGCAAAGTTTTTGAAAATAATAAACTATAAATAAATTTGTCTCTATTATTTTTTGCTAATAATTTATTTTCAATCCAAATTTGGTATCGTCTATATATACACCTACCCATATTTTCTAATTTATCAAAAAATATTTTATAATCACCTTTGCATTCATAAAAAACTTTGTCGATATATTGCTCAAAACATATATCTTCAAAAATATCATACTTTAATCTGACACGTTTATCATTACACGTAACTATATTATTTGATTCTAATTTTTTTAGAATCTCGGGATCTATTTCATCACAAGGTACTCCAACAAGAAAATTCTTAGCTCTTTCAAAAACGATTTTATTAACAGCATCTCTAATATTACTATCATTTAAACTAATAACCTTTTGCCAAATATATTCTCTAAGTTGATTTTCGTCTGAAATATTTTGCAGTGTTGACATATTTGAAATAATAATATTTAAGTAAAATGGAGATCCTAAAAGCTCAGAGTATAAATCGTTATTCTGCATATCTCTTATGATTGAATACTTATCCGCCAATGGTTTT
The DNA here is from genome assembly GCA_964405555.1 of uncultured Lachnospiraceae bacterium. Classification (GTDB taxonomy): domain Bacteria; phylum Bacillota; class Clostridia; order Christensenellales; family UBA1242; genus Caccovivens. The sequence continues at coordinate 78,093 of CAYOOB010000003.1, read as the reverse complement.
AGCATTTCTGGATTCAGGTTTGCAACCTCATAATTAACAATAGAGTATTCATTTTGCAATTTTATAAATGCTGATTTATCACTAGTTCTACAAGACACAATTATAAATACGTTTCTATAATCTTTTGTTCGTTCATATAGCATCATTAACATGTCAAGTTTAGTTCTATTGTCGGCAATAAACTCTAATGCATCTATAAATATAACTATCTTTTTATTATTTAAATATTCTAGCGTTTCATCTAAATTAAAATGCCAAATACTGTTTATATTAGTTTCTTCACAAAATCTCTCAGCTCTTGCAAATAACACTATCTCTTCTTGTTCAACTAACTTTTTACAAAGAACCGTTTTCCCGCTGCCTGCTTTCCCTTCAATTAAAATATTTTTATGGTTGTGTTCTCTAATATTATTTATATATTCAGACAAATCAATACTATATTCTCCGTTGATCTTATCTTCAATAGAAGAAATACAAGTAGCACTATCTCTTAATGCCTCTTTAAAACTTTTTAAATTAGTTTTAACACTTTCTTCTTCCTTTTTTAGAATATCATATAGTCCTAACTGAAAATCTAAATCCACTTCTGCCTTATAAATGACATCTCGTGTTGTTATTAAATTTTCTTTTTTAATAAATTCAAAATTACCAATTTTGTTCTCACCTTTATAATCCACTACATTGTTGATACTATCATTGCTAAGCAAAAAGAAAATTACGTTCTTTATATCCTTTATGTTTTCATGTTTAGAATCTCTGATAGATTCTAAAGTATTTTTAATTTTCGTTGGTACATCTTGAACTGTACTAACTTGAACAAATAAATTCTTATCTTCAGATATTAAATCAACACAAGGATATTGAAACGTATTAACATTTAGGTTAAAAAATTCTTGTTTAAAGTATAAAGAACAAACCTTGATTGCAAAAAGTTCAAACAATTTTGCCGCATCAAACAACCCTTCTTTATTTAATATTTTAATTTTGTTTTCATAAGAGATAATATAATCAGAAATAAACTGTACCCTTTCATTTGATTCGTTCATTAATTCCTCCATTACAACAATGTTTGTACCTAATAACACTATTTGTATTATTATACAAGAATTTTCACTAAATTTCAAGTTGTCTGAGATCTACGAATCTCAATTCTAATTATTTTACTGTAAATCTTAACAACGCTCAAAGTTTTTTAATTATTATTTAATAATCATTCAAAAATTTTATTTAATATTTCACTTGCATGGATATCTGAATTCTTTATAAAGTGGCTATAGAAATCGCTTGTCTTTAACGCTTTGCTATGTCCAGCACGAGCAGACACCGTTTTCATATCTACGCCAGCGATTAGTTGCAATGTTATATTGGTGTGACGAAGTGAGTGGAGAGATACTTTTGGTAGTCCCGCTTTTATCAGTGTCTTTTGCAACCACACTCTAAATAGTCCTGGTGAAATTGTTTTACCATCTTCTGTGCAGAACAATCTATCAGTATCTTTCCAGCGGTCGCCCAAGTAATGTTTTTGATTGTCCCACCATGCTTGATATTCTTTCAAGTAAGTTATAAGTTTATCTGGCATTGATATTGTTCGTTTTGAGTTTTCGGTTTTTGGATCTTTTGTTATAAGTCCAAATCCAACAATATCTTGCACCGATCTTTGAATTGTCATTGTTTTGTTTTCAAAATCAATGTCTTGCCATTCAAGTCCAGCGAGTTCGCCACGCCTTAACCCCATAAACAAGATAGTTAATAGAGCAATCTTCCAGCGAGGATTTGGTTCAGTGTCCAAATACTGTGCCAGTATCTTTGCCTCCTTGTCGTTTAAGATTTGTATTTCTTTCTTGTAGCCTTGTATTGGTGCGATATAATCTCTGCTCGCAAAGTTATGCTCAACCAATCTTTGTCTCTTAGCCTCTGCCAGAATTGTTGCTAATGTTCGTTTAAGTTTTAGTATTGTTTCTTTTGCGTAAGGATGAGAGACAATTTCAGTCTTAAAATACTCGTCATAATTTAACCCCAACTCTTGGCATATTCTCTCAGCATTTTCAACTCTTATTCCATGGCCACTTGTTGCAGAGAAGAATATTGATCTTGATATGCCAGTTTTGTTTGTTGCATCTACAAGTTTAATGCAGTGTGATTTAAGATATTGAGTTATATCTTTTATCATCACAGCACTTTTCTTTTCAACCTTTTTAAAACTCATTTCATCCAAGAACCCTTGGACCATAACTGGTGTGATTTGATTTAGTTTAATATTCCCAAAGTAAGCATAGAACTTTTTGATACTGTCCTTACCTTTAACATAATAGTTGAGCGATTTTGTGTTCTTAACTTTTTCTAACCACTTGTTGGCATGATCTATGAATAATATGTCATTATCTACGGCAAGCAAGCCATTCATAGACTTGCGGAACTTATCTTCGAATTCAAATGCTATTCTTTGCAGTTCTCGTTTATATTGCCTTTCTGTGAGTTCTGCTGGCTTCCTGCAAGTCATCACTTTCGCCTCAAACTTTCCAGTCCTTTCATTCTTCGCTTTGACTTGGATGCGATATGAAATCGCACCCGTGTCTAACACATTCTTTTTAATACATGGCATAACTTTTCTCCTTATTCAATAATGATTTGTTCCATTGGCAACTCATAACTTTTGCTTTGAAGAAATGCCAATAGTGAATCGTAGTCTATCAGTACTTTGTTGCCAGTTTTGATGGAACGAATTTTGTAGTTGTTTGCAAGTTTCCTTATTAGAAACTCGCTTAAACAAGTTTCTGGATCTTCTTTCTTCAACATTTGTAATGTCTCAGTGATAGTCCTTATTCTTTGCATTGATACCTCCAGTGTGCTGTTTCCAACTGGACTTGTGCTTTTGCTATCAAACACATACCGCAAAAGCACAATAAAGTCCAGTGAACAGCCGAATAAAATAAAAGATTTTTCTTGTATCTTTGTATCCTTGAAACTTTGTTTTCTTGTAATTTTGTAATCTTGCTTTAATTTGCCTTAAATTCGCTCACAGTCGCACGAAAGCATTTGTTTTGAGTAAATTATCGTAAATCACAAAACCTTTCTAAAAAACCCGTTTAATCGTGTCGCTAAAATTAAAATTGCCGGTTAAATTTTGATTTTGTTTAACTAAAATTTAATTATTTTTGATTTCAAGTAAATAATCAAAAAGTACATTTTTGCTAGCGAAATAAGTGATTTAAGCATATTTTCAATAAAAATTTTGATTATTTTTTGATTTTTGATTTCGCGAATTTTTGCGTGCGGCTGCCCGCCCGTTCTGATCGTGTATCTCGTAGAGATTTGACCACCCCTGGGGCTAGCCATTATATACTAGGCTTTTTAAAGATTTCTCAAGTGCAAATTTAACTTTTTCGCCATATTCTTTGCCTACGTACTTAACATTTGTGACAGACAGCAAAACATATTCATCTTTTATCTCTTCAACAAATACTTTATCTTTAATAAATCCTTGAAAGATAGTTGGTGATACTATGTGTGATATATTTTCATAGAATAGATTTGTTAGTAAATCTTTATCCACATCTTTCACGCGCGTGTATTCAGTTATTATTTTTATTTTTTTAATATCATAATAATCTATTGTCAGCACTCCATTACCTTCATCGTGGAAGCCAATTGCTGAAAGATCGAAACCGTCTGGCAATTTGTTACCGAACAGAGCATCAAAATCCACATTTAAGTGCATTTCGTTCCTTAACTCTGAAAGACACTCAACGAGATGCATATTCTCAAGTTTTGTTATCATGTTGCGAATTTGTCTTTCTTTAATTTTTAAAATAGGGAGGTCTTCCATAATCTTTTTGTATGTTAACTTAAAATAGTATTTACTTTCAACTCTTTTACTTCGCATATTGCCACTATTTACAAACTGTAAAATATAGTCTAAAAAGAGCAGTTCTTTAAGATTTAATCCTAGTCGCATGACAACTGGTTGTTCAAACTCAAAAATAAATTGTCGCATCTTTATTAACCTCGTTTTCTACGTTGTACATCGAACCAAAGATCCTCTTTTGCTTGTCTAACAATATGAAATAGTTCCTTTACTGTTTCCACATGTTCTAATTCGTTAATTAAAAGCCAGTCTTCATTGGCACAAAGCAATTCTTGCGCTGCTATTAATATTCTTTCTGAAGTGTCAACTTTGTATTTTAGAAACTGTTTTAGCGACATGTTCTCTATGTCTGCTGTAGTTAATAATTTGTTTTCTATCATAAAAAAATCCTCCTAAATAATTTAGAGGATTAATTCAAACGAGCTCTTTTTTGAAGCAACCCTCTACTATATAGGAGCACTTCTCTGTATATGTCCTAGTCCAAAATGTCAATTTCATTATTATTGTTCATATATTTCCTCACAATATGATTATACACTATTGCATTTGAAAACCAACAGATTAAATTATAAGTTTTTACTGTTTTTGGTTGAAATTAGTTGGTTGAAATTAGTTGGAATTTATAGCGCAGTGTGCTATAATATGACAGATTCGGAGGTTAAAATGATCGAAATAAAAGAGAAGACTCTTTCATATTGCACATTTATTGATTTATTTGCAGGATTAGGTGGTTTTAGGTTAGCTCTGGAATCTTTAGGAGCAAAATGTGTGTATTCCAACGAATGGGACAAATTTGCACAGACAGTCTACAATGAAAACTTTGGAGATATACCAGAGGGCGATATTACCAAGGTGGATGAAAATACTATCCCCGATCACGATATATTATGTGCTGGGTTTCCATGCCAGGCATTCTCTATAAGTGGAAAACAACGAGGTTTTGAAGATAGTCGAGGCACTCTATTTTTTGATGTTGCAAGAATAGTAAAATGTAAAAAACCAAAAGTTGTCTTTATGGAAAATGTTAAGAATTTTGCCGCTCACGATAACGGTAAAACATTGCAAGTTGTGAAAGCCACCATGGAAGAATTAGGCTACTCCTTTGATTACAAAGTCTTAAATGCAACAGACTATGGCATACCACAGAAAAGAGAGAGAATATACATGGTTTGCTTTAGGAAAGAATTAAATTGTGGTCGTTTTAATTTCCCAAAACCATTCCCGCTATCTAAACACGTTCAAGATTTCTTGCTAAATGATGAGTCAATAGTTTCAAATTTGTATGTTGAAAGATCAGATACTTATTACAATGTAAAAGATGATTCCCAATTTAGTAACAAGTCTATTAGACTGGGAATTGTAAACAAAGGTGGCCAAGGTGAACGAATCTACAGTACAAAAGGCATAGCAATTACTTTGTCTGCTAATGGCGGTGGTGTTTTCGCTAAAACTGGAGGCTATTTGGTTAATGGTAGACCACGCAAGCTACATCCTCGTGAATGTGCAAGATTAATGGGATTCCCAGACACCTACAAAATGGCTAAAAACAAAAATCAGGCATATAAACAATTTGGTAATTCTGTTGTTATTGACGTTTTGCAATACATCGCAATCGAAATCGGCAAGAAAGTAGGTCACGACAATGCTTGAGTTTGACTTTGTTCGTTATTTAAAACAAAACAACACTCCCAAAAAACTTTGTAGCGATTATGTTTCCAGGATAAAACGTATTGAACATGCTATAAAAGATTGTGACATAGATGAAGAATATAGAAAAGACAAATGTGAAAGCCTCCTTGATCTATTCAAAAATTCTGGACAAAATGAAAAAATGGCAAACCTCCTTGTTGGAGACCTACCAATTGGTAAATATTATCTATCCACATATAAATTTGCGGTTAAAAAGTATATCAGCTTTTTGGAGAGTATATTATAAATTTAATAAAGCAATAAATTGCGAAACTGTTAGCCCCTGCTTTCCAGGTTTTAATTCAATAGAAAATATAACATTCGCGTTAAAAGTATTAGATAGTTTTCTTATTTCGTAAACTCCATCACGCTTCGACAACATATACTCATATCCGTTTATCACAAATCTTTTATTATGTAATTCTTCATTTGATTTAACAAATATTTTATCTCCTACAACTTCAATGTGTTGAATATTGAAATGTTCTTTAACATAATTTTTGACATTTATAATATTTGAGTTCCCAACAGGAGATGAACCGCTACGTTTTATACGATATTTAGCTGTAACTGTGAAAAATTCTGCAAATTGTTCTATCGGAAGTATAATATTATTGTTGGTCATGAAAAATTTTACATTTTTCGATTTATGATAATCAATAATCCAACCACAGAAGACATTCTCACACCCTTCAAATTTAATTTCTTTGCCAGCTGTACCAGCTTCCTTAAATTCTTTAAAATTTTTATTCATATGTTCTATTATCTGTGAAGAGTACTTATTTATTTTGTTTACATTTAACGAACTATAATCAAATTTATGAGTTTTAATATTTGGAATTAAAACAAATTGTCCACACTGTGCTGGAGAATGTTTCGATTCAATATAAAACTCTTTTTTATTTTTAGTGTTTACTTTTATGTCTGCAACTGTAGAATCACTATCTCCAAGATGAGTAAATTTTGCGAATTTACCAAATTGTGAATTTAAATAATTAGTACACTCTATTTCAAAATCTTTCCAAATTGCCATTATTTGTTCTCCTTTTTCTTTAGATAATTTATTAAACATTGTCCAATCAATGTTATTACATTTACCGTCATTGCATTCCCTGCTTGCATCAGCAAATGCCTATCAGAAACTTTATCCCTAACTCTATCCACATATTCTTGGGAAAAGCCCTGCAATATTAATGCTTCACATCCTGTTAGTTGATAAATTGTATTATTAAAAACATAATATATGCCATCGCGTTGAGCCCTGAGAGTAGGAACTTTTCCATCATAGATCCTTAGGTCGTTCATCCTTGTATCTAGAATTTTTCCATTCATGCATTGCAAATCTTGTACTGTATATTTCCCGTTATTTGTTGAATTTTTTAAATAATGAATTAAAATGTTCAAAAACTCAGGTTGTATCTGTTTACGATCTGGTAAAAAATCGTTTAATTCTGGTTTTGCTATATCCTTCGGCCAAGCAAAGTCATTTATACTGTTACAAATATCCTTTCTAATGCCAACAAAGTAGACTCTTTGTCTCATTTGAGGAACTCCACAATTCAAACTTGAAATCACTTTGTAGGCAACAGAATATCCAGATCTATTCAATTCTTCAATAATTTTTTTGATGGTTTTACCGTTATCATGCAATACTAATCCTTTTACATTTTCTAAAATAAAACACTTCGGCTGCATTTCTCTAAGTATTCTTGACAAATGAAAAATAATTTGACCTCGGTCATCACTAAATCCTGCCTGTTTCCCAATTACTGAAAAAGTTTGACAAGGGAAGCCAGCTATTAGCAAATCAAAATCTGGCAAATTGTCTTTTCCAAGTTTCTTAAGATTTCCATAGTTTTTGTCTGTTGATGCATTATGTAACAGTCTGTATGTTGTGTCTGCCAGCCTGCTTGTATCAGAATGACCAACACAAGTTAACCCGCAATACTCAAGTCCGAGTCTGCCAGCACCGATTCCAGAACAGAAATCAAAAAAGGTTTTTAGCATGCTTCATCCTCACTAAATATATTAGAATTATAACATATCAATTCAAAAAATTTATAAAAATTTTCTAAGAAGTTATTTTTAATGTAACAATTTTTCAAGATCTTTTAGGTTCCATTTTTTTGTTTCAGGATCATATAGATATGGAATTATTGTAAGCCTTTCATCTGGACTAACATATTGTTTTGGATCATAATTTTTAGGTTTTAGTATATTAATTATGAAACCATATTTTCCATCACATTCATTTAGTTTTCTAATACATCTTTCAACTTCTCTCTGTCTATCTTTATCAAAATTCCCATTCCAATATTTAAAATCCACATATTTATCATTATCAAAAACAAAATCATACTTTTCGTATCTATTGACATCTCTTATTCTTTCAAGTTTTAAATCGTATTGATTAAGGAACCTATTAATTAAATATTCACCAACAGATTCGCCTAAGGCTCCAAGATAAATTCGCGTAAAAACATTAGGTAATAAAATATAAGAGGATTTTTCGAGAGTTGTAGCATATCCCATATCCTCAAAATAGGTTTTTATTTCTTTGATTGACATTAAGGTTTTTAGATTTGCAAAATCTGCAGATATACAATAATCATTAACTTTTTCGTAAGTTATATTATATTCTCCATTCTGATCCTTATTATAATAATAGTAACTACTCGGTTCTTTAAGTTCACAATAGATGTCATATTCATTGTGAATTCCTTCATTATCATAAGGATATTTTAATACAATATCTCTCAATTCTTCCCATTTTGAAATATCAGTATTGGATTTGAAATGCAACAAAGAATCTATCTTATCTGAATTCTTTTTTATTTTTGAATTATTGATTTTGAAAATCGAATTATCAACTTCCTCTTTTACATTCTCACATTTATTTAGAAGCTCTTTCAATTCATAATTCATCGGTCTTTTTAAAAGCTCATTTTTGCAATATGCTAAATCATATTCCATTTGACAATCAAATGAAATAAATATATTTTTATTCTTATTATTTGTACGGCATATTCTTCCAATCGCTTGTAAAATTATCTTTGCAGTGTGCATATAAATATGTTTTGACCTGGGAGTTGAAATACCTTGTGAAGAGGCATGGTACAGTATTTTAATTCCTTTTTTAATTTCTCTCGTAGCTTCTTCAACATCGAAATAACCTGTTTCCTCTAAGCATTTTACTTGATAAATAAACTTAATAAGTTGTTCCTCATTTGGATTGGAATTCATATTAACAAACATATTAGTAGGCTTATCTAAAAACAATGCTTCGAAATCTTTTTGCTTTTTGCTATATGTATTATCATTTATTGTTTCTAACAAACCTTCATAATTGTCATCATACTCGTATTGCAAATTTTGACCGGCACCTAATGTTTGATAAGTCGAAACAACAAAGACCCGTTTCCCACTTTTAAGTTTATCTTTTACTGCTTGTTTTAAATTTTCAAATTTTTCGAGAGATCCCTCTAACGCATAACAATATACATTGCTTAAATCATTTGGTTTTAAAATATCAAAAATATAATTTATGCAATTATAGTTAAACTCAAGACTATTATTCATAGACACATTTGTTAGAAAGAGAAAAGACTTAATGCCGCGACTAAAGAATTCGTTAATAGCATAAGCAATTTTACAGTATCTCGCTTTAACAAAATCATCAGTAGAATATTCCGAAATTTTGTTTAAGATATTTTCACTTATATGTTCGTCAAAAATTTTTAACATTACATCAGTGTAGTTTTTATTAGTAATTTGGCATTTATCTATATCTATTTGTACATTTTTATAATTACCTAGTTGTTTTATAATAAAATTATTGATTCTTCCTTTTTCTTTTTCATCAATCTCGTAAAAGAGTTTGCCGAGTTTCCTTTTTATATATCCCAAGTCATAGTTTCCAGTTACTGTTTCAAGAGTACCGCTAGCTGAAATTCCAACAACTTTGGCATTGCTACATAAATAAATTAGTATTTTCTCTGGCGACATATTGAATGATAGTAAATTGATTTTTGACTGTGTATCAAAAGTATCACTGTCAATAAAATTGTAGAATCTAAACCCTTTTTCATAAACCGAGAAGTCTAGTTCACTTTTCAGATCAACAATTTTATAAGAGCGAGCCTTTCTTGTATTCATAATTTGACTTGTCAAATAATTCAAATATTTACCTTCAATCCCAAATTCCGCAAGTGCAGTTTTAATTGATGCTTCATAAGAAAAATTATTTGTTTCTTGTTTACGCTCTTTTTTTAGATTACGATAGTTATCTGCAATAAACTTTATGCCATTTTGAAAATATGCTAAAAAAGACTTAATATCTTGCAAAAGCATAAACAAATTTTGGTTCTCCAAAATGTTCATATCATTAGCTCTTTTTATCCAGTTAATTTTAAAGTCTTCATCATTGTCTAGATAAACGCAATTTTTAGCATCTCCTAAAATTGTGTGAAATTTGTAGTCTTGAAAAAGAAAATTTGCTCTCTCTTTTTCAGATTCCTCAAGTTTATGATAATTTACGAGATTATATTTTTCTGCTATCTCTTTCGCACTTGCTCTAAACTCTCCAATAATTTCATCTGGTGTGTAATATTTTCTTTCTTTTTTCTCAATTTTATTTTTTAATGTTGCAGAAACATCTGTTAATAACTTAGAAAAAGAAGTGTTTTCCAAACCTGAATATATTATTCGAAAGAGCTCAATGATATTAACTTTAGTATCCAAACTTTCATTTATGATGTTCTTTAATATAATGTCTTTGCTGGCATCAAATTCATCAATGAAAACAATAGATTCGTTAAGAAGTGATTTGTTGTCAATGATATTATATGATGGTTCAACGATTGTAGAGTTTCTAACTAAAAATTTATCAGTACTCATAAATATAATCTTTTTATCGTCTGTGTTTACTGCTGGATAGAGAACTGAAATCCATTGGTAATCTGGATCATTTTTTATTAAATCCAATTTTTGTGCTTTAGACCTTCGTTTGCCTTCATTATCAAATCGCAGAACTTCTTCAATAACTTCTCTTAGCTCTTTTTCATATTTGTCTCGTAAATCTTCTCTTGCTTGATTAATCATAAAATAAGCATTTTCTTTTGAGACAAATGCATCCATATCGGTTGGTTTCTTATTGTTTAAACTTTCTTTCAATGTATTGATAATTTTAATACAGCGTTTTACATTGAATATGGTTCCATTTTTATTAAACTTAGCATAAGGGATTTTATTGCCACTATCAACTTCATTGAAGTGATCTATAAGTGTATCGACATTATTATCTATAAACAATACATCTTTTTCAAAATCATCAAGCCTATTGTCCTTTTCAAAAAATTCTTTTAGTTTGGCAATAGGAAGATTTTTCTTTAAATTAGTAATAAAGATTATTTTATTTTTTACTTTTTCATAATTTCTATATATAAACTCAACCGCATTGTGAGTTTTCCCAGTTCCTGTTGGTAAATCAACTAGAAGTAGCCCAGCTTTTTCTTCTGAAAAACAAAAATCATTTAGAAGCGTTTGCATAAAATCTCCTTTATCGCTTTATTAAACTAAAACCATTATAGCATACTTTTCTTCCAAATTTATATAATAAATGAATTTTTTGTAAAATTTTATCAAACACACTTATAAAAAAAATCATTTACTGTAAAAACACAAATTCCATAATAAGATACTTATGAATAAGACTTCTCATTTTGTTCACCTAAGTTTCAGAAATTCGCCCCAATATTTTGAACACCGCATCAAAATTTAACAGTTTAACAATGTATTTTCTCCATATAGATGTGTTTTTTTGCAACTTTCTGGAGAAGATCAACGTTTCGCTGGATTAAGTGGATATACCAACCGCTTAGGAGAAATAACGCCGTCCCGAAAATGTGTCAAACAACTTTCAAAAGATGTTGAATTATTTGGTTATTTCAAATATTTGTTGATAGTATAATTCGTTTAAATGAGATATGTCAAATATTTAAAATAACTTACATCCAAAGAGTATGTTTTTTTGTATGCTCTTTTTTCACATAGCTATTTTTACCCTTAACTAAAAATTACCCTAAATGTGTGAGTTTGATTTGAGTTAGACTTATTCTCAATACAACATCATTTTTATTCATATTACACCTCATACAAATTATAAATGACGGCAAGGTCGCAACTCCTTTTGTGACTTGCCATTTTTGAATAGAGTTATTGAAGTCAAAGAACAAAACAAACCATTTTTAAAAACTCACTGTCACATTGACCCACAAACTCACTGTCACCTTGACCCGCAATTAGAAAATTATTTTAATTGCGAAAACTTTAAAGGTAGTTTAGGGCAAATCAAAGGCTTTCAAGCTCATTTAGAAAAGAATGGAGTGGGAGTTGGCGACTTATTTTTGTTTTATGGCTGGTATGAGGACATTATCAATGATAAATATCATAAGAATGGCAAACATGTAATCTGGGGCTATATGCAAATAGGAGAAATTATTAAGCCTGAAACACTGAATAAGTCCGAAAGAAATGAAGTAGAAAAGAAATACCCATGGCTTAAATATCAACCCCATTTTGCAGGACACGCCAACAGTGATATAACACTAAAAATTTACACACACTATTGTCAAGATATTGACAACTCAATAGATGTTATGGAAAAAATTTTTATATAAAAAATGGTAGGTTAAGTGCCTACCATTGATAATATTTGGAGTATTGCGGATTTGCACCGCACAACACACAACACAACAATGCCTAACAGACTTGATAATAAATTCTTAATACTCCGCGTGTGTTGATGATATTTCTTCTCAATTTATTATTCTCTATACTAATCACCCCCAATATTAAAGTTAATAATTCTAATATGGATATTAGAATTGGTTGAGTTTGTAGAAGTATGTTGAGAACTAAAATCAAGCCATTAAGTATTGCTATTGGTGACCCCGCCGGGACTCGAACCCAGAACAACCCCTTAGGAGGGGGCCGTAATATCCAGTTTTACTACGAGGTCAATTAAAAACATATAAAAGTTTAGTGCACATTAAGTTTAACACATTTTTAATCTAAAATCAAGCAAAAAGACCTCCCCACCACCACATTTTATAAAAAAGACCATATTAATGTTACTAAATTAAAAATGTTTAATCGAAATTTTTTCATTGCATCATTTGACAATTATTATCTTTAATCTTATAATAAAATTTAAAGAAAAGGATTACCGAGAAGTGAATATAGATAATGTAAAAACACCAGAGGATTTAATGAAATTTTTAGATGAAAATATTCATTATGGCATAATTGACAAAAATGGCAACAAGTTGTATGATAGTTCAAAACAAGAATTTCAAGATGCTTGTAATAATTGGAGGGTACGCCCTGTTATCCAAATATTAAAAGATGGAATTGCACATTGTTATGACCAAGTTGAAATTGAAAGATATTGGTTTGAGAAAAAAGGTTTTTCAGTTAAAACGTTTTGGATTTCAGCATATCAAGAAGATATATCAAATTCAGGCTTTGCTCATACATATCTTATTTATAAAGAAAATGAAAATTGGAAACTATTCGAACATTCTGACTATAAAAACAAAGGAATTTATGAGTTTAAATCTATTGATAACGCGATAGAGTGGCAAAAATTTAAACAAATTGAATATGCTAAATCATGTATAAAACCAATAAAAGAATATAGCACCGAAATTTATGAATATAAAAAACCAAAAGTTGGATTAAATATGAACGAATTTTTAGACTACGTAACAAGCGGCAAAAAAATTGATTAAAAATTTAGACAAACACTTTATACATATTATTAAAAATAAAAACACCTTAACTTTATTAAGATGTTTTTTTAACTAATTATCATAATAATTTTACTTTTATATTTAATTCATATTACTTTAATTCTCTATGTAGCGTCTTTTTATTAATTTTAATTTTCATCATTGTTTTGAGAATCTTTTTTCACTTCATTACTTGAAATTATTTCTTCTCTTTTTGTTTGTTCTGTTTGAATGTTGACACCCTCGCCTATTTCATTGCTTTTGGTAGAAGTTTCTATACTTGCAATTTGTACATTTTCGTTTTTACGGTTAGTATTTTTATTTTTCTTTCTATTTCTCATTTTTTCAAGTTTCTTCATATTTCTTTGTTTACTTCTTGCCATTATTTCTGAAAAACTCATATTTTCCAAATCTATCGAGTCATCTTCAAATCTCTCTTTTTCTACTCTCTTTGGAATTCCATTTTTAGAGAACGGCAAAGTAACACCATCCTTTTGGTCTTTAAGTTTTATTTGATTGCGTTTCAATTCATTATAAACAAGTTCCAAAACATCAAAGTAAACATCCGAATAGTCTTCACAATCGCACCAACATCTTGCAATAAATTCCATACCGCCTTGATTTACAGCATTCAACCTACAAAATGGTTCTGGCACCAATCGCACTTTACCATTACTCTTCATACAATCAATAATCAACTTCTTTACCACTTCAACATCGCTATCGTATGTAATATAAAATTTAAATTCCACACGTCTTGTTCCGTTAGAATCAAAGTCCACCACAGGATTTTCCACTATTGTGGAATTTGGTATCATAATCTTTTTATTGTCACTCGTCACAATTGTAGTAAACAAAAAGTTGATATTTACAACACTACCTTCTTTGCCGTCCACCTCAATGTAGTCGCCTTTCTTGAACATCTTGTTTGTTATGATAACAATTCCGTTGGCAACATTTGCGATTAAATCTTCTAATGCCAAACCTATTGCTAACACAACGGCACTCAAAGCGGTTAAAATTCCAGTAATTTCAATGCCGATTATGCTTAACAAAATCAAGACCAGAACAAGCCAAAAACATATCTTTAAAATTGCACAAAGAAAACCAATTGTTATTCTCTCCATGCGAGTTTTGTTTAAAAGACGCCTAACGATATTCATTAAAATCTTAATTATTATAATGCCTATAAGCAAAACGGCAACAAAAAGAACAATATTCCAAACATTCGTCTTAAAGAATGTTACAATATCATCCCAAATTTCACTCCAATTCATCTTCTCACCTATACCCTCTTCAAGTTTAAATTATAGGTATTTTGTCTAATTTTGTCAAGCATAAACAATCTGTTTTTGCATTTTTATAGACATATTCATAACTCATTTCTTTTTTAACGACCTTCGTCTTAAAATTATTTTATGTGTTAAATATATGTCATTTTTCCTGTTATCTTATTTTAATACCCTTTGCTTTTTTAACTTTTTCTTATTTCACTTCAACTTCTATGGATTATTTTTCGGTTTCTTTTTTTTCAATTACACCACTATTTTTTAAATTTTCTTCTTTAGACTTTTTCTTTTCCAAGAACACTGCCACAATCCCGCAGACAATAGAACCAACAAAATCACAAATCAAATCTAACATAGTGTCAGCAAGAGCCTCCCTTCCAATAAGAGCATTACCACTGAAATCTGCCCAATTCTGTGCATTGTTGCTAAATAAACCATCAGTGAGATATTCTAAAATTTCCCACACGCCACCGCACATCATCGAGAAAGAGAAAACCAAAACAAACACCCAAAAAAGATTAAGTTTTTGATTTTTAGTGTTGGCATATACAGTGTAGCCAAGAAATGCCAATATAAATCCGCCCACAGTATGAACCACCTTATCATACCAAGAATTCATTTGATAAACTCCCCATTGCGAACCTATGCAAATTCCACAAAAAATAAAGAGATGAAAACTTATTAAGAAAATTAAGTCAAACTCAACATGAAAATATTTATTCAAAATGACAGGAAGCCATGTTACCACAAGTTGAATTATAGCAAAAAGATACCCCATACTACGCACTTCAACAACACCCAAAGAGGCAAGAATAACACACAAAACCAAATTTACAACACCCAAAATTGTGAAGCCTATTGAAGACCAAAGCACACTTTTATTCATTTATATCTCCTTTATAACGATCGTGCCACCATGTAAATCAGTACAACCTTGTTGCACAATAAGCACTCTCAACAATATTTATATGATAACACAACAAAAAAATTCATGCAAATAAAATTACAACAAAATATTTAACACAAAACAAATACTTAATTTAAAAGATGAAATATGTCGAAAATTATAAAAATAATCGATGTTAATAAACCATATAATTTATTAATAATTTTGGAAGTAAAAAAAAGGAACTTTACTATAATTGCAAAGCACCTTTTTACTAATTGATTTATACATAAAAAACTTTTGAATTATATTTTTTGATTTATTAATTATTTCTCTTTAATTGCCAAAGCACTTGAAATGAAAGCAAGAACGCCAACAACACCATTGATTATCAGTCCAGTCCAGCCTATACTAACAACAGAGCCAATCAAAGAACTTATTACATCGTCTAAAGCACCCCAGCCAGTGTTGAGAGAATCTCCCGAAGCATAAGACGAGATTGTGAAAATGTTCACTATTGCCAAAACAGCAACTGCAAGTCCGCAAATCACGAGCAAGAAATTGATAAATTTTGAATCTTTGATTATTCCCATGCAATTCAACAATTTAACAACTGATAACAGCATCATGAGGCAAGCGAAAATCACAAGAAGCAAAAGCACAACCGCACATCCTGTTGGTGCACCATCACTGAAATCTATGAATTCCCAACCGCTTACACTTGTGGAACTACCCAAAATTTCAATACTCATAAATGGTAATGCAAGAAGACCTAAAATCAATCCTCCCAAAAGTAATGTTGCCACAGGCCATATTATTGACCCAGTGTCTTTTGATTTATTTTTAGCCATAAATTCCTCCTTTTGTTAATCTTCTATAATTATACCAAATTGCACAGAACAGGGTCAAATATTTAATTGAAGTTTTATCAAATTTTTTAAAATTTTTCAATTAATTAACTACTCTATTTATTTTTATCTTGCTCATCTTTTCACTTTTTGTTTAGTTTTTTTTCAAAATTTACTATTTTTTTTAATTTTTATTACTTTTTTACTATTTTTTTAGTATATTTTTTACTATTTTTTGTCTTTATGAGTATTTTTTTTGTGAGCATTTTTAGTTTTTATAATTCGGTTAATTTTATAAAATTAGTAGTTTTTTTTCTCTGTTTTTATTTTTCTGATTTTATTTTTCTGATTTTATTCTTCTGATTTTATTCTTCTGATTTTATTTTTCTGATTTTATTCTTCTGGTTTTATTCTTCTATTTATTATTATGTGAAATTATCATAACAAAATACACAAAACCCCGCCCTTACCCTCATTGATAATTCTTCCTAATGTTTTTCTCATCTTCCTTTGTGCATCGGCTGGCATTGAAACAATTTTAGACCCAATATTGCCGTCCACCAACGAGAACAAACTCTTACCCAAAAGGTTCGTTTCCCAAATACCCTCTGGGTTATTTTCAAATTGTCCGGATAGATATTCCACCAAATCTTGACTTTGTGCTTCACTTCCAACAAGTGGAGTAACCTCTGTTTCCACGTCCACCTTAATTATGTGCAAACTTGGTGCTGACGCTTTAATTTTCACTCCAAACTTTCCACCCTGTTTGAACACCTCTGGTTGTTGAAGTGTGTATTCTTCTTGCCTTGGCACCACGATGCCATAGCCGTTTTGTTCCACTTCGTCAAGAGCATCTTTCAGTTTGTCATATTCCACCTTTGCAATCGCCAAATTTTTGATATATGAAACAAGTTCGTAATCATCATTTATAGCAAAACCACACTCCTCAGAAAGAACATGATAAAATAAATTCTCTTTTGGTATAACATTAAATTTAATCACCCCATCACCCATTTCAATGTTGGAGAATGTGATTGGGTCAAAACTTTCGCTTTCAGTAAACACCACTGCGTCCTTGTTGGCATCGCCAATTTTACGTATATTATTCGCAAACCTTTTAACTTCTTCCACAATTTCGCAAATGATTGGATTAGAAAATGGCAATGCTTGAATCCATTTTGGCATGGAAACCTTGATACTTTTCACAGGAAATTCCAAAAGCACTTTTTCAAAAATTTTATCAATATCGCCTTCTTTCATTTCGGCAACATTCATAGCAATCACTTGAGCTTTATATTTCTCACTTAAATTTTGAGCCAGCCTCTTACTCTCCACAGAAGTTGGATTCTTACAGTTAAGCACCACAACAAAAGGTTTTTCACACGCTTTCATTTCGGCAATAACACGCTCTTCTGCGGAAATATAGTTTGCTCTTTCAATGTCGGTCACACTGCCATCGGTTGTCATAACAATTCCAAATGTGGAATGTTCCTCAATAACCTTTTTAGTGCCAAGTTCTGCCGCCACTTCAAAAGGTAATTCCTCTTCCGACCAAGGTGTTTTTACTAATCTTGGCTTGTCGTTTTCAGTAACACCCATGGCTCCGCTCACAAGATAGCCCACACAGTCAATCATACGTACTTTCAAATTAATCTTGTCTGCCACAGAAATTTTCACCGCCTCCGACGGCACAAAACGAGGTTGAGTTGTCATGATAGTTTTTCCGTCTGCACTTTGAGGAAGTTCGTCCACGGCACGCTGTTGAACATTCTTGTTTTCAATATTTGGAATGACGAGTTTTTTCATAAATTCCGAAATAAATGTCGACTTTCCAACCCTAACAGGACCAACAACACCCACATAAATATCGCCGTTGGTGCGAGTTTTGATATCCTCATATACTTGATATTTTTCCATTTAAAACCTCCTAAGGATACCATATTTTATGACTTCCAAAGAATAAATAGAACTATCCCCTATATAAGACGGAAACAAAATTTATTACAAAATCAATTAATTCAATTTCTTCTTTGCGATAGAGTTCAAAAATTTCACTCAATAATTCATCAAATTCTTCCAACACACTTTCTGACATCTGTACTTTCAACTTGTTTATTTTCTCTTCAACATCATCACCTATCACAATAGGTTCAAACACTTCCCTCTCATCAAATGCCTGTAAAATAGTTTCAAAAACTTTGGTATTTTTTATTCATTGTTCACCTCGCATAAAATTTAATTATGGTTAATATATAATATCATCTCATATATGAGATGTCAAACTATTTAAACATTTATTATGATAAAATTTTTTATATGAAACGAATTTTTGCTGACAGATTAAAAGAATTAAGAAAAGAGCAAAACCTGTCTTTTGTTGAATTAAGTAAGGTAACAGGACTTTCTCGTTCTGAACTTTGTCGTTGGGAAAACGGACAAGCCGACATAACAAGCGACAACCTAATAATTCTTGCAAAATATTTTAAAGTTAGTGCCGACTATTTACTCGGTTTGGAAGATTAAAAATATGAAAAAGTTTATCAAAGACTTTTTAATATAACATAAAATATCAACATATAACATAACAATTAAAAAAATATATACAATAAAATCGATGTTAAATATATTAAAGAAAATTATTTAGTAATAAGTTCAATAGTATTAAAAGCAAAAAATTTATGATATGAATAAAAAAGAGAGGATAGGAACCTCTCTTTTATATATAATAATGTTCTATTTTAACTTCTTGTTCTGGAAAACCACCACGTTTTTTTATTTCATTTAAGATTTGGATGACTTGTTTTTTCCCAAATTGAGGTGTGTGGAATAAAACTTTTTTGCCGTCAGTAAATGTAAATTCAAGGCATTGGGTAGTATATTTTGATGTTAATTTATAACTTACAAAATCTTTGCAATCTTGTTCTATTGCAGGAAAGACTCTTTGATTTTGTCCTCTACAAACAAATTTATTTTCTATAAATTTTACCTGTCCTTTTCTAAATATTTCAACTAATTCAAGAGAGGCAATTGCTAAGGCTATAACCGATATAATTAAATATATATAATTGTGATACACATCAGTTACAGAGGGAATAAAGAAACATACAATTAGATAAAGTGCTGCAACTATAAAAAGTGAACAGATACAAAATAAAATTATAAAACCTATACCTTTTGCTCTAATTGTTAATATTGTATTATCTTTATTTTTAGACATAACCAACTCCAGATTTGTTACCTATTAGATATTTAAACCAATCATAAATACCGCTGAGAGCTCCCGATAATAGTGTTCCAGAAGACTTTAATGTCAGAACAGAAAGTAACCCTTTAGAAATAACTTTTAAAGACATTTTTGATGCAGTGCCATTTATTAATTTTGTTAGCCCTGATTTAAAAACAGCAAATGCACTATTTTTTCCAATTGTTATCCCTGCTATTTTAGTTCCTCCAAATAATGCTCCCAAAATACTACTAATTGCAAAAGAACCTAAAGATTCTGCAAGAATATAACCAAAAGAAGAATTAGTTTTTCCGGTAGCATTTGTTAACAATGAAGTTGAAAAAGTTTCAATTCCAGACATTACTCCGAAAGCCAATCCTAAATTATAACCTGATATAAAGAATGTAATACCCCCTGCGAAGCCACCAATAAATGCACCGACATAATCTTCCCAACCAGAATCCCAACTGCCAGTAATTGCATAATTTACTACATCTGTAACTAGTTGAACAGCAGTATTAGCAACTGCAAAAACAGCCGCAGTGATAAGCAAAGCAAGTAACCAACTTAAGAAATATCCACCTTCGTCAGTTTCGTTGACTGGATTATTTAAGCAGTATGCGTAGAGATTAAGTCCATTTATTGCAATTTGAGTGATGTCTAATGTGGTAATGTCATCAGCATTGATAAACCTTCCAATCTCTGGGTCGTAGTATCTACTATTCAAGTAGTAGAGGTTTGTTTCTTCATCGTAGTAATATGAACGATAGCGGAATGGATTAAATGTTGCAAGTTCCACCCTTTCTTGGTAGTTATCTTCATTATAATCATTTTCAAGTGATATGTCAACAAAATTGTTATTATACAGAACAAAAGTTCGGCAATTTCCCCAAGCGTCATAAATGTATTTTACAAGTTGTGTTCTGATTTGATGATAAAAAGAGTCTCTTAGTATTGTGCACTAAAAGACTCTTTGTTTTAGTCATTTTTATGAAGATGTTTAAACTCTTTTAAATTTTTTATTTGAAGTTTGAGATTAGTTTCAGGACATATAAGCATTATAGTATTATACATTTTTTTTGATAATCCAACATTTATATGCTTGTTTCCAACAATAAAAGATAAATTGTGTATTGCAATTCCGTGAGGAACAGCCTTTACATCTGTTATTTCTTCCCATTTAACAAAGTCAACTTTCTTTTTTAGCCATCTACATTCTATTCCATTATCAGAGAAAATAACGTTTGACAACATTCTTTTATCAATAAAATAGGAATAAATTATTATAATTATCATAAGTATGCCAATGATTATTAAAGGAAAATAAATTTTATTAATTATAGTAAGAATTATGCCAACTATAAAAATGCTTATGGACAATAAGGTGGCTATTGTCCCACCTAAAAACAATTCCAGTCTATGATTCCAAAATTTTGTTTTCATCATTAAAACTTCATGCCTCCAAATAATGAATTTCTAAAAATTTTTCCTAGATAGTCCAACAAAGTACTTATTGAATCCGTCAGATAGGAAAATATAAATTCTGACCAAACTGCAGTTGCTGCAAATAAACTTTTAAAGTTAAGATTTTTCAAAATTTCCGATGCATTACCAAAATACCACCCAATAGTCGACAGTAAGCCTGCAACTAAGCTATTTATTGTTAAGTCTCTCCAATAATTCCCTATAGTATCTTGAATTAAGATAATACAAACCTGTTTCATTATCGTAGTAATATGAGCGATAGCGGAATGGATTAAGGGTTGCAAGTTCTACCATTTCTTGGTAGTTATCATCATTATACGAGTTTTCAAGTGATATGTCAACGAAATTGTTGTTATACAGAACATAAATATAATACATAATATAAAGATAAAAACAATAACACCTGCAAAAATGCTTCCTATAACACTCTCACTTGTTACTTCAATCCCATAAAAAACAAAAAAACACCACTATTAATTTAGCGGTGTTTTGTTAAATCAAAACTCATTTCCACAAGAGATGTAATTTCATCCAATTCAACTTCTTCCAAAATGACAGATATCCAATGGACTTTATTCATCTGGTAACATTCATAAATACCACGATTTTGCATGAGCGGTTGCCTAAGCAATGGTTCACACTTCAAGTTTAGAACATCCACAAGCCGTTTTTCGTTACCAACAAGTTTATATTTTGACACTTGCATCACAAGTCCAAACCATTTTCTGTTATCTTTATGACGAAACACTGCACTATCAAAATCTTCTTTGAAATGATAGTCTGGCAAAACACCATACTCCTGTTCAATGTAATCAAGAAACTGCCGACGAGTCATCCCCCTCTCCGTTTTTCTTCTGTTCAGTTTGCTCTTTTGCTTCTTTTAAGTTTTTCCTACCACCTTTCTTATTTGTTGCATTCACATCCTTATCAACTCCCATTTCAACTTGGTTGGAGTCATTTTTATCACCTTTAATATTTCTTTTGTGTTCAACACCCTCTTTTTCTACTTGCGATTTATCCTCTTCAACTTCTTTTCCTTCAACTTCAATAACATCCAAATTATTATCGCTATTTTCAGATTTTTCCTCTTTTACTTCCTCAGAAGAAAATCTCTTTTTATGAAATATTTTTTCTCGAAGATTTACCTTATTTTCAGTTCCTTGTATGGTGCGTTTTATATTTCCTCTATGCAAGATTACAATCATAATGAAGTTCAACCAAATAATAATAATGATAATTATCCACCACAATAATTGTTCTAAAACCAAATAGGAAGTTGCGTACACCGACATAACCAATATGAAAAACAAATTGACAATATATCCATATTCGCAGAACAAAAACAGCACAAAACAAACAACAAACATAATTAATGACAGCCACCAAAATTGTGGATTAAACAAAAACATTCCAAATGTGCAAGCAACACCTTTTCCACCTTTAAACTTATAGAAAACAGGAAAACAATGCCCCAAAATTCCACCAAAACTTGAAATAAAATAGGAAATTTGTCCATACCCTGTGAAGAATTGCTCAAAGAGAAAATAACACACCAATGCTGGCACACCAACTTTAATTGCTTCAAACACCAGTGTTAGCATTGCCCTAGCAAAACCCTGCGTTCGCAGAACATTCATCGTGCCCGGGTTTTTACTACCAACCTTTGTGATATCTTTATTTGAAAGTTTCTTTGAGAATATGCGAGCAAAGTTGATGTTACCAATAAAATAACCAACAATCAACGCAACCGCCAAGTATATATAAACTACATAAACTGTCATTCTTCCTCCTTACCTTTAAACACCAATTCTATTGGTGTTCCCGAAAAATCTACCTTCTCACGCAGTCGATTTTCCAAATATCTTTCATAAGAAAAATTGATTAAAGTTGGGTCTTTGCAGAAAAAGACAAATCTCGGTGGGTTTGTGGACGGCTGTGTCACAAACATAATCTTACACTTTTTGCCATTCTTTGCAGGTGGTTCAAAATTTAAAATTGCATCGTGCAAAATGTCGTTTAAAAGCCCGGTTGATATTCTTCTTGAAGAGTTCTCATAGACAACATCCACCGTTTTCATAATTTCCGAAAGTCCTTGCCCTGTCAGTGCCGAAACAAACAACACTTTAAAATATGACATAAAAGAAAGTTTGTCTTTTAAAATTTTTGTGAAGTTCTCTTTTGTGGTACTCTTTTCATCCCACTTGTTAACAACCACAACACTCGGTTTTCCAGCCTCATGAACATAGCCAGCAATTCTAACATCCTGTTCTGCAACCTCCTTGGTGGCATCAAGCACAATTAAAACAACATCACTCATTTCAATTGCCGACATACTTCGCAAAACAGAATAACCTTCCACCGACTGCTTTTCCACTGCACGCTGACGCCTAAGCCCTGCAGTGTCGATTAAATTATATATCTTCTTATTGCACTTAAAAGGAATAATTACGCTATCTCTTGTTGTGCCTTCAATATCGCTTACAACCACACGCTTCTTACCAAGCAAGCGGTTGATTAAAGAACTTTTGCCAACATTTGGTCTGCCCACAAGACTAATTTTAATTCCTGCAACTTCTTCTGTTTGCACATTTTCAGGAAAATATGACACCACCTTGTCCAGCACATCACCAATACCCTTGCTTTGAGTGCAAGAAATTGGCATAGGCTCACCCAAACCAAGAGTGTAAAACTCATAAGTGGATGAAACATCAAAGTTATCAAGCTTGTTCACAACCAGCACAACTGGAACTTTTTGTTTTCTTAAAAGTTTAGCAACATCTTCATCACTTTGAGTTACACCAGTTTTTCCGTCAACCATAAAGACAATCACATTAGCATTTTCGATTGCCAGCATCACTTGCTCAATAATTTCCTTTTGAAAAACATCCTCGCTTGCCAACTCTATGCCACCAGTATCCACCAAAGTGAAATCTTTTCCACTCCAAGTGGTGTCAGCATAAAGCCTGTCACGAGTGACCCCCGCAACATCATCCACAATACTTATTCTTTTTCCGCAAACTTTATTGAAAAAACTTGATTTTCCAACATTTGCTCTGCCCACTATGGCAACAATTGGTTTAACCATAATATGAATATAACATAAAACAAAATTTAAATCAAATTATTTCAAAATGAAAATTCTATTGTTTTAAATTTATTCTTATTCTCTCGTTAATTTCTTCTTGTTTCCTTATGTTTTTTTGTATTTTCTATAGTTTTTCTTATATTTTCTCAGGTTTTCTTATATTTTTCTTGTTTTTCCTATTAACTTTATAAACCCAATTTTTGTTACCTCTTGTCCCAATATTTATTTAATAACTTTTTATGTTTTTGTAATATTTTAGGTCTTAAGATAATGTTTTTAATGTTTTTTTTGCTTTTTTAAACATTTTTTGTTGCAACTTTCACAATATGCACATACATTTCCATTTTTCAACTTTTTCACTATAAAATAGACCGCAATTAAAATTATGATAATTGTGACTAACGTCACGAATGGTTTCACAAAACCGAACACTTCAAAGGCGAAAAAGATATTGTAAATCACAAAAGAAACCACATAAGCGGTAAAAAGTTGAATTAACACACTGATAAACGTCCACTTCGCACCAATTTCTTGAATTAACATGGAGATTGAAGCAATACATGGAGTGTATAGCAAGCAGAACACTAAAAATGAAATCACACTTGCATTTGAAGCAAAGTAGACCGCACTTGTCGAAATAATTATAGATTGCGAAACAAGTTTGTATACACTGGCATCAATGCCGTTAAACATAGCAATAGAAGAAATCACCACCTCTTTTGCCACCAATCCAGCAAGCAGTGATGCCACAATTGCCCAACTTCCAAAGCCAAGAGGTTTGAAAATTGGCGATAAAATTTTTCCAATTGTTTCAAGCATACTCACACCATCACCGTTGGCAACATACTTAAATGTGAAACTAAAAGATGAAAGCACCCAAATTATAATGTTCATTGCAATCATAACCGTTCCAACACGAACCAAAAACTCTTTGCTGTTCTTCCACAACACCTTTCCAACTCGCTTAAAAGACATTTTGCGATATGGAGGAAATTCTAAAATAAAACTCTGTTTCTTGCTTTTTAACACAGTTTTTTCAAAAATTGTTGAAATTAGAATTGCAACAGCCACTCCCAAAAAATATAGCCCGACAATACAAAAGATGTTATTCACACCAAAAAATGCCCCACCAATCACAGTGTAGATTGGAATTTTTGCCGAACAACTCATGTATGGACACAGTATTGCTGTTTTAATTTTAGCATTCTTATCTTCCATATTGCGAGCGGTCATTATGGCAGTGGTTGAACAGCCAAACCCCATTAAAAGAGTGTACACACTTTTGCCAGACAGTCCAATTTTTCCAAGGATATCTTCAAAAATGAAAGCCACTCTCGACATATAACCACTGTCTTCCAGCACAGACAAAAAGAAAAATAACAACACAACCTGAGGCAAAAAGGATAGCACCATTCCAACCCCTCCAAAGATTGCCACATTAAAAAGATTGTAAATTGCCGAAGACTGTCCAAATGCACTTTCAATCATGTTTAAAATTGGCGATATACAAACTTGCAAAGCATTTCCAAGCAAATCAGAAAGCCAACCACCCAAAGAAAAGAAAGTAAGATAAAATATTCCAGACAAAATAAGCACAAAAATAGGAAAAGCCAACCACTTATTTAAAATAATTTTATCAATTTTACTTTTTCCATAAACCGCCTCAGTTTTGGTAGTGCATTTAGAAATAATTGTGTTAATAAAATCATATCGGAGATTTGCTAAAATTTGCATAGAATTTTCAGGCACACAAGAAAAAATCCCTTGACAATCTTTGATTCCAAGTTCAGCAAAATACTTTTCATCTTTTTCGTAAAGTTTGATGTTTGAATAAAAATCATCAAAAATTGCAGTTTTTTCTTGATTTTTTTGCGTTTTTTCGCTAATTTTTAACCCTTTTTTATCATTTTTAATTTTTTCTTCATTATTTACAACTTTCTCTGTTGTGCCGTTTTTAAGTTTTTCTTTAATATTTTTTAATGTTGCTCTATCAATTTTAATATTCTTCAAATAACCTAATTTGTTGTAATTTTTATCATAAAATAAATTTTTCCTAAACTCATTTTCAACATTTTTGTTTTTTATTTTTCTATCTAAAACATCAAAATTATCTATATCTAAAACTTCGTTTTTAGGTTTGGTTTCTCGTTTAAATTTTTCTAACAAAACTCCCTTTAATTTATCAATACCAATTTTCTTTTCAGCATTAACCATAACAACATCAATACCCAAACAATCACTCAATTTTTGGCAATCAATTTTAAAGATTGGTTTTTTGTCTATTTCATTCACAACCAGCACAACATCACAACCTCTTTCCAAAAGACAAAGAGTTAAATAGAGATTTCTTCTCAAATTATTTTGGTCGCAGATGTTTATAACCTTTTTGCGTTCATAACCATCAAAAATAGTCTTAACCGTCACCTGCTCCTCAAACGAAAGCGGACAAAGTGAATATATCCCCGGAGTATCCACCAATGAAAAATCTTGCCCATCAATCTTGAAGCACTTTTCTTTATTTTCCACTGTCACCCCATGCCAATTACCTATATGTTCATTTGAAGAAGTCAAACTATTGTAAAGTGTGGTTTTGCCAGCATTAGGGTTTCCAACCAATAATATCTCTTCCATACACCTCGCACCATGAAGCATCATTTTAATCATCAAAAAAAATACTACTAAAACACCAAATAAAATAATTCTTCAAATTAGAAGAAAACAAAAAATTAATTTATTTTTTTACTTAACCTCTATTCTTTGAAGAAGACTTGTCTGTACACTCAAAATATATCCACGGATTTCAATCAAAAAGACTTTCTTTTGCAATGAAGTTGAAATCACTTTCACTTGTTCGCCCTCAGTAAAGCCAAGTTCAAGCAGACGACGAGAAACTCCATCCAACTGCCCAACATAACCCACAATACGATATTTTTGATTTTTCTTTGCAAGATTTAAGGTTGTCATAGAGCATTTTATGAGTTTGTCCAAATATATATGACTTAACCTATAACTCAATTATAACTTAATGGCATGATGATTATGTAATTGTATTACTATTGTGGATGGAGATGATGATGAAAACCCAACAAAGGGAATGCCTTATATATTAATTTAATTTTTTTCAACTTTCCATATAGAACCATTTAACAACGATTTCTTGTTGAGTATAAGAGCCTCTATATTTAGAATTTCGGATAAAAACCCAACTTTGCATTCAATTTTACTCTCGACTTTACACTATTTTGAACTTCCCAGCAATTTGAACTTCCCAACAATTTAAACTTCCCAACAAAAAGAAAATTTTCCATTAATTGTGTAAAATTGCTTGTAAGAATACAAAATATTGTGTTAAAATGAAAACGAGGAGTAAACTTATGAAATGTATTTATTGCGGTTGCGAAGAAAGCAAAGTTTTAGATTCAAGAAGCACAGATGAAACAAATTCAATAAGAAGAAGAAGAGAATGTCTTGGTTGTGGCAAACGTTTCACAACCTATGAAACCATTGAAACAGTTCCAATTTTAGTTGTAAAAAAAGACGGAAGTCGTCAACCATTTAATATAGAAAAGATAAAAAGTGGAATGATTAAGGCGTGCGAAAAACGCCCTGTTTCCATATCGCAAATCGACACCATGGCAGATGAAATCGAAAAGAGCATTCAAAACTCTTTAAGACAAGAAGTACCTTCACAAGAGATTGGTGAAATGGTAATGAAAAAACTTAAAGCAGTGGATGAAATTGCGTATGTCCGCTTTGCTTCAGTTTATCGCCAATTTAAAGATGTAACCAATTTCATCAAACTTATAACAGAAATGTAAAACATTATTGCAAAATAGCAAAATATATAAAAACATAACAGAAATAAAATATAAAAATCGGAGGAAAACATGGTTGGAAAATATAAAGTTGTAACATTGTGTGGTAGCACAAGATTTAAAGACGATTTCTTCAGAGAGCAAAAACGATTAACTCTTGAAGGTTGCATTGTAATCTCTGTTGGTCTTTTTGGACATTCTGGAGATAACGAGGTTTGGAGCGAAGGAACAAAAGAGATGCTTGATGATATGCACAAGCGAAAAATTGATATGGCAGACGAAATTTTTGTGATAAATAAAGACGGTTACATTGGAGAAAGCACAAAAAGTGAAATTGCTTATGCAACAAGAACAGGCAAAAAAGTGAATTATATGGAAAAACCAAAACAACTTTAATAGTTGTTTTTTAATTTTATAAAATCTTAATAAACCAAAGAATTATAATTTACCTTAACCTATTTATCATAACATAACATATTTATCATAACATAACATATTTATCATAACATATTTATCATAACATATTTATCATAACATATTTATCATAACTTATTTATCATAACTTATTTATCAAAACAGACTTTCCACAATTACAAAAATGAATTGTGGTTTTTGAAGGTTTTATATTCTTCCTTAATCTTATAATTTTACTGATTAAAATTCATTTATTTTTCTTTCTTACTCCCGCACTTGCAATGTATGGAGAATTGGAGTTTTGATTAGCAAAAAGTTCTACCAACACAGCATCCTCTCCCACTTTTACAATTTGACTCAACGATATAAAAAGTTCGGTTCCGCTTTTAAACACATTCCAAAAACTCTTTTCGCCAGGCACAACCACTCCTTGAAGACATCCATTTTCCAAATTAAAAATAACGTCCACAATATGCCCCAGCCTTCTCCCATCCACAACATCAACAACTTCTTTGCATCTCAGTTCTAAAAACGACGTTTCCATGGTTTAAAATATGTCGCATTTTGTCAAAAAATGAATAAATAATAAAAAATTTTTATATTTCATTATCCGCAACTTTGCTTAAATTCTATTATTGACAAACAAATATTATTGTGGTATATTTTAAGTGAGGAGTTTAATATGAAAACACAGTCTAAAATGAAAAATATAAAATTAACTTTTGGAAATGAAGAAAAATACATCTTTCTTCTTAGCCATCGCAAAAAGATATATGCCAGAAATATGAATGGCGAAAACAAACTTATAACATTATATCGCATTCAAGCAATAAAAGATATCAAGGATCCAAGTGGTAAGATTTTAGTTAAAAAGGGCGAGCTTGGTGGCTGGATACAGAGTGGTAAAAACTTATCTCAAAGCGGTTCATGCTGGATTTATGACGATGCCATCGTATGCCAAGATGCCACAGTGGAAAATTCTGCAATTGTTAAAAACAATGCAAGTGTTGGTGGTTTGGCAGAAATAAGTGAAAATGCCATTGTTGGCGGTAATGCTATTATATACAACTCCGCTTGTGTGAGAGGAAATGCAAAAGTGGTTGGTCACGCAATCGTTTATGATGGAGCGGAAGTTTATGATAATGCCACAGTTGGCGGTTATGCAAAAGTTTCTGGATATGCTCAAATTCATGGAGATGCAATACTGTCAGGCACTGCAAACATACGCAACCACAGTAATATATCCGAAGGTATTTATTTAGGAAATCAAAACGGAAACTATTTTAACAAATAAAAACCTTTTAACATAATTTTAACAAATAAAGAACTTATATAAAACAATAATTAACAAAATCAAATAAATAAAGAACTTACATAAAACAAAAAAATCAAAAAAAATAAATCTAATAAAATAAAACCCATAAATATTAACCTTATAATAAAACCTTCAAAAAAAAATTATAAACACATTAAAAATCTAAATTGCTTTATAAATCAAACCTAAAAAGAATAAAAAATTTTAAACAACACACAGCAATAAAAAATTTTATTGAATTTACTCAATAAAATTTTTTATTGCCTTCAACGCATTTTTTTCTAATCTTGAAACTTGTGCTTGTGATATACCAACCTCTTCGCTCACCTCCATTTGTGTTTTGCCAACATAATATCTCATAAGCAAAATTTCTTTTTCTCGCTCAGACAAATTTTTTATCGCATCATTTAAAGAAAGTTTCTCAACAAGTTCATCATCACAATTTTTATCGTCTGCAATTTGATCCATCATTCTTATAGTGTCGTTTCCATCATTATAAATTGGTTCGTTCAAAGATATTGTTTCACTGATTGCGTCAAGTGCAAAAGTAACATCTACAAGAGGCACGTCCAACATTTTAGATATTTGCTCCAAAGTGGGTTCTGCGTTGTTTTGTTTAATGTATTCCTCCTTTGCCTGCAATGCACGGTATGCCATATCACGAATGGAGCGACTGACCCTAACAGAATTGTTGTCACGCAAATATCTTCTAATTTCTCCAACAATCATAGGAACCGCATAAGTCGAAAAGCGTACATTAAGCGTTTCATCAAAATTATCAATCGCTTTCAGAAGTCCAACACATCCAACTTGAAACATATCATCAGACTTGTCGCTATGCCCCGAAAATCTTTGCACCACAGAAAGTACCAATCGCAAATTTGCCACAACAAATTTATCTCGTGCAAATTCATCTCCATTTTTAACTTTTTTGAGAAGTTCCATAACTTCTTCATTTTTAAGTTTTGGTAAGTTTGAAGTGTTTACTCCCGAAATAACAACCCTATTGGACATAGAACCTCCTTTTCTTAAAGAATATCTTGCCCCTTGTTGCATAAAACTATGCAAAATAAGAAAAAATTGCCAAAAATAGTGCTTTTTTGACATTTTTTTATTATTTTTTTAATTATTTTTATTTTATTTTTTATTATTTTTTTATTTATTTTTATTTTTTTAATTATATTATTTTTTATTATTTATTAATTAATATAAATTTATATATTTTTATTCTAATTTTTTATTTCTAAATTTTTTGTTTTACAATCAATTTTATAATTTTTTTGTGTATTTTATCGTCAGATTGTTGAGTTTTTGTTATTTTATTGTCATTTTTATTATTTTTTTGTTTATTTACCATAATCTATTTTCCTTTTTTTATAAATTTTAATTTATTTTATTTATTTTGTTTTTTATCCTATTGTCAATATTCAATAATTATTTTTATAAATAATTTTATTTTATATTTTTTATCAATTAATACTTATTTTTTATTAAATTTTTAATTTTCTGCTGTTTTTTCAAGCTTTTTTCGTAGTTTATTTAAAATTTTTTTCTCAATTCGTGAGATATAACTTTGACTTATACCCATCATATCCGCCACCTCCTTTTGTGTTTTTTCTTCGTATCCCAGAAGTCCAAAACGAAGATACATAATCATTTGCTCTCGACTATCCAATTTAGATATTACCTCCATTAAAATTTGTTTCTCTGCCGTGGTTTCTATGTTTTTTGAAACACTGTCTTCGTCCACTGAAATAATATCTGCAAGAAGAAGTTCATTACCATCTCCGTCAGAAGAAAGTGGTTCATCCAGAGAGATTTCATTTCTGATTCTCGTGCTTTTTCTGAGTTGCATCAAAATTTCGTTTTCAATACATCGACTTGCATAAGTGGCAAGTTTGATATTTTTGTCGAGTTTATATGTCTTTACCGCTTTGATAAGTCCAATTGCACCAATTGAAATTAAATCTTCCAATTCAATTCCAGAGGTTTCAAACTTCTTGGCAATATAAACAACCAAACGTAAATTATGCTCAATCAGTTTGTCACGTGCCTGCAAATTACCATTTTTTATTTCGTCAAGTAACAGCGCCTCCTCCTCGGCTGGAAGTGGTTGTGGCAAAGCTTTATCTCCACAAATATAACACATAATATCTTCGGCACATTTTGAGTCTTCACGATTAAAAAACTTCCAAAGCATAAGTTTAATCTTAATAAAAAATTCGTTCATTTTTCCTCCAACAAATTTATCTTTTAATTAACAATTTTCTCAAAACAACAACACTTAAATCAATTAAAAAATTCATTTTTATAAATTAAGCATAACATACTTTAACTGTTTAACTTTCATTTAACTTGCCAAAGAACCACTCAATATAATATCACTCCCAAATGCTTGTTTGAAATTTTTAAAGCTTAGCCCTAATGTTGCTTTTTGCAAATGCTTACCTGCCACACACAAACTATCCACTTGAAAAACCAAAATTTTGTCACCTCCGCCTAATGTGTTAAATGAGATGTAGTGAGCCGATTTTAATTTCTTTAATCTTTCGCTTTTGAATAACACATCCTCAATCTTGATTTCTTTGAACAGTGAAGAAAAAACCTTGTAATTAATCAAACTTACCGGCTTATTTGTGATAGGATCATGCAGTAGATTTCCACTATCAAGAAAACCCTTCCATTTTGTTTTCTTTCCATCAATTTCAATCTCAACATCAAAACAAAAATTTTCAATATTTCTTCGTCTGTGGAGCAGTTTGATAAAAACTTTCATAATCACAAAAACGCAAACCACCACCAAAAGCACAATCAATAGCGAGGTAAAACCAAACAAGTTTTCAAAATAATAGCAGGCACCACCATAAATTAAAGTAGTAATGAAGTATGTTAAGAATATTCCAAGAAACTTTTTGAGTGTCTTAAACTTGAAAGAAATACAAATTACAATCATTGACAAACCAATTTCAATTAGGACATACCCCAACTTCGACAACATCATTGCTGGCATAGCAACAGTGACACATCCTCCAAAAAACGCCGACAATAAACAAAGCCTACTCCTTTCCTTTAAAAGAAGAGAGGTAGTTTTTAAAATTATGAGGTTGATAAGTAAATTTTCCAGCAAGACATATTCCACAACAATTTTCAAAATCTCACCTCAAAACAATTTTATTAAATTCAACACCTAAACACATATAAAAAAAATAGCAAAAATATAGGTTTCTGCAGTATTTTTGTCATTTTTAGATACCCTTTAAACAATATATAACCTTCCAATTAATTCTTTCTAATTAATTTATTTTCTTATTCATCTTGTTTTTAATACATTTTGCTTTCTAATCAATTTATTGTTAATGTTATTTCTTGCAAATTTATTTCCTATTAATTGATTTTAATATTAATTTTTACTTCTGTGTAATCTTGTTTTGTAATTCTCACAACATACTTTTCATGTTCATAACCCTTAATTGTTTTTATTAAGGACTATAAAATCTTTACATTATACAAAAAAAATGCAAAATATTTGACAACCTTTCCTCTCTCTATGTTATAATTAAAAAGGAGTTATTATGGAAATTTTAACAATACTTTTAGACGATATATTTTTAAGTTTATTCGCAAATTTTGCATTATTAATTGTTCCCGAAGAAAAATTAAAAAGATGGCAAGTTATTTTGCTAAAAATTCTTGGAATTATTGTTTCAGTCACATTCTTTGTTTTATTTGTGACTGGAATATCACTTATGAGCGTAAAAAGTTCTGTTATATATGATGTAAAAGATAATTATTTTAATGTTGGGCTTATAATGTTGTTGGTTGCAATTGGACTTTTTATATTTCAAATAACATTACATATAATTACTAAAAAACTAATGAAGAAAAAACAAAAAAATCAATCAAAACACAAAAATGAAACTTCAAATACAGAAGAAATATGTGACGACAACTAAAGAAAAATATTTAAAACTTGCTAATTTAACTTTTAAAATTGATAAAGCAACAATAAAAAAAGTTCAAATTTAATATTGAAATCTTTACATAAGATAAAAGAGTTGACGGAGAACTTTGGCAACCTACCCTATATAAAAAAGAATTAATATTGGCAAATTATCCATACAAGATTTATAAAATTAAACATTTACATTTTCAGATAAAAAAGGTTGGACACTATATGTGCATGAATATGAGGATATAAAAGCAGAAAAATAGAATTCCTTGAAAAGAAAGACAATTCGTATTACATAAAGTAGACTGGCAAAGGAAATGTTTATTGTGATGAAAAATATAATAAAGACGTTCCTTTTGAATGCTGTTGCTAGTAAAAAATTAAAAAATTTCGAACAATAATTTAACAACTTTCGAAATTATGCCAATTTGTTGAAATAAAAAAACAGCCATAAAATTATGGTTGTTTTTTGTTACATTGTTTTTATTGCCAAATTCATAGCAAACAATTTACAATTTATAGTTTTATTTTACAATTCAGAAAATTAAAATATGATTTATTTTCTGTTTTTATTCCTAATTTTCTCAATCCAAGGTGGAATAGAATTGATGTTTGGATTTACATCCACACGAGAAGTATTTTCGTTCTGTTGCAAGTTAACCTCGCTTTGTGGTTGTGGTTGTGGTTGTGGCTGAGGTTGTGGTTGTGCATTATATCCAAATGGATTAAAACCTTTAAACTTGTCTTCTTCTTTCACTGGTTGTTCCTCTGGTTCTTCCTCTTCTTCAACCTGATTGTCCATAGTTCTAAAACCAGTTGCAATGATTGTGATTTCAACTTCATCTCTCATTTCTGGGTCAATACTGCTTCCAAAGATAAGGTTGCAACCAGGGTCAATAACTTCTCTGACCATATTTGCTGCCTCTGTAACCTCACGAAGAGTTATATCACTTCCACCCTTAACATTCAACACAACACCAGTTGCTCCCTCTATTGTTGTTTCAATAAGTGGTGAAGCAACCGCTTGACGAACAGCCTCCAAGGTTTTGTTTTCACCTTTACCGTGACCAATTCCCATGTGTGCCAACCCACGACCTTTCATAATTGTTTCAACGTCAGCAAAATCAAGGTTAATCAACCCTGGAAATACAATCAAATCTGCAATTCCTTGAATACCTTGACGAAGCACATCGTCGGCATATCTAAACGCATCAACCAAAGTTGTTTTTTCTGGTAAAATTGTTAAAAGTCTTTCATTTGGAATAATAACAATGGTGTCAACATATTTTTTTAATTCTGCAATACCTCTTTCTGCATTATC
Organism: uncultured Lachnospiraceae bacterium; assembly: GCA_964405555.1. Taxonomy (GTDB): domain Bacteria; phylum Bacillota; class Clostridia; order Christensenellales; family UBA1242; genus Caccovivens. The sequence continues at coordinate 43,119 of CAYOOB010000003.1, read as the reverse complement.
CATACGCTTTGCACTTTCGAACAAGAATGGTTTTGTAACAATTCCGACAGTCAAAATTCCAAGTTCTTTAGCAATTTGAGCAATAACAGGAGCAGCCCCAGTGCCAGTTCCACCACCCATACCTGCTGTGATGAAAACAAGGTCGGTTCCTTTCAAAATTTCTGTGATAGAAGACTTACTTTCTTCTGCGGCTTTTCTTCCAATATCAGGAATTGCACCTGCACCTCTACCACCTGTTAAACGCTCTCCAATTTGCAAGCGTTTTTCAGCCTTAGAAATTAAAAGAGCCTGTTTATCAGTGTTGATAGCGATAAATTCAGCAGATGCCACATTTGCGTCAATCATTCTGTTAACAGCGTTGTTTCCGCCACCTCCAACACCAAGAACCTTAATTTTTACTATCGAAGATCTGTTTTCCATATTTTTTCTCCTTTTACTCCTCAATCTATTGTTATATTTTAACTTACATAGAAGTAAGTTTGCAAGATTTTTTATGTTGTTTTAGAAATTTTTAATGTATAATTTTCCATTATTTTATCAATTTTCTTCAAGTGCAGAATTTAGAAGCCCTAACAGACTGGCATTTTCTGGTTTATCAAATGCTGGAATTGGCGGAGATCCATAAGATATATTTCTGCCAATACATTTTGCGAAATAATCTTTACCACCCTTAATTTTACTTATTCCAGCACCACAAAGATAAATCGGATAGTAAGGAACATACTCTTTTGCAAACAACCTAATGCATTCGTTTACCGTTTTGGCAATTATATCCAGCCGATAGCACACCACCTCGTTTGCAAATGCCAAGGGAATTTTCGTGACACGTCCACCCAAAGTTATCAAATCGTAGAAATCGCTATCTGACCCTTTAAGCGAAAGCACAATTTGCCTTTTGAGTTGCCGTGCATCTTCATAAGAGATTCCACAAGCCGAAGACAAATCACTTGTTATGTAAGAACCGCCCATTGAAAACGAGGTTAAGTTTGTCAACCCATCTCCTTTAACAAATGCCATACTTGTGGACCTTGCCCCAACATCAATAACAATACACGTTCGTTCTCTTTCTTCTTTTTCTAAAATAAACATTGCTTCGCACAAAGGTTCGCTTAAATACTCCACTTGCTCAATACCTAAACGTTCAAAGATGTTGTTAAAGGTCTGAATAAATGACGATTGTGCCAAAACCACCGACAGTTCAGCAGAAATTTTGTTAGCTTTGACACCCTTTGGCGAATTGGTTTTCCTACTTTCATCAAGCTCAAATCCGATTGGAGTTACAGCCAAAATCTCCATACCATCAACTTGAATGTGATTGGATGCCTTTCTGGAAAGTTCATCAATATCACCTTGCCTAACAGCCCGCCTAAACATAAAAGACACTTGTTCTTGAGCGGAATAAACTTTGGAAAACTCAGCTGGAACACCAACAAAAATTTTTTCCATATTTCTATGATAAACCGACTTTACTTGTGCAAAAAGACTTGCAACCGCATCTTCAAGCAATGATTTCTCAACAAACTCACCTTCAAGAAAACCCGCATACTCCACCTGCGCTTTTGCCTTGATGTTGAAAATGCCATTCACACCCCTCTGTGCCACGATGCAAGACAGTTTTGATGAACCAATTTCAACCACAATAACCACTCTTTCCGCAAGCCTCCTTATTACTTGATTATAGTTTAAACATTTTTCGACAAAAAGTCAAATAATTTTATGAAAAAATTAATAAAAATAAATTTTTCTAAATAATTATACATATTTTTACATAAATTCACAGCTTAGTTTTAAAAACAAAAAGATATGGCTAAAGACCACTATTGACATTTAAATATTAGTATGTTATAATACCCAACATGGAAGGAGAATAAAGATGGAAGAAAAAGATGAAAAGAAAAACAAAAGATTGAAAGTGTTTAAAGCATTAAAATTATGTTGTGCCACTTTTGTTTCTGTTGCTGTTTTGTCTATACCTGTGTCACTTGGGCTTATTTTAGGAGGATCGGCCAAGTCAGAGAAAGCTGTAAACGCATCCAATTATAATGAAGCAAACGAAGCATATAAGAAAGAGCAATATTCTAATTTACATAACCAATATACTAGTGGAGAATTAACTTTAAGTGAATACGAAACGGCAGTTCAAAATGTTGACGATTTAAGCAAATACACATATATGACAAAATATGAAGACGTTTCCGAAGAACTGAAAAATTCGTATATTACAGGTCAAAACATGATGACCGCATCAATTATAACTTCCAGTGTTCTTGTTATACCTACTTTAACAGGATTTGCAGCATATAAAGTTTGTAATGATGATGAAATTCTTAAATATAAAGACTCTCAAAAAGAATCAAAAGGAAATAAGAATTTAAATAAAAAATCAGCAGAAAAAGTTATTGAAATATAATTATAATAACAAAATTTAACTATTAAGCATACATAAATGTGGAGCGTTGACAAAAAAATGAAAGAAAAAACTGAAAATAAAAAATCAAATAGAATATTAAAAAAAATAAAGGCTTTGAAAATATGTTGTGTCACTTTTGTTGTTAGTACCTTTTTGCTTGTGCCAGTGTCACTTGGACTTATTTGGGGAGGTATGGCAAAATCAGACAAAGCAGTTGATAAATCTAATTATAATGAAGCAAACGAAACATATAAACAAGACCAGAATTCCAATTTGTATAACCAATACTTAAATGGAGAATTAACTATAAGCGAATACGAAACAGCTGTTCAAAATATTGATGATTTAAGTGAAAAAACATATATGACAACTTATGAAGATGTATCCGAAAAACTGAAAAATGCGTATATCACAGGTCAAAATCTCATAAAAGCAGGATCGACGACCTCTTCCCTATATCCTGTAACTGCTGTAAGTGCAATTATAACCAGCAAAGTTGCTTATGACTTAGAAGATCGTGAATGGAGAAAAAACGCAAGAAAAAAGCGTGAAAGTTCACAAAAAGAACAAGCTAAAAAAGGTATTGAAATATAATTAAACTTACTAAAATAAATCAAATTAATAGTTAAAATCTTTTAAAATCTAATATAACAAATTAAAATGAATGTATTATAATTATGCACAAAAAAACTCAATCGTTAAATTGAGTTTTTTTTTGTGTTTTATATTTTTTATTAAGTAAAATCATTCCAAACTTACAAGGTAATAATATACTGGTTGTCCGCCGTTTGCAATGGTGACTTCACAATCAGGATATTTTTGCGCCAAAGATTCTTGCAACGAATTTGCCTCATCTTCACGAATATCTTCGCCATAGAACAATGTAATATTCATGATTGAATCATCAAACATTGCTTCAATAAGTTTTTCAGTTGTTTCACTCACAAGATTTCCTTTTGAAAGAATTGCTTTGTCATCAAGACCGATAATCTCGCCTTTTGTGAGGTCGAAACCGTCAACGTGAGTATCTCTCACTGCGTAAGTAACCGAGCCAGAACGCACACTTTTTATTGCTTCAAGCATTGCTGTTTTATTCTCTTCAACAGAGGCATCAGGATTGAACGTTATAGCCGCAGAAATACCCTCTGGAACACTTTTTGTTGGTATTATAATTAGGTTTTTGTTTGTGACATCATTTGCTTGTTCTGCTGCCAAAACTATATTTTTGTTATTTGGAAAAACAAAAACGTTTCTTGCCGGAACCTTATCCGCTGCCATGGCAATATCCTCTGCACTTGGATTCATGGTTTGACCACCAACAATGATTTCATCCACCGTCAACTCTTTAAAGATGTTCATAAGCCCATCACCCGGTGCAACCGCAATCATGCCAAGTTCTTTTGTTTCCTCTGTTGCTTGTGCTTTCTTTTTGAGTTCACGATTTTGCTCTCTCATATTCTCAATTTTGAGGTTATAAAGTTCGCCAAGTTCAAGGGCATAGCCAAGTGCACGGTTCGGTTCATTTGTGTGGACGTGAACCTTAACAAGCGATAAATCTCCTATACAAATAACAGAATCTCCAATCTCCATAAGTCTTTCACGGAGTTTGTCTATGTCTGCCTCTGTGGTTTTCTTGTGCATCTGAATTATCATATATTCGGTGCAGTAACCAAATTCAATATCGCCAAGATTGTTGATATCTGCAATAACATCATCCACTGATTGAGGCTTTGTGTCATCAACAAAGGTGTATTCCAAATCTTCTTCGCCCATAAGAAAACGGTAGAACCCTGTGAAAATCACCAAAATTCCACGACCACCAGAGTCCACAACCCCTGCTTTTTTCAAAACAGGCAACATTTCTGGTGTCTGTCTCAAAATTTCTTCACCTGTGTCGATAACCTTTTTTAAGAACACTTCAAAATCATCATGCTTCTTTGCCAAACTCACAGCATTTTCTGCCATAACACGAATGACAGTTAAAATTGTGCCTTCCTTAGGTTTGGTGACCGCCTTATACGCAATTGTTGCACCCTCTTGCATTGCCTTTGCAAAATCTTTGGTTGAAATTTCTTTACAATTTTTGGTTATTGAACAAAAACCTTTAAAAATTTGCGAAGTTATAACACCACTGTTACCTCTTGCACCTCTCAAAGCACCCTTTGAAAAAGCTTCCGACAACGAAGAAAGGTCGGTGTTCATACATTTATTAATCTCACCCACCGCCGATTTCATGGTTAAAAACATATTTGTGCCAGTATCTCCGTCAGGAACTGGAAACACATTTAAAGAGTCAATATATTCTTTATTTTGTTCAAGCAGACTTACACCTGCGAGGACCATTTTTTTAAAGGTCGCTCCATTAATGGATTTTTGCATCTTATGCTCCTATTCTCATACGCATCATCATACGCACACGCCAACGACGTGAACATTCACAGTGTCAACAATCATACCTGTGAAATTTTCGACAGAATATTTTACTGATTTTTTAAGCGACTCAGCCACGGCACTGATAGAAACACCGTATTTTAAAATGCAGTGTATATCAATGAAAATTCGATTGTCTATGTGGCTTATAGTCACTCCCTTAGAATATCTTTCTTTTCTGAAGAGTTCCCTTGCACTTTCTTTGAAGTTTTTGGCAACGAGGTCAACAACTCCATAACAATCTAACGCAGCAAAACCAGCAACAGTGCGAATTGCATTGTCGCTGATTGAAATTTTGCCATAATAATTGTTTGTGTCGACAGTCAAAGGATGCCCCCTGTTTATTTTTTTCTAAATTGGAAAATCTGGAAAATCTCGATTGTTTAATTTTGGTTTTGCTTGATTAAGTAATTTTATTAAATGCTCACTCTCTCATTATCCGCCTATAAAATCGCAACAACAATCACAATTAATCAAACATTACAGAACTAAAAATCAGAAACTCCTTCCAATAGGAATATTTTACAACATTTACAAAAAATTTACAAGTAAATTAAATATAATTTTAACATTTATTTGATATTTTTGAAGAAATTTTAGGCGAACTTAAGTAAGAGCACAATAGAAAATGTTTGTAATTTACACTCAACTCAACATTTATCGTAATATAAACCACACATTTTTGTTACTTCAACCCAAAGCATATCAACTGGAGTTACAATATGATATGTCAAATTACAAAAATTTAATAACAAATATTGCCAAAACAGTTGATTTTTCTTTTCGATTGTGCTAAAATGAAAGTCGATTATTGTTAAAGGAGAAGAAAAATGAGCAGAGTTTGTGAGATATGTGGGAAAGGAAAAATGGACGGCAAAACAGTCAGCCATGCAAACAACAAAGCCCCAAGAAAATATAATGTAAATTTGCAAACAGCAGAAATTGACGGCAAGCGTGTTAAAGCCTGCACAAAATGCATCAAAAAAGCAAAGAAATCATAGTTCTTTGTATTTTTTGCTACCTCAAATTTATTGGTTAGCCTAACATAAAACAACCAATACAAAATTGAATAAGCAATTCAAAAAATAATAAATTTAGAACAATTTAAAAGCGTTTGTAAAAGAAATCACTCAGTTAAAGAATTTAATATTTAAAGAATTTAATATTTAAAGAATTTGATTATATTAAAAAAATAAATCAGTTCGTCAAAAATCACTCCACCCCATAAAAACAAAACACCACGCAAAAAATGCTGGTGTTTTTTTGATGCCGTACTTGCCATTTACTATCTCTTTATTTTTTAATCTATTGTCTAATATAACAAAAATCAAATCTGTTTATAAATCAATTTTCTTAAAGACAATAACCCTATCAAATCCTCCATAAAGTTTTTTAGTTATGTATGCCTTATAATCCATTATAAGAAAATTTTTTAAACTATATTCGTTAAGAGGAGATACCGATGCTATAACAAGCGGAATTTTTAACTCTTTCAATCTTTCTTCAAATTTTTGTAAGAAAGTAACTTGAAGCCCATTCCCTCTATATTCCTTTTCAACAATGACAAGTTTTATAACTGCATAATTGGAATTTTTGGAATTATTATCGACTTTAATTTCACACTTATCGTAGAGGTTTTTCATCTCTAGTGATGATAATATTTTTGATTTAGGATTGATTTGCATAATAGCAAAAGCAATCAGTTTACCACAATGAAACACTCCATAAGCAATATGCCCATCTTCAAAAGCTTCGTTAAAACTGTTTATAGTGTTGCGCCTTAGCCTATCTTCGGTATACCCCTCTAAAAAAACTTCCTCTTGAAGAGAGAGAATATCTTCAATATAGTCTTTTTCAATAAGTTTTATCTCAAACTGCTCTTTCATACTTTTCCTTTTTTTATTGTGTTATTATTTTTTTTGATTTTTTATTTTATAAAGTCGATTTTATGTTATCCTATCCTTGCAACATAGAACATAAACCCAAAATGTAAGAAAAATCTATCCTTCAAAAACTCTTTACCAATTTCTTCGTACATCTCTTCCAGCCAGTTCAATCTTTTTTCATTTTGTGAGTTCAAAATTTTTAAATCTTTCTCCTTGCGAAGTGATATTAATATAAAATCGAATATAGTGTGAAATAAAGCCAACCTTTTCTCTTTGTTCATGCCTATTGTGTCGATTCCTGTCTTCACAAGATTAATCTCTTTAAATCCCGCATCAATTAATATTTCATTAACCTGTCTACCAGAATATCTAAATCCTGTAAATTTAGTTTTATCTAAGAATTTAATCCCTCTTTCCACCAACTTAGAGCCTGAACAAATGTTAAATCCATCATCAATATTCCTTATAAAAAACAAGCAGTTTGAATTACAAAATTTTTTTACTTTTGTCAATACTTTTGCTGGCTCTTTTAAATGAGCAAATATCGCAAAACAAAACACAACATCAAACTTTTCAACTCCGCACTTTGCCATACTTTGTAAAAGTTTATCTTCAAAAGTATCTTCTTCTAAATTTGCGACACAATAAGAAAACTCCGCACCCTTCAAATATGCGTTCTTTAAATTATTATTTTCGCTTAACATCTCAGAATTGTCAATAACATCCACCCCAATATATGCCTTAGTGTTAAACTTTTCCAACCTACTCAGCCCCACTTGGCAATTATTACACCCCAAATCTAAAACACAAATTGGTTTGTTTTTATCAATAAATTTTTCTATAATTTGCATATCATAATCATACAACATTTGTTGTTGAACTTTCAGTCGTTCTTGTTCATTGTCTGATGAAAAGATATTTTCTCCTTTTTGTAAAATAGTTTCTCTTTTACTCAAAATTTTCCTCCTTATAAGAAATGAAATTGCAAAATCAAAACTTATGCCAACAATTTAATAATAAAATAAAAAACATTATTTCTTACAAGAAGTATATCAAATATTAAAACTAAATGTCAAAAAAGATAACAAAAATTGTTTAGCAAATTAAGGAGTTCTATTTTTGTTAATTTTTTCGAACAAATATAATATTCTACTTCACTTTATATTGTCACTTTATATTATCAGGGAGGTCGTTTTCAAAAAGCACAACATCGCCCTTTAATAAGATTGTTTGAAGTATTTTCTTTTGCTCATCTCTTGTGTTCGCAAAATACACCTCGCAAGCATCACCCGCTCCTTCTTGAAGTGCCTTTTTATTAGTTTGATTCATTATCACAAACACATCCGCAACCTTGGCAACCTCACCACCAATTCTCTTATTGACTTCAAACTGTGCATTTCCAAGCTCCACAACACCTGGCGAAACAACCACTTTTTTTCCAGAAAAACATTTCAGTGTTTCAAGAGCCTGCATAAATCCATCATAGTTACTGTTGTATGAATCATCAATCACATTCACAAACCTGCCTTTAATCAATTCAAGGCGGTGCGGAGTTGGTTTCAGTTTAGCAATCCCTCTAACTATGCTGACAATGCTTTCGCCAAGAAGATATGCCATGGCAGTTGCCACCACAATGTTATCTATATTAGATTTTCCTAAAAGTTTTGTTCTGCATGAAAACTCACTACCATTCAATACCATTGTAAACTTTGAACCTTCCACCGTGTTTTGTATGTTTTTGGCATACGCAAAACTCCCCTCCAAACACACCAAATATTTTCGGCGTGGATATTTTTGATACATTCGCTTTGTGGACTTGCTTTTGCCATTAAAAACCACCAAATCTTTGGCATTTGAACATAGTTCGTATTTTGTGTTTTCAATATTCTCCAAACTGCCGAATGTTTCCAAATGACAATCTCCAACTGGCGTGATAATTCCAAAGTCAACTCCCACCAATTTACAAAGTTCATCAATATCTCCCTGAGCCCTTGCACCAAACTCCACAATAAAAAAGTCGTCAGTTTCTTTCAAGTTTTCAAGAATGGTTTTACACACTCCCATTGGTGTGTTGTAACTTTTTGGAGTGGCAGTCGTTTCAAATTCCTCACTTAAAAGTTGATATAAAATATTCTTTGTGGAGGTCTTACCATAACTCCCTGTAATTGCAATTGTTTTGCAGTTCATATTTTTAAGTTTGTTCTTGGCTTTCTTTATGTAACACTTTTTTATATAATTTTCACACGGAAGCATAACAAAAAATGTTAATAAAACAAAAATAGGCGAAAAAATTGTTAAAAACAAAACAATAGAAAAATTTATCCAAAAATTTAAAATTGTGCCAAAAAACAACAAAAAAATCAAAAATTTTAGAAAAAAATCACAAAAAATCAATCTTTTTATTCTTTTTGTGTAAACTAATAGATTTTTCTTACCTAATGCAAAATTAAAATGTAGTGTTTTTTTTACGTATTTGGATATATTGTAATTTTCCAATTGATACAATTTAAAATATAGTAAATCAATTACACAAAATAAAACAGAAATTAAAACTGCAAACAAAACAAACATACATCCTCCAACTTAAAAAATTATTGCTTTTGCTTTTTATTAAAAATTTCAATAAAGAATCTTCCTTTAAATAAGTTCTTCCTTTAAATAAATTCTTCTTTTAAATAAAATTTTTCTTTTTCTAATACGCTAATTATGACATTTCAAAGCCGATTTTTGAATTTTAGAGCAGATGTTCGTTTCTATGGTACGGATAAAAATTTTGAAAGTTCTGCAATAAACTCCAACCGCCTGTCAATGAAAGGAAAATGCCCAGCATCTTCAAGCAAAATCATTTGTGAATTTTTTATCTTCCGCTTCAATTTTTTTGCCATATAAATTGGTGTTGTGGTGTCGTTCTTTCCAAAGATAATTAAGGTGTTTGCTTTTATAAGTGGCAAGAAGTCGTCTAGATGAGTGTTAACCACCCCAACAAAAATCTTTTTCATATTTTCATCAAGCATAAGATAGTCACGACTGCCATATTTTGTAATGTCAAGCCCCAACCTTTTTCTTATTTTATAAGTCCAAATTTTTATGTAATATTTAAGTTTTCGTTTCGGTTTGATGCCTGCACTGTCAACAAGAACAAGTTTATTTACCTCATTCTTGCATAGTGCAGAAAGAATGATTGCCACTCTCCCACCAAATGAATGACCAATCAAGTTTATTTTCTTTATGCCTAAATGATGACATATTGACATCACCATATTTGCATAAGTGAATATTGTCCAATGTGCAAGTGTTTTTGAACTTCGCCCAAATGGAGGAAAGTCAATAAACAACGAACTCTGTTTATTTATGTATTCATTGCAGAACAATAAACTTTTCATATCCGCTCCCCAGCCGTGAAGATAGACATTCACAACTTCACTCTTCTTATCAAAAAAGCGGTAAAAAATGGTGGTGTCACGAAAATTCTTTATCATATTATCATGTTATTCAACAAAAGAATTTTTGTGTAAAATCTCTGGCAAGTCACCCGCACCAAGAAATAGTAATGCAGTATCTTTTTTAGGAAAATTCAATAAAAAAGACTTTAAATCGCAAAAATTGTCAAAATATTTCGCATTTTTATTAATTTTTTGCAACTTTTCTGTAAATTGCAAGGCGGTTAACCCATCACTTTCACTTTCTCTTGCAGAATAGGTTTTATAGAAAATCGGACACGGCTGGTCACGAAAAACTTTCAAAAATTCTGGCAGTAGTGTTTTTGTGCGTGAATAAGTGTGAGGTTGAAAAACAGTGACAACTTTTTTATCTTTAAAAATCTTCCTCGCACTTAGAATGGAGTTCATAATTTCTGTGGGATGATGTGCATAATCGCATATACACACATCAAAATATGCACATTTTTTCCTTTCAAAACGTGTTTTCACACCCTTAAATCTTTCCAATCCCCTTTTTATCAAACAGTCAGGAATACCCAATTTTTTAGCAACAATGTGAGCATATATACAATTTTGCACATTAACATCTTCACTTATGTTCATATATAAATCCATAATTTTTTTATTACCTCGCCTCAAACAAAACATTAATCTTCCATTGTTGTCATGTCTAATGTTTGTGGCATTATAATTTTCAAAATTGTCTACAACATTTTTAGACTGCACTTTAAACTTCTCGAAAGATTTAAGTTGGTTAGAAAAAGATTTGAAGAAATCTATATGTTCTTTTTCAATGTTTGTTATAACACTTATGTATGGGTGTAAAAACAAAAAATTGTTGTGATATTCGCACGCTTCTGTAACAAAAAACTCTTTGCCTCCAAGATGATAATTTTTTCCATTTTCAACACGATATCCACCCAAATGCAAAGAAGGATTTAACCCTGCAACATTCAAAATTTCAAATATCATTGCCGTTGTGGTGGTTTTTCCATGAGAACCAGAAACAGCAACAACCTTTTCGTAGCTGTTACTAATTTCTCCCAACAATTCACCCCTTTGCCAAACCTTTTTCCCAAGTTTTCGACATAAAATCATGCGTGGGTCATCTTCCTTTATTGCGGAAGAAAAAACAACCAAATCGGCATTTGCAATTTTTTGATAGTTAACATCAAAATCAACACCAATATTGTTATTTTTTAAAATTTCCACCCCTCTGCTATAAGCTTCATCACTACCAGACACATCATAACTTTGTTCTTTTAGCATCACAGCAAGCGAACTCATTGAAACTCCGCCAATACCAAGCAAATAAATTTTTTTTATACCATCACGCACTTTAACATCTCCCAAATCTTGAAATTTTAAAAAGCACAAAATAAGAATTCATAAAACAGAATCTAATATAAAAAATTGAAAAACAAAACTAAAATCTCTATAAAACACACTTTTTTTAACAATTTAAAAGAAATTAAAAAATCGCCAGAAATCTTCAAAACTACAAAAAGTTTTTTTTAGAGAAAACCTCCAAGAATATATACAATATAATCAAAATAGACAAATATTGTTACTCAATAAACAAAAACTGTTACACAATAGGCAAAAAATTACGCAAATAAACGCACATTAAAACAAATAAAGTACATAATTTTAACGATATTTAATAAAAAACATCATTAATTAATATGATTTTACAAATTTTATTGACAATTTGATTAAATTGTTTTACAAAAATATCCAATTGTGATATAATTTTACTGACCATATAGGTTTAGATTTAATAAAAGGAAGGTACACAAACTTGAATATTACGGACATTAGAATAAGAATTGTAAACAATGGCAACGAAAAACTTAAAGCAGTTGCATCAATCACAATTGATGATGAACTTGTTGTTCATGACATCAAAGTCATCAGCGGAAAGGATGGATATTTTCTTTCAATGCCAAGCAGAATAACAAAAGAAGGAGATCATAAAGACATCGTTCATCCAATCAAAACAGAAGTTAGAGAAATGCTTAAAGAGAAAATCCTTGCCGAATATGAAAAAGCACTTGCTTCTGCAGAACAAGAATAAAACCAAAAACCGAGTAAACTCGGTTTTTTTTATGCAATATAATAATTTTAAATTTAATCATCATAAACACAAAATCAAAAGAACCATTAAAAACATCAAGTTTTTTACGTATCAACTTTTTTTAGATTATAAATAACAAAAATTTAAATTCAACCACTTAAATCAAATTATCGCAAACATACTTAAAAACCAAAATAGCATTAACAAACATTTTCTAAAAACCACTCACTAATAAGCATATAACCTCAACTCGTTATAGTGCTTTATTTTTTATTTAATTTTTCGCCACGCCACTCACCTTCACAATATCAACTTTAATAAAATTAAAATTATTATAAAAAAAATTATGAAATATTATTTAAAATTAATTGAATTATATTAATAAAAATAGTAAAATATATATACTATATGAAATTAAAGAGAAGTATAAAACAAATAAAAACCGACCAATTAATAAGAACAAAATTTATCACGTTTATAACAATGATATATAATTTTTTGTGGTCTGTTGCTAAAATATTATTTGGTTTATATCAAGCATCATTTCTATATTGCTTGAGTGGTATTTACACATTATTAATAGGTTTTAGTAAAAAAATATTTATTTCTAACCACAGCAAAACAGCAGAATCTATAAACAAAGAGTCTAAGAGTGTGATTATGGGTGTGCTAATTTTAATTGCCGGACTTACTTTTGGAATTTACATGGGCAGATTGTTCTTTTCACCGCAAGACTACTTTTACTCATTGATATCGTCAATTTTGGTAGCTTTATGTTCATTCATAGAACTTGGAATTGCCATATATCATCTTTGCAAAATAAGAAAAAAGAATGACATTCTTCTTTCAAGCCTTAGATTATGCAATCTTGTTTCAGCAATATTTGCTCTTGTGCTTACACAAGTTGCCATTCTTTCTGCAACAGGTGCAAATGACACCGCCTACTTCAACGGTGTTACAGGTGTAATTGCTGGTTTGTCAGCAGTTGGAATTGGTATTTATATCATCATCCATTCAGCATACTTAGATAAGGAGAAAAAGAAACAGACACAACAACAAAGCATACAAAAACACCAAGAAGATTTAAATTACGAAGAATCAATTTTTGAAAACATTGATTATGAAAACACCTCGCACGAAGAGGAAAACTCTGATGAAAATAAACATAAAATATATGACAAACAAGATGATAACGTTAATAATTCTAACAATAATGAAGTCGGTATTAATAATGATAACGACAGTAATAACTTAAATAATAACAAAAACAATCCAAAAAACACAAAGAACACCAATCATAACAATGTCAATAACACCGATAACAACAATAATAACAATGTCGACACCAACAGTGAAAAATCTTTACAGCATAATTTTGATGCTAACTTTGATGTTAACATTGAAAGTAATACCAATTTTACATCCAACAATAAAGATGATTACAATGGTTAAGTTTTGAAAATAAAAACATTGATCAATAATTTTAGAAGCAACTATCAAATTAACCAAAGTCTTGTTTTAGGCTCAAAATCTTATCAAGAAACTCGTTTAAATAGTATAAAAAAAAAGCACTCTAACCACAAAAAGTTAAAGTGTTTTTATTTTTTGTCTGTATTTATTAATTTTTGTATAATATTTTCAATTTTTTATCGTTTTTACATAAGTTTACTTCCATCGGTGGTTTCAACAACTTTCAAGATATTTTCCTCCTCTCCTGTGCTTGCATTTATAAAAATATAGTATGTTGCACCATCACGTGTTGCCTCAAACTCATAGCAAAGCACCTCACGATTATAGTCTAATGGTGCAAGTACCAGTCTTTGATTTACAATTGTGAAAGAACTATCCACACTCTCTCTTGCAAGGTCAATTCCAATTCCACTTGCAACTAAATTGCGGTCAGTGTGATTGGTGAAATATGAAATTGCATCATAACCAATCACGTTACCATTCTCCAAATCAACCTTAACTTTCACAAGGTCTGGATATAGCACAACACCATTTTCTGTTGGAGCAATATTGAAATATACCTGTGATTGCACCTCTTCGCTCCACACAACTTCGGCATTTTCAACACCATTATTTTCTGCAAAATCTAATGCTATTTTCTCAGCCTGTGTTAAATTTATGGTTGTATTGTCGCTTTCAATGTGTCCACTCACTGTCAAAACGTGCCCGCCAATTTTTGTTACCTGAACAAACAAATCTTGTCCGTCAGTATTCTCAAGAGAAAAGTTGTAAGTCACAAATTTACCATCTGTTTGCCCCTCATATTTCAAACTACTTATATTTTTGAAAACCTCATCAACTTTGGAGTATGCATCATCCTTTGAAATTTCACTTCCTGTCAAACCTTTAATTTCAGCATTCACCACACTATCCGAAAATGGTCCGTCATATATCATTGTTGGATAATCAGCATCAGTCGATTTTATTTGTGCAAAGTCTAATGTAAATTGGTCGAGATCTCCATTCATTGTTGATGACGCACGCAGAATACTATATCCTTCAAACATCTTTTGCGACATCTGGTTTAAATATTTTTTCATTTCAGTTAATGCTTCGTGCATTTCGGCTAAGGTTTCCAAGTCATCATCCGATAGTTCTCCACCCTCGGCAATTGTTTCTTCAAGAGTTTGTGTATAGCCAGACATTTGATTTATAAAACGAACAACCTGCAAAACATTTTCGCCAGTAAGTGGCAAACTTGCAATATTAGACTGCATATCCTTCGCCTCTTGCGAGAGTTCTGTCAACATTTTTGCCTGATATGTTTCGTCATCCGATGCCAACAATTTGCTTATTTTAGTGTCTGCACTATTCACATTATCCACCAATTCATAATAATTTTTCTTGTAGATATTTTCAATTTGTGTGGCATAAGAAGCCGATTCTGTCATACTCATGCTATAAGCCACTCCAAGCCCAATTGTGCTTAACCCCAAAATTCCTGTTGCAATTGAAAGTCCAATCACTGCTCCTTTATACGACTTTTTCTTCCCCTCATCTTTCCTGTTCCTACCTTCATCTTTCTTGTTCTTGCCGTTATAATTCTTTTCAGTATATCTACTTTCGTCATGTTTGGTTTTAGGGTTTTGAGTATTTTCAACTTCATTATTTTGCGTCATTTTTTCGCTCATATTTCACCTCCTTTCTTAAATTGCGAACACATGATTTCCAATCACAACTGTGGTTGTTCTGGAGTAAATCCAAGAACTTGTTGCTGTTGAAGCGTTGTAATAATATAATGCTCCGTATGTAGGATCCCAGCCATTTAATGCATCTCTGGCTGCACTATAAGCGGTTTCGTCTGGTTCAAGATTGATTTGTCCATCACTCACCGCAGTGAATGCATAAGGTTGATAGATAACTCCAGCAATTGTGTTTGGAAAATCTGCACTCTCCACTCTGTTTAAAACAACCGCTGCCACCGCAACTTGACCAGTGTAAATCTCGCCACGTGCTTCCGCATAAACACATTTGGCAAGAAGATAAAGGTCGTTGCTAGAAACAGAAGTATCATCACTGGAAGAAGAACTGCTTGATGAACTACTTGAAAGTGTCATTCCAAGTGCTGTTGCAGTTTCTGTTCCAACAATACCGTCCACTTGCAAACCGTTCACTTTTTGGAAATAGATAACCGCCTGCTTTGTTAGAGTTCCATAAATGCCGTCCACCGAGCCAGTATAATAACCCCAACGCTTAAGTTTTGTTTGAATTGTTTTAATTTCGCTTGTTGTGAGAGAAACAGCATCAGCAACCTCAATTTGATTTCCCATCGACATTGTAGAGATAAGCACCAGCGAGCCCGCAGACATAAAAGCAAAAACAAATGCAAAAGCCAACGCAACAACTCTCTTTCTTAAATTTTTTTTCATATTTCCTCCATTTAGTTGATTTTTAGATTGAAAAAATCTAAATTACACTAGATATAATGTCCCAAATTTTAGAAATATACTCATAATTTGAAGAATTTTTTGTATCAAGAAAACATACTGCTGGAAAAACCACACACCACCAATTATCTCCCTCGCCGTCACCGAGTTCCACTTTTAAGCAATCATACACTCCCTCTTCCAACACTAGAGTTTCATAGCTTCGAGTTGGAATTTCTTCTTTGGTTAAATACACATTAGCACCATAGTCTGCCCCCTCCGCCTTTAATGCCGAACTTACAACTTCGGCAATTTTAGTTAAGTTTTGTTCAACAATCTCTCCCGCCATTTCCTTGCTTTCTGCTTCCGCAAGATATGGAATAAGAAAATTTACAATAGCATCTTTAACCACATACTTTATATTTTGGTCTTGCGTGCTGTTGGAATTTGCCACAATATGAATACGAATATATTCTTCGTTTGCATCAGTATTGCCACCGCAAAGAAAAATTGCACAACAAATAACAGCAACTCCAATAAAAGAAAGAATATATTTCATAAAAACCTCATCGATAAAAAATTATTTCAAAATTGATTTTTATCAGAAAAAAATTAAAAAAATCGCAAAAAATATGCGATTTTTGTGAAAATTTTCATTTTTTTTGTTTTATATTACTATTTTTCTAAATTTATAGGTTTTTGGCTTTTTATTATTATAATATATTCTATCTAATTTTATAATAAACAATAACATTTTCATCTTGCACAAGAGGAAAACTTAAATTTGGATTTTGATATATAATTGTTTCCTCTCTCACTTTAATGCTTTTTGCAATATCCCAAGCCGATTGACCTGCACGTGCAAAAACAAGTTCAACAGAACAATCTCTCTCTGCCAATTCTTCTGTTGTTGTAACTTCCGAAATGACAGCACCAATTTTTTCATCAAAGTATGAAACATTAACTTTAAGTTTAGCATCAAAAAGGAATTCTCTTCCTTTTTTTACAACAACATCCACATCCGACATTGTCACATCAATACTTACTTGTGCATCTTCCGAGGCATCAATTTTGTCAGAAACAACAAATGGCACTTCAACAACCACACTATTAAGCGAATTTGTTTCATCATTAAGATAAACCACATTTGTTTTTGTCACACCTTCAACAAAAACCTCTCCGCCTTTAATATAACTGTTTGTAACAAACAAATTACTTCCACCAACAAACATAATCTTGTCAACACGAGGCTTATCTTCATCCAAGATTAGAGTTCCATCAATCTTTTCTTCAAAAAGGTCGGTTGTGGAACACTCAGTCATTTCAAAAGAAGAGGTATCAACTTGCAAATTACATTTTGTGCTGTAAATGTCTGTAACAACTGTTTCCGCTCTTTCAATGTAGGAAATCACTCGAACTTCCACAGGAACGCTCACCTTAACATCCACACCTTTCTCCAAAGTTTCGATTTGAATTTTAACATCACTTCTTTTGATATATGCAGACGCCTCACTGACAGACTCTCGAGTTACCCCTTCAAGTTCCACTTCTTCTTTAAAGTTTTCGGTTATATATGAAGTTTCAAAGCGATCGTTTTCAGTGAGATATAAAAGTCTTGTAACAACTTCACCGCCAACCGAAACAAAATTCACTCCACTTTCCACCGATTTAACACTCACTTGACTGTCAGAACAAATAATTTTTCTTACCGGTTCTTTAATTGAAAACTCGCTTTCCACCGGAAAAGTTTCTTTCGCTTCGCCAACAAGAGTGTTGATTATAATTTCGTCTGTTTTTTGACAAATATCGTCATCGCCAGAAGAAATTGTTCCAACTTCACGCTCAAAAATAAGTATACCAGACTGCTGACAAGTGCAACTTATTTTGATGTTAGAAGATGTTACACTCTCCACCGCATAGTCTTCCACATCAACCTTAATGCCAACCTTATCTCCCACACTGATAGCCTCATCTTCAAACCTCGATGTGAACGGACAAGAAGAATTCAGCGTGCCAATCTCGCCATCCACAGTCAGATAGAGAATGCATAGGTCAATGTTGCCAGCATAATTGATAACTCCGTTTAAAATTTCGGCATCGGTTGCCTGTGCAGTGTGGCAAACAGACAAAATTTTCTCAATCTCCACCCCGCTTTCCACATTACACTCCACGGCGAATGTGGATTTTTCAAGATGTTTCTTCCTAACCACATTAAATTTATTACTTTCAAAAGCCATAAACCCCTCCAAAAATTTCATCTCAAACCTATTTTATTTCTCAAAAAGTTACATTAGAACAAATTTTGGAATAAAATTTAAACAAGTTGTCAAAAATTCGCATAAGGAGAATTTATGAGAAAAATAGTTTATGGACTTGACGATATTAAGTTAAAGATATCAAATATGAAAGGACAGAATGTTCAAATGCAGATAAACCGTGGAAGAAAGAAGATTGAAAATGTGACGGCAACCATAAAGGATGTCTATCCAAGCGTGTTCACAATCAAGACGGAAGACGAAAAACTGCAAACCTTTTCCTATTTTGATGTCCTTTGTGGCAATGTGGTGCTTAACGAAAATTAACTTTAAAATAACATTTTTATAAAGATATTGTTAATAAATAAAAAAATATTAAAATGTTTTAAAATTAATAATCTTAAAAGAATTAAATTAAACATCCTTGCACAATATTAAATTGAAATCAATAAAACAAAAAAAAGCAAGGATATTTTAGTTCTTGCTTTTTCATTTTTTGATATTTTTTTCAATCTCACTTTAATTTTATTTTCATAAAAACTTATTCCTTGTTTTTATTCCCCGCCGGTACTTCTATCCATATTATTTTTCAAACTTTTTGCACGAGTTTTCAAAATAGAAGTCAAATTTTCCTTTGGTTTTTCAATTTTTTCATTATGTTTACTATTAAAGACATCAATTGGGTCTAACCCATCTTCGTTATTTATTAAAAGTTCCGGTAAAAGTTCTGGCGAAATTTTTTCAAGAATTTCTTTAAACTCTTCATAGTTCGCACATATCGCAAAGTCATGCAAAAATGTGTAACCATATTCGTCTTGAATTGTTGCAAGTTTTTTTGGAGCAACTTCAAGTGCTTTTATAAGAACATCTTTCATACCATTTTCTGCCGCAATATGCAAAAATGTGTTACCATGTACAACTGGAATTGTTGCAAGTTTTGGATTGACTTCAAGTGCTTTTATAAGTACATCTCTCATGCCTTTTTCTGCCGCAATATGCAAAAATGTGTAACCATATTCGTCTTGAATTGTTGCAAGTTTTTTTGGAGCAACTTCAAGTGCTTTTATAAGCACATCTTTCATACCCTTCGATGCTGCAATATGCAAAAAGGTTTCTTCTTTGTGATTTTGAATTATTGCAAGTTTTTCTGGAGCAATTTCAAGGGCTTTTATAAGCACATCTTTCATACCCTTCGATGCCGCAATATGCAAAAAGGTTTCTTCTTTGTGATTTTGAATTGTTGCAAGTTTTTCTGGATCAATTTCAAGGGCTTTTATAAGCACATCTTTCATACCCTTCGATGCCGCAATATGCAAAAATGTGTTACTATATTCATTTTGAAATGTTGCAAGACTTGGATCAATTTCAAGGGCTTTTATAAGCACATCTTTCATGCCTTCCATTGCCGCAAGATGCAAAAATGTGTTATCATATCTATTTGGAATTGTTGCAAGTTTTGGAAATTTCTCAAGCACCATACACAAAAATTTCTCAAATCCATTATCTAATGCTAAAAAAATCAAAGTCTTCCCTTTGCTTGACCTCATGGTGAGAAGTTCTTCGTCTTCAAAACTTTTTAAATAATCAATCAAGGTTTGTTCTGCATTTTCTTCCGTAATTACATTTTGAATTTCATCAATGATATTCACAATCTTTCCTCCATATTTTTATTTCATACACATTCTAACACACTCTTTCACACTTGTCAATACCAAATTCAAATACTTATTAAAAAAACATCTCAATTTTTCGAGATGTTTTTTATATTTTTGATTTGAAAAATTTTATGTTTTTTATTTATTTTATGCGTTTGTGTTGGTCTGTTTACACAATTCAATATGTTCTTTGATTTTTTTGTAGTTGTTATATGGGTCGCTTATATGTGAAAACGAAAACATACTTGCCGAATTGACAATAGGACTTGACATACTCCCAAATCTCAAAGAACCTGTGTTTTTGTTTGCAATTTTGTCAAGAAGAGAAACATACACATCAGTCGCACCAACCATTTTGATGTCAAGCGAGCGAAAATCAACACCAATAATGCCAGTGCGGATGATAAGACGCTTGTTTGTGTAAGCATAATAAGTTTTATTATACCACATCATAGTGAAGAAAATTTGAAAGAATATAATCACAAGGAATACAATAGCAAGAATCACTCCTATAAACCCATCAATAGTCGCTTCTTCTATTATGCTTGAAGTTATAAAATAAGGCACAAAACAAATAAGTAGCAATATTATCCAAAAAACTGCAAGAAGCACCGTGCGAATAATTAATTTTGCTTTGCTTGGACGAAGTATATCAACAACAACTTCGTCATTATCTAAAATATTATCAAACATTTTTCCTCCCAATTATTATTATGGTGGGGCAAAATAATTTGCAACTTTAATTTTTATCACAAAAACTTAAACTTATTTTCTTTTCTTGCGTGGATATTTAATTGCAGCCTGTGCAGCAGCAAGACGAGCAATTGGCACTCTGAATGGAGAACATGAAACATAGTTCAAACCAATTCTATGGCAAAATTCAACAGATGATGGATCGCCACCATGTTCGCCACAAATTCCAAGTTTGATGTCTGGACGAGTTGACCTTCCAAGTTCAACAGCAATGCGAACAAGTTTACCAACACCGTTTTGGTCAAGTCTTGCAAATGGGTCGCTTTCAAAAATCTTCTTTTCATAGTATACATCAAGGAACTTGCCTGCGTCATCACGAGAGAAACCAAAAGTCATCTGTGTGAGGTCGTTTGTTCCAAATGAGAAGAATTCAGCATATTTTGCAACTTGGTCGGCAGTGATTGCTGCTCTTGGAATTTCAATCATTGTTCCAACTTTATATTTCATTGAAACTTTTGCATTTTCCAAAATTTTGTCTGCAGTGGATGTTACGATATCTTTAACAAATTTATATTCTACACTGTCGCAAGTGAGAGGAATCATAATTTCTGGAATAACATCAATATTATCCTCTTTTTGAACTTCGATGGCTGCTTTGATAACTGCTTCTGTTTGCATTTCAGCAATTTCAGGATATGTTACAGCAAGTCTAAGTCCACGATGTCCCATCATTGGATTGAATTCATGCAAAGATTCCACTGTGCTTTTAAGCTCTTCAAAAGTCAATTTCATTTCTTTTGCAAGTTCTTTAATTTCATCATCTTCATGTGGCAAGAATTCATGAAGAGGTGGATCAAGGAAACGAATAGTAACCGGACGACCTTTCATCGCCTTAAAGATTCCCTTAAAGTCTTTTTGTTGCATTGGAAGGAGTTTTTTGAGTGCTTTTTTACGTTCTTCAGTTGTTGTGGAAACAATCATTTCACGCATTGCTTTAATTCTGCCTGCTTCAAAGAACATATGTTCAGTTCTGCACAAACCAACACCCTCTGCCCCAAAGTTGAAAGCAACGGCGGTATCTCTTGGATTGTCGGCATTAGTGCGGATTTGAAGGTCACGATATTTATCAGCCCATTCCATAATTGTGGCAAATTCACCAGAAATTTTTGCCTCAACTGTTTGAACTTCACCGTCATAAATCTTACCTGTGGATCCGTCAAAGGAAATTACATCTCCCTCTTTATACTTCTTTCCACCAAGTGTGAAAGATTTTCCATCATCTGCAAATTTAATTGCACTGCAACCAGCCACACAGCAAGTTCCCATACCACGAGCCACAACGGCAGCATGAGAAGTCATACCACCACGTGCGGTTAAGATACCCTGAGAAGCAGCCATACCCTCAATATCTTCTGGTGAAGTTTCAAGACGAACAAGCACAACTTTTGCTTTCTTTCCTTGTTCTTTTGCTTTTTCAGCGGTGAAGCAAATTTTTCCGCTTGCAGCACCAGGAGATGCTGGCAATGCTTCGCCAATTACAGTTGCTTTTTTGAGTGCTTTATCGTCAAAAGTTGGGTGCAAAAGTGCATCAAGTTGTTTTGGGTCAATCATCAAAAGTGCTGATTTTTCATTAATCATGCCCTCTGCAACAAGGTCTACGGCAATTTTAAGAGCAGCCTTGGCAGTTCTCTTACCATTTCTTGTTTGCAACATATAGAGTTTGCCTCTTTCAATTGTAAACTCCATATCTTGCATATCTTTATAGTGATTTTCAAGTTTCTTTGCAATACTTACAAATTGTGCATAAACTTCAGGATTTTGTTTTTCAAGTTGAGCAATTGGTTGTGGTGTTCTAATTCCCGCAACAACATCCTCGCCTTGTGCGTTCATTAAATATTCACCATACAACTTGTTTTCGCCAGTTGCTGGATTTCTTGTGAAAGCAACACCAGTTCCGCTGTCATCGCCCATATTTCCAAACACCATGGATTGAACGTTTACTGCAGTACCCCAGTTATATGGAATATCGTGCATTCTGCGGTATACATTTGCTCTTTCGTTGTCCCAAGAACGGAACACAGCCTTAACAGCCTCAATGAGTTGAACTTTTGGATCTTGTGGAAAATCTTCCTTCTGCCCCTCTTTGTAAAGTTTTTTGAAGAGTTTAACAATTTCTTTCAAGTCCTCAGCGGTGAGGTCTTTATCAAATTGTACCTTTTTCTTTTCTTTAATTTGGTCTAAAATTCTTTCATATTTAGACTTGTCTTGTTGCATAACAACATCGCTGAACATTTGGATAAAACGGCGATATGAATCGTAAGCGAAACGCTCGTTATTTGTGAGGCGAGCAAGCCCCTCAACAACTTGGTCGTTAAGACCAAGGTTTAAAATTGTGTCCATCATACCTGGCATAGAAACTCTTGCGCCAGAACGAACAGAAACAAGAAGTGGATTTTCTAGATTTCCAAACTGCTTACCTGTAACTTTTTCGATTTGGGCAAGTTTAGCATAAATTTGAGCCTCAATGCCATCGTTAATCATCCTGCCATCTTCGTAATACTTTGTGCAGGCCTCAGTTGTGATTGTAAAACCCTGAGGAACAGGCAAACCAATTTTTGTCATTTCGGCAAGGTTGGCACCCTTACCACCAAATAAAGCCTTGTTTTTTCCATCGGCTTCTTTGAAAAGATAAACATACTTTTTCATAAATAAAACTCCTTTTGTTAATGCATATATTTAACACATATATTCTAACAAAAAAACACTTACCAACGCAAACAAATTCGCTATATTTTCAAAAAAATATTAAATAAACTTTCGCCTTGTCATTGCGGATTTTAATTTATGAATCTTAAATTTTAGTTATCAAAAAAGTTAATACGAAAAAAATCATCCAGTAAAAAATTAAAGCATCTTTATATAAAAATCACTTGATAAAAAAACACGACTAAAAACCACGACTAAAAACCATATAAAATAAAAACCACCCACTAGGATTGCAGGTAAAACTTTTGCAATCTGCGATCTAATTTAAAAATGAGGTTTAATTTAAAATATGGTTTAATTTAAAATTTTGTTAGCATTGTCTTTGTTATCATAAAAAAGTTTATTAATCTTTGAAATCCACAAACACTCTTCACGTAAACAGTATAAGAACAACCTCCAACAATCTTTTGTCCTGTGTTACTTGTGTTATAACATTACAAATTTATAATTTTAATTGATATATTTTTTCTTTTTAAATTTTTGATGTAATATCAATTATATATCAATAATTTGTTAAATTGGTTAAATTTTTATCAAAATCAACTTTTATTACAATCACATTTTAACCACACTTTCAATGTATTCCAAAAGTTTTTCCTTACCGAAACCATTTTCTGACGAGAACGGCATAACAATTTCTCTTCTTACCCCCAACTCTCTGGCAATGGAAGTGCAAGATTGCGGAACTTTACTTTTGGCAAGTTTGTCCACCTTTGTGGCGATTATGACATAAGGAATTTGATTGTAATTTAAAAAGTCAATCATCATTTTGTCTAATTCGCTTGGCTTATGACGGCAATCCACCAATACGAACACCGTTGTAAGACTTATTGAGCCAAGCAGATATTTTTCCATAAGTCCCGCCCAATTTGCTATGTGTTTACGACCTGTTTTGGCATAACCATAGCCCGGCAAGTCGACAATACGAAACGAACCGTTAATAAGGAAATAATTAATCATTTTTGTAAGTCCCGGAGTTGACGAAGTTTTAGCCAAATTTTTCTGTCCCACAAGGGTGTTAATAAGAGAAGACTTGCCGACATTACTCCTGCCCACAAACGCCACCTCTGGCATATCATCCTTTAAAATTTTTTCTTCCTCAACCACCGAAGTGAGATAAGTTGCACTTAAAATTTTCATACTAAAATGATACCAAAAAATAATAAAAAAGTAAAGAAAAAGAAATAATTTAAGTTGACAATGTTGACGAAATATCTAATTATATAATAAAAATGCTTAAAAATATTTTGTCCGAATAAAAAAAAGACGAAACTCGTCTTAATCTTCCAAACCCAACAAATAGTCAGCAGAAACTTTAAAATATTTACTTAAAATGATAATTGCATCAATACTTGGTTTTTTCTTTCCATTCTCCCATTTATTGACAATAGATAAACTAAAATTAATCTCTTTTGCCAATTGCTCCTGAGTTAACCCCTTCTCTATTCTCAAATCTTTTAAAATATCTTTAAATTCCATGTTATATTAAAACAAATAAAAAAACAAAAATCAAGTTATAACTGCATGATTTTATATTTTTTTGACGACATTAATAATTCCATAACAACAATAATAATAAACAACTTCAACTTATTATATTTTTTAATTCATTCTTTTACTTTACTTTTTTCTTCCTATTATATATAATGTAATTCATGAAAAATAGTTTTATTCAAGCAGTTAAATTCACATTCTTTTCAATTTCTGCTGGCATTATTCAACTTTTAGTATCCGAACTTATGTATGATGTTCTTCATATAAATTATTGGGTATCCTATCTTGTCGCCCTTATTTTGTCTGTCGTTTGGAATTTCACTCTAAACCGCAAATACACTTTTAAATCAGCAAACAACATTCCGTTCGCAATGTTTTTAGTGGCAGTATATTATGTCATCTTCACCCCACTTTCAACAATTTGGGGATATGCCATGGAAGATGCTGGAATTCCGGGAATTCTTGTAACAATCTTTTCGATGATTGTGAATTTTATAACCGAATTCATTTATCAAAAATGCATTGTTTTTCGTGGGACAATCAATTCCGCTGTTGACAAAAATGAAGAAAATTTCAAAAAAATCATGCATATCTTAAAAAATAATTTAAAATAAAATCATATAAACTGCATAAACAACTTCTTTGGCAAATTTAAACTATATTTTTGGTTGTTTTTACATTTTTTTCGTTATTTTTCACATTTTTTAAGATTTTTCAAGATTTCTGATGTGTTTTTAATGATTTTTCAAAATTGGAGAAAATTATAATATGAAAAAAGAATATGATAAAAGTCTACCAAATTACACCAAAGGCGAAGAGATTTTTAATGCTGTCACCCACATTGTTGGTGGAGGTCTTGGCATAATCTTTTTGATTGTTGGTGTGGTGTTAGCCCATTTATACTCCGATGGTTTAGGAATTTTTAGTATGTATGTGTATGGATTTTGTATGATTATCACCTACACCATGAGTGCAATTTATCATTTTCTTAGACCTAACCGTGCAAAAAAAGTTTTTAGAATTTTTGACCATTGTTCAATATTTTTGCTGATTGCTGGCACCTACACTCCTTTTTGCCTTATCACACTGCGAAGCGAACCCGTTTGGGCTTACACCTTATTCGCTTTGGTTTGGACTTTTTCAATTTTAGGTATCGTTTTGAATGCTGTGAATATGTATCGCTGGAAAGGACTTTCAATGGTGCTATATCTCGCACTTGGCTGGTGTGTGGTTATTGCCATTGTTCCACTTTTCAGACATCTTGAAACTGCTGGCTTTTTGTGGTTGTTGGCTGGCGGTTTGGCATACACTGTTGGAGCAATCTTCTTCGCCTTTGGGCATAAGGTAAAATATATCCACAGCGTCTGGCACCTATTTGTTCTGCTTGGCACAATATTGCAATTCATTTCAATCTTGTTCTATGTGATTTTATAACACATCAACTTTAATTAAAAACTTAAAAATTAAATATTAAACAGAATAAAAACACTTTTGAAAATTGTAAAACCAAAAAGGATGTTGATAACAAACATCCTTATTTTTTAAGTCTAACATGAAATTGTTTATAAATTGATGATTATCAATACTTACAGCATTTTAAATCGCAATTACAATTTTTGCTCTTTGCTTTTTTGTTTTTTCTTCTCTTTCACAATCCACTGGTCGTCTTTGAAGACTAGGTCTTTTCCATGTCGCAATTTTCGGCTTATTTTTTCATCTCCATATCCACAGTCCTGTATTTCATACCACTCTTCCGCCACTCGCTTTGTCACCTCATACACCTGTTTCATTAACTTCTCGCTTCTGGAACGCTCATCCGGCAAACTTTTATCAATTTCAACAGGTTTGCAAATAGCAAAATACATCTTATGCTTCACTTTATTTTTCTTCTTTTTTTGTTTAAAAAGCAAAACAATAGGAAGAACAGGCACATCGTTTTTCACTGCAACTGAAAATGCACCTCTTTTATATGGACGAATTTCTCTATAAAACGGCCAAAGCGACGATTCTGGGCTATACAAAATTGGTTTTTTATGTTTCAATAAATACGAAACATCTTCATTAAATTTTTTCATGCCCGATATACTTCCTGATGGAAGAGGTATTCCCCCAAACGAACGCAACAAGAAACCAATAAAAGGACGTTTTATATTTAAATCTAATGTAGTGTAATAAATTTTTCTCCAACAGAAAAGATTAGTTCCAACAGAAATGTGGTCGAAATAATGTACATGATTTACAGTCATAACAAACGATTTTCGCCTCAACTTTTTTCTGTTTTCATTGCCAAATATGTACAAATGATATTTCAACACCATACACGGATTGAACACCGCAATTAGAAGCAATCTACAAAATGCCGACCACAAACGAAAAAATATGTTGCGTGGACGATATGGATATTTATCGTCAAACACAACTTTACGCTTTTGGTTTTTTATTTTAATAATATGCTCGTCTAATTTGTCTGGCCTTTCAATACCGTCTTTATCAATCATAGCAACCTCATTTGTATACAAACTATATTTTACAAAAAATCACACCTTTTTACAACTAATTTTTAAACTTTTTAAAATTTATTAAAATTTATTAAAATTTTTTAACTATTTTTTAAATTTTGCAACATGATTTATTTAATATTAACCTTAAATTCTTTCCCAACATTTATAGGTTTGTGATTAATGAAGGACAATTGCAATAAGATTTTTACCTTCATATTCTTTTTTTCGGCATTCTTCAAGGTTTTGAGGATAATCTACTTTCAACCCCATTTTTCTACAAAACTTCATAAAAAATTCAACATCCAAATTTTCTTTTTTCAATTCGTCAATATTTAGATATTGATAAACACAAATATAATTCTCATCCTTAAATCTTTCATCTCTAAGTCTTTCTGCTTTAAATTCTTCTAAACTTTCTTTTAGAAATTTAGCATAAAGATATTCGTTCATAATCTTCTCCTTTTGGTTTATTTTATAACAATTTATTTTTGAATGTCAAGTCTTAAATTCTTGTTGTTGTAATTAATTGCAATATATCTTTCAACCTAATAAGTTGTAAAATTAAAATGTAAATTATAAGAATTAATAAAAAAAATCTAAATAAACTTAAAAATCTAACAACTTTCAAATAAAAAACATATATATTCTTATGTTTTACGCATTTATTTATGGAGGTTTAGTTTATGGCAGAATTTTTTGGTACGGACGGAATTAGAGGAGAATATGGAAAATCGCTAACCTGCAGTTTAGCGTTTTCGGTTGGAAACGCACTTTCACAAATCAAAACCTATCCCCACATTGTGATTGGACACGACACAAGATGCTCGGCGGATGCACTTATGCTTTCGCTTTGTGCAGGGATAATTCAAGGCGGTGGATTTGTGACGAGCGTTGGAACAGTTCCAACCTCTGCAATTTCCTATCTTGCCGAAAGCGAAAAATTTGATTTTGGAGTTATCATAACAGCATCTCATAACCCACCCACATACAACGGAATAAAAATTTTTGACCGCACAGGAAAGAAAATTTCGGACAGCGAAGAAGAATTTTTAGAAGAGTTCTTTAAAAGTAATTTCATTGCCGATAATTGCGGAAGATTTAACGAAGATTTTTCGCTTGTGAAAAAATATTTTCAGCATCTAAAATGCAGTGTAAACACCATGTTGGACGGTCTGTTTGTATGCCTTGATGCAAGCAATGGTGCAGGAAGTAAAATCGCACCCAAAGTTTTTAAAAGTTTAAATGCAAAGGTGTGCAAAATTGCCTGTGGTGGCGAAGGCGAGAAAATCAACTCCAAATGTGGCTGTTTACATATAGAAAATTTAGTTAAAAAGATGAAAAGAACAGGTGCCGACATTGGTTTTGCATTTGATGGTGATGCCGACCGTGTGATTGCAGTCAGCAAAAGTGGCGGAATTTTTGACGGAGATAAACTTTTATACATATTGGCAAAAGATTTAAAAGAACAAGGTTTGTTGTATGCCAATTCGGTTGTTGGAACAAGTCACACAAACAGCGGAATTATGGTTGGATTAAATCGTAACAAAATCAATCTCATTCGCACAGATATTGGAGATAAATATGTGATTGAAGCAATGGGAAAAATGAATTTAACCCTTGGCGGAGAACAATCTGGACATATAATAATAAAAACATACTCACATACTGGTGACGGCATTTTAACCGCACTTAAAATATGTGAAATAGTCAAAAAAACAGGCAAAAGTTTGGAAGAACTTTTTGATGCCCACCTAATCCCACAGTGTAATATAAACCTACCTGTAAAAGACAAACTAAAAATCTTAAATAACGAAAATTTGAAAGATTTGGCAAATAAAATATCCACAGAGATTTCTCCGTCTGGAAGAGTACTGATTCGAGCAAGCGGAACAGAAGAACTTGTGCGAATTATGGTTGAACACCCCTCTTTGCAAAAAGCCACCGTATATGCCAACCAAATTAAGAATTTTATTTTGAAAATATAGAAATTTAATTTTATAATTTTATCTATAGAAATTTATCTATAGAAATTTAATTATAGGAATTTAGTTATAGGAATTTAATTGAAAAATCTATCAATTACACACAAACCAATAAAAAGTTATATAATTTATAAGATATAATTTATAAGATATAAAACAACATAATTTAAAGTATTATTAATAAACAAATCACAAAAACTACCTAAAAATAAATATTTTTAAGATTTAATAAAATAACAGTAAAGATAAAAAACTGTTAAAGAATTATTCTTCAACAGCATCAATGTTTTTCTTTAAATCAACAAGAGCACGATATCTGTGTGAAACAGAATTTTTTTCCTCTGATGAAGCCTCTGCAAAA
Organism: uncultured Lachnospiraceae bacterium; assembly: GCA_964405555.1. Lineage (GTDB taxonomy): Bacteria > Bacillota > Clostridia > Christensenellales > UBA1242 > Caccovivens. The sequence goes on along the minus strand of CAYOOB010000003.1, from coordinate 13,294 downwards.
CCCTTTTCAAGGTCGTCAGAATAGAACAAACAATCATAGCCAAAACCATTTTCTCCAACCTCTTCGGTGAATATTTTTCCATAGGTTTTACCCTCACCAAAGAACTTCCTTCCGTCTGGCAAATACAAACAAACTGCACATTCAAAGTGAGCACGTCTGTTGTCGGAATCTTTCATTTGTCTTAAAAGCAAATCTCTGTTTGCCTTATCACCTCTGCCAGAAAAGCGTGCTGAATAAATGCCAGGAGCACCACCCAACATATCCACACAAAGCCCCGAGTCATCTGCAAGTGTTGGCATATTTAAAATTTTTGCCACTGCCTCCGCCTTAATCTGAGCATTTTCTTTAAAAGACGAACCATTTTCTTCAATTTCGCCGTTAAAACCCAGATCGCGCATTGACACGATGTTTATATCATTAAAAATCGCTTTAATTTCTTCTATCTTATGTGCGTTGCCACTTGCAACCACCAATCTCTTAATTTCCATATTCGTATTATACAACAATTCTTTCTATTTGCAAAACGATTTCAAAATATTTTGTTGTAAAATCATTTAGAACTCACAAAATCATAATCAAAAAAAAGAAAAAAGTTTAAAGTCGCAAAAAGCACGAAGTCCTACCTTAAACCATTTTCCATTCATATTATATATGTATAATTCAAAAAAGTCAACCTTTTTTAATTTTCTAAAAATAGTAAGAAACATACCAGAAATAAAGTAAAATTTAAAATAATATATAAAACAAAATAACCACTTAAAAAGTGGTTAAATTTTTTCTGTTAATATGTTTAAAATCTTGTTAATCTTTTTGCTTTCGCTCTTATTCAAATCTTTTTTAAACACAGCAATGTTAGCTTCATCATCCTTATATCCATAAATTTTAAAAAACTTTTCGGTTGGAACAAGTAAGTATTCTCTTCCGTCTTTTTGCGACTTTTCTTTACTAATAAACCCCTTCTTTATCAACGACTTAACCTTATAAGTGGCATTTGGAGAAGATATATCCAAAAACTCAGCAAATTGAGAGATTGTTGGCTTATCCATAAGATAAATGCATTCCAGACAAAAATACTCAGAAGAAGTTAGATTTTCTTCCTTATCCTTAATCCTTTTAAACATATTTCTGTATAACAACAACTTAATTTTTCTATATACAGAGTTAAATTTTTTCTTCAAAAATAACCTCCAACACGTAAATATTGTAGCATCAAGTTGAAAAAATTACAAGCAAATTAGTTAAAATTTTTTAATCTTTTTTTGTCTTTTTTATTGAATCCTAATTTATACCGTTTTTCTGCATTTTAATAGAATATTGATAAGTCATGATTAACATATTGTTAATTAATATGATTTCACACACAGTGTAATAAATATAATCAAAAACAAAAAAGTGGTAAAATTGCGTAAAAATAAGATAAAATACCGCTAAATTTCAATTTTTTCATTGTATTTTGGCACAATTACAGTAATTTTTGGATGTTTTTTCTTCATAACTTCAACAAATTTTGTGGTTTTTATAGTGCCAGTGATTGGCGGAAAGGAATTATCAAAATGATCAAGAATAACAACTTTTGGATTAATTTTTTCTATAATTGGAAGAGAATATTTCGTCATATTAGTTCTTCCTTGAAATGGCCACACAAGAACATCCACTTTTTTTGGCAACTGTGCTCGCTCGTCAATCCCCGCCGAACCAAAAATCAACATAGTCTTTCCTTCGGCATTAACTTCAAATGCCACAATATCACCACCCATTCTAAATTGATTGTGCAATTTCAAAATTTCTATCGCCTTTGACAATTTAAATTTGAATAATACCCTCATTGCAGTCTTTAAAATTATTCCAAAATTGTTCTTGATATGAAAGGTTCTGTGCAGACAAATAGTAGCATTTTGGGTGTGCATTTTTTCATGAGGACAAAGGATTTCCACTTTATTATCCACATCAACCCCCTGTGTTTCCAAACGCAAGTATGCCGTTGGCGGACCATAAAGTTTTGCATTTGTGTTTTCCAAAATTTTTGGCATATCACACAAGTGGTCAAAATGAGGATGCGTGTTGAAAATATAATCAACTTCGCAAAATTCTTTCATATCTGGCTGTTCCAACTTTTTATTCATCCTAAAAAACGGGTCAAACAAAAGTTTTTCTTCTCCAATTTCTAAAAGTATAGTTGCTGTTCCAAACCAAGTAATTTTCATTTTTTCTACCTTTTATTTTTTCATTTGTCTATATCTTTAAGCTTAGACTAAATTAAAACCAATTAATGTTAGCATTATATCATAAACTCTTTAACAAGCAAAACAATTCAACAAACAAACATTTTAAAATATGAACAAATTTTAATATAACAAACTAAGAACAAGCCTTGTTATGCAGATTTTTTATGTTTTATTAACTTTTTGATAAAAATAATTGATTTTTTATAAAAAATATGTTATTCTTTAAGGGCAAAGACTTTATGGTCCCGTGGTCAAGAGGTCAAGACGCCGCCCTCTCACGGCGGAATCAGGGGTTCGATTCCCCTCGGGACTACCAAACATAACACTTAGCACATAAAAAATAAAAATCTTATAAAAATAATAATTCAAAAATAATACAAAAAAAATAGAAATTATAAAAATGAAAAAAAATAATAAGACAAATAAAAAATAAATTATTATAACAAACCAAACGAATATAACAAATCAATTCAATTAATTAATCAAACAAAAAAGATAGTGACACAACATCACTATCTTTTTATTAATTCACACTGTTATAATGTTTTTGTTAAACATTAACATTATCAACATCTATAAACCTTCAAAATGCACTCAACCCATTATCAATTTGAGATAACTGCATCATTTCCTAAACCAATATTTATCCCGTTAAAAATATTAACAACATTTACATAAATAGCATTATTAGGTTCTTCGTTGAGCACTCTTACTCCTACTATTGACACAATAGCACCAAAGTCTAAATTACCATGATATTTTTCTTCTAATTCCTCTTTATATGGTAATGTTTCCTCTCCATTATAAACCAATGTGTCAGAATCTTCAGTAACTGGCAACAACTCAACTGCACCAATATCAGTCAATGCTTGAGTTTCTTCTTCTTTATCTTCTCTTTCAACATTTTCTTCAATTGGCATATTACTAAGTTCCTCGCCAAGTTGTTCGAGAGCTTCATTCAATCCAAAGCCATAATCAATTCCCACACAATCCTTGTATTTATCAAAGAACGCATTTATTGCCCTTTTATCCTCAATAGGAAATTCTGGATTTTGCAAACTTGCAACAACATTGTCTAAACCAGCAATAACATCAAATGCTCTTGAATCGGTTGCACGTTCTGCTCCTATATATGTCAACGCATTTTCCAAATTAAAATCATAATCTTCAATTTGTGTAAACACTTCCTCATCTAAAAGAACTGTTTTATCCATTCCATCAATAAGTTTTAAGAAGTTCTCTTCACCACCAACTGCAGAAATGAATGCTTTATTAAATCCTTCTCTTGCCATCAAATCAACTTTCATAAGTGGCCAAAGCAAAGACATAGGTTCTCTCTGCTCTTGTGTAACTTCTTCAAATTCTTCAAATGGTTCAGGATCAACCTTACTCTTCACAGCAGCAATAGCATCTGCTTTTGCAATACTTTTTTTAGCAACAGCACTTTTTGTTGCCGTTCTTGCTTCTCTACGTGCTTTTGCATCAGCCTTGATTGCACTGAAAGCATCCTCAGTTGCTTCCTTTGCTCTGTTGAAAACACCTTGTAATTTACCTGCAAATTGTTTAACCCCGCCAGCAATAACACCCGCCGCAGCACCAACTTTCGCTTTTGCATTAGCGAAAAATTCTTTCATTCTTGGAGCAATCACATCAAACTTATCAGCAAGTTTTTCTTTAAGTCCGACCGCACCAGAAACAATTTTTTGTGAGAAATTAGAAATTCTATCACGTATATTACTACAAAAAGAAGAAATAGACCTTCCCATATTCAAACAAAAATCTTTTGTTCCTTTTAAAAAATTTCCCAAAGCATCTTTTGCATTGCTAAGAATTTTTGGAGTATGTTCTTCTGCCCAAGCAAGTCCGCTTTTAAACTTATCTACCAAAAAGCTACCAAATTCTTTTGCTTTGTCATAAACAAAACCGCCAGCAGCTTTGATATTCTCAAAAGCAGTGGATGCAACTGATCCAATTTTCTCGCCAAGAACTGAAAATGCGTGCCCTACTGCAACAATACCATTTTTTAAGTAAACAAGTCCAGTTTTAGCAAATTCTTTTGTACTTTCCCAAAGCGAACTCAACACTTGTTTAATCTTTTCAGGATCAAAGATATTGCCTAAACCTTCACCTATTTTTATAAAAAATTCTCCAAGTTTCTCTTTTACCTCCTCGAAAAAGTCAAGTACATTATCCATGAAATCACTACTTACAGCTGCGACCATAAAAAAACCTCCTAATTTTTATCTAATTCTTTATTATTTTACCACAAATTCAATTTTCATGTCAAAGTAATTTTATTAAATTAAGCAGTTTACATCAAAAATAACCACAATTAGTATATAAAATTTGGATTTTTAGCAATAAAATTATTAAAAAATATAAAAAGCAAATTTTTATACAAGCAAAAATCGTTGAAATATTTAACAAAAAAATCACGCTTTTTATAAATTTAAGCGTAATTTTTGTTTAATTTAAAAATTATTCCTCTTCTTCTTGAACGATTTTGGTGTAGAGATAATATCCTTCATCCGCCTCTTCGCTTACTTTAAAATTTGAGGTTAAATAGTCGCCCACTGTCGATTCGTCATCTTCCACGATATCTACAAGTACATACACATATTCAGCATTTTCAACAAGACTTCCGCAGTCTGTTGAATCGGTTAAAGATGTGTAAATAGTTTGTGAATCAATGGTAACCGTGGTCAAATTTGTGCAATCAGAAAACGCATAATCTCCGATACTCGTAACTGTACTTGGAATAATAATAGAAGTTAACTTTACACAACCAGAAAATGCATACGCACCAACACTTACCAATTCACTTGATATAGTGATAGATTCTAAATTACTGCAATTACGAAAGGCTTGCTCTTCAATGCTTAACACATTATCTGGAATGGTTATTGTTGTTAAACTTGTGCATCCATAAAAAGTTAGTCTTTCAATTTCTGTTATACCACTTGGCAATGTCACTGAAGCCAAATTTACACAATAACAAAACATTTGCTCTCCCAAACTATTAACAGTGTCTGGTATGGTTATGGATGTTAAAGCACTACAACGATAAAACGCATGATCACCAATGCTTGTTAAAACACTATCTGCTTCAAAAGTTATTGTTTCCAAAGCAGAACAATAACGGAAAGCATAGCTTCCAATCTCTTGAACTGTTTTTGGTATGGTTATTGAAGACAAAGCACTGCAATAATGAAAGGCATTAGAACCAATAGTTGTTAGAACACTATCTGCTTCAAAAGTTATTGTTGCCAAAGCAGAACAATTACGGAAAGCATAACTTCCAATCTCTTGAACTGTGCTTGGTATGGTTATAGAGCTTAAATTTGAGCAATAATAGAATGCATAACTTCCTATTATTCCAATTTCACTTGGCAAAGTTATGGAAGATAATCCAGAGCAATCTGCAAAAGCATATTCTGAAATGGTTGTTAAAGAACTATCTGCTTCAAATATTACTGTTGCCAAAGCAGAGCAACCATAGAACGCATAACTCCCCAACTCTTCAACTGTGCTTGGTATGGTTATTGATGTTAGAGCAGAACAATTTGCAAATGCATACTCGCCAATGCTGGTAATTTGAGTACCTTCCGCAAATGTAACACTTTTTAGAATTGTGCAACCATTAAAAGTATTATCTCCTATGGCTGTCACATTATATTTACTCTCCCCCACTTCGATTGTGACAGGAATAACAATTTCACCATCAGAAAATATCTCTTCACTCACAGAAGAAACTATTGCCTGATTATTTTCGATTGTATAAGTAACACCATCAACTACAACCTTTTCTGCCTCAGATTTACCTTCATTTTCTCCATCGTCTGACGCAGCTCCTTCATCATCACCATCTTTTTCATCTTCGTCATTTTCGGCTTCGTCATTTTCATCTACATCATCGTCATCTTCAGTTGAATCTGGATCTTCCACAGTTTCTTCAATCTCAGTGTCAACATAACTACTTTCATTGCTTGGTATAACAAACACACAAACAAGTGCAACTGTAACTGCCAACACAACAGCAATAATACTTGCCCATATCCACTTCATTTCACTTGATTTTTCTGTCATTTCTTTCTCCTATGTTCATTTTAATACATTCGCATTTAACCACTTGTTGAACTATACTAAAAATTTCGTTAATTCATTATTGTAAAGCCCCAATTAAGTGCAAACTTTTTCACTAACATTGTAATTTCTCACACCTCACTTTGTCAAGTGAATTTGTGAAGTTGTTGATATTTTGTGTATAAATGAGTTATAATTAAGAGCAGAAATACCCCCTAAAAACTAAAAAAAACTCTCCAAAATAGGAAAGTTTTATTTTTTTAATATAATGTTGATAGTGCAGAAAGCAGTACGATATAATAAATAATAAAAATAAAAACAGCTAATGCTATCACAACACCATAAGTCCATGCCCAACCTTTTAAGAAAGTTTTGCGTTCATAAGAAGCATTTGGATATAATAAAAGCCCAATAATCAGTCCTATAATTCCCAAGAACAAAGCAAGTACAACCCCAACTCCCACTTTACTTGTGCTTTGCTGAGGGTTTGAATTGTGCTGATTGGATTGATAATTTTGGTCATTTACATCGTTTTCCTCGTCCATACATTTTTCCTCCTTTTGTTAATCTATTACTATTATTCTAACTCCCCCCCCCGCTTTGTCAAGTGATTTTATAAAATTTATTAACAAATTATGTTAAATTGTTTAATTTAAACAATAATTTAGTAAATTTTTAAATTGAATAAATAATGATGGAATAAAAAAACTCTCTAAAACGGGAAGTTTTTATAGTAAAAAAATTATAAATAAAAATAGTAAAAAATATTATAGAACAACTATGTTAATCTAAACATTTAAGTTTTTTTATTGCTTCGTTGCGATTTTTGGAATTATAAACATAACTTCCGCTAACCAAAATGTCCACACCAGCATCAATAAGTTGTTTGGCATTTTCTGGTTTCACTCCGCCGTCGAACTCAATTTTAAAGCGAAGGTTATTCTCCTGTCTAAACAAATCGATTTCTCGCACTCTATCAATCATCTCTGGCATTAGTTGTTGACCGCTCTTGCCCGGTTCAACTCCCATAACAAGCACAATATCACAATTAAACACAAAAGAACGAATATTCTTAAAAGGCGTGGATGGTTTTATTGAAATGCCAGCCAAAGTGTGCTGTTGGTGAATAAACTTTATCACCTCCACCAAATCATTCTTATCCTCAAAAGCCTCATAGTGCACCGTGATTATATTTGCCCCTGCATCTATATATTTATCTATGTCACCTGTTGGTTCGTCAACCATAAGATGAACATCCAACATAATAAGACTGTTACGGTTTATGTTTTTAACCAAATTCCAATCGTAAGTGTTCTTTTCAACAAAGTTTTCGTTCATGATGTCACAATGCAAAAACTCTGCCTTGCCCTGAACCTCTTTCGCATACTCAATTATATTTTGATAATCACTGATTGGGTCGGTTGAAACTGAAATATCCACATTCTTTTTCATATATTCTCCTATTTTTGTGTCTAACTTGCATTTGTTTTTTTGTAAGTATTTTTATTAGTGCGTTTATGTGTTTATATTCACATATTAAAATATATCAAATTTTTAACTCTTTTCAAATTAATTTTATATTGATTTTTTAGTATTTTTTGATATTTTTAAGGTTTTGGTGCAGTTTTTGATAGTTTTTATAGCGATTTTCTTCAATTTTTCCATTTTCCACTTCTTTAATAACACCACAATCATTGCCGTGCAAATGTTCACAAGAAGTATATTTGCAATGCTTAGACGGTTCATTAAACTCTGAAAAATAATGTTTAAGTTCGTGCTCAGTGATGTTTAAAAGGCGTTCGTCAAGTTTGGAAAAGCCAGCAGTGTCCGCCAAATAATTTTCATCTCCAAAACTATATAATTCCACCGTTCTTGTGGTCTGTTTACCTCTTTCAATCTTCTTACTGAAAGTGTCAACTTTGGCAATAGCATCCTCTTTTAGTGCGTTAATGATTGAAGATTTACCAACAGCACTCTGCCCTGCAAGTGCACAAATTCCAACAATTTCATCTTCTAATTTCTTCACAGAAACATCCAAAGTGGAAAAAATCACAGTTTTTGCAAGTTTTTTATACATTTTTTCAATTTTTTCACATAATTTTTTGTCTAAATCACTTTTATTAATGCAAAGTATTGGCTGTATAGAATTGATTTCACAAAACACCAAAAGTTTGTCAACCATATATAAATCAGGCTTTGGAACAGGTGCAATGACTATAAACATTCTATCGATATTCGCAAGAGGCGGTCTGACAAGCAAGTTTTTTCGTTTTTTAATTTTGCAAATAGCTCCGGCGTCATCCAGAAACACTCTGTCACCCACAAAAATACCGTCGTCTTTAAGGTTTTTTCGTGCTTTAACAACCAAAATTTTTTCACCAAACTGACAGGTAAACAAATCTGCCTGCTTTTTTAACACAAGCCCTTCTCCTAAATTGTTAACATTCACAAGCCCTTCGCTCAAAATATTTTTATTCATTTTGACCTCCGTTGTTGTTTTGATTTTCTTTCTCTACACGATTTCTAAGTTGACCGCAAGCTCCTTCAATATCCTCACCCATAGTTCTTCTTACAGTGGCACTTATCCCCATTTTTTCAAGTTTTTCAGCAATTTTGTATGCTTTTTGACGTGGAGCACCCAACAATTTCTTTTCTTTCACAGAATTTAAAGGTATCAAATTTACATGACAGGAACGCACATGCAACAATCTGGCAAGTTCTTCAATCTCTTTGTCGTTGTCATTCACACCAGAAATCAGCGAATATTCAAAACAAATTCTTCTGCCTGTTGCGTCAAAATAATGGTCGCAAGCCTTTAAAATCTCGTCAATTTTATATGCGTTTGCAATCGGCATGATTTTCTTACGAAGTTCGTCATTTGGTGCATGAAGAGAAATTGTTAGTGTAACAGAAAAACAGTCATCCGCAAGTTTATATATGTTTGGAACAAGCCCGCAAGTGGAAAGCGAAATATTCCGCTGACTGATGTTTATGCCGTTTGGTGAAGAAATTAACTGCAAAAATTTTGCCACATTTTCATAGTTGTCAAGCGGTTCGCCACAACCCATAAGCACAACATTTGTCACCTTTCTCTCTTTTGCTGTTCCGCCAAGAAGTCGATTGAACAACAAAACTTGAAGCAAAATTTCTCCTGCCGACAAATTTCTTTTAAGTCCGCCCAAAGTGGAAGCACAAAACGTACAACCCATTCGACAACCCACCTGTGTGGATACGCAAACCGTGTTTCCATACTTATATTTTAACAACACACTTTCCACAACACTGCCGTCTGGAAATTTAATTGCCACCTTGCGAGTTCCGTCTTTGGAAGTTAAATCTGCCACGATTTCATAAAAAAACCACTCTTTTTTTAGTTTTTCTTTCAATTTTTGCGGTAAATTTGTGATTTCTTCAAGATTTTTCAACTGACAGCAGGCGTCAAAAACCTGTTTGGAACGAAATTTTTGTTCGCCCAAACTTTCAACATACTTTTCAATTTCTTCAAGCGATAAATCTAAAATCATTCTCGCACCGCCCTATCAATCTCTTATATACTTATCCGCCACATCAAAATTAAAACGAAAACCATTCAAAAATGCAGTAGCATCCAAAATTTTTCCACCACTTGCTTGACATTTTAAAACTTCAAAAACACCATCTTTCGCTTGAATTAGAAATCGTTTTTTTATGCTTATAAATTTCCCAACAACTGCGGATGTGGTCATATCAGCAACCCTTGCTTTGAAAACTTTAATACGCACCCCGCCAATAAAGAAAAACGCAACTGGATTTTCACAATATGCACGCACTTTATTAACCAGCGAATGAACATCGCACGAAAAATCTAAATAGGCATCATCTTTTTCGATGAGTTTAACATAGGTGGCGTCAGCAGAATTTTGCGGTGTTCGTGTGGCTGTGCCTTGTTCAATCTTGTCCAAAACTTGAAGCAAAAGTTCCAACCCCAAGTCTGCCAATCGGTTCTGCAAAGAAGTGTAATCCTCTTCTGGCAAAATATCCGCTTCCTGTTGCATATAAATGTCGCCATCATCCATGCCAACTTCTGTTTTCATGATTGTTACACCTGTTTTTTTATCGCCATTTAAAAGTGCGGTTTGAATTGGCGTTGCTCCACGATATTTTGGCAACATCGACGGATGAACATTCACAAACGACATAACATCCAACAAACTTTTAGGTATAATTTTGCCATAAGATGCCGTCACAGCAACATCACACTCAATCTTTTTGAAGTCCTCAATGTGCTGTGAGAGTTTTTCAAATTGATATACAGCAATTCCGTTCTCCTTTGCAATTTCCACAATGTGAGGAGATTTTATCTTGTTACCTCGTCCAGCAGGTTTGTCGTTTTGGCACACCACACCCACAATTTCATGCCTACTTTCAATAAGCCCTTGCAAAACAATCTCGGCAAAACGAGGAGTTCCAAAAAATAAAATTTTCATCATTCCACCCCATGCTCTTTTTTGTATTTTTTGCCCTCTTCGGTATAATCCACAAACAAGACACCATTTAAGTGGTCAATTTCGTGGCACACACATCGAGCAAGATAGTCTTTTGCTTCAAACTCAAACTCATTTCCGTTTCTGTCGTAAGCGGTTATCTTAACATATTTGGGTCTTTCCACATCAGTGAAAAAACCCGGAACACTTAAACACCCCTCACTATCCATAACTTTTCCTTTGGTTTTGACAATTTCTGGATTGATAATTTCAAGATATTCTCCTTCTTCAAGTTCAATCACAATGGCACGCCTAAGCACTCCCACCTGCACAGCAGAAATACCAACACCTTTTTTTTCAATCATGGTGTTTTTCATATCGTCCAAAAGTTCCGCCAAATATTCATCAAACTCCACAACAGGTTTTGATTTTTTTCGCAATGTTTCGTTTCCAAGTGTAACTATTTTTCTTATTGACATATCTTACCTCCTTTTTCTTTGCGTATAGTTTTAAGTTTGTATTTTTTTATTAAGTTAAAATTTTGCAATATACTAATCAACTAAGCAATAATTTTTCCCGTATCAAAATCAAATTTTATTATTTAACTAAAACGATTTAACAACCCCACTTTATTGTATAAACTAATTATTAAAATTGTTTAAAAAACAAGTTCTCTTAATTCCGCATTTTCATATTCATTTAAAGCACTAAATTTATCTTTATCAAAATTTTCGAACTTGTTTATATAATCAAACATTGTGCATACAAGCCCATGCAAAACAACCAATATATTTTTGTTTCCAAAATTCTTTTTTAGGTAATTTACAAAATCAAGCACACGAGCATATATTTCTTCAACTTCCTCTTCTCCAAAATATTTTGGATTTTCTTTTCGTAATCTTTGTTCTTCTGCTGAAAGCGAACTTTTATTTCTTCCTGTCAATGTTCCTTTTTTCTTTTCAATTATTCTGTCATCACGAATAATTTTCACTTTATGGTATTCGTTCATTAAATTTGCGGTTTGTATAGCCCTCATTAAAGGTGAAGAAAAGATAATATCGATTTTAACATCTTTAAATTGTTCTGCCACAGCCCTAACCTGCTGTTTTCCATACTCACTTAAACGGTTTTTAGCCCAACCCTGAATAATTCCCTTTTCATTCCAAGCCGTTCTGCCATGTCGCATAACATAAAGTTTCATTCTCTCACTCCCATCGTGTTCTCTTTAATCCATTTTGAATATTCTTTTGAAGTTTTAATTCGTGTAACCACAAACTCTGGCACTTCGTACGAATGATTTTCTTTTATCGCTTTTTCCAACTTCTTGATTAAAACCTCTCGTGATTTCATCATAAGCATATATTCTTCTTCTGCAAACCTCTTTCCTTGCCAATTATAATAACTTTCAATCTTAAAAATTTGACCACACGCAATAAGTTTTCTGTCAAGCAAAAAGTCTGCCATTTTCCTTGCCTGTTCTTCACTTTTAAAAGTGGTTTTAATCTCAACAAAGTTAAAAGCCATTTTTCATTCCTCCGCCAAACACTTTTGAATTTATTTTTTATCAATAACTTCCCAAAATAATTTTTCAAAAAACAAAATCTTTCAGATGAAAAGATAGTTTGAACTTCAATTTATCATTAACTTAAATTGTTTGGATTAACTTCAAAGAAAATGGAAGATTTTGCTTTCATATCAACACAATTATAAATTTCCTTTTCAATTTCGTCTGCACGGTCGAGAGTGAAACGCATCATGATTTGATAACGAAATTTATTTTTAATTTTGTTAAGAGGTGCTTTCATAACATCCAAATAGACAAAATCTTTTGAAAACTTCTCTTTGACCTCTTGCACCTTATTATAACACACTTTACACTCTTGCGCCACAATTTTTTCGTCTTCGTGAGTGAAAAGTATGCGTAATATGCGTGCATAAGGTGGAAATTTTGTCACTTTACGTAAATTTGCCTCTCTTTTGAAGAAACCTTTATAATCGTAATTCACTGCAAAACGATAGACATAATGCCGTGGACTGTAAGTTTGCAAAATCACTCTACCCTGCTTGGAACTCCGCCCTGCTCTGCCTGCCACCTGCGTGATAAGTTGAAAAGTGCGTTCTATGGAGCGATAATCCGATTGATATAAACTCTGGTCAGCATCCACAATACCTACAAGAAGCACATCTTCAAAATCGTGACCCTTGGCAATCATCTGCGTACCAACCAAAATTCCCGGTTTGGCATCACGAAATTCATTCAATATCTTTCTGTGTCCATTTTTTTGCGAAGTTGTGTCGTTATCCATTCGCAAAACTCGCACCTCTGGAAAAAGTTTGTTAAGTTCTTCCACCACTCTTTCGGTGCCAACCGCACCTTGCTTAATGTCGGTACTTCCACAGCTTGGACAAATATCCAATGCTTTAAATCTTTTTCCGCAATAATGGCATTTCAAACGATTTTCAAAGCGATGATACACCAACGAAACATCACAATCGGTACATTTGGCAACATATCCGCACTGC
>CAYOOB010000002.1:57021-101631 GCA_964405555.1 uncultured Lachnospiraceae bacterium | reverse complement strand
AACATTCTTTATAGTAGAACCAACATTAAAACTTTAAAATAAAAAACACCAAAACATTAAATGAATTGGTGTTTTTATTTTTTTAGTCGTTATCGTCGTAATCAACAACAGCATCAACCAACATAACATATTCGTTTTGCTTACATTTAGCAAAGATTTCTTCCGTTTTGGTTGGAGGATAAAAATCTATATCATATTTAACCGCATAAGAAAAGAATGCCGAAAGCAAATCCTTAGCATTGAGATATGCTTTGGAAAGATTTTCTCCATCCGTATATATGTTTAAATCTGGAAATATTGCTTGATAAGAGCCATCCTCATCTTGAACAAAAATGGCTGGATATAAGAATTGTAGTTCCTTTTTCATATATTCTCCAAAACTTTTGATAAGAATATATTACCACAATTTTCACGAAAAACAAAACAAAATTAAACAAAAATAAAAAAATATCGCTTTTTGCGACATTTTTAAAGATTTAGATTATTTGTGCAGGTTTATTTTTACAAATCCATTCCGTTTCCTTCACGGTTTCCTTCCATAACTTTTCCTATTAGTGTAGAATCAGTGTTGTTAAGCCCTTCAAGCCCTTTAAGGTTCTTTCTTAAGAATTCTTCAGATCCTACACGAAAGAATTCTCTTCTTGGTTCTCCAAAAATACCATCTGGGCCTACAACAATACGTTTTGAAGAATTATCTGAAGAATTATCCGAAGAATTACTTGATATTATTCTTGACACATTTATCTTTTTTCTTGTATCTGACATTTTCATACACCTCCGTGTGTTTTCTCTTTTTGATGCCCCTATATTAACACAAAAATTTTGATTTGTAAATACCTTTTTCAAAAATTTTTTAAGATTTTTTTAGAGCAATTTTTCGCTTCTTGTCGAAATTTAATTTCATTTACACCTTGATTATAACACATAAAGTGACAGTTGTCAAGAGTAAAACTCAAATTGGATTACATTTTTAGATTACATTTTTTCTACCGAATCAATTCCCAAAGTCCAAAGAGCCTTTTCAAGACAATTCTTAACAAGAACACAAAGAGCAAGCAAAGAGTTCTTTTTGTTCTCGTCACTCTCCGACAGAATTTTATGGTTATTATATAATGTTGAAAATGCACTGGCAAGATTGAACGCAGAAAGGCAGAGTGCGTTCATAGAATATGCCTCATAACAAATTTTGTATGCCGAATTAAGTTCCAAAATTGCAAGCACAATCTTTCTTTCTTCTTCTGTTTGAATTTTAATTTCTCCACCTTTAAAGTTTGCCTTTGAAAGAATGGAGTTTATTCTTGCAATGGTGTATTGAATGTATGGACCAGTTTTGCCGTCAAAAGATAAGAATTTGTCAATATCAAAAACATAGTCCTTTGAAACAGTGTTGGAAAGATCGCCAAATTTCATGGCACCAACCCCAATTCTTCTGGCAAGTTCGGCATCACCCACAATACCGTTGCCAGCAAGTTTTTCTGTTGCCCTATCCACCAAAAGTCCAACCACTTCTTTAAGTCTAACAACTCCGCCCGCACGTGTTTTGAAAGGTTTGCCGTCCGAACCGTTCATAGTTCCAAAAGAAACATGAGTCAACTTTTGGTTCTCTGGCGAAATTCCTGCCTTCTTACAGCACCTAAACACCTGTGTGAAGTGCTGGCTTTGTCTGTTGTCTGTCACATACACAATTTCATCAGGAGAAAAATCACGGTTTCTCATCAAAATTGTGGCAATATCTGTGGTGGCATATAAATCACCGCCATTATATTTTTTGATTATTGCAGGTGGCATAGGATTTTTATATCTTTGAGGCTCGTCTGCGCTCTTTTTAGGAATTGGAATATGCTCGCCTTCGTTTGCCACATCCACCACAAGTGCCCCTTCACTTTCACGTGCCAAACCCTTGTTAACAAAAATTTGTATGGTTTCGTCAATGAAAGGTTCTGCGTCACTTTCGCCATAATAAAAATCAAAAGTGGCGTTCAACATATCATAATTTTTATTTATTTCATTAACAGAAAGTTGTCTTATTTTCTTATATATTGTGTAATATGGTTCTTCTCGCTTTTGAATTTTTAAAGTAAACTCGTCCGCAAGAGCCTTGAACTCTTCATCTTCATCCTTGCGTTTGCTCGCCTTTGGATATTCGTCATTTAAAAGGTCAAGCGTGATGTTGTCAAGCGAAATTTTGTCGTAATCTTCCGCCGATTTTTGTTCGTCAAAGAAAGGTTGCAAGTGACCGTCAATTTTAAGTTGCAAAATTGTTAAGCCCATTTGCAAACCATAATCTCCTAAATGCACATCCGCCAAAACCTTGTCGCCCATAACAATATGCACACGCTTTAAAGCCTCACCAACAATTGGCGAACGAAGATGTCCAACGTGCAGTTCCTTTGCAACATTTGCCCCACCATAGTCAAAAAAGATAAGACGTGGTTTTTCAACTTTTTCCACTCCCAAATTTTCGTCAGCAGAGATTTCATTGCAAAAATCAGAGAGTTTCTTGTGTGTCACTTTTATATTAATAAAACCCGGTTGAACAGCAAAAAATTCAAAAAATTCGGTTTTTTTGATGTTTTTTACGATTTTTTCAGCCAAATTTAATGGATTTTCTCCAATTTTCTTTGCCTGCATTAAAGCATAACTCGATTGAAAATCACAAAGTTCTGGTCGGTTTGAAAAGGTGACCACAACTTCATTATCTTCAATTCCAACCTCTTTCACAGCCTCAGCAATCAGTGCGGATATTTCTTCTTTAATACTCATTTTTAAACTCCAAACTTATAATCAAATTGAATAAAATTATAGACGTCCAACTTCAATTATATCAATTATAATAACACATTTTAATTGAGAACACAAGAAAAATAAGAAAAATCAGAAAAATAACCTATAAAACACTAAAAAATACTTGCATTAAAAAATAAATAAAGTTAGCAATATTATAAAAAGAAAAAAATAAAAAAAATACAAATATAAGAATAAAACATTATGAATAATTTAATAAAAATTAAAAATAATAAAAGAAAATAAAAAAATAATAAAAATAAAAAAATAAATAATATAAAATAAAAACAATTAACCTCTAATTAAAATAATGTAAATAAAAATAATAAATTAAGAGTTTACTATGAAAAAATTATAAAAAAATAAAAAAGGGGTTAACCTTTTTCAAATTTCGTGTCTACTTTTTAAGGCTTTTTCAAGAGTGACCTCGTCAGCAAATTCTATATCACTTCCAATTGAGATGCCTTGTGCAAGCCTTGTAACCTTAACCCCCACCTGTTTTAAAAGTTTTGCCACATACATTGCTGTTGCTTCGCCCTCAACATCCGGATTTGTTGCCATAATCACTTCTTGAACATCGTTCTTCTGCACACGAGATAAAAGTTCTTTAATTCTTATATCGTTTGGTCCTTTATTTTCAAGAGGATTTATACAGCCAAAAAGAACGTGATACACTCCGTCAAAACTTTTCACTTTTTCCATTGCAATAATGTCTTTTGGCTCTTGAACAACACAAATAATCTTTTTATCTCTGCGTTGACAAATTGGACAAATATCGCTTGCAGAGTAGTTTCCACATTCTTGACACAACCTCACCTTGTCTTTAACTTCCATGATTGCTTTAGCAAAGTTTTCCGCCTTTTCTCTGCTGTTTTCTATAATATAAAAAGCATAGCGTTGTGCTGTTTTTTTACCAACGCCCGGCAACGACCTAAAATATTCAATCAATCTTTCAATCGGCTCTTCAAACTCGCTCATACAAAACACCTTAAAATCTAAAACATCTAAATTTTAGCATAACAAAAACATAATATTTTAACTAAATTTTAAACAAATATAACATTTCACAGTAAACTTGCAACATTAACATTTAAACTCACACAAACTTAAATAAAGCTCACAAATTTGTTTTTACTTAAAACCTTTCCTAATCAACTCGTCAATAAGTTTCTTACTTTCCAATTCTTGCATGGGAATTCCATATCTTGAAGAAATGCCATCCAACCTCTCTTCAAAAGAAACCTTTTGTCCTTTGTGGTCGATATGCATATCTGCCCAATTTAAAATGTCTAAATATTCGCTTTGATAGGGACTGTTATAAATTCCGTGCCAATATACTTCTTTCCAATATTTATATCCTTGTCTTTTTAAAGCCTCTCCACCAATCTTGTTGTGAAGCGAAAAGCCGTTTTGGTCAACAAATTCATAGCCAACATCGTGCAAGAGCCCAAGAATAAAAAGTTCTTCCGCATTCTTTCCACCCCTATTCATTTCATATTCTTTCATTAGTTCCGCCACAGCAAAAGAATGCTTCTTTCTGGTTTCATCAATCATACATCACCAATTTTACATAATATTTGGAAGTTTTTCTTGCTCGTCTTTTGTAATCTTTGACATACAATCATTCACTGCGGAAACAACCAAATCTTCAAGCATCTCAATATCGTCAGGGTCAACAACCTCTGGTTTAATTTTAACACCTTTAACCGTTTTGTTGCCAAGCATGGTCACTTCCACCATACCACCACCAACAGATGATGTATATTCCGTGCTGTCAATTTCCTCACGAATTCTTTTCATATCCTCTTGTAATTTCTGTGCTTGACGCATAAGCTGTTGCATATTTCCACCGCCAAAGCCACCAAAACCATAACCCATATTCTTTTTCTCCTTTATTACCTGTTATTTTTATTTTTTTGTTCGTTTTATTGTCTTATTATCTTTGTTTTATTATTTTTCATCATCTTTTTCTTTAATAAGATTGATAGGATTTAATTTATTAATATCAAATATTGAAAAATTTAATTATCTTAAAAAATTTCCGCAAAAACCACTAAAAATTCAATATTTTTTAGTTTTTTTTCGTTTTTTAGCATTTTTTTTGATATTTTTTGTATTTTCCATTTGATTTTTAATTAATTTTCAATTTCAATTTTATTAAAGAAGGATTTTATTTTTTTTATATCTTTTTCAATTTTTTGTTGCGAACTTTCAAATTTGACAACCTCAAATTTTAAGTCCAACCCCTGCCACCTGATTGCTGATTCGATATCTCTTCTTCCACTTTCCAAAACATCAATTAAGAAGTCATCACTTGAACGAATGATAAGTTTTCCATCCGAGATTGTGGCATTTGTGATATCTCCGCAAGCAACATGAAGTGCAACTTTTTTATGCTCTTTAAGATAAAGCACCACCTTACCCCAAACATTAGTGGCAGAAACTTTTGTTAAATCTTGCTCAATTTTCAGTTTTTTTTTACATCCATTCCCAAAATTGCAGTAAGGCACGTTGTTTCAAGCAAAAGTCTAACCGACAAGGTGTAACGAAGTTCGCTCTCAGCACTCGAAAACACCTGCATATATCTTATCAAATCTTTCTCTTCAAATTTTTCTGCTTGCTTTTGATACATATCAAACACATCGTCAGGCAAATTTAAGATTCCTCCTGCATTATTACAAGACTTACAAATCAACAAGTTTCTTGCGTGCTTTGATAGGTCTTTTGAAAACACTGCCAAATTTTTCCCTTCTTTCTCAATTTGGTCAATCAGTGTAAGAACTCCGCCCACATCTTTTTCTTGAATTTTGTTGAAGAAATTTATAATTAAATCATGGTCGGTTGTACCTAAAACTTGAAGGGTTTTATCCTTTGTGACATCACCCTGACAAAATGCCGAAATACTGTCTGCAATTGAAAGAGTGTCACGAACACTGCCTTCACCAGCACTTGCAATAATTTTTAAACTTTCAGCATCATACTTGATTTTTTCTGTGTCGAACACTTTTGCCAGATGACGAGAAAGTTCTTCCACCGAAACCAATCTAAAATCAAACCTCACACATCTTGAAAGAATGGTTTGTGGCAATTTGTGAACTTCTGTTGTTGCTAAAATGAAAATTACATACGAAGGTGGTTCTTCTAAAGTTTTTAATAGTGCGTTGAATGCACTGTCCGAAAGCATATGAACTTCATCTATTATATATACCTTATATTTCGCCCCCACAGGCATGAACCTAACTTTTTCACGAATTTGCCTGATGTCATCCACTTTGTTGTTGGATGCTGCGTCAATCTCGATGATGTTTATATCATTTTCTTGTTCTAACCGCTTACAATTTTCACACTCTCCACACGCCGAACCGTGCACTGGATGCAAACAATTCACTGCCTTGGCAAATATCTTTGCAACACTGGTTTTTCCTGTTCCACGAGTGCCAGTGAAAAGATATGCGTGTCCAATTTGGTCGTGCTCAATTTGATTTTGAAGAGTTTTTGTGATATGCTCTTGTCCAATCACATCTTCAAAACGCTTTGGTCTATATTTACGATAAAGTGCAACATGGTTCATCTTTCTTCTAAAACCTCTTTTTTTCGACTTTTTTTACTTTTTTCTTATTTTTATTTTTATTATTATTTTTAAAAATTTTCGCCTCTAAAATAATTCTTGCGAAATTAAATTCTTTTTCTGTTTCTATTTCATTTTATAAGACTGTCTTTTTAAAAATTTTCACGGCAAATTATTGAGAAGTTATCAACATCCAAACAAGCCCCACCAATCAAACCTCCGTCAACCGAAGGATTTGATATGATTTTAACATAATTATTTAAATTAATACTTCCTCCATAAAGCACCTTTATTGTTTTGCCTGCTTTTTCAGAATATTGTGTGGCAATTTCTTTTCTTATAACATCCACCATTTTGGTTATATCCGCTTTTGTTGGAACCTTCCCTGTGCCGATTGCCCAAATTGGTTCGTATGCCACAATCACACTTTCAAGTTCGTTTTCGTATATACCTTTTAAATCATCATCAATTTGCTTTCTTATGAACATACCTGCCTGCTTGTTTTGCCTGATTTGTAAACTTTCGCCCACACACAAAACAACTTTTAATCCATTTGCAAGTGCTGTTTTAATTTTTTTATTGATAAGTCTGTCTGTTTCTTTGAACTTTCCTCGCCTCTCTGAGTGTCCAATGATAACATAGTTTGCACCCAAATCCCTTATCATTTTTGCACTAACTTCGCCAGTTAAAGCACCGCTCTCTTCTTCGGAGATATTTTGAGCACCAAATTCCACCTTGCTTCCACCAAGAAATTCTTTGGCAATGGCAAGATGTGTGAACGGCGGACATACAACAATATCATTTTTAGAACTTTGCGTTTTGGTTGCAAGTGCCATGGCATAAGCCCTAAATTCACTTGGAGTGGTGTTCATTTTGAAATTTCCAATAATTAACTTTTTCATTAACTCCCTTCCTATTATATATTTTGTTGTGTTGATGTTTTTTCTTATGTTTTGTTCACAAGTTTTTGTGCCATGTTTTGTCTTTTTATTTTTTATCTTTCGGTTATGATATTTTATTACGAAATTTGTTTGCAAATTTTTTATAATCTTTTGTTTTGCTTATTTCATTGATGCATATTGTGATTAAACTTATATCACACAGAATCTATTACTTCCACTCCTGGCAATGGTTTACCTTCCAAAAGTTTCAAACTTGCTCCACCACCGGTTGATAAGTGATTGATTTTGTCTGCAACACCACTTAAATGAACAGCACTTACACTATCTCCTCCGCCAACAATACTGTATGCACCGCTTTTTGCCACAGCCCTAGCAATTTTTATCGTTCCATTTCTAAACACACGGTCTTCATATTTGCCCATAGGCCCATTCCAAATAATCTGCTTTGCCTTCATAATTTCATCTACAAACAGTTTTATTGTCTTTTTGCCTATATCAAGTGCCGTCATGCCGTTATTAAGTTCGACAGTTTTGATGATCTTAGACCTTCCCTCTTCAATAGCAATATGATCAACAGGGAGTAAAATCTTTATTCCTTTTTCTTTTGCTGTTTTTAAAATTTGTCTTGCGTTGCCAATTTGGTCTTCTGCCACAATCGAGAGCCCTGTGTTATGCCCCATTGCCCGCAAAAATGTGTATGACATTGCTCCACCAATGATTATCGTGTCCGCTATGTTCATAACATTAGTGATGAGGTTGAGTTTATCCTCCACCTTTGCACCACCTAAAATTGCCACAAATGGATGTGCTGGTTCTTTTAGTGCTTTATTAAAAACATTCAACTCTTTTTGCATTAGAAAACCAATTGCACTTGGCATTTTCAGTGCCACTCCATAGTTTGATGCGTGCTTACGATGTGCCACTCCAAAGGCATCGTCAACGTATATATCTGCCAAATCACAAAGTTGCTTAACAAACTTTGGATCGTTCTTTTTCTCTCCCTCTTCAAACCTCAAATTTTCAAGGACCAAAATATCTCCGTCCTTCATTTTAGAAACGGCTTCTTCAACATCTTGCCCCACAACTTTACTACAAAATTTAACCTTGTTTGGAAACTGCTTCATCAAAGAAACAGCCACTGGAAAAAGCGACAAAAATTTGTCATAGCCTTTTGGTCTGCCAAGATGCGAACAAATAATAAGTTTTGCACCTGCGTTGTTTAAATACGAGATGGTTGGAATTGCTTGAACAATTCTTGTATCATCCAAAATATCTCCCCAATTATCCAAAGGAACATTAAAATCACAACGCAAAAGCACTCTTTTCCCTTTAATATTGTGCAAATCTGTTATCAACTTTTTCATTATCTCTCCCCTTATGCCCTTAAATACATTTTACACTTTTTTTATTCAAAAACAAAACAAAAAAGCAAAAAGTTTTAAAATATATTTAATTTAATTTCTTTACATAGCTTCAAATAATGTGTTCTTTTAAGATTTTTAATGCTTCATCCACATCTTGACAGGTGGCAAGTTGTGCCCGCAAACTTGTGGCAAGAGGCAAATCTTTGGCATACCACAACAGATGTTTTCGTATGTAGAGTTTAAGCCAACTCTCTTCAAAATGTTCTCTTAATATAGAAATATGCTTTGAGATTGCATCATGCTTAGCCAAAAAATCAACCTTTTCACCTTTAAGTTCAGCGAAAATCCACGGTCTGCCAAGTGCACCCCTGCCAATCATGACGCCGTCCACACCTGTTTGTTGCATTTTTGATAAACTTTCAACATCTATAACATCACCGCTTCCAACCACAGGTATATTCACTGACGCCTTAACTTTTGCCAAAGCCTCCCAATCGGAGTGCCCAGAATATCCCTCAGCCACCGTTCTTGCGTGAAAGGTGATAAAATTTACTCCACAATCTTCGCACATCTTGGCAAAATCGAGAAAATTGTTCTTTCTATACCCCTTTCTAAACTTAACCGATACGGGCTTATCTGTGGAATTTTTAACCGACAAAATGATGTCTTTTGCAAGCGAAAGATTATCCATAAGCGAAGCTCCCTCGCCATTTTTGATAATTTTTGGTGCTGGACAACCCATGTTTATATCAAATCCATCAAACTTGTTTAAAATTGGATTATTAACCGCTCGACTCATAAACTCTGGCTCGTGACCAAAAATTTGAGCGATTTTCACCTTTTCGGCAGGAGTTGTAAGAGTCATAAACTCCGTCTTTTTAGGATTGTGAACCATTGCACGTGCAGAAAGCATTTCGGTGACAGTTGCATCCGCACCAAACTCCGAACAAATTGCTCTAAACCCCACATCAGTAACACCAGCCATAGGTGCCAACATTATTGGATGCTCCATACCTCCAATTCTCATAGAGATATGATAACATACTTTTAATAAAATAAAAAACAAAATTTAAAAAAGTCATAAGAAAAAACATTATAAAAAAGGAAAATCAAATAAAATCGACTAATTCAAACACATCCAAACAAAAAAGGACTCAACCAACACTTTATAAATTATCGTTATTATTTTAAGATAAAATTGGTATATTGCATTTAAAATATTAGTATCACTACTATCACTCTTTGTATACTTTAATCTATTAATTTATGTTTTTTCAATCTTGCCCTAATTCCACCTGTTTTTCTATGGTGAATTTTTGCAATCTCGGAGATAGATAATCCTTGTTTAAATTCCGAAATTAATTTTTGGTCTTCTTGTTCAGTCCATCTTTTCCATGCCATATATTGGGTTTTATCACTTTGTGTTTTAGTATTTCCATACATTCTTTTTGTTGGATTCTTAATATTACCCTCAATTCTATTTAAATTGTTTTCAATTCTATAAAAATTTTCCAATTTGAAAGCTATTTCATTTAACTTTGCTTTTAATTTATCGTCAATTCCTGTTATATATTCAGATGTATATGGATTAACCGATTTTGCAACATATTTTAACACATCAAAATCTTTAAACTCTTTTTTTACTGTATTTTCCTTAATTTCTAAATTTAAATCCGTTTGACTGTTTTGCGTTCCTAAATTCAATACATCAGCATTGTCAACGTTTGTTTTTTGAGCGATATCCGTTGTTACCTTTAAAGAATTTAAATAATCTTCCACACCTTTCATTGATAGTGTTTGATAATAATTGGCAAGTATGCCTGCCAAATTTTCGTTTTTCATTGATAGGATTTGTTTAATATCCTTTGCAATAACGTTTAATTTAGAAGATACTGCTGATTGCCAAGAAGATTTTGTACATGACAAATTTAACCATCTTGAATCAAAAAACGCAGGACTTTTTAATACGTTGTTTAAATGTTCTTGAAGACCAATTAATATTCCAACATTTTTTGAAAATTTGTATATTTCATATTTTTTAGCATCTTTTTCATTTTGTTTGATGAAAGTATCAACTTTTTTAAAAGGAATTTTTACTAAGTCTATTAATTCTTCAAGCTTCTTTGTAACGATTTCAAGAGGAGAATCATAACTTTTAATTATTTCTCTTTTTGTCTTTTCCAGAGTATTTTTAACAAACTTTAATTCTTTTTGATGTTTTAATGCAAGTTGATAGTTCTCCAAAGTATATTCGAACTGATTATAATATGAAACCCCTTCACTTATTCTTTGTTTTATTTGGTCGTAATTTTCAAATAAAACTATGCCCGGAGTTTGTATGGTTCGAATAACCAAATCAAAACTTCTAAACGAAGAATTTTTTACTTCATTTTCTTTTTTGTTACCTTCTTTTAATTTTTTAATATAACAAGCTGTTTGTTTATCAATTGGTATTATTTTTGCAACGAATTTATAATATAAATTGTTATCAAACGGTATACACGGTAAGCTTGCAATAATCAAAGCATTATCCAAACAATTTCCATTTTGCGACAAATCTCGATAAATAGGATCCGTTAAAGATATGTTGTGATAAGTGTTGTTATTATATTCAAAAGAACATTTGCATTTAAATTTTATTTTATCAAAATAATCGTATGATGAAACTTCAATTTTTAACTTAGATACACAGTAAACAAACAAAGAATGATTAACTTTCTCAATTTCAGTGCCATTTAAAACATTGCTATAATTTAAAATAAAGTTATCCTCTTCGTTTATTGTTAATAAATCAATCAACTCTTTTAATGAAATAGATTTAATAAACCTTGGTTTATATTCTTTATTTAAAAGCCAATTCTCTGTTTGGCAAGAACATTGAATATTTTTAATAAAATCAAATTCAATAACATCTAAACACTCAATAGAATTCCCATTCAAAACCATTTGTTCTTTCTTTATTTCGTCATTGTTAGGATCTTCACTATTGACAAGTCTAACCCATTGTTTACTGTCAATATCTATACCTGCAACACAGTAACCACCATGCTTATACGACTTAGTTAAAACACAAATTCTTTTTATCATTTGTCACCCTCATTTAATATGAATTACCTCAATATTATTATCAAAACCTTTCAGGTACTCTGCAATAAGTCTTCTGTGGCACTTTTCAGGAGTTGGCTCAGTACAAAGAAGACAAATTGAATCCATTTTTGAATATAACTTTTTAAAATGATCAGCAATCTTCCTCTCTTCCATAATTTTTCCAAATATTTGCTCATACTCATCCCATGTAACTTTTTTTGACCTATATCCGTCAAGCAATTCTTTCGTTGGTGCAAACACTTTGTCGTGAATGTAATCACAACCACATAACTCCTTCAAAAAGTATTCCAAATCTTTCCCTTTTGCAAAACCTGCAAGTTGCGACACATTATTCAATCGGATATCAATAACCAATTCAATTTTATTGCTTTTAATTTTATTAAAGAATTCGCTTGCAGATTTTTGAGTAAATCCAATTGTAAAAACCTTCATTCTTCATCCTCCAATTTAAACCCAATTTCTTCATTTCGTTTTTGATAAGACCTTTTAATAGCCTCTTCATCAGTGATATTGTCAGTGTCAAAAATTGATAGTTGATTTCTTCTTGGATAATATTTTTCAAGTAACCTTTGATTTATATCTTCTTGGCTACAAGTATTACCGTCAAATAGTATATGCCTAATATCAAAACCCAAATTAAATAAATTATAACCTATTAATATCGTTCTATGGCAATTAATTGGATCTTTCTCAGCACACATTAAACACACATTATACCCCAATTCTTGTGCTTTTTTTATTTTTTCAATTCCACTATTGAACTGTTTTGACTTTGCAAAAACACCAAAATCAAGATAACCTTTTTTATTATAAAAACTTTTATCCTCCTGTCTGGCACCAAACTCTTTTTTATAGTTTCTATAAATTATGTTTTCATCTCTTAATAATTTAGCCAAATTAACATCATCGTAATCCTTATAATACGAAGATTTAGGAGTGCTCCTAACATCAATAACACAATTTATATTATAAGTTTTTAAAACATTAATAAAATCTTCAATTTTAAAAGACGTATAACCAATAGTGTAAACCGTATTCATATCCTCACCTATAGGATATATTATAACATATCTATTGTAAATTCATTAATATTTTCACAACTTTTTTTTGACTTAATTTAAGAATTTTCAAAAGAAAATCTTTTGTTTTTTTAGATTAATAAAAAAAGGAACTTTACTAATCGTGTGGAGTCCCTTTTATTTATATTTATTTTAATTTTAATTTGAAGAGGTCGCTTTGCCATTATATTGCTTTAATCTTACTTGATATTATACACAAAATTTTTAAACCCCTTAAAACTTATTATCTTTTTTGGCTGGCAGATATAATAGCGTTTGGTTTGCGGATTTAAAAACTTCCTTGCCTTACGCTCTTGCAACGAAAATTTGCCAAAATTCCTTAAAGAAACATCTTCGCCCTTACAACACACTTCCAAAATAGTTTCCCTAAACTTATCCAAAAATAGTTCACACTTAATCTTTGGCAAATTCGTTCTTTTTGAAAGCAATGACACAAATTCTGTTTTATTCATAATTTATTCCTCCAAAAGAATGGTTGCCAAACTTTTTATTTTTTAAACATACTATTAATTTAAAATGTTGAATTTTTACCTCTTGTTCCAACAACATTGTTAGTTTTATACTTATTGATAGGTTTAAATCTAACAATGAACGGCAAAGTAAGCACCCCATACACCACAATTCCCAAAACAACCGCCAAAATCACGTTCAAAATTGTGCTATAATAGTTACAATTAACGAAAGTATAGGCGGTTAAAAACATGGCAAATGTGCTTAAAATAAGAATGAAAAAGTCGTAGAATGGCACAGAAAACGACACAAGTTTTTTAAGTTTCCAGATTGCACATAAACAAATTACCGCCGAGAATAACAAATTTCCCAGCACCAAAGCATATATATTAACTGAAGACACCGCAGAAAGGCAGAACGAAATTACCACTTTAATAAGCCCAGCCAGAGCCATGGATAGAAGGATGAATTTAAACTGTCCGTTCGCCTGCAACAGCATCACAAAATATTGCATAAGTGCGGTAAACACAACAGAAAACCCACCATAGAGCATCAAACTAAAAGTGGTGTTCAACATTGAAGTTGTAAGATTTGGATACACCAGCGATAGCACAGGCGTTGAGATTGCCACAAGTCCAAAAGTGGTTGGCAGAATAAGGAAAAGAAGAATTTTCAAGCCTCTTTCAATCACATACTTACCGCCAGTTCCACGAGAAATTAGATAGGATATATTTGGCAAAAGAGCAGTGGTCACCGACATCGAAATTATAAGTGGAAAGTTTAAGATTGCACCCACAACCCCTGTTTGAAGCCCATAAAGTTGAGTTGCTTCAACACTGCTCAACCCTGCAACAATAAGTCTTGGAATGATGATAAGTCCGTCAAACGCATTGACAAGAGGCAAGATTGCAGATGATAGCATAAGAGGAAGATTTGCCATATCAAACTCGTGGCGAGCAATTTTAAGTGTTTGCATATCCTTAATTTTTTGGCGGTTTTTGTTTTTGAAAAAGTAAATAAAGAACAAAAATACAAGTGCCACAACCTCGCTTAACACAACACCCAAGAATGCACCAAACACACCCTCTGAAACTCCAATTTTACTGAAATAGAACGCAAAAAGAAGACCAAACACAAACTTGAAAACCTGCTCCACAATTTGACTTACAGCCGTTGGAAGCATATTTTCATAACCTTGGAAAACTCCACGAAGAGTTGCCACACCTGCTCCCAAAGGCAAAAGCAACAAAAAGAGCATATAAGAATTGGAGGCATCAATACCTTGCAAAGAGCTTATATATCTTCCTAAAAGAACAAACAAAAGTCCAATAATAAAGCCCACACTTAAAGAAATAAACAAAGCCCTACTCACATAAGTACCAACCTTTTCGTGCTCTCCTCTTGCACGTGAGGACGAAATAAGTTTGGATAGAGAGTTTGTAACCCCTCCGCAAGTCAACACCAACGCAAAGGCATATAAAGACATAACAAGTTGAAAGATACCAATCCCCTCAACACCCAAGAGATTTGTTAAAGGCAAGCGAAAAAGAGCCCCAATCACCTTGCAAATCACTCCGCTGACAATCAAAACCAACGCACCAACACTTAATTTAGACCCAAATTTTTTCATAATCACCAACCATAATCTGCCAAAATGTCACAAAGCTACTGAAATTTACCTTTATAATGCCGTAAATTTCAAAAAATATTCAAAAAATTTAAAAAAGGGTATTTACAAAATCAAAAACTTATGGTATAATTCTTACGAAATTATTTATAAGGAGAGATGATTATGGCATTTTTCAATAATAATAGTCGTTCAATGAATGTAGAGAAAGAGATTAAAGGTAAAAGCCTTGAAAAAATGACAGAAGCAGAAAAAACTGCTTTTGAAAAAAAGTATGATATATTGATTTTATTTCCAATTGTCATAGGAGTGTCAGAAACAGTAAACTATATTGCTGATTATAAAAAATATTGTGATCCAGAAACGAATCGTCTATTTTCGAGTTTTAATAAAGAATCACTTGCAAAATATTATTTTGAACTATCTGGTCAACTTCAAACACTTGCTATTTGTGCTTTACAAAAACTTCCTGTTGCAATTCCTGATATTAGAAATTTTAATACTGGAGATGGAGAAAGATTCAGAACAGCGGTTAACGTTGCTTATCTTATGAATGAAGGTGTTATACGAGCACATAATGTAGTTGTTCCTGATAAATATAAAAATAATAACAAATCAAAATAATAAATCAAATTTTAAAATAAAGAGCATATTAAATATGCTCTTTATTTTTTATAAATTTCTTCCATCAATAAATATATCTTGAGGAATTTTCTCTTGATTTGATTCTTTTAATGACTCAACAGCAATTTCAGATTCAGGATTTTCTTTGTTTAGTAATTCAACAGCATCATTTTCTTCTGCCCCCTCCATAGCATTCCTCAATACATCGTCATCATTATTTTCTCCTAACTGTTTAATAACATTATCTAATTCTTGTGACGATTCTCGAGTTGGTTGTTTAACAGCCTGTGGTTGGGTCGGTTCAAGTTCAATCGGATCTTGCTTATAGACAATTTCTGTTGGCTTTGGCAAATAATTTGCTGGCTTAGAAAATTTTACAGGAGAACTCCCCTTTTTCTTTACTGAAGCCTTTGATTTTGCGTTATCTTTTCCACTCTTTTTATTATCTTCCGCTTTTGTCTGTTTTCCTACCTCTTGCAAAACAGTTGGGTACTTTCTATCTCGTATATTCATAAGAGGAGTGCTGAATCCATTTAATATCTTTTTACCTTCCTCTGTCTTTAAAATAACCTCAAAACCTTTATGCTTTTTTATTACTGAATTTAAAAGTTCCATCTGGAATGTGAAGTTTTGTGTAAGCGATGGGTCGTCATGTAAATATTTTTCTATCATCAGCTTATATTCTTGCTTAATCTTTTCGCCTGTTTCACCCAACGTGTCCAAAAGTGCACTCATACGAAGAAAATATAACTGACTTAAAATTTCGATTAACTCTCGATTAAATGCAAACTCATCTTTTTGTCTGTTTAAATATTTATTAACCTTATCCTCTTTTTCAAGTGGAACATCATTATAATAAACATTCCAAATTTCACACAAGTGGTTACGGAACTCAAACATATACGGTTCAACCACAGAGTCCAAAACTGTTATATGCTTAACATCCTCTTCAATTCCTTGTTCAATTTCAATCAGTGAAAGTTTGGCGTCACAATACGATTCCTCAATGTTCATTTCAATTTTAAAGTTTAAAACTGTGGCATCAAACACCACCGCAGCATACAGAACATTATCTTCAACTCGGTCGTACTTCTTTGGTATTAAAATCAATGCGTTACGTATTTCGTCAGAAATTTCGTATTTATCATTAACAAAAGAACCAAGCAAGTTGTTTTTCTGTTTTCTTTGAAGTTTAAGAATTTCTTCAAAGTTTTTCAAAACTTGCTCTTCATTAAGCCCTGTGTTTGTGGCAGTGGATTGCTCCACAGCATAATTCTTTTCTTTTCTTCCCATAGCTGTATTATACAATATAAATTCGACTTTTGCAATACTTAACCGCAAAAAAATTGAAATTAAAAGACCATAATCATCTTTAAATCATGATATTTATAATTTAATAAAGATAATTTGTGTGTTTTTTTGTGTACGCCGTGGTTTCTTAACAAAGTTTATTCCTTGAATTATTTTCTTATTCTCTCTCCGACAGCCACGTTGAAAAAGATTTTAGCTGTCAACATTTACTGTCTATTTTCTTAAAAATGTTATACAAATCGGTTTTTCTTTAATATCATTTAAAGTAATGCCATTTGCAACACATTTCCCATTTTGATTGAAAAGACAATGAGCATTACATTCAATGTCGATTGTGGCAGAATCTCGTTGCGGTGCGTAGTCTGGCGGACTGTCAGTGAAAATCCACTTAGTTTTATCCACCGCTGGCTTATTTCCCCTTTCATATTTAGCACAAACCAAATTTTTCTTTATCAATATTGCCTTTGCTTTGCAAGTGTATCTATCGTTGAATGCACAACTTGTTTTTCTGCATCGAATATCCATTTCTCCTCCAATCCTTAATAGTTGCGATGTTTTATGCTCACTCTGATTATTTTGAACTTTATTTATTTTCACACTTTTATTTTTTCACACCTTCATTTTTTCACACCTTCATTTGTTTTTACACGAATTTACATGAACATAGATTTGTTTATCAATTTTATTATGTCCTTTTAACGTAAAATCAAACATTCTCTTGACAAAAACTACAACTTTATTGTAAACTTTTTTTAGAAAAATAAATAAGTGTAAAGAGAGGTAAAAACATGAAAGTTGTACTTTTAAAAGATGTTAAAGGAACAGGAAAAAAAGGAGAAGTTAAAGAAGTTGCTGATGGCTTTGCAAACAACTTTCTTTTAAAGAAAGGGCTTGCTCGTGTTGCCGACAACAGTGCATTAAGCGAAAATAAAATGCAGAAGGATGCCACCGCATTCCACAAACAACAAGAACTTTTAAGAGCAAAAGAATTGGCAAAACAAATTGAAGGCAAAACCATAACCTTAAAAATTAAGTGTGGAGAGAATGGAAAAACATTTGGTTCAATCACCTCGAAAGAGATTGCAGACGAATTAGAAAAACTTTCCATAAAACTCGATAAGAAAAAAATTGAACTTAAAGAACCAATCAAATTGGTTGGAGAATACACTGTGGTTGCAAGAATTTATCCAGAAGTTTCAGCAAAGTTTACTGTGAATGTACTTTCCTCAAATTAATATTTCCATATAAATAAAAATAATAAAATTTTTAAAAATATATAATAAAAACAAAAAAATAAAATAATAGAAAAAAACACCAAAAAAATTATAAAAAATTATAAAAAATTATAAAAATTATCAAAAAAATGAAAAAAAATTAAAATAAAAGATAAAACACGATTATATTTCAAAAATAAAAAAAACGCTTTAATCCATTTAAAATTCAAGCGTTTTTTTATTTTTTAATATTTTTTATTTACCTTTAATTTATTAATTTAAATTATTAATTTTTTATTAATTTAATTTATTTTAATTATATTTTTTTATTTTGTAATTTTTAATTTGTTTTTTTATTTATTTTATTATTTTTTATTTATTTTGTATTCATTGAAGATTTTTAATCTTATCGTAAATATCATACCAAGAATAAAATCTTAATACGTTTTACCTTTACAATGAGCATTATATTTTGCACCATATCCCAATTCTATTTTTTATCATGCTTTTTTTTAGAATTGCACCTCGCATTAATAAGTGTTGTTAAAGAACATGAGATTTGATTGATAAGTGCACGCAAATCTTCAAGTTCATCCAAATCTAAATTTTTGGCAAGTTCCATAGCAATTGAAGTGGCAAAAAGTACCATTTTTTCTTCTCTTTGTGACATGGTTTTATATATTATTCATGCTAAATTTTTGTTACACTTATGTCTTTAAAATTCTAAAACTTCACCACAGTCTGGAATGTTAAGTTCTTCTTTCATGTTCTCGAAAGTCCAATCTGGCAGATGAACAGAATGAAATTCTTTATTTGGATATCTTTTATGCAACTCTAAAACATCGTCAATATTCATGTGCGTTTTGTGTTTATCGTGTATAGATGATGTGTCAATAAATATCACATCACTTTTTTCAATTAGGTCAATCACTCCTTCGCAGAGTATGCTGTCGCCAGTGAAGCCAATTTTCTTTTCACAATCCTTCGCCTTGATTACATAACCCAAACTATATTTCAATCCATGCTCCGTTTTGAAGGTTTCAATTTCGTATTTATCAACATCAATTTTTTGATTCGGTTTCAGTTCTATAAACTCAAAAACCTTTAAAATATCCTTCCTTTTTCGCACAACATCAATTGCTTTGGCAAGACGAAGCAAATGTTTTAAAGCTGTTTTTGGTGCAATTATCTTAACTTTATAAGGAAGTTTTGCATATTTTAATATATCATAAAATAAATGCAATTCAACATAATGGTCTGAGTGAAAATGCGTGATTAGTATATATTTTGTCTTTGAAAAATCAAATTTTCCATATAAAAACTTGGTGCACGCTTGCGGTACATCCAAAAACATCTCGTCATTAATCAAAAAACTAGTGTTTGGTCGTGACATCCAAGAATAACCATTCCCCACAACCTTAATTTTCATTTGATTTCTCCTTTGCCGGTTTGTCAAAAATTTTCATTCGCTGATAAAAGTCGTTTATTGGTAAATTTGGATTTACGTTACTCACGATATATGCCTCATTTTGTGAAGGTTGAAAAAGAACATGAGTGTTATTTATTTTAATCGTTTGCTTACTCTCGATGAAGTGTGCCGGATAAGCAAGATAAAACGGCACAATAAAATCGTATATGCTTTTATACCTTATGTCATCAAACTTCTCTTTCGTAACTCTGTTAAAATCTCTTTGTAAAAGTCTGACAACATCATTTCTTCTTCCTTTCATATTGTTGCTTATGTCTTGTTGCGTGAAAATTAAATTTGAAAATCCTGTGATTGTAAAAATATGTTTATCTTTAATCTTCTCTAAAACAATCTTTGTGGACTGAAAATCTTGAGATAAGTTAAATTCTTGTCCAATTTTATTTGGTAAAAGTTCGCCCATAAGTGCATACAGTTTTATTCGACTGGCAATCTTTGGTTCAATTTCAAGTGCATGAGCCAAATTTGTGCAAGCACCCAAAGATATAAAAACAACTTCTTTATTCCGTTTGCACACACTGATAATTCTCCTTACTGCCTCGCTTACCTGCCCTTCGCCATAATCTCGAAAGGCCACATCGCCTTTATAGATTTTTTCGATAAGTTCTGGTCGTGTGAGTTTTGCAATCTGCACTGCTTTATTATAAGAACGCTCCACATTCACTTCTAAATCAACATCTTTCACATCAGATTTTAATCTAAAATGCGGTGCTATTGTTATCGCTTCAATTTGTGCATTTAAAAAAGAAAAAAGATATGAAAGTGCAAACTCATCATCAATTTCATTGCTCACATCACTATCAACTATAATAGGATATCTTTCAATAAGCAATTTTGTTTTGGCACGTTTAAGAACCGCCTCATAAATTTCCTGCCAATTGTTGATTTGTCTTTTAAATTTGGTATGCTTATATCTTGTTGGATAATTACAAAACTGTATGGTGTAAATACCTGCTTTGTCTGCTTTTATGCAGTTATCATAACAATCTTCAATGTAAATATCAACATTGTTTCTCTTTAAAACTTCCACCTTATTTTTAACTTTGAAAAACAACTTATCATATTCAATACCTTGCTCTTTTAACCAAATTTCTGTGTCCTTTCGCTTTGAATGCCCATCAACTCCTCGTGCTGTGACAAAATAAATTTTATGTCCCTCTTGTTTCATAAGATTAATAAACTGCTTAGCACCAGAAACCACTCTTTGATTTTTGTAAACAAGTTTTATGGTTTCATTTTCAAAATTTTCTCCATCTTCCTTTGTCCAATCAAACATACCTTTGGTTATCCATTTTGCATCTGGCTTAATCAACCCACGATTTGATTTTACAACATTCTTATTATAAACCACAGCATACTGCACCATAGGTTGAGTATATCTTGCCACAACATCATCAATATCCATTGCAATTATCATAATTTATCTTTTCCTTTTTTTGTTAATCTTTCTAAAATTAATTTAATTTTAATTTTATTTTTTAACATATTTTTAATATTTTTTCATTTTTCATTTTTAATTTTTAATAATTTTTTCATATTTTTTATAATTTTTATTGTTTTTTTAATATTTTTTTGTTTTTTATATTTTTTTCAATTTTGCCTAGTTTTTTACTATTTTTTATAATTTTTATTTTTTTATATTTTTTTGTTTTAAATTAATTTATTTCAATTCTAGAATTTGTTCACAAATTTCAAAACTCCATTATTTTTAACATCATATTTTAACATTATATTTTAACAGTTTAATTTATTCTGTTCTTTTTAATTTTTGTCAATATTTTTTATTTATTTCTCAACTTTAATTTAATCAACAGCTATTTATTTTAAAAACCCCTTAATAATTTCCGCCTGTGCCTCTTCTTCTGAAAGCCCCAAAGTTTGAAGTTTTATGATTTGGTCGCCTGCTATCTTTCCAATTGCTGCCTCATGAACCAAAGTGGCATTTACATTTTGTGCGATTATTTTTGGAGTGGAGGTAATCACCGCTTTATCCAAAATTATTCCGTCACATTCCACATGACCAAAGCACTCGTTTTTACCTTTTATATTTGAAATGAAGTGCTGTTTTGAAGAGTCTTTTGCCACACTTCTACTCACAACTTCCACACTTGAGTTTTTGCCTTTAAGTGTAACATCAAAAAGTGTTTTTGCCGTTTGCTTCTCACTTGTCTTAACCTTTTCTTTTATCACAAGTTTAGCATCCTCGCCAAGCACCGCACTTGTTTTACGATTAGAATATGAAACCCCTCCAAGTTGTATTGTTTCCATTTCAAAGTTGCTTCCCTTTTCCATTTCTATCACTGTGGTTGGATTTAAAATTTTTTCACCTTTGCCTTCGCCTAATCCAAGATGCTTTTCTATATATCTAACCTTACACCCCTCCTGCAAGTGAAAAGTGTGTATTCCATCATGCTGACTTTTGTCATCTCCAGAATTGTGTATTCCGCATCCAGCAACAATCAAGACATCGGAATCTTTACCAATATAAAAATCGTTATAAACAAGATCGCTCAAACCCGAAACTGTGATGATAACTGGTATGTGCACACTTTTGTTTTTAACACCATCCGCCACAATTATATCAATTCCGCTCTTATCAGTTTTAGATATAATTTGTATTTCGTCAGTCGATTTTCTGTCGATGCTTTGTCCATCTTTTCTTATATTATAACTTCCCTGTGGTACAGAATGAAGGTTGGCAACTTGACTTAAAAGTTCCTTATCAATATTATTCATAAATGTGCCCTCCTAATTTTCGACATTTAGGACTGTCTAAAAGTGGCAAGACATCCTTTTTCTTGCCTAAAATTGCATCCCTTTGCGTGTCAAGAAGCAGAATATAATCTGCATTCTCCAAAAGTTTTCGTTGGTGACTGACAATAATAACAGTCTTATCTTTCAATTCTTTAAACAGCCCAACGAGCGAATCAAAACTCCAAAGGTCAATTCCTGCCTCTGGTTCGTCAAATAACAACACATCACCACCTTTTGCAAGTGCAATGGCAAGTTCAATTCGTTTGAGTTCACCTCCCGAAAGGCTGTCATCAAGTTCTCGGTCGAGATAATCTTTTGCACACAAACCAACCTTTCCTAAATATTCGCAAGCATCCGCCACTGTGTTTTGACTTTTGCTGGCTATGTTTAAAATATCACGAACAGTAACCCCCTTAAAACGCACAGGAGTTTGAAATGCAATTGTGATTCCTGATTTTGCACGCTCATCAATCGTTTTTTCATTGATGTTTTCGCCGTTTAACAAAATTTCTCCTTTGGTTGCCTTCAAAACACCCATGATAAGTTTCACCATTGTGGACTTTCCACTTCCATTGTGACCAGTGATGACAGTTACCTTATTTTTTGGAAACACAATGCTTATATCTTTAAGAATTGTTTTGTTTTTGTTTGTTTCTTTATCTAAAACCGTATAGGTTATATTTTTAAGCTCTATCATATTTCTCCTTTTCCTTTTAATTTTTTAAACATAATTTAAATTGTATTTATTTCATAACGTCCTTGATTTCACGATTTGATATCCTTTATTTCCGATTTCATTTTTAATGATTTTCATTTTTAATGTTTTCATTTTTAATGTTTTTATTTTTAATGTTTTTATTTTTTACAATGTTGATAACCTCGAAATATTTACAATATTTGTATGTTTTGGCAATGAAATTGCAGTGCCGTATATAACTTATATTACAAAAATGAGATATAAGTTTATTTAATATTATTGTAGCATTTATTTACAATAAATCAAAACTATTTTTCTTTGTTTTGAAATTTTTAATTCAACAATTCTACATATTTAAAGTTTTGTTTTTATTGAATCATCTTTTATGTATTTTAGAGGTTCTATTTTATAAGTTTCAGTGCATATTAGGTTTGGTATATTTTATTTTTGTATATTTTAGTTTTAGTTATAGTTATATCTACCTTGTTAATTTTGCTTGACATCAAAATTATTTTTCTCTATAATGTGGACATGAAAAAGTTTAAAAATTATCTTGAAATTGCAAAATACTTGCTAAAAATTGAAAAATGGGCTTATAAATCGGTTAATAACTCTAAAATTGACCTAAAAGACAAAACTCCGGATACGGAATTTAAATATTTTGACATAGTCACAAATTACGATACCACCATTGAAAAACTTCTTCTTTCAAAGTTAAATAAAGACTTCGATAATCCAAAGATTGTAAGCGAAGAATTTAACTCAAAAGAGCAAGCAAAGGGTACATATTTTGTGATCGACCCAATTGACGGCACTCTAAATTTTGCTAACAATATTGATATATGGTCTGTGCAGATTGCATACATCGAAAACGACGAAGTTGTGGCAAGTGCAATATATTCTCCAAGTGCAAGTTATTTTTCTGCAAAAGGTTTTGGCGCATATAAAAATGGTAAAAGGTTTTTTGTTGAAAAAAAGCCATTAAATCACCTCTTATACAATATTGGAACAAAATATCCACACTTTAACAAAATATTCCTCGCATTAAAAGGTATTTGCTTACAACAAAGATGCTTTGGTGTTGCCTCAATAGGTTTAGCATGGATTGCAGAAGGAAAATTAGGTGCTTATATAATGGAAGAAACCTCTCACCCTTGGGATTATTTACCTGGATTATTATTAACAAAAGAAGCTGGCTGTTATTGTGAAACCGTTGAAAATTTAATTGTTTTTGCAAATAGTGAAGAGGCTTTTAAAGAAATTGCGGTTACACTTAAAGAAGAGTATTCTAAACATTATTCAAATGAATATTCTAAAAAGTCATCTTCTCAAAATAAAACAACCAAACCTAAAACCGTTGCTAAGAACTCAAATAATAAAAACAAATCAACAAGGTCTAAAAATATAAACTCCAAAACTCAAAAGACAATAAAAAAATAATTAAAATTACATAAAATTCACAAAAAAAATTTCGACAAATATTAAAAATAGATTGCAAAAATAAAAAAAATGTTTTAAAATATAGGTATAGTAAGTATTAAAAGTTGGAGGTGTGTTATGTGGCCTTTTAGCAAAAAAAAGAAAAAAGAGAAGTCGAAAGAAGTCGAAACAAAAAATGTTTCAGCAGAAGAAGAAACAAAATCAGCAGAAAAAGATTTAAAAGAGGAAAAAACTGAAGTTTCTAAATCTAATGTTTCGAAAGAAACAGTAACAGAAAACACAAAGAGTAAAAAAGCATTATATCGAGTTTTGTATGATAAAGAAGAAAAAGTTTGGACTATAAAGAAAGATGGAGCGAAACGCATCATTGCTAAATTAGCGACAAAAGAAGAGGCTTTAAACCGTGTTAAAGAATTATCGACAAACAACGAAGTGAATTATGTTGTTTACAAAAAAGACGGCAAATTCCAAAAAAAATAAAAACCTAAAGTACAAAACAGTTTTTTAATGATTAATATTTTGAAATCTAGCATAAAAACAAAAAAACATCGCATATAATTTATGCGGTGTTTTTTAATTTAAAACATAACAATATTTAGCATGATTATTTTGTAGTTTTACTGTTTTTTAGTGTAATGATTTTAATATGTATTTATGGTCTACTCTTTATTAATTCCCAACCTACAATCAACACTACACTATATACTCTTGTTATAAACCATAGCAAACTACTTTTTTATGAAAACTTTGCACCAAGTACAGTATAAATCTTCATCAACTCTCTTGAAACATCTTATTTAGATAAATACATCATACAAGTAAAGTCAACTGACATCTTTCTCATCCAATTAAAATTGTAAAACTTCACATTTATTGAAATTCAAATATAAAACAAAACCTTTTTTATGCCAACACATATTTTTTTATTATTAAACTACCAAACAAAAATGCTACTTTTGCAGAGTTTCATTGGTATCATTATGAGCTTTGTTTTTTTCTGTTTCCTCTTGTCGTTTTCTTTTCTCTTCTTCTCTTTGCTTTGCTCTATCATAACGTGTATTATTTATACGGTATAGTATGTTGTCATAAATGTATGAAACATTTTCTGTGCCTATTTTCACAATGCTTGCCAATTTTTGTGCCGGAGTAAGTAGTATTTTTATAAAACCTTTTGTAATTCGTTTGGTTTTTTCTCGTCTTTTTAATTTTCTATCTTCTTTTTCTTTTTGTAATCTTAATCTTTCATCTTTTTGTTCTTCTTTAGATTTTAACACTTTGTCAACATAAGCACCAAATAATTTATCTACGTCTATTGTTTTATCTCCCAGACATTTATCAACTATACCCTGAATATTATCAGTTCCCTTATAATAAGATTTCCAACTAAAACCAGTATCCAAAAAATCCTTTAAGCCATCTTTCAATTTCTCTAATAACTTACTTTTAATTTTATCTACATGATTTTTTTGATCGTCTGACAATCGTTCTATTTCTTCATCAGATTTATCTTTAAGAATTATTTTATAGGCATATTTTTTAACATAAGCATAAACAAATGCTAATTTTGATAAATTTTTCAAATAGTTAACATCTTGAAATCTTACTTCTTCATTCTTTATTTCAGTCAGATAATCTATCGTTTCACCTCTCATTATCTCTTCATCGCCGACTAAAATACTGTTCCAAATTCTAACACGTCCAAAATCAGCCGGATATGTACCAATACTCCTCCAACTTCCATAGGGCGAACCTTCATAACAATCCTCTATTTTATAATCTATTCCTCCAAACATAGTGCTTAATA
Source organism: uncultured Lachnospiraceae bacterium (assembly GCA_964405555.1). GTDB lineage: Bacteria > Bacillota > Clostridia > Christensenellales > UBA1242 > Caccovivens. The sequence continues at coordinate 75,419 of CAYOOB010000002.1, read as the reverse complement.
AACTTAATTGTAACTCTGGAATTTGAAAATTGAAATACTGTTTATACTCATCAGAAGTTTCATAAAGGAGATTATTTTTATAAAAAGAACCAGAAAAACGATATGGCATATCATTTTTATAAACTTTCGTGAAGTATCTGTTCAAAAAGTTTTTATTCTCACCACCTATTTCTATAATCCTAGGATTATCATTAATACCTAAATTTGTTTTTTTCAAACTTATCCAATGACGATAAAACCTATATGGCAAATCTCCATATTTATTCCTCCTCTCTAAAATATCTGGTTTTCTTAAAACTTCACTCATATCTTTTCCTCCATATTTTTTTTCATTATATCATTACAATTCTGTTTTGTCAATAGTGATTTTTTTGCAATTTTAACTTTCTAATACAAAAAACTTAAACAATTTTATTAAATATAAAAGCATATCATTAGATATACCTTTTTTGTTTTTAATTATCAACTTTCTTTAATTTCTTTTGCTTTAAGTTTTAATTCTGAAACTTCGTTGGCAAGAGATTCATACATTCTAACACTCTCCTCCATCTCTTTTTGAAGTTTTGGTGTTAGTTCTTGCTTACTTGCCTTTTTTATCAGTTTTTGTCTTTGAGAATCGAGTGCTTCAAGGTCTTTCAGTTTTTCTTGTAATAATGCATCTATTTTTACCCACTTTTCTAAATTATTTTTCACGTTCTTTCTCCATATTCCAAATTTCGTATTGTTCTCTGTGCCAATCGCCCGACCATGAACCACTGCCAGCATATTTAAAATCATCAAAGTCTGGGGCTTTCAATATTTTGCTTTCTGGGTTAGATCTGATAAAATCGTTTATTCCTATCCAGTTTGGTGAACATCCGCAAGTAACTCTTCTGATTGGTTTTTCCGAAAACTCAGCATTGTATTCTTTGACAAACGCTTTCACTCCTTGCATTGCCTTTTTATATATTGCCTTTCGTATTTCAGTTTTGCCAGCATATTTTCTGTTCACTTCAAAATCGTTCACAACTGCATACCCTTCATCTCTATTAACATAAATAACACCAAAAGATATTATGTTATTATCAAAATCTCGGATAACAAGCGGTTGAATGTCTGGATGAATTATCATTGCTCTCATTGCACCTGCACCCGCACCATATAATGTTGCACAACAACTTGTCATACAACCCATAACAAAGTTTGCTGGGTCGCTTTTTGAAAGAACTTCATACGTAAACACTTCAGATGTGTCTTCAATTTGGTCTGACAATATTTCGGAAGCATCCGACAAGATTTGATTACGCAATTTTTTCGTTTTTTGCCTATATTCATCCAAACTTGCAATTCTGTTTTGGCGAACAGGTTTTGAAAGAATATCTTTCACTCCGCTTGCTTCTCGCTCTTTGTCAATCTCCAATGCTTTAACAAAATGCTTCTGTTCATAAATTCTATGTGGAGCAAGTTCTTCTGCAATCTCTCTTTCTCGTGCTGTTTTAATCCCATAAAATTTCTGGTTTTCAAACTCTTTTATAAATCCTTCAACAGTTGGCACTCTCCAATGCATTCTGTCAATGCCATTTTCTGTTTGTTCATACACCAAAAGTTTGAATCTATTTTCTTCGGTGGTTGGCAATAAAGAATTAGTGTTCTGTGAAAAATCCATTTCAGTTCTTTCTTTAAACCAATCATATATCCGAGGCAAAAGGTCTAAATGGTTTTGTAAATCTGCCCAATTGTTTTTATTCATAACAAATTTTGCATAAGCTTCGTTATATTCGTTCAAATGAAAGCCTTGCATATCCCTATGCAAATATTCTAAATCTAAATCATCATGATCTAAAACACCTTGCATAAATGTGAAAGCAACATCGCAAACTGGAACACTATTTTTATTAACTTGAACCATTTTTGATTTATCTTCACACAACCCTAAACTATAACAAAAATTAATAAATTCTTCTCTACCTACCACTCCTAATCCTTTTTCTTTTGCTTTTTGATATAGTTTTTCTAATTGTTTTAAATTGATATTTGGATTGTTTCTTATAAGTTTCAATGTTGTGTTATTTACAAATTCACCACTTATTCTTTTGCCATTAATAATAACAGACTTAACTCCTTCAAAAGCATAATCTGCAATTTCTATAACACTATCTGGAATTACTACATTTTCTAAATTTGAACAACCATAAAAAGCACTTAAACCAATATATATAACACTATCTGGAATTGTTATACTTGTTAAACTTGAACAGTAAGCAAAAGTTTCATATCCAATTCTTGTAACACTTTCTGGAATTGTTATACTTGTTAAACTTGAACATTGGGCGAAAGCACCACTTTCGATTTTTGTCACACTGTTTGGTATAATTACATTTACTAAATTTGAACATTTCCTAAAAGCTTCTGCTCCAATTCGTGTAACACTTTCTGGAATTTCTACATTTGTTAAACTTGAACATTCATTAAAAGCACCCTTCTCAATTTCTGTTACGCTTTCTGGAATTGTTACACTTGTTAAACTTGAACAGCCACCAAAAGCAAATCCTCCAATTTTTGTTACACTATTTGGAATTGTTATGCTTGTTAAATTTAAACAAAGACAAAAAGCAAAAGACCCAATACTTGTAACACTGTTTGGAATTGTTATGCTTTTTAAACTTTTACAGGAACAAAAAGCACACTCTCCAATTTTTGTAACACTGTTTGGAATTGTTATGCTTGTTAAACTTAAACAAATATAAAAAGCATGAGACCCAATACTTGTAACATCTTTCCAAAATTCTTGAAGGTTTTCTTTAAGTAATTTTATATCTTCTTCAGTTACATCAGTTAAAATGCCATTTATTTTCTTCATAAACACTCCAAACAGTTTTATAAATTTATCATATCACAAAACTTATTTTATGTCAATATGCACCTGTTTTTATTACGAACCAAAACAAACAAAAAAACTCTGCAATAATCAGAGTTTAACTTTTTAATATTTTAGCGAAGAAAATTGTATTTCATCATTAAATTTCGTCAATATCTTCAAGGTTTATAACTTCAATGCGTGAGGTTATGATTTTTAAATATTGGATTTGCTTGTGTTTTAATTCTGCTCTTCGCAAAAAGAAAGAGTCAATAGCCTCCCAAATAAACACCCATGTTCCAACTTCAAGCACAATTTCTAAAAATGCGTTTGGAAAGTAGGTGTTTGACAACAAAAGTAATGACAGAAAAATAAGTCCAACAATCAGCATGGAAAGACTAAAGAATATGTTTTTCTTCTTTTCCATTTTTACTTCGTTATAGTCTTTTTTAAACTTGTTGCGAATGGCATTTTCCACTTCATCTTGTTGAATACCTTCGGAAGTGTAAATTTTTAATCTAACATCTCTGCTTACTGGAACAAACCTTGTTTCACTTAAAATATGACTGCCAAGTTCTTCATTTAGTTTTTCGTTGCTGTCATAATCATAAGCGGAAAAGATTTGTGATTTATGCATTGCTTTTATTGGAATCACTGCAAAATCTTCACTATCCACCATTATCTCTTCCGTTGGCACACTTTTATCCGCCTTTCTCAACTTCTTTGATATAAACATTTCCTCTTCTCCATTATTTGTGTACGTATTTTACTTTTTTATCTCTATATAATTTTAAAATATTTTTGATTAATTTATTAATCAATTTTTATCTATTTTTTAATCAATTTTTTTATCTATTTTTTATTTTTCACTATTTTATCTAATATTTATTATATATTTAGTTTTTTATTTGTTAGTTTTTTACTAATTTAAATTTTTTAATTTGCTTTTTATTTTTTTTAATTTGTTTGTTTTTTATTTGTTTTTATATTTAATTCGTATTTTATTTTTATTTTTTAATTCTCCACTAAAAAAATTTAACAATTTGCTGTGACTATAACATCAGCATCTGTGCCTAAAACATTTTTGATTATAACATCGCCATACTTTGCGTCCTTCAATCGCAACTTTTCCACTTCTTTTATACAATCAAAAATCATACTTTTTGGAATTGGCTTTGTGGTTTTAACCGATTTCACACCATATTCGGTTTTGACAGAAGTTGTCACAATACGCTTTGGATTTGTAACCTCTTCCTTAGCAAACACCACCCCACGATTGCAACTATTTCCTTTAACGTCCACATTTTCGCCGTCAATTGTTACTGTAAGTTCGCACCCCAATGGACACATAATACAAATCATATTTCTAACTTCTTTCATCTTTGCACCTCACTCAATTTCAAGGTCAATCTGCCCGCTGGCTCCACCTTTTTCAAAACTTAAACTCATCATCTCTCCCGGAACACCTGCCAAAACAAAGCATTTACCTAAAATATTTGCTCCACACTTTGCCGTTATATTCTTCCTGACAATTTTTTCTTTTAGGCGGAATTTAATTTCCACCTGCCCTGCACCCTCAAAAATCACGCTTGGCAGAACATAAGAAAATCCCTTTCCTGCAACGATCTTGATTGGTTTTGTTTTTTGTGGCAATTTATCTTGTGCATACAAACTTGCAAACTTTCCAGCCATTTTGGCCTCTAATGCCACATTATCCACAAGGTCATGAACGTGCAAAATGTTTCCACACGAAAACAACCACTCTTTATCCGTTTGGTAAAATTCGTTCACAACAGCACCATTTGTGACTGGCGATTTCTCCACAAAATTTGCCATTTCCATTTCTGGAATAAGTCCAACCGAAAGCACAACGGTGTCGCATGGCAAAAACTTTTTCGTTTCTTGAATTGGTTGCATACGTTCATCAACTTGACCATACCAAACACCTTCCACCCTATCCTTTCCAACAACTTCAAAAATTGTGGTGGAATACAAAAGCGGAATGTTATAATCTTCCAAACATTGCATGATGTTTCTTCTAAGCCCAGAACTTGTTTTGTTAATTTCCAAAACGGCGTGCACTTTTGCTCCTTCCAAAGTTAGACGACGTGCCATGATAAGCCCAATATCTCCACTACCCAAAATAACAACATCTTTACCAACCATTTTGCCGTCTATGTTCACCATTTTTTGCACTGTGCCGGCGGTTAAAATTCCAGACGGACGTGTGCCACAAAGTGATATATTGCCAGCCGTTCTCTCTCGGCAACCCATGGCAAGAATTATCGCTTTTGCCTCTATGGTTTCCACTCCGATTTTGCCCATAACTTGCACTTTTTTTTCTTCAATCTTTGTGACAAGAGTGGAGGTGAAAACTTGAATGTTTTTATCCGCCTCAACCATAGTGCGAAATTTATGCGCAAACTCTGGACCCGTCAATTCCTCCTTAAAGTAGTGAAGCCCAAAGCCGTTGTGTATGCATTGGTTGAGTATGCCACCCAAAATTTCGTCACGCTCCAAAATGATAACCTTACTGCCATTTTCTGATGCCGAAAGTCCAGCACTCATGCCTGCTGGCCCACCGCCAATCACCAAAACATCAGTTTTCATTGTTCACCTCCCGCAGTGCTCCAACCGAAATTTCACTGCCTCGATTTTCCTTCAAAACCTCTTCGTATTTAATTTTTCTTTCCTCAGAAATCGTCTTAACCACCTTTGTGAAGCAAAAACCACCCTGACATCTTCCCATGCCTGCATTTGTTCGACGCTTAACCGCATCAACCGAACGCACCAAAAGTGGTCGATTGAGTGCAGAAACAATATCTGCTTTGGTAATCTTTTCGCACTTGCAGATAATTTCTCTGTAACCTGCGTCCTCACTTAAAAGTTTTTGTTGCTCTTCTGGCGAGCAATCTTTAAACATTTTGTATGGAGTTATCTTTTTTAAGTTTTCTCTTTCCTTGTTTTCATACCCTAAAAGTTCAGCAACCATTTCCGCTATTGCTGGTGCCGAAGAAAGCCCGGGCGAACATATTCCAGCAAGATTTATGAGTCCTTGTTGTTTTTTAGATTTCTCTATAATAAAATCATCACCACAAATTGTTCTCACGCCTGCAAACTCTCTTATAGCTTGCCTAAAATTGAGATTTCCAATCATATTAGACGATTTCTCTTTAATTTCTTTAAGACCTGTGAATGTCGTTTCCGTTGTGCCAGAATTTTCCTCGCTGGTTGGACCAACCAAAAAATTACCGTCCACCGTTGGAGTTACCAAAACACCTTTACCTAACTTGGTTGGAAGTGGAAAAACAGTGCAAGGAACTTTAATGTTTGCAAGTTTATCAAACACAAAATATTCTCCTCGCCTAAATTGCAGTTTGTATTCTTCTCCTCCGAAAATTTTGGAAACAACATTATAGCCTGTGCCAGCACTATTCACCACATTTTTAGTCTTAAACGTGTGTTTCTTTGTTTTAACCTCAAAAATATCACCAACTCTCTTTGCAGAAACCAAATCTTCTTCCAACAGCACTTCACCACCGTTAATTATCCCCTCTTCAGTGAGAGTGATTGTGAGAAGATATGGATTTATAATGTAAGCATCTGGTGCAAAAAGTGCCACGGTTATGTGCTCGGCAATCTCTGGAACTTTCTCCACAATTTGTTTACGATTTAAAATCTCCACTCTCACACCATTTTCTTTTCCTCGTGCATAGAGAGTTTGAATTTTCTCTTCGTCATCGCCCACCACAAGTGCACCTGTTTTCTTTAAAGGAACACCAAGTCGCTGACAAATCTCTGGATACATCTTATTGCCTCGAACATTAAGTTTTGCTTTTAAAGTGTTTGGCAATGGGTCATAGCCGGCATGGATAAGCCCACTGTTCGCCTTGCTTGCACCAGTGGCAACATCGCTTGCACAGTCAATCATTAAACAACTCTTGCCAACTTGAACAAGTTTATTAAAAATTGAAGCACCAACCACACCAGCACCAACAATAAGACAATCATAAATCTTTTCCATATATACACTCCGTCAATTTAATTTTAACTTTTTAACCATAAAGATGTCAAATAAAACAAAAAGAATGAAAAGTAGTCTGTTCACAATAAATTATTTTTTTTAATTTTTGGCACTATTTTATAAAAAAATCGCTAAAAATTGCGATTTACCCAGTTGTTTTATATCTTTTAAATTTTTGCTTGTTTTATTCACTAACTTTTATTGTGAATTTATAATATCCATTTTCTACAGTTATAAAATTTTTTAACCGACAATACTTTTTATCGCTTTTTTCATAATTTTCTATAAAAAATCTGAAAATATGTGAAAATCTTTCTCATTCCATAAAATTTATGTTAAAATGACTTTATAAGATGTGGCTTTAAATATTAATGGAGAAGAGCATAATGAGAAGATTTATTTTGGGTTTAGATGAGGGAACAACAAGTTTAAGAGCCGTGCTTTATGATGTCGACTCTCATTCTATAATTGACAAAGAAGGTAAAAAGTTTAAACAATTCTATCCACAAAACGGTTGGGTGGAACAGGATGCCGAGGAAATTTATAAGAAAATTTTAAGTGCTACCAAAGAAATTATCAAACGCAACGGAATATTGAAAGAAGAACTTTTGGGTATTGGAATAACCAATCAAAGAGAAACTGTTGTTGCATGGGATAGAAAAACTGGCAAACCAATATATAACGCCATTGTGTGGCAATGCAGAAGAACGTCAAAGATGTTTAAAACGCTTTCACAAGCCGACAAGCAAAAGATAAAGGAAAAAACAGGACTGATTGCTAACCCATATTTTAGTGCTTCCAAAATAAGTTGGATATTAGAAAATGTTAAAGAAGCTCGCACGCTTGCAAAAAAGGGCGAATTGTGTTTTGGAACTATCGACAGTTTTCTTGCGTTTAGGTTGAGTGGAAATCATGTTACCGACACCACAAATGCCAGCCGAACTTGTTTAATGAATATTGAAACTATGCAGTGGGATGACGAACTTTTAGATATTTTTAAAATTCCAAAAAACAGCCTCCCGCAAATAATGTCGTGTGACGCCAACTTTGGAAATGCAAAACAAATTTTAAATACTCCTATCGTTGCTATGATTGGAGATCAGCAATCAAGCATGATTGGACAAGGTGCCATTGAAATTGGCAACAGTAAAGTGACCTATGGCACTGGCGGTTTTGTACTGATAAATATAAACTCTTTTCAAACTATGCCAAATTTACTTACAACTGTGGCAAGAACTTTGGGCGGAAAAACGGAATACGCCATTGAGGGAAGCATATACAGTGCGTGCAGTGCTATAAATTGGTTGGAAAATTTAGGAATGTTTGAAGATGTTGGAGAAACCGCAAAAATAGCAAACTCTTTGCAAAGTAATGAAGGTGTGTATTTTGTGCCAGCATTCACCGGACTTGGTGCCCCATATTGGAAAGATGATGTTCGGGCGGAAATTGTTGGTATGAGCTTTGACACAACAAAAAAACACATTATACGTGCCTGCCTTGAAAGTATGGCATACAACACAAAAGCAATTGTGGACGAGATGAGAGATTATGGTCAGCGGTTAAGAAAGATTAGTGTGGATGGTGGAGGAAGCAGAAACGAATTTTTACTTCAATTTTTGGCGGATATGCTTGGACATGAAGTTGTTAAAAGTACAGAAAGCGAAGCCACCGTTATGGGTGCAATTTATGTGGCAATGATGTCACTTAAACTTGCCGATAAAAAAGATATTAAAGAATTAACCAAAAGCGACGAAATTTACACTCCAAAAATGACCGACACAGAAAGAAATAAACTATACGAAGGTTGGAAAGAAGCAATACGCAAAATGAGCAATTAAAAATTAAAATAAGGTATGTCAAATCAATAATAAAAATACTTCAATTATAAATTGATAATTTAAGTAAAACCGATTAAAATACTTCAATGATAAATATCTAATTTAATTACTTAAATAAAAAGTCAAATGTTAAAACAAATAACAGTAACTTAAAAAAGTTTAAAGGAGGAAAATTATGTCTGAGAAACAACCTGAAAAAGACGTTAAGTCAACAAAAAAAACTGAGAAAAATGTAAAAAACATTGAAAAAAGCACAAAAAACACTAAAAAAACTGTAAAGAATGATGAAAAAACACCAAAAAACATAAAAGTTCTTGGTTTTCACGACTTGAAATTAAACACGATTGTGTTTGATAATGTTGAGAAACCTAAAGCGGTTGTGTTGATTATTCATGGTATGCAAGAGCATATTTTGAGATATACCAATTTTGCAAAGTTTCTTGAAAAGAATGGTTATATTGTGGTAATGAGTGATTTGCGTGGTCACGGTGGGACTATGGTAAGTAAAGATGATTATGGAAGAGGCGAAAAAGACATCTTTACAGAAACAATTCAAGACCAATTAAATCTATTGAATTTCATTCATGAGCAGTTCAAATTGCCAATCTATATATTTGGTCATTCTTATGGTTCAATGCTTACGCAACGCATCGTTCAACTATCCCCTCTCCCACAAAAAGCGGTTATATGCGGAACAACAAATGGCAGTTCTTCTCTATTTAAACTTGGAAATGTTGCTTTGAAGATAATAACTCCATTTCAAATTCACGACAAACGTGGCGGTATTGCAGAAAAATTATGCATTAAAGGTTACAGCAAAAAATTTGAAAATGGTAACTGGCTTACACGAGATGAGGCAGTTTTTCAAGCATACGTAGCAGATGAACTTTGTGGAGGTTCTTTTCCTTTCAGTTTCTATCGCAGTATGGTTAAAAATATGGGAAAGATAAACAAGAGAATTGACAAAATTGGCGACAAAAAACTTTTTCTTATTTCTGGAAGTCAAGATATTGTTGGCGAATATGGGAAACAAGTCAAAAAACTTTATAAGATTTATTTGAAGCACAAAGTAAATGCACGAATGAAACTCTATGACGGTGCAAGACATGAACTTCTAAACGAAATTAATAAAGAAGAAGTTTATAAAGATGTGCTCGACTTCTTTAACGAATAATTATAAAAATGGTTAAAACTGTTAAAATATTTTAAAAATAACAAAAAAATCGTTTAATTTATATTAAAAAATAAAAAAATAAAACAAGAAAAATAAAAAAAACAAAAAAATAATAAATAAATTGGAGGATTATATGATTGGAGGAGTTCTTTTTGGTGCGTTCAGTTTGATTTTCTGCATAATCTTTTGTATATTTAGGTCTAAGGAGGCAAATGTGTGGTCTTTGTTGCTGAAAACCATTGCCTCAATGTGCTTTATTCTTTGTGCAATGTACTCCATTTCACTTAACGGGTCAAGCACAATAAGTTTATTGATTTTGGCCGGACTGATTATGGGTTTGATTGGCGATATTGTTTTAGATTTGAAAGTTATGTATCCACAGCAAAGCGATAACTACTTCACTTTTGGTACTTCATCTTTTATAATTGGTCATATTTTCTATTTTGTTGCGATTGTGTTATATAACAACACATTAAATTCCAGTAATTTAATTTGGTATATACTTGCCTCTATTGGTGTTGCAATTATACTTACCGGTATTGTGTTGTTGGTTTCAAAAAAGATGAATATGGATTTTGGAAAAATGTTTCCGCTTGTGACATTATATAGTTTTATACTTACCTTTATGACGGCCTTCTCTGTGGCAATTGCAATCTTCAACACTATGTTCTGGATTTTTGCAGCTGGAATGATTATGTTCTTTCTTTCTGACCTTGTGCTTTCAATGCAATACTTTGGCGGAAGAGAAGAAAAAATTTTTATTTATATTAACCACATTCTTTATTACATTGCCCAAATACTGATTGCATTCTTTATTTTATTTGCACTTTAATTAATTATAAATGAAAAAATACAAATAAATAACAATTTAGTAAAAAACAAATAGAAAAAAAATAAATAATAAAAATAAATAGTAAATTAATATTAAAAATAAATAAAATAATAAAATTAAATTAAAAACATTTTTGAAATTAAAATAAGAAAAAAGTTTAGTAAAATGAAATGTTGTGCAAAAAAACACAACATTTTTACTATTTTTGTATGTTAATTTTAGTTTTTTTTGAAATATTGTTTTTTTTGAAATTGTTTGTTATTATTTTTTATAAACTATTTATTTTTAATTTATTTTATTTTTTAATTATTTATATTTAATTTATTTTATTTTTTAATTATTTATATTTAATTTATTTTATTTTTTAACTATTTATTTTTATTTTATTATTTTGATAAATTTTTAATTATTTTTTGTAATAGTTGATTTTTTTATTTTTATTAATATATACTAACAACAAAAATTCGCTGACGCTGGTACTGGTTGGCATTATGCCTCTCCACTACCAGCGACCTTAATTAAGGTCGCGAATTTTTTATGTCTTACATATAATTTTTTTAATATAAAAAAATTTTGTTTATATAATTATTAAAATCATTTTTTATATAAACAAAATTTATTTTATTTACTCTTATTTTTATGTTAATTAAGTTTTTATTTTCTTTTAGTCTAATAAACCAATTTATTATTGGTTACTTTTCTGGTTATATCTACGCAAAAATTCTTTCTTTATTTTTTCAAACACTTGCTCTGGTTTCTGTGATGCATCAATCACAAAAAATCTTTCTGAATTTTTCTTTGCAAGTTCAAGGTAACCATTCCTCACTTTGTCATGATATTCCTTTCCTTTAAGTTCCATACGGTCAAAATCTCTCAACTTTTCATCCGCACTCTTTCTTGTCATGCCTGTTTCATAACTTAAATCTAAAAGAATGGTTAAATCTGGTGTGGCACCCTCACCTATTGCAAACTTGGTTATTGTTTCAACATCTTCAAGTTTTAAAGAGCCAGCATAACCCTGATATGCAAAAGAAGAATCATAATATCTGTCCATAACCACAAGTCTACCTTCCGCAAGTTCTGGTTTAACCACATCTTCTATAAGTTTACTGCGACTTGCTGAAAACAACAAAAACTCCGTCTTTGCAGAAAGTTCTTCCTTGTCATGAAGAAGTATGTTGCGAATTTTCTCGCCAACTTCCGTTCCGCCCGGTTCTCTTACTAAAATGTATTCCATTCCACTTTCTTCCAACCACTTGGAAAACATCTTTATTTGTGTGCTTTTTCCGCAACCTTCTCCACCTTCAAAAGAAATTAAAAACCCTTTTTTCATTTGCCCCTCTTTACCATTTATTATTCGTGGTCGTGATGACAGCAACAATCGTGATCATGACATCCACAGTCTTCCTCACCTTCAAATACTGCCAAATACTTTTCTAAACTTTCTTGTTTATAGAAGTTTTCTGGCATATACTCTGTGGTGAAATATCCTGGTGGTGCAACCAAAAGTTCTGGTATTCTGTTCACAACTGTGGCACAAGTGAGTTCCACTGTTGCTGGACGTTCAATAACCACTCTTGTGTTTGGCTCACCTTCAATTGTCCAATCGTTGCAGTCGAAATCTGTGCTGTCATACACCTTGCCGATACACTCGCTTTCAATTATAATTCCCTCTTTGGTTTCGGTTGTTACAACAGCACTCATACCTGTGCAAGCACCCTTTGGTATTGTTATGCCAAGTGTTGAACTTTTAATTGCCTCTTTCGCTATTTGTGGCACACATTTTTGTGTTTGACTTTTCACTGTTAACCCTAATTTATTGCACAGCCAACCGTTCACATTCCACATATAACTTGGCGAATATTTGCCAGAGTTTATCACTTTTTTAAGTTCCGCTGGCGAAATTCTATCCGCCTCTGCAATCTCTTTATCAAACTCCTCAACACTTAATCCTGCACCATGTGCTCTTGCAAGTGCAATGCCATAATCTTCAACATTATAGCTTGATTTGCCTTTAATTTTGGTTATTTTATGAGTTGCCCCTGCCAAAACACTGATGAGATTTCCCCAAAACACATCTTGATATCCACTTCCACAAATTGTACATTCGTTTTGAATTGCAAGTTCGTCAATCTTTTTGAAGAGTTTTGGATTACTGTTTTGAGGAAAAAATGCTTCCTCGCAAGTGGTTATGGCATTCACACCACACTTTGCACAAGTGAGAAGTGTGTCACCAATATCAGCAAGCAAACTCATGGTGGTAACAATAACAACATCCACTTCATGTGTCATTAAAAATTTCTCAAAATCTTTGGCATCTTGCACCTTGATTTTGTATTGTTTGCCGTCGCCGATAATCTCGCCAATATCCTTTCCAATGATGTTTGTGTCTATATCAAAAGCACCAACAACTTTTGCTCCTTTTTCAAAGACATAACGCATGATGTATACCGACATCTTTCCGCAACCATATTGAACAACTTTAATTTTTTCCATTTTATTCCCTCCTTCAATCATTTTAATATATTTCCACTTTTTTTCAAAATAAATAACAAAAAAAAGAGAAGATTTTATTATTTTTTATAATCTCCTCTTTTTTTATTTTGTTGTTATGACAAATTAAACAACTTAAAGTTATTTAATTGGTCAATTTTTGATTTGTGACAATCTTACTGTTTGGACATATATTTCATCTTCTTCTCTTTCTTCTTTCTTACTAAGAAATAAATTCCAACGCAAATTAAGATTAGTGCAATAATGATTAAGATAATCCAAAGCCACCAAAGGTTTACAGGTCCGTCCACCCAAATTGCATAAAGCACAAGAGTGTCTTCAAAGTCGATTGTGATTTGGTCGCCATCGAAGAATGCCACATCTCCGTTTTGAGAATAAGCCCAACCAACAAAGATTTTGCTTCCATTCTCGAAGGTGTTTGTGCGAAGATTAACCACTTGATTGTATTTCACAGTTTCTTCAATCACTGCTCCGTCACTGTTTGGATTGTAGATTATAGTAACCGATTTTTCAGAAGCATTCGCTGTGAGTGTGAAACTTTCTACAAGCACAGTGAAGGTGTATCCTTTTGGCTCGTCAGAACCGTCAAGCACTGATATTGCGTCATCCAAAATCCAGCCATCAAACTTATAACCTTCCATTTCTACAACTTGTAAGTTTATTTGTTTGGTGTATTTTGCTCTGAACACATATACTCCAAGTTCTGTGTCATAGCCCACTTCCTCAAAATCAGATTGACTGAGCAGACCCTCAACAGAGATTGATTCAATTCCTGTGCCAACCTTAACATAGAATTCAACCGTGATTAAAGAATAGTAAATTTTAACAACTGTGGAGCCATCGCCAGCGATGTAGTATGTTGCATTTTCAGCAATTGGATTTTCATAGCCCACAATTTCAATCATCAAAGAATCTACATCAATTAGGCTTTCTGTGATGCCTTCATAAGTTATTGGATTTTCGTTATCTGGGTCTTCATAAAGTTGATAACCGCCGTCATCCACAATTTCAAGATAGTATTCAACTGTGTATTCCGCCGTTCCATAAGTTGAAATAACTTGAATTACATACTCATCAATACTTGTTATTACGAATGAAGTGTCTATATCATAAAGTGTGAGGTCTTCTGTGATTTGCCATGAAACAAAGTCATAACCCGGCAACATCACTGCAGAAATATCCACTGTTGCACCAAATTGATAAGTTCCTGTGCCTGAAACACTTTCAACCTGTGAGTAGTCACATTCTATTGTTACATTCACCATTTTACGAATAAAGTAGAACTTGATTACTGTTTGTCCATCACCAGAAATGTAAACATCATAGGAGATGTCAACTTCGCCAGCAGAAGCAGTGAAATAGCTGTAATCAAAGCCATAGAACATATCCTCGCTGTAATCATCAATTGCTGTTTGGATGTTTGTGATAAATCGTTCTTCCAATTCTTCACTGGTGAATTGCGTGTTGGTTTTACCTGTGAACTCTGTTTTGTAATATAGTGTAAATTCGTTATCTGAACCCACATTTTGTTGATAATATTCCACTGTGTATGGTGTGTCGGTGTTTGCCGTGATTACGACTGTGATTTCCAAATCATTATCACCCATTATGTAAGTTAATGTGGTTCCATTAACATATTCTTCACCTTCAACCAATGTTCCGTCTATATAGAATCCGTCAAATGTGTACCCTGCACTCACTTCAAGTGTCAATACAAAAGTTTGTCCATAAGCCACTTCCCAAGTGTCGCTTGCAACATAAGAAAGTTCATCTCCGTTCACAACCAATGCAACCGAACCTTGAACAAATCCACCGTCTTCATCATCATAGACAATTGTCACATTGTAAGGAAGACGGTTATAGTAAATGTACACAACCGTTGAGCCGTCACCTGCCACTTTCACATTTCCATCATCCAAGGATGTACTGTTTACTGAGAATCCGCTGATTTGATATTCACCATAATCAATGTCATCTCTTACTAAAATTGTGCCTGTTTTTGCAGTTTTGACTATAGGGTCGCCACCATCATACTCCTCGTAATCTTGTAAGTCGACTGTTTGAATCATATAAATAATCTTATATTCAACGTCTTCGGCTTCCGGCGAGAGTGTTAGTGTAACATCGCTTGCTGGCATTGTGAAGATGATTGTTATTGTGTATGTTCCGTCCTCATTGTTAATGCTACTAAATTCTATCTCAACATTTTCTCCATCTGAGTCTTTTAAT
Source organism: uncultured Lachnospiraceae bacterium (assembly GCA_964405555.1). Classification (GTDB taxonomy): domain Bacteria; phylum Bacillota; class Clostridia; order Christensenellales; family UBA1242; genus Caccovivens. The sequence goes on along the minus strand of CAYOOB010000002.1, from coordinate 59,972 downwards.
GTAACATTGTCTTCATCGAAATTATAACCAACGTTTACGATATATTCAAGTGTAACTTTTGTTTCATATAAATATGTTGTTTCGTTACTGGATATGCTAGAAATTGAATCCGTTTCTTGAACGTCTAATGTGATGGTATAAGAATTTCTTGTGTACCTAATTTCAACCACAGTTGAACCATCACCTGCAATTTTGCCATCATTATTTGTGAATATCATAACTGCATACTTGAAGCCACTAATTCTGTCTGCATATAAACTTTCCACATAAGTCTTGATTTCATCTTCGTCAAGTTGTACTCCTGTGGTGCCTGACATTGGAACTGTGAAGCTTTCAGTTGTTGGATAGGTTAAATCTATGTTCTGCAAGAATATATTAACAGTATATGATGTGTTTGCACTTGGCGATGCAGATGCCGTGATTATAACATTTCCTGCTTCCATTATTATGTAGTACGTTCCGTTTGAATCATAAACTGTGGTGTCGTTTGAAGTTAGTGTTAAGTCTTCATATCCCGTTGACGCTGTTGCACTGATATTCACTATGTCGCCATAACGAATGGTGTATGTGATTGAAGTTGTATATTCGTAACCTTCTTCGTATAACCCCGATTCGGTTGAAGTAACCCTTATGCTTTCCACACTGCTATCCCAACTGATTGTGAGAGTGTAGTATTGTCTTGAATAATACACTTTAATTGTTCCGCCAGAAGATGTGACATACACACTGCTTAATTGACTCAATTCTTTGTTATATTCATATCCTTCAATGTTGTCATAATAAGTGCCTTCAAGGAAAAGTTTATAAGCTGTGTTTCCATCGAGCGTTTGTTCAATTTCATATTCAAGTGTGATGCCGTCAAGTTTGTCTTCTTCAACAGTGATTATTTCGGTTGTATATTCGCCGTCAATGTCTTCAAGAACAATTTCAATGCTTATACTGATCATTCCTAAACTCCAACGAGCATAAATTACAACTGTTGCATTGTCGGTTGCGGTCAACATACTTAAAGTTATTGAGGTGCTTGTGTCGCAAAGAACTTGTTGCATATTGCCATCATTGTCGTAATAATACCAACCAGAGAATCCATATCCCGCTGGCTCTGTCCAACCCAAAGAATCGAAACTTGGAATTGTGACAGTTTCTAAATAAGAATATGTACCCAAAGTTTGCGTTACGTTAACACCTTTTTCGTCACCAAGTTGAACGGTGTAGGTAATCTCTTGCCAAATTGCATATATAAGAACACTTCCGTTGCTTAAAGTTGTGAGGTTATATGCGTAATATGTGCCATTAAATACGTAAATTCCACCGTCTTTGTTTTCGCCTTGAAGATATTCTGTTAAGGTTTTGTAATCTCCAATATTTGAAATCGTTTCTGCGGTTTCAGTTTCTGAACTTGTGGACCAAGCAACAAGATTGCGTCCTGTGTATGAGAAGTTGCTGAACGATGCCAACTCTATTGCCTCATTGAATTTTGCCATGGTTGTTACTGTTGTTATTACATAACCGCCGTTTGCGTTATAGTTAATTGTGTAATCGTTTGCTTCCCAAACAGCATAATAGGTGAAGTTTGAGGTTGTTGTGAGTTTACCCATATTTTCACCAACAGAGTAAGTTGCTGTTGTTGCATCTTTTTCTGTTGACCAACCAACCAAAGTATAACCAGAAATGGAGAAACTGCCTGTTAGACTATATTCCGTTCCGTAAGGTACTGTTTGTGTTGTGGTTGTTGTGTCATTATCTTCAAAGTTTCGATAATAAGTGATTTGAACAAGTTGTGCAGTTGTTTCGATTGTGATGTTTATGTCACTTGCTGGCATTGTGTATGTGAACACTCCGCCACTAAGTGTGGAGTATGTTTCATATATACCATTGCCTGTCACCACAATTCTACTGAAATTATAACCTTCTGCAATCGAAATTGTGATTGTTATGGTTGCAGTATATTCCACTTGTGCTGTTGATTCGTCATTAACTGTGATTGTGTCAGTGCCATTTGTATATGAAATTGAAACACTATTAAAGCCTGTGTCTTCATATTCGCCTTGCAGTATGACAGTGACATTATATGATATCAATGTCAACACCACCACTGCCGAACCTGTGCCGTCTGGCAGAATTGTTGCTTCTTCCTCAAAATAGCCAAACTCGTAACCACTAAAGTCGATGTTATAGAGTTGCAAAAGTCCATTTTCTGCATCCTCTTGAGTGATTGTTTCGTCAGTTGTTCCTGTTAGGTAAACCGTTCCAATCACATCGCCAACATTGCCGTTTATGTCTTTAATTTTATAACTGATTGTGAATGCTGTGTCGGTTGCTGGTGTCCACTCTGCAACCGCAATGAGGTCGTACAGATAATCGAATGTGAATGATGAACCGTCAAGCCATGTTCCAATTTTTGTGCTTTCACTTATTTCGCCCACATAAATCGCCCACCTTACAAACACATAGCCTGTATAAACAAACTTGTTTGCAGTGAGGTTTTGTGTTTGTTGATAAGTGAACGCCTGCGTGTAGGTCTGTTCGCTTGTACTGCCATTCAAACCGCCATATTCTGTTACGAATGTAATATAATATTGAATTTGTGATGTTGTTATTTGAAGTGCGAGGTTGCTCATTGTCATGTTGAACGTTCCGCCTGTTTCTGTGCTTGAAGTGAGCGAAACTCCACTGATAACCGCCTCGCCATAACCTGCTGTGTAATTACCATAAGTTATGGTAACCTCAAAACCATGCTTAATTTGTGCTGTTAATGTGTTACCCTCTATGGTTGCCTCGCCGTATAATCCGTCACTTGAAACACTCACACTTTCCAAACCTATATCGAAAGTGATTGTTAAGGTGTAGTAACTGCGTGAATAGCAAGCATACAAAGCCAAACTTCCATTGGAGTTAATCACACCTGACAACACATTGTATTCATGGTCTTCATTAAACTCATAACCTTC
>CAYOOB010000002.1:0-57011 GCA_964405555.1 uncultured Lachnospiraceae bacterium | reverse complement strand
TATAAGTTGTGAAATGGTCACCGTTGTGCCTGGTGTGCCAGTAAGTGTGATTGTTTTGCTTGAATCAAGCACATACTCACCCTTTTCATTTTCAAGATAGTAATTGAAAGTATATTCAGCATCATCAGCATACCAAACTGCCCACAATTCCAAATCGGTTGTGTAGGTGTATTGGTTGTATGATTTTGCACTTTCTTGTGTTGGAATGAACAAATATCCATTGTCTGCATTGGTGGATGAAAGTGCCCAACCTAAGAAGGAATAACCAGTACGTTCAAACACATCAAATTCAATTGAGTATGATGTGTTGTATGTAACATCAATTGTTACAACAGTTTCATCGGCAGAATTATAATATCTATGATAAATAATTTTGTATGTTTGAGGTTCAATTATTGGAGTCAAAACAATATCATAAGCTGGCATAGAAATTAAGGTGTATGTTCCGTCTTCGTTTTCTTGAATTTCAAAAATTACTGTGCTGTTTAAACTGAAGCTATAAACTCCGTCTTCATAAGTGCTTGTGACAGAGGTTGTTTCATCTGTGCTGACATCTGTTATTGTTGCACTGAAACCATTGAAGTAATAGCCGTCACGAATACTTAATGTTAAGGTCATTGAACTTTCGTAATACACACGATATTGCCCAGAAACAGTGCTCATTTTGCCAGAAGCAATTGTTGCTGTGAAACTTTTAAGTCCTGTGAGCCCCGTTGTTAAGGTTAAGCCATAATGTTGACGAAGATAATAAACATAAATTGTTGTGTAATCTTCCTCATCTTCGGCATACCTAATAAATGCAGTTGAACTGCCTGTGCTGTCTGTGAGTGTTCCAAACTCAAACCCTGTAAATTCTATCAAAAGTCCAAGATTTGAGAGATATTCACTCGTCACCGCTTGATCAGTTGTGCCAGCAAATCCGTTCACCCTTTCATCTACCACTTCAGTGTATGTGTTGGTGTCAAAACCTTGAAGCATATAAATCACATTGAAATATGATGTTCCAGCCTCGGTTAAGATGTTGATTGTTAAATCGCCAGTGATTGTTACTGAAATTTCGGTTGTGGTGCTACCATAAATTTCACTACCAACTTCAAAACCATTAAAGATATATCCACCGTTGAGTGCAATCACCGAGCCGTTTTCGTCAGCAATTGAAACTGTGATTACATAGCCATAGCGAACATAAAATATGCTTGAATATGCCGTTTCTTCTCCGTTAACTGTGATTGTAAGGCTTGAAGTGTCAATTCCGCTTCCGCTGTTGATCACAAGGTTGTATATATCCGCTGTCCAAACAGCATACAGATGAACCGTTTCTGAATAGGTGTTTAGTGTGTAGGTTGCTCCGTCTGTGTACGTAACACTTCCACTTTCACTTGTTGCCCAACCAGAGAAACTATAACCTGTCCTTTCAAAGGTGTTTGCATCCAGAGTTGTTGCCTCCCTATAAATTGCTGTTTGTGTGGTTGTTGTGTCTTCCGTTTCACTTATATTGCTGTGGAAATAGATTGTATATTCTTTTTCATTACTCGACAGTGTGATTGTCACTGCACATCCTGGCATCTCAAAGGTGTCTTCAGAAGAAATTTCAAATTCTTCTTCACTTGAAATTGTGTAAGTGCCCAAGGTGTAACCGTTATCAGTTATACCTTTTGTGAGTTGAACTGTTGTTCCGTATCTTACAGAATAAACTCCACTGCCATTATCATATACGTATCTCACAGAACCTGCGGTGTTTGTGCCTGATGCAATAAGACTTACGCCGTCGCCAGCTCTGAGTGTTAAAGTGAAATAGCTTCTGTTATATCTAATTTCAACAACTGTATTTCCATTTGCGTTGATTGTGGTTTGTGTTATGCTTCCACTGTAAGTGAATCCACCAATTGTGGTTGGTATTTCTCCACCAAGAGCTGTTCTGATAACAGACTCTGTTATTGTGCTGTCTGTTGTGCCTGTTGCTATAACATCTTCATAACTTGTGGAGGTTTCGTAAGTTGAGCCGTCAAGACTTTCAAACATATATCTTATTATATATTTAGTGTCTTCGTTTGCCGTCCATTTTGCATAGAGAGTGATGTTAGAAGTGATTGTAACCGTGTCGTCTGCTGTAACTTCCGTTTCACCACTGCGTGATGTGAACCAACCAACAAAGGTATATCCTGTTCGTTCAATCGTCACACTTGCAAGTGCAGAATAGGTGGAGTTGTAAGTTACTTTAATGGTTGTTGTCGAAATTGTCACACTTCCTGTTCCAGATGTTGCGTTGGTGTTAAGTGTAACTTCGTATGTGTTTGCACTGTAATACACAGTGTATGTCAAATTATTTACAACATTCCATGTTCCAGAGATTGTTGCTTGACTTTCATCAACCAAAGAATAACCTGTTATACTTGGAGATGTGACACTATATGAAGAACCATACTGCACCGTCATTGTCACCGTATCCGCAATTGAGGTTGACGTGTTTTCTATATAATAATAGATTGTGAGATTATACGTGTTTGCTTGCCACCTTGCTGTGAGTGTGACATTTCCATACATACCACTCAAAATGAAGTTTGAGGAAGTGTATTCTGTTCCTTTCACCCAATTACCTTCTGCCGTGGTCACTCTCCATGCGGAGAATGTATATCCTGTTCTTTCGGCCTCTGGAAGAATGATTGTGCTGGTGTTGATTGTGTATGTGGTTGTGTATGTTGTACTCGTTATTGTTCCGTCACTCGTAACATAAGTGATTGTGTAGGTTGCAAATTCCCAAACAGCATACAAATTAATGTTGCCCACAGTGGTGTACGTGTATGAATAACCAGCAAGATAACTTGTGCCATCGCCGTTTTCGCTTGTATCCCACCTTACAAATGAATATCCAATACGTGAATACAAGTTTGTTGAAACTGTGAACGCCGTGCCATAAGTAACTTCTTGTGTTGCCATCTGTCCTGTTGCGTCACTTGAATTTGCATAATATGTGATTGTATATTTGTTTGCTTGCCAAATTGCATACAACACAACAGAGCCATTGTCTTCGGCTGTCAATCTTGAAACAGTTGCACCCGCATAATATGTTGTGCCTGAGCCGTCCTTTTCTGTGTTCCAACCCATAAAGGTATAACCTGGCAAACTGAAACCACCAGATGTTCCAACTGCACTTGCCAACAAAATTGTGATGCTTTCTGAGTAGTAAATGCCCGTGTACGGATAATAATCATCCTCAGAAATGGTGCTTGAGTAAGTAAGATAGTTTGAATTGTATGTGAGAGTGTAAGTATGCTCTCTCCAAATTGCGAAGATTGTTACAACATCGTTGTCATCAATTGTGAGATTATATGCATAATATTCTCCATTATATATGTAAATTCCACCCTCTTTGTTTTCGCCTTTAAGATATTCTATTAAAGAGCCATAACCTCCGATATTTGTCACTGTGGTCATTTCATCAACCGTTGAAGTTGCTGATAAACCCCAACCAACAAAGGTGTAACCTGTTCGAGAATAATATTCAATGCCATCCACAAAACTCACAACAGTGTAATATTCCACACCTGTTAAGTCTGAAATTGCAATATTCTCTGTTCCACCATTTGTACTAAACGTGATGGTGTATGTGATTATTTCCCAAACAGCATATAAATCTATGCTCGACTTATAAGCCACGGTGTTTGGATAGAGATAAATTTCTCCGTCCGTATATTTAATTTCTCCGTCAGCTGTTTCTGCCCAGCCCATGAATTTATAGCCTATGTATGTGAACATAATCTTATCAAGCGCTGTACTTTGATTGTATTTAATCGTTTGTGTGGCAGTTGTACCTTCCGTGTTGTCATGGAAAGTGATGATAATATCTTTTGCCACTGCAACAGCAATCACTGCTATATTGCTGGTGGATGCCGTCACTGTGTTGGCTCCTGTTATGGTGCCGTTTATGCTCCAGCCAGAGAAATCATATCCGCTCACACCGCCAACAGTTTCAATGATGTATTCAAAAGTTGCCGTTCCTTCATACTTTAATTCAAAAGTTCCATTTTCAGTGAAAGTCCAAGAATCATTAATTGATTCACCTTTGGCTGAATAATCTGCCGTTACCGTCACACTTGTAATTCCTTCCGTCAATGAAACAGCAACTTGAATGCTATCTCTGGTGTAATACAACCTCACAATTGTGGTTTTATCAGGTTTAATCACACCGTCATTTGTCATTGTTAAATAATTGTATGTGAAGCCTTCAATTGTTCTAAATGTTAAGTCTGTTGAAGTTAACACACTGTCGGTGTAACCCTGTTCAGTATCACGATATGTATAAACGCTATAATATACGCCGTCAACAAATGTTTCAAGATAGTATTCAACATAGTAATCCACCAAAATTGGTTGTGTGCTGACACTTACACTAACATTCTGATATGGCATTGTGAGAATTCCTGTTGTGGTGTTGTTTTCGTCATTTTCGGTTTGTGTAACAATAATACCTGTGATTGTTGTATCGAAACTTACAAACTCATAACCTAGGTCAACAACAACCACCAAAGTTACTTCTTGTTCGTACTTGATTGTGTATGTATAATAAGTTGTTTCGCTTCCACCAGTTGCCTCCAAACCTTCTGCAACAAAACTTGTGACATGATCTGAATGTTGAAGAGTTAAGGTGTAAGAATTTCTGCTGTAATAAACCAAAATAACATTGTTTTCCTCATTTGCAGAAATCACAAGATTTTCGACATTTTGGTAAGTAAAACCTGACAACTCATTGTTGTTTATATAATCCTCTATATCAGAATATGTGATTGTTTCGTCCACAAGTGCTGTCAGAATCACATCATTTGCACCTGTACGTTTATCATAATCTGTGCCCGCAATATTTTCGTACAAGAATTGTATTGTGTAATTTCTCTCTTGTGCCTCAACCACAATTGTGTAAGTAGTGTCTTGTTCAAGGTAAAAATCAATTGTGTGCGTTCCTGCCTCTGTTTCGTAAGGGTCTGCTCCTGTTGCTGTTTCCGTTGTCTTTACAAATTCAACAAACTTATAACCAGCTGAAACTATGGCTGAAATTGTCACCTGTTGATAATATTTATATGAAAAACTTATTGTGTTTCCTGTTTCACCAGTAATGCCTACCGTTCCGTTTTCATCACCTTTAATTATAGAAACACTGTCCACACCTTGTGGGATAACAACACTGACTGTGTATGTATTTCTTGTGTAATACAACTTCAAAACTGTACTTCCATCACCCAAAACTTCTGCTGATGTGATTGTTCCTGCTATAGTTAAATCTAGTGTGAAACCATAATAAGTAACCTGAGGGATTGTAACAATCGTTTCAGTGAATTCCATTAATGAGTAATCGGTGTATGTTTCTTCGATTGTGCCAGCGTCCTCAAGTTTAATGTCAAGCACAAATTTTCCATTCAAATCTTCCAAATAATACTCAATCGCATAACTCACTTCAATTGGTGTCCAAATTGCAAAAACCGTCACTGAAGCGTCTTGAGTTGCACTGAGGTTAAATGCATAATATTTCACCCCATCCGATGTGGTTAGGCGGTAAATTCCAGAAGATGCTTCTGTTTTAACCAAATATTGCGAAATGTCTGAGTAACCTTGCAAATCTTCTTCGCTGACATCAATTGCATTTGATGTGCTTTGATTTGTTGACCAACCAACCAAATCATAACCTTGTCTTGTTGTGGTTGGAATTAAAGTTGCCACGTCATAGGTTGCAATCACTTTGTTTATGCCGTCAGATGTTTCAACATCCAAGCCTTTTTGTGTGTCTAATTCAACCGTGTAGGTATGTGCTGTCCATCGTGCATATATCGTGCGGTTATTAATCTCGCCAACTTTAATTTCAGTGATATCAATTTCCTGTCCAGCTTCATTGAGTTCATACCAGCCAGCAAAATCATAACCTGTGCGTGTGACATCTGATATTGCTGGAAGTATCAAGCCTTCAGAAGTTATATAAGTTGTTGTTGGTGTGAATCCACTCACCCATTCACCGCCATTAAGTTCAAATGTTACGGTGTATACAATCGATTCAAACCTTGCATAGTATATGAAGTTTCCGCTTGAACCAAACGCAACTGAATAGGTTGTGTCGGTGGAGAGAATTGTTCCTGTGGCACTTGTTGACCAACCAACAAACGAATAACCAGCAAAAGCCTCTGCAATCATTTGAATTTTTGAGTTTGCACCTGTGTAATCCCATGTTGCAGTTGTTTCTGAAGAATCTTCAAACACAGCAGTTCCGCCTGTTAATATTGTGCCTGCGTCTGTGATTACAAAAATTGTTCCAGAAACAGTGTATACTGCACTAAATACAAGAGAAATACCTGCATCTGTGTCATTCGCCGTGATTGTGTAAGTATATGTTCTTTCACCACTGCTAATAATGTCAGCGTTTTCTTCGCCATTTAATGTCCAAACTCTAAATGCGTATATTTCATTTCCAGAACTGTCTGTGGCAGGAGTGTATGTCAATGTGATTGTTTGTCCTGTTTTGTATATTCCGCTTGTGAAAGAATCACCATCCACACTTCCTGAAACCGAACCTTCATAGTTTGCACCAGAATTGTTTTGAACAACAACTGAAATGGTTTTGCTTATCCAATAAGCATAGAGTGTGTGGTTATCTTCAATAGAAACAAGAGTTTCGCTTGTGATTTGTGTGAGAGATGAAACATCTCCGTCAATTTCCACATCCTCCAAATACCAACCGCCAAAGATATAACCTGCTTTGATTGGAGTTGGAAGTTCGCCGTCAGCATAAGCCGAACCATAAGTTTGGTCGAAAGTTACGACAACATCTGCAAAACTGCTTTCAACCGTGTTTGTCACAAAAGAAACAGTTGGAGTTTTTGCAACACCGCTTGCTGTGATTATCACAGTACCGTTGATGATTGCCGTATTGTCAATCATACCAGTTATGGTTATGGTAAATCGAGCCCTTTGGTTGGCTGTTGCATTTGTTCTTACTATTTCATAGTGAGTGTTTTGTATTAAAGTGTTTTGTGATGATGTGGCGATAACAACAATCACAATATCTTCATCAGCTGGCAAGTCGTAACCATAATCTGCTTCAATCACAACTGTGAGATCTTCACCTGATGTAACAAAGTTATCACCGCTTATAACCGTTAAGTTTTGAATGTTATAAACAATGCTGTTTTCCCCTGCAACCGCCATTGCAGATATAACAATATTGGCATTTATATATCCTAAATAGATTGTCAGTGTGGCACTTGAACTATCATCATTCAACACATATCTATATCCTGTTCCAGAAACCAATGTAACATCACCAACCGTCACTGTGATTTGTGCTGGCAAGGTGTAGCCGTCGTTCGCATTTAAGATAATTTCAACATTTTCACTGTGTGTTGTGGTTGTTTCAGGATTTTCTACTGAATAATCATCATTTATCTGTGTGAGATCATAACTTATTGTTAATCCCAATGCCCTCCAATGTGCGTATAATGTGTGGTTTGAACCTGTTGTTACACTGGTGGTTGTTGTAACTTCTGTTCCACCATCGCTTTCCGTGTACCAACCAAGAAATTCATAACCAACACGATTTGCAGTTGGCAAAGAACCATATTCTTCGTCAAATGTTACTGGTTTGGAGGTAATTTCAACGTCGTATGTATCATTTGCGTAAGATGTGGTTATGTTTGCATCAAAGTATACAGTGTATGAGTTTACTGTCCATTTTGCTGTGAGTGTCACATCGCCAGCATAAACCCAAAGACCATTTTGAACATAGACAACACCTTCAACTGTTGCATTTGTTACCAATTTGCCATAACTGTCAATAATTTGAATGTCGCCAATATACCAACCATCAAAACTATAACCCTCTCTTGTTGCAATTGGATCAATTTGCTCTCCAATTGTTTCGTTTGGATATTCGTCACTTGAGCGAGAAGTATAGAACTCTGCATGATCGAATGCAATATAAACCACTGCATCAGTTGGTGTGATTGTGACAGTTGAAGAACCAGCGCTTATGTTTCCATCCAAGGTTATTTTATACACATTTTCTTGCCATATTGCAGTGATTGTGTCATTGCCTGCACCAAAAGTGAAAGTGTATGTGCCATCATTATTATCAATTAATGTTCCATAAGAAGGTTCCACCCATCCCATAAAGGTATAACCCGTTCTGATTGCAGATGAAATTATGATTGTAGTTTCAAACCTATCACTAATAATTGTATTTTCCGTGTTGCTATCATAACTTCCACTGTTTGGGTCAATTGTGATTGTGTATGTTGAACGAATATAATAGATTTTAAAGGTTGTGTCCCCTTCACCAGAAATTTTTAAGATTAAGGAGTTTTCTTCATTTTCTTCATCAAACTCAAAACCTTCTTTTGAATAAACACTAGAATCTATGGTGTGTGTTGTGTCAACAGTGGCACTTCCAGATAAAGTTGTGTCATATTCAAACACACCTTCTGTTAATGTTTCAAGATAAACTTCAATAGAATAAGGAACTTTTCCAGCCTCTGCCTTCACTTCAAGTTCCACATCCTCAGCAATCATTGTGAATGAATAGGAACTATCAACCGTGACATCTCCGCTGAAAGATGGATTTTCATAACCTGCCAAAAGATTAACATCCACAATCACCAATTCGCCAAAGAAGATGTTTGTGAAAGTGTAAACTTTTTCAACAATTTCTAAATCCAAAGTTCTTGAAGAATTGTCCACATCTTTAATTTCCGCTGTTGCAGAAACCGAAGAAACACCAGTGCTAATGGTTATGGTCATATCGTAAGAATTTCTGATGTAGAAAAGATAAATCTCCAAACTGCTATCCGCTTGAACAACCATGCTTTCTATATTTGAAGCATCACCAAAGTATGTGAAGCCACTAAGGTCAATCTTCACATTTTCAGTGTCTAAATCTAATATAGCATCACTTGTAGAAGTCTTTATAGTTTGACTATAAAGTGTGTAATTTGAAAAGTTTGTTGCTGAATAAGCTGAATTTTCATTACGTGCAGATTCAATTGTTTGAACGTAGTAATATACGGTATAGTTAACCTCATCTGCATCCCACTTTGCATAGAGAGTGATTGAATTGTTATCCTCATCACCTGTTGCAAGTTTTGAGGTGCCACTTTCAACCGCATACTCATCTGCACAACTTGGGTCTGTGTACCAACCAGCAAAGATGTAGCCTAACCTCGTGTATCTTGCTTGTAAGTCAACAATTTCGTTATATGCCACAGAAACAATTGTTTCCATGCCAGGAATCACTGTTGCTGTGCCTTGATAGTTCTCGTCATTTGCGTCATAGTTAATTGTGTAATAATTTACAGACCAATTTCCATAAAGAATCAAGTTTCCGTCATAAGTGTAAGGATAACTTCCTGATTCATAAACTGATCCGCCGTTAGCATTTGTTCTCCAATTCAAGAATGTCCAACCTGTGCCATTCCAAGATGTTTCGCCTGTGAGTGAGGCAATTTCTTTTGGTGTTAAAAAGTTATATGTTTGGTCAAAAGTTGCTATTTCGGTGTCGGTATAAGTTATAGAACTTGAAGTTCCTTCCAAATTGAGAACATAAGTCACAATGTATGTTTTTGCTTGCCAACTTGCCGTGAAAGTTATTGTTCCGTTACCGTCAGAATCAAAGTCTACATCAAGAGATGAAATGTAAGTGGAACTTGTCACAAGCTCACTGCCTGCATACCAACCAGCAAAATCATATCCATCACGAGTTGGTGAGATTAAACCAGTTGTAACCAAGGTTTCTTTATCTGCCACTGCCGAAGCAAGAGTTTGATTTGATTTAACATACAATGTTTTGTAAACTATACTTGCATCTGTTGAACCTGTGGTGTCATTCAATTCCAAGTTGATTGTGATATAATTAGCATCCCACATTGCATAAATTGCGATTGATCCTGTGGTTTCAATCAAGTTCAAAAGACTTGTTCCTGTGGAGGTGTAAGTTGAGCCATTTTTCGTGATTGTTCCTTGTGTGATTCCGTCTGTGCTTTCTGTGCTGTTAGGATTTGTGGACCAACCAACAAAAGTATAGCCGGAATATGAAATGTCGATTGTGAAACTTCCCACTTGGTCATAAGTTGCACGAACTTGATAACTTGTTGAACCGGCACTAACTGATGTAAGTCCGCTAAGGTCTGTAAGATTTGAAAGTGTTCCACCATTTCCACTAATTATAATTGTGTAAGTGTTTGCATTCCAACCTGCCGTCCAAATAACATCATCGCTTGGATCTAACCACTCGGTTAAAAGGTTTCCTTTTGCGTCAGTGATTTGAATTTCTCCAATATACCAACCTGTAAATGAATATCCAACACGGCTTGCAACAGGTAAAATTGTTGTTCCACTTGTTAAATCCGCATAGATATTGGTACTGTTATACTCAACATATATTGTGTTGTCTGTGATTTCTTCATTAACACTTGCTTCAGTACTTCCATTTCCGCTTGAAGAATCATTTAAGTTGAGTGTAATTGCAATTTTGCGTGCTGAATAGTCTGCTGTAAGGCTTAAATTACCAGCACTGTATTGATTAATAACTGAAAGATAGCCTTCAATTGAAACATAGAACGAACTTCTTGCAGATGTTCCTAAACCATCTGTAAAGAGGATATACGCCACATAATCGCCGTCTGGTGTGTATGAATCTCCGGTGAATGTACCAACAAATGAGCCATCCTTGTTAAATACCTTCCAAACAGCCGAAGTGCTGAGAGTGTAAGTAACACCAGAATTCAGCGAAATTTCGCTTGTATACACTGCCGTTGAATTAGCAATAAAATTGCCACTTTCATCAATTGTTCCACTATACCAAGTGTCGAAAGTGTATTGTGCAATCCAACCAGCGAAATCATAACCTATTTTGTTCACATCGCTTGCCACTGGAAGTGTAAGACTGGTGGTGTAAGAGTATGCAGAAGCACCTGCACTGCCAGCCCAAGAGCCACCATCCAAATCGTAAGAGATGACATAACTGTTAGGTGTCCAAACTGCCACCAAAACAACATCGCCATAATAAATTGTTGAAGAATATGATTGTCCCGGATTTAAAGTGGTGGATGTTGTCCAAGTTCCGCCAGAAGTGCTTGAAACTGTCCAACCAGTGAGAGTGTAGCCCACACGTCTAACGGTGTCACTTGCAAGAAGTGTGAATTCTTCATAATATCTATAACTTAAAGTGTTTGAAGTGCCGTTAGCAAAAACTGCATTAACGTCAGAAGCAAAAGTGAACGTTATTGTGAAAGTTTTAGGTGAATAGTAAAGTTCAATAATCAAACTGCCATCACCTTGCACCACAAACTCAACATCATCATCTGTATAAATTTCTGATGTGTAACCATCGTAATAATATCTCACACCAACATAATCAAAAGCATATAATCCGTTTGCTCCTGTGGAGTTTTCACGGCTTGCCATCAATTCACGAATCTCCGACAGAGTGATTGTTGAATCGGTGTATGCCTTGTATGTGCCAACTTCATTATAAGCGTCAGTGTCATAAATGCCGTCCGCACCTTCCGTCACATATTGCACAACATATTCAACCTCTTGTGCTGTGGCACTCACAACAATATAATATGTTGCCGAGTCGTCCAAAACTTGACCTTCGGCCAAAGTGAATAAGTCCGAATTGAAAATGAAAGAGTATGTAACAATTTGAGTTGCGGTGGCAATGTCGCCCATTAACTCTAAATTATTTTTATCGCTTCCAACTTCAAATTGATTGATGTTATAACCTGTTTTTGCACTGGCTGTGATTCTGATTGTGCTTCCGTAGGTCACTGTAACCGAACCAGAACTGTAGTAAATTCCGTCTTGTTCACTACCATTGATTGTGAAACTGTTAATTCCTGCTTCAATGGTGAAATCAATTGTGTATACATTCTCCGTCCAATATGCGTAAAGGGTTACTCTTGCATTCTCTCCATCCGAGTCTGCTCTTGTTGGATTAACCCAATAAGCCACACCATTATTCACATACAACCAGCCGTCCACAGAAGAAGTGGTCACAGGAGTTCCGTCTGCATTGAAAATCTTTTCGCCGTCTTCGGTGTAGAAACCATCAAGAGTGTAACCTGTTCTCCAAGCCACCACACCCGAAACACCGTCAGGCAATGTTCCGTTGTAAACAATAGTTCCAACCGCCTCATCATAAGTAACAACAAATGTTTCAACACCACTTCCTCCATTCAAATCGAAAGTGATTGTGGTGGTGATAGGTGTCCAAATTGCCGTTAAAGTGACATTTCCATAAAGTCCATATCCAAGATTTTGGTCTTTGCTAAGATATCCAGAAGCAGCCCAGATAGTTGCAACATATTCCCCGTCTTCGTAAGAAACTTGCCATTGAAGAGTATAACCTGTTCTGCTAATCTCATTATCTCCATACAAAACAATGGTATCAGTGATTGTGTATGGATAAAGTACTGATGTTGTTGTGCCATCAGAGAATGTACCATTGTTTGCAACATAGGTTATGGTATATTGTGTTTTTTCCCAATGTGCATATAACGTATAAGTACTTCCAACAACAAGAATCCAGTTGCCACTTGAATCGGTTATTCCGTCAACATCAACCACAAGATAGCCGTCTTCGTCAATAACCTGCACTCCGCCGTCCGCATCTGTGTAGTAACCAACAAAAGTATAACCAGCTCGTGTTGGTATTAATTCATTCGCTTCCAATAATGTGCCTGTTTGATTGTAGAATGAACCATTGTCGTATACCACATAAACCGATGAAAGCCTTTGGTTATCTTCGGTGCCGTCATTTTTGTCTAATGTGATTTGATAGGTATCTGCCACCCAATAAGCATAAAGAGTGACTTCTGTTGTGTATGAGAAATCTTTTTCACCAACAATAGTGCCGTCTGTGTCAACAATTTTTATTCCATCGCCATCCGCCTTAGTGAAATAACCACCAAAAGAGTAACCTGCACGTGTTGGTGTGGTGATTTCAGTTATATAGTTTTCTGTTCCCAAATCGTCATAACTGCTATAATATCCAACATTATATTGAAGCCAAATTTCGGTTGTACCTGTTGTTGTGACAATACTACCAGGTTCAAGTGTGATTCTTGTGATTGTAGATTTCCATTGAGCATACAAAATTAAATTATCCGCATATCCCCACACACCATTTGAAACATAATCTGTGTTGGCAACAAGTTTGCCGTCTGCATCAATAACCTGCACTCCGTCAGTTTGTTCGGTGTACCAACCAACAAATTCATAACCATCCCTTGTTGGATTATTTGAAGAATTGAAAATTACCGTTTCAACAGTGGTTTTGCCAAACACAACCGTGATTGTTGTTGTTCCTGCGGTGTCCGCATCAGTATAACTTAATGTGATTGTGTATTCGTTCGCTTCCCACACTGCATACAAGGTTATACCACCAGTATTACCTGTGTCTGCATAAGCACTTGTCCAACCACTCGAAAGTTTGCCGTTTTCGTCAATTAATATATTTCCGCTCGAATCAGCCCAACCTTTAAACGTATAACCAGTCACCGATGCAGTTGGAGTGATTGCCGTCATGCCAGTATAAGGAAAACTGTTGCCACTTCTTGACGCATAGATGTTGGTTGTGCCGTACTCAATATAAATGTAATTATTTGTTAAACTTGTGCCGTCAACCCCTGTTGAAATTGTAGGATTGCCGTTAATAAGAGTTAGTGAATTGTTGTTGGTATCAAGAGAAACTGCCACAACATTCGCCTGCCAAATTGCCTTCAAAGTGACATTTCCATACATGGAACTGATTGTAATTGATTTTGTTTCGCCGTCAGAATCGGTTATGGTGTATTGATAACCCACATTTTCCCAATTTCCGTCTGTGACAGTAACTTCCCAACCCATTAAGGTGTAACCTGTTCTTGTAACTTCGCTACTCAACATAGTGAATGATGCACTTGTAATATTATAAGAAACCGTAACATTGTTTCCGCTGTTATTGTAAGTACCGCCATCAAGGTCGTAAGTTAATGTATAACCAATCACTTGCCACACAGCATAGAATTGTTGTTCGTCACTCCAACTTGTCAATAGAGTACTTGGCAAAATAACAGAAATTGTGTAAGTGTAACCACCAAGTGTATATGTAAGAACACCTTCATTATATCTGTCATAAGAAACCACAGCATCCGCTGTCAATGTTGTTGCAGTGGTAGACCACCCCAAGAAAAGATAACCTTCTCTCACAACATCGTCTTGATTGATAACAGCATTTCCGTTTGAGTCAACTGTAACACCTGGCAAATTACCAAACTCACCCAAATATTGTATTGTTTTGGTTGCTAATTGAGTGTTTGGATTATTAATAACCCACTCGTATATATAATCTCCTTCATTACCATTAAAACTTCCGCCGTCACCAACAGAAAGTGTTACTGTTAATTCAACCGCATCCCAAACAGCATAAACTGTAACATCTCCGTCATAAATCCAAGTGCCACTTGAAGAGGTGTAGTTTGTAACAGACAAAAATGCTCCACTTTCGGTTATTATTTGATTTAAATTTCCACCAACAGAAATATACCAACCGCTGAAGTTGTAACCATTGCGTGAGGCTGTTATGGAAGAAATTGCTCCAGATAAAACGCCAGAACTATTGTCTGAATAAATTATGCCACTATCAAAGTATGTATAAACATTCACTGATGAACTAGACGTAACATCACCCACGCTAATATAAGGGTATTCGCCGTCTTGTGCATCTTCTGCATTAATATCCAAAGTTATTGTTATAACATTTGCCGACCAAACTGCATATAAAACGGTTGAAGAAGTGCTGGCAGTCCACACGCTTGATAATGTTCCTGCTGAACTAATCAAAGCACCTGTTGTGGTTGAACCTTCGGCACTTGTAAACCAACCAGTAAGTTTATAACCTGTTCTTTCTGCGATAATAGTTGAAATTTGATCTTCACCTTCTCCAGACCCATTTAGAGAAAGATACATTTTTGTTGTGCCATACTTTATGTAGATTGTCATTGAGGTGTCAGAATTTTGCTTTGTGGTTCCGTCATTCAAAACAACCTTGAAACTGCCTGTTGTTGAACCAGTACCGTTATTCATTTGCAACTCAACTTCAATAAAATCTCCGTCCCAATAAGCATATAGAGTGGTATTTTCTGTTGTGAAAGTTGTATAACCAGACACAAAATTACCATTTGCATCAATAATTTGTGTACCTGACACATTCTCTGTGTCGTTTCCATTTTGCTCTGTGTAGAAACCCATAAAGCGATATCCAGCATAACTTAAATAATTCACCAAATTATTGCCAGAGGCATCTGTAAACTTACTAATTGAGTTGGTTAACACACCATTTGAATAGGTAAGATAGAAACCGTCACCATATTTTAAATAAATTGTGTTAACTTGTGTAACCCCACTGCCTGTAACAGAGCCACTGCCATAATTCAATGTAATGGTGTAAACAATTCCGTCCCAATGAGCATATAGAGTGGTATCTTCTGTTGTGAAAGTTGTATAACCAGACACAAAACCACCATTAGCATCAATAATTTGAACGCCATCTGAGGTGTAATAACCAGAGAAAGTATAACCTGTGCGTTCTGGAATTGAAACTGAGGTTAATGCATCACCTGTTGCGTTTTCATTTGAATAAAAACCACTTTCATATTTCAAATATATTGTTCCGTTGCCACCTGAACCGCTTTGGTCATCCAATTTCACGGTATAGACATTTGCCTCCCATTTAGCATACAAAGTTGCACCATTAATTTCGTTGCAAAGGTCATAAGCACCGCTTAATATCGTACCATTCGCATCGATATACTGAACAGTTCCCGCCTGATTATAATACCCCAAAAAAGTATAACCTGTTTTATATGGTGTGGTAATACTTGTTATATCCGAAGTGCATGATTCATTACTATAAAAAGTACTCACTTGGTATTCATAATAAATTGCCTTAGTGCCCTCACTGTTGCCACTGTCAGCACCCTGATTATCCAGTGTTATCGTGTATGTATCTGCCGTCCAACGTGCGTAGATAGTAGCAGAAATTCCATCTGCGTAAACATTAGAAAAGGTTAAGTTTGAAACATTTCCAGTTGTGCTTGTTGTTACC
This sequence comes from uncultured Lachnospiraceae bacterium, assembly GCA_964405555.1. Taxonomy (GTDB): domain Bacteria; phylum Bacillota; class Clostridia; order Christensenellales; family UBA1242; genus Caccovivens. The sequence goes on along the minus strand of CAYOOB010000002.1, from coordinate 40,891 downwards.
TGTGTTCCGCTATTAACAGCAGTATACCAACCCGCAAAAATATAACCTTCAAGAGTTATTTCACTTGATGTTGGAAGTGTGCCAACTGATTTATCATAAGTCAAAGTTTTTGTGACAGTCGAACCTGACCCTGTCCAGTTAGAAGATGAAGATATACTTCCGCCGTTAGCATTTAATGTTAAAGTGTAAGTTCTGGCAGTCCACACCGCATATAATTTAACCGTATCACCATCGTTTTCGGCAAGATTTATAACACTAGCCTGATCATCATAAGTCTTTCCGCCGTTCGCAGTTAGTGCCCAACCACTAAAAATATAACCCGCTCTTGTAAAGACATTTTTGCTTAAATTTTGTGCCGTACCATAAACGAAATTTTGTGAACTCATTATGGTTGTATCACCGCTTGCAATACTGTCAGCATTATAATCAAATTCTACAGTGTATGTATTTGCCGTCCAGTAAGCATAGAGTGTTGTATCTGAAGATGTAAATGTTAAATAACTTCCGATTTCTCCATCTTCGTCAATAATTTGAGTTCCCGAGCCATTCGTTCCTGTGTAATAACCAGCAAAGGTATAACCAGTACGTGTTGGTTTAGTAACCGAACTAATTGAATAGATGGAGCTGGCACTTACATCAGAATAAAAACCAACTTGATATTGCAAATATATTGCGCCATCACCACCCGAACCGCTTTGGTTATCCAATGTTATCTTATAAATATCCGCATTCCAATACGCATAGATTGTTATAGTTGTTGTATCAGAACTAAAGTAAGTGTTTGATGCAACAATAGAACCGGATGCATTAATAATTTGAGTTCCTGAACCATTCGTTCCTGTGTAATAACCAGCAAAAACATAACCAGTCCTACTTGGCACACTAATTGAATATATTTGTGTATAACTGTTATTCGAACCAAGATAATACCACCCATCACCATAGATTTGATAAATGGTATTAATTGTACTACTACCCTCGCCCGAATTTAAAAGTATTGTATAAGTTTTCGCTTCCCACACAGCATAGATTGTTGCACCTTCGGTTGTCATTGTTGTGCTTGAAGTTACATTTGCACTTGTGGCAGTAGAAGTTGTTGCCCATCCAACAAATGTATAACCTGTGCGAGATATTTGGCTTTCTGATGGCAATGTGCCATACGAACTATTAAAAGTCACACTTTTTGTTGCAGTCGAACCCGACCCCACCCAGTAGGAAGATGAGGATATAGTTCCATTATTAGCATTCAATGTTAAAGTGTAACTATTCACAGTCCAATTTGCATAAAGAGTAATTGTGGTACTACTATCAGTTGGCAGTATATCAACTGTTGAATCAATAACTCCATTTTCATTAATTACTCTTGTTCCTCCGCCATTTGTGGCTGTGTAATATCCAGCAAAGGTATGACCAGTATATGTTGGTCTAGTGATCGAACTAATTGAAGAGGTCTTATTTGAATTAGAATAAAACGCTTTTTCTCCACTGTCATCATAACCTGAGTATGTCGAACTGGTCTGTCCATCACTATAAGTCCAATAGATAGTTTCTGTTCCACCAGAACCACTCTGTGGATTCAGTTCGACCTCATAAGTAATCTGCGACCATCGTGCTATTAGCACAACATTGCCATAAAGTCCAGGTCCGTATGTGTCTGCCGAATACCTATATCTGTATGAACCATTTTCATAAGTACGTGATGAATAAAATTGATCAGTTGTGCTTGTCCAATTTCCATCATCAGAAACAACTTCCCAATAAAGGAAAGTATAACCCTGACGTGTTGGCGCTGTAAGTGTAATCTGGCTGGTAATAGTGTATGAACCACTTGAACTACTACTGCTAAGACTATTAACATAAACATATCCACCTGTTCCGCCGTTTGCGTCTAAGGTGATTGCCTGCGAACCGTCAGAATAAACCACTGTTGTTTTTTCTGAGTCATTTTCTGAGTCAGTTAAATTTTCTTCTCCATCCTCTTCGCTTGCTTGTGAAGCATAGACCGATGAAAATTGCGACAAAATAGTCGCCCCTGCTCCAAATGTTGAGGCAAACAAAAAAAGTATTGCCAAAAATGGTAATGCAAATTTATATTTTGTTCTATCCATAACGACCTCCAAAGAAAAATATTCTGGTCCGTAATCTTGATAACACTATTATTTTAATATATTAGGCAAAAATTGTCAATTTAATTCGACATAATCTTGCCGTTAATGAAATATTTTTCTTTGCGATTTTTTCTAATCTAAACACGATTATAAAAATCTAAAAAAAATATAAAAATGAAATTATAAAAAAAATCGTATTTTTTTTTAAGAAATTACCTAAAAAATATCAAAAAATCATTAAAAATTTGATAAAATTCATTAAAAAACAGCTAAAAGTATTCAATTTTCAGTTTGCACAACAAAACAAAACTTCCTCAACCACAAAAGATTTTTATAAAGTTAAAGTTTAAAACATCACAATTTAAAGCCGATAATCATCACAGCCGAACCTTTTTTACAATTTCGCATAGACTGAATTTAGGAGAACCTTGTTTACAAAAGATGGATAACACAACACTTTCAATCATTCTTTGTATCACACTACCCTGCCTTATGACAACACTTGGAGCCTGTTTAGTTTTCTTTTTTAAAAGAACATCCAAAATTGTCAACATGATCACAATTGGGCTGGCTTCTGGTATTATGCTTTCAGCATCAATTTGGTCACTTTTAATACCTGCCGTGGATTATTCGGAAGAATATTGGAGCAATTTATATGTTTTGCCAGTGGTTTTAGGCTTTGTTTTAGGTGCAGTTTTTATGATTTTGCTTGATTTTGTATGCTCGAAATTTTTTAAGGCGAAAAAAGAGGCTGAAAAAGAAAAAGCATTTAAATTGTTCACTGCAATAACAATACATAACATTCCAGAAGGAATGTCTGTTGGTTTTGCAATTGGAACTGCTGTGGCAATGTCATCACCCACATTATCCGCCGTCATGTTTGCCGTTGGAATTGCCTTACAAAATTTCCCAGAAGGTCTTGCAACCGCCTTGCCAATTCAAAACTGCTTACACAACAAACAAAAATCTTTTTGGCTTGCAACTTTAAGCGGTGTTATCGAACCAATTTTTGCAATTTTAGGATTCTTTCTTGCCACATACATTTCTTCACTACTCCCTTGGCTTCTCGCATTCTCTGCAGGCGCAATGATTTATGTGATTGTGGAAGAAATGATACCCGAAATACAAATGGACGGAAAAGCCTCTTGGGGAAGTTGGTCTTTTGTGATTGGTTTTGTGTTAATGATGATTCTTGACATCTTGTTATAAAATCCTCAACAAAAAATACCCACAACAAAGCAAAAATTAAAAAATAAAACAAGTTATAAAAATAGTGAAAAATTAAATAATACAAATAAAATAATAAAAATTAAATAAAAATTAATAAAAAATACAAATAAAATAGTAAAAATACTATAAAAAATAGAAAAAAGAAACAAGTACGTACATTTTTTTGTTTTTTATTAATTATTTGTTTATTAGTATTTTTTATTTTTCATTAATTTTTTGTTAATATTTCTTATTAATTTTTGTTATTTTATTCAATATATTTTTTTTAAATTTTAACCTACCAATTTTATTTGTTTATTTATCAATTTTTTAAACAAATTTTCGGCAAAAATTAGAGTAAAAACACTAAAAATTCATAAAAAATAGCGAAAAAATATGTTTTTTTATTGATTTTTTTGTAATTTTTCACTTTAAATTAAGAAAATTTTTAAAAATAATTTATTTTATTATTAATTAGTATTTTTATAAAACATATAAATTTTTGTATTTAATTAAATAAAAAATAAAAAAAATAATTAATTAAAAACAAATTAATTATTTTTTAGGATAATATTTTTATACTTTTTCTTTATTAATATTTTATTTATTTGTCGAACCAAATCCACCTACTCTTATTGTTTTAGATTCAACATCATCGTCTGTGGTTAAAAATTTAAAGAAGAATATTTGACCTATTTTATCTCCCGCCTTAACATGATATGGCGTTTTGTTTAAATTATGCAAAAGAAAACCAATATTTCCGTCATTTGTTACATTGTCAGCATAATCACTTTCAATAATACCAATTCCGTTTGCCAAAATAATTCCTTTCTTTCCTAAACCACTTGTGGATGCCAAAATAAAGCCCTCATCTGTGTTACAGTATGCTTTAAAATTAATAAACACAAGTTCCGTGGATTCTGGTTCGATTGTTATATCAATTGGAGAAAAACAATCATAACAAACAGAATGCTTTGTTGCTCTGTATGGCTTCTTTAATGTGCTTGGGTCCACCCCATACTTTATAAACTCTGGTTTTACAACTTCAAATTTTCTCATTTCTTATTTCTCCTTTAATTTTTTAACGAACATTTTTTTCCAATCTCAAGTCACCATCATTTTTCTCTGTTTTAATTTCAATAATCAAAGATTATCAAAAATCAGGCAATTTTGTCAATTTTTTAATCATTTTTTATATTTTTTCTTAAAAAATTTGGTATTTTTTTTAATTCGCCTTTAATTAACTCGTTTTTTTTAAATTAAACTATATTTCATCATCGGTATAAACAATTGTTTTACCTTGTTTCAAAGATTCCTGCACATTAATCAATCGCTGGTTTGAAGAACCTCTAAATTTTAATTTTAAATTTTTTAATTCTTCCACAAATTCGCCATCAACTAACACATCAATCAAGTTGAGCATTGTTTGAGTATATTCCGTCCAAACTTTTCCACCTGGCACTAAATCGACATCAAACGTATAGCCAGTATAACACCACACATCCTTGTTTGGAAACTCTGTTTTAAAACGCCTTAACAATTTTGCCAAACTTTCTTGATTTGTTTTTTCAAAAGGTTCACCACCAAGCAATGAAAATCCTCTTATGTATGTTGGTCTACAAGCCTCAATAATTCTATCCTCAACCTCTTGTGTATACTCATTTCCATATCTAAAATCCCATGTTTCCGGGTTAAAACAACCTTTACAATGATGTGTACATCCACTAACAAACAATCCTACCCTAATTCCTTTTCCATCCGCAGAATCATGAAGTTTCAATTTTGCATAGTTCATAATAAAATCCTTTTTTACTATTAAAAATTAGATTTGAAAATAAAAACGCATAATATTTTTAACAACCAAAATATAAGAAACTTAATAAACAATCTAATAAACTTCACAAACAAAATGTTTCAAAAAAAACTTATAACTTTCATTTCTAATTAACTAATTACTTCAAGTTTTTAAAAGATTTTAACGTCTTTTTCATAAAAAAATGCAAATTTTTGTTATTTTTTTGCACTTTTTCTTTGATTTTTAGTCGTTTTTAATATTTTAGTGTTATATCATCCTGCACTTTATGTCTAAAATTTTCATTAATTAATATGTATTTATATATGTATTTTAAACATTTAATTTGATATGTATAAATTTGATATGTATGTGTTTATGTATTTTTTATTATATGTTTTATATAATATGTGTTTTATATTTGTAAAGATGTTATGTAGTTTGTTTTAATAATAATCTTACTAAAATTGTATGAGAAGATTATAAATGTAAAACTCTGGCTTTAATTTCTTTCGTCTTTCCAACATTCCAGAAGTTTTCACCTAAGTATCCACAAGTTCTTCTTGTGACATTCATTTTTCTATGATCTTTGTTATGGCATTGTGGACATTCCCATTCGTTGTCATCATTGATGATAATTTCGCCGTCATAACCGCAAACATGACAATAGTCACTCTTGGTGTTAAATTCGGCATATTGAATGTTTTCATATATGAACTTGACCACTTCCTCAACTGCTTCAAGATTGTTTGTAAGGTTTGGAATTTCAACATAAGAAATGCATCCACCAGATGATATTGGCTGGAATTGCGACTCAAACTTAAATTTCGAGAAAGCATCAATCTCTTCACGAACATCCACGTGATATGAATTGGTGTAATAACCTTTGTCTGTGACATCTGGAATTGTTCCAAATCGTGCCTTATCAATCTTTGCAAATCTATAACACAAAGATTCGGCTGGCGTGCCATACAGAGCAAAACCAATATTTGTTTTCTCTTTCCATTCGTCCGTTTTCTTTCTCATATACTTCATAACACGCATTGCAAATTCTTCACCAACAGGGTCGGTGTGAGAAACACCTTTCATAAGTTTGGTGAGTTCATAAAGTCCAATATATCCAAGCGAAATTGAAGAATAACCACCATACAAAAGTTTATCAATTTTTTCACCTTTTTCAAGCCTTGAAATTGCTCCATACTGCCAATGAATTGGAGAAACATCTGAACTTGTGCCTTTAAGTGCCTCATGTCTGCACATCAATGCCTCAAAACAGAGTTCTAATCTCTCGTCAAAAAGTTTCCAGAATTTTTCCTCATCTCCGTCTGCAATAATTCCAATCTGTGGAAGATTTATACTGACAACACCTTGATTGAAACGTCCTTCAAATTTATAATTTCCATTTTCATCTTTCCAAGGTGATAGAAAACTTCTGCAACCCATTGGACTAAACACATTACCTTCATAATTTTCACGCATTTTCTTTGCAGAAATATAGTCTGGATAAAGCCTTTTTGCCGAACATTTAACCGCCAACTTGGTGATGTAATCATATTTTCCACCTTTCAAACAGTTAAATTCGTCAAGCACATACACAAGTTTTGGGAACGCTGGTGTGACATAAACTCCCTTCTCATTCTTTATCCCTTGAAGCCTCTGTTTTAAGACTTCCTCAATTATCATGGCATTTTCTTCCAAATATGGATCATCCTTGTCCAAATACAAGAATAAAGTCACAAAAGGAGATTGTCCATTTGTTGTGAACAATGTGTTAATTTGATATTGAATTGTTTGCACTCCAGAAGAAAGTTCGTCTTTTAATCTCCAATTTACAAGTTCCGCAAGTGTTTTATCGTCGATATTTGGCTTAGTTTCCTTTATTTGACGAGTAAATTTTTCTTTACTTCTTCTTAAGTATTTTCCAAGATGTCTTATATCAACCGACTGTCCACCGTATTGTGAACAAGCCACAGCAGCAATAATTTGTGTTGTGACAGTGCAGGCAACTTGGAAACTCTTTGGACTTTCAATAAGTTTGCCGTTCATAACCGTGCCGTTATCTAACATATCTCCAATATTAATCAAACAGCAGTTAAAAATTGGTTGAACAAAATAATCAGCATCGTGGAAGTGTAAAACACCATCATCGTGTGCCTTTGATATCTTCTCTGGCAACAACAAACGTCTGGTTAAATCTCTGGAAACTTCCCCTGCAATAAGATCTCTCTGCGTGCTTGCAGCAGTGGCATTTTTGTTGGAATTTTCTTCCATAACCTCTTTATTTGAATTTTTGATTAAAGTCATTATGGTTTCATCAGTTGTGTTAGCCTTTCTTATTAGTGCACGGTTATATCTGTATATAATATACTTTTTTGCAAGGTCGTAGTGGCCTTGTGTCATCAATTGTTCTTCTATTATGTCTTGGATGTCTTCAACAAGAAGTCGTTTTCTGTCCAATTTCTCTATGTAAGCCAAAATTTCGTTTATCTCTTCTTTGCTTGCACGCTCCTTTGGTTTAACTTCATTGTTCGCCTTTCCAATGGCACATTTGATTTTTACTGGGTCGTAATCGACAACTTGACCACTTCTTTTGATTACTTGCATTTTTTCCCTCCACAATTCTACTTTTACAGTGCTTTGTATTGTTTTGCAGACGATTTTTGAGATAACTTTTGACACATTATTTCTTAAATTTTCTCAAAGTTTCCAGCAAACTATTTTACAAGCATTCATTTATGATTTTACAATATATATGGTATTTTTGTCAACAAAATGTCGCAGATATAGTGTTTTTAATTTTTTTTATATTTTTTTTATTTTATAAATTTTTTCAAAAAAAAATTACATCATTTTGTCACCTAATACAATAATTCTTGTTATAACTTTATAACAAAATCCAATATTTTTTTTGTATGATATCTATTCGTAAAACATTTTTTATTCTCTGACAAAATATTAAGAAAATAATAAACACAACATATTGTGTCTATTTTTCATCAAAATACCACACTTAAAAAACACCTTTAAAATCTTGTCACCTTAAAGATTCTTTATCTCATCCAATTAAACCCTTTAACATATTCTAAATACGTTCTAAATATATTATTTCTCTTTAAAATATTTATAAATATGTAATATATTCTTTTAAAATGATTATAAAATCTATGTAAAACGTCTATAAAAACACTTATTTAAAACATTTATTTGAATAATTTTAAACAAACCTTATATAACTTGCGTTTTATATTGCTAAATTGTTAAATTGATTGACAATAAAATGGCGAATTGGTAAAATAAAAATACCATATAGAGTGTGCGAGGGGCAAGCCCTTTGACCACACAGCAACCTACCAGCAAGGCAAGGTGCTAATGCTTGAAAGATGGTTTTTTGTGTTGAAATCTCCATCTTTCATGATGGATTTTTTTTAAAGGAGATACAAAAAATGCGAAGAATTTTAACAAGTGAAAGTGTAAATATCGGTCACCCAGACAAAACTTGCGACTATATTGCCGACTGCTTCTTGGATGAAGCCATTGCACAAGACAAAAATTCTCAAATGGCAGTGGAGTGTGCCATAAAAAATGACAAGCTTTTTATATATGGCGAAGCAACAACTACGGCAAAAATAGACTATGAAGAAATCGCACGAAAGGCATTAAAAGAGATTGGTTACACAAACAATTTCCAGATAATTAAAGAGATTTCATATCAGTCGCCGGATATTTATCAAGCAGTGGTCAAAGAAAAATTACACGCCAACGACCAAGGCATTGTGTTCGGCTATGCCACAAACGAAACACCAGAACTCATGCCTCTTCCAATTATGGTTGCTCACAAGATTATGAAAAGATATGATATATACCGCAAAACAACCACCGAATTTTTTGCCGATGCCAAATGTCAAGTTTCAGTTGTGTATGACGATAACACTCCAATAGAATTTGATAACATACTTATTAGTGTAAGTCACACGGAAAATATATCTAATTTAGAAGAAAAAATCACCAAAAATGTTTTAACCCCTGTTCTTGACGAATTTGAGAAGTATGTCAATAAGAACACTAAATTTATCATCAATCCAAGTGGAAAATTTACAATTTGGGGTTCTTTTGGTGATAGCGGTTGCGTAGGAAGAAAAATTGTGGTTGACACCTATGGCGGTGCATCAAGGGTTGGCGGTGGATGTTTTTCAAGTAAGAATGCCACAAAAGTGGATAGAAGTGGTGCTTATTATGCAAGATATGTTGCCAAAAATTTGGTTTATAACAAGTTTTGTGATAGATGCGAAATTTGCGTTTCTTATGGAATTGGTTTAGAACATCCTCTTTCAATTAATATCGAAACTTTCGGCACTGAAAAAATTTCAATAGAAAAACTGTACGAAATAGTTAAGAAAAACTTTGATTTTTCTCCGGATAACATCATTCACGAACTTAACTTGTTGCGTCCAATATACAAACAAACCGCCTGCTATGGTCATTTTGGCAAAGAAAATTTTTCATGGGAAAAAACAATTAAGCTGTAAAACTTTGTTGTAGATTTTGAAGGTCTACAACAATTTTTTCTTTATCCTCCTTTATTGAAGTAAGCAAAGTTTTTAAACTTTCGTTATCAATGTTAGATATAGCATAATCCAAATCACTAATTGCTCTATTCTCCAAATTTATTAAATTTTTAAACAATAATTGTTGGTTTTTTGTAAGTATAAGATATTGCACAGCCCAATATTTTTCATTAGTTGTTGTAAACGCAGGGTCACCACCAAAAGCCACAGCAATATTTCCCAAAGCATTTAAAATTTCACCGTCATTTTGTGCAAGTTTATAGAAATAATCACCCACAATTTGGTTTTGTGCCCCAATCAACCAAGATTGATATAAATAAGATAAATGTGCAGTTAAAACACCATCTTGACCGAACAATAAATTTTTTAGAATTCCCACAGTTGCTTGCGAAGGAACAATATCTGTGACAATTGGATATCTTTCACTCATATATACCTCCTTTTAATTACACTCTTGAAGCACTTGTTGTAATTGTTGCTGTTGTGCCATTAATGTTAAATTGATAATGACTAACTGTGCCCCAATGTTTTGATTTTCAATCGCCCTTTGAAGTTGCCTAATATCAAACAAGATACCGCCCAAATAATTTAAAGTTACACGCAACCCCTGACAAAAACTTTGTATTTGCGGTCTTATTTGGTTTTGAATTGGTAACCTATTACTCCTTGAAAATGTTTGATAAATTCTTCCCATTGCGAAAGTGACAACACCAAGCTCTTCTCTCATATTTTGCAATTCTTGCGAATATAAAGTGTTAAAACTTTCCAAATTGCGATATAAATCTGCCAAAATAAGCATTTTGTTGTATAAATCTCTCGACATCTCCACTGGACTTTGTGGCTGAATTGGTGACTGAGGTGTTTGAATTGGTCGTTGTGGTGGTCGTTGTGGTGGTCGTTGTGGTGGTCGTTGTGACGGTCGTTGTAATTGCGAAGGTGGTTGTGACTGTTGCGGTTGTTGTGGTTGCGATGGCCGTTGTAATTGTTGCGGTTGTTGTTGCGGAATTTGCGAAGGAACTTGCGTAGTAGGACGCTGTACCCTCTCAGCTTGATAACCTTGCTGTGATGACGAATTAAAAGTTTCTCCTGTATCTCCTGCACGAAAAATCATTTTTCCTTGTCTTGTTGTGATTTTGTTTTGATTAAATTCTTCCTCTATCATATCATCTGGCAAAACCTCAAATGCTTTATAAAAAAATTTTTGTGCAAAAACACGTGGCTTAAATTTAAAATCTTCGCCTGAAACAAATCTTATATCTGTATTTTTACTCATGCTCCCTCCATAACATTTTTATATATGAAAGAATCTATTTTTTGTTACAATCAACCAACCCTCGCTCTAAGATTACATAAAAAGCAAATAATAACACAATAGAACAACAATTTTGTGCAAAATTTTCATCAATTTTATAATTCAGTTGACAACAAACATATTTTGAACTATACTAATAACAGTTGAACATTGATTCAACTAAAATATAGACTAATAAAAAAGATGTTTTAAGACAATATTTAAATAAAAGAGAACCAAACAAAACAAAAAGATATAGAAAAAACAACGCAAATTTTTTAATTAAAGGAAGTAAAAAATGAAAAATCGTAGTTGTGCAAATTGTGATTGTAATATCATTCATGCAGATGCCGTTGAAAAAGCAAAAAATAATATGCTTGACGAGGAGATTCTTCTATGTATGGCCGACTTCTACAAAGCCATGTCGGATAGCACCCGAATTAAAATTTTAAGCTTGCTTTGTAAACAAGATTTATGCGTCTGCGACATTTCATCAATTTTAAATATGACAAAATCAGCCGTTTCGCATCAATTACAAAACTTGAAAGATATGAACTTAATTAAGGGACATAAAAAAGGTAAAGAGGTTTGGTATTCTCTTGCCGACAGCCATGTTGAAGAAGTTTTTAAAGTTAGTTTAGAACATATTTCGGAGGACTTGAATGAAAAACAAAGTTAAAATTGAAGGATTAGACTGCCCCAACTGTGCCCGCTCGCTTGAGAAAGAAATATGCAAAATAAAATCAGTCAAGAATGCAAAAATTGACTTTTTAAAATCTTTGCTTGAATATGAAAGCGACCAACCAGAAGAAAGTCTAAAAGACATTAAAAAATTAACCAAAAAGTTAGAACCAAGTGCTAAAATTTCTACAATTAGCACCAAAAATTCTTTTGTAGAAAGCGAAACAGATTTTGAAACGGAAAATAATTCAAGGAATAATCACTTAGCAAAAAATACAGACATAAAAAAAGTATATAATCTTAAAGAAAATAACCACACAGAAAATACAGAAAATAAAACTGAAAGCAAGGCAGGATTCAAATCTAACACTTCGTTTTTAAATGTTGGATGTTCCACTTGCGAAATTAATAGCAATAACACCGAAAAAGAAAAAATACATTCAAATAAAGAAAAAATACATTCAAAACAAACAAAAGAATTAAAAAAACTAAGAGAAATCAACAAAAATTTAATTTTTGATGTTGTTTTTCTCGTTTTAGGTATTGCAGTTGCCATCCCTATTTTCTTAGTAAACCTCCCAACTTGGGCTTATTGGACACTATATGTTTTAAGTGCCCTTATACTTGGATACAAAACTTATTATAAAGCAATAAGACTTCTTTTAAGAGGCATTATTAATGAAAATTTACTTATCACCATTTCGGTTGTTGGAGCATCCGTGATAAGCGAACAGATGGAAGGACTTATGGTTATTGCATTATATTCTATTGGAAAGATTTTTGAAGGTCTAGCGGTGGATAAGTCAAGAAAATCAATCGAAAAACTTGCAAAAATGCAACCAGATTATGCAGTTATTTTAGACAAAGACGGAACCGAACACCGTGTTTCTCCACAGGATGTTAAAGTTGGAACAATCATAGTTGTTAAAGCAGGTGAAAAAATTGCTCTTGACGGAAAGATATTGTCTGGCGAATGTTCTATTGATATGCAAAGTTTAACTGGCGAAAGTGTGCCCATGCAAGTTAAGACCGGCGATGAAGTTATGTCTGGCTCGATTGTGTTGGATGGAGTTTTAAAAATACGAACCACAAGCAATTTTTCAGAAAGCACTATGTCAAAAATAATGGATTTAGTGGAAAACGCCTCCGAAAACAAGTCTAAAACAGAAACATTTATTTCAAAAATAACTCGCTGGTACACTCTTGCCATTATGATTTTAGCAATATCTGTTTGGGGAATTGTGTGGGCTATAACAAAAAACTTCGACACTGCACTATATCGTGGACTTATCTTTTTAGTTATCTCTTGTCCTTGTGCCTTTGCAATTTCTGTGCCCCTCACCTACTTTTCTGGTTTAGGAAATGCATCTAAACATGGAATTTTAATTAAAGGCTCAAACTATCTTGATGCCTGCTCAAGATTAAAAACTGTAGCATTCGATAAAACCGGCACACTTACAACAGGACAATTTCAAATTGAAAAAATAAATTCTTTTGACAGAAACAAAGATGAAAGTGAAATTTTGTATTTATGTGCATTAGGTGAACAAAATTCGCTTCATCCTCTTGCCAAAGCAATAACACAAGCCTGCAAAAAAGAATTGAAAAAAGTTTCAAATTTTAAAGAAATTGCTGGCAGAGGTGTGGAATTCAAGTTCAATATGAAAGATTATTTTGTTGGCAGAAAAAGCGAAAACCTTTCAAGCACTGAAGTGGAGTTGTTTGAAAACAATGTAAAAATTGGCGAGATTATACTCAGTGACACAATTAAAGATTCATCAAAAGAAACTTGCGCCACTCTTAAACAACTTGGCATAAAAACGATTCTCCTTTCTGGCGATAACGAACAAACTGTGCAAAAAGTTGCATCTTGTGTGGGAGTTCAAGAGGCTTATGGCAAAATGCTTCCACAGGACAAATACGAATGGATTAAATCTCACAAAAACCAGATTGGCTATGTTGGCGACGGAATAAATGATGCTCCTTCACTCACCATTGCAGATGTTGGATTTAGTATGGGTATAAATGGAAGCCCAGCAAGCATTGAAGCTTCAGATGTGGTTTTGGTGGATGACGACCCAAAGAAAATAATCTCCGCCATCCAAATTTCAAAATACACAAGGAAGATTGTACTTGAAAACATCATTCTTTCAGCTGTAGTTAAAATTATATTTTTAGTTTTAGGAGCATTAGGAATCACAGGAATGCTTTTAGCCGTATTCGCAGATGTTGGAGTTACACTTATTGCGATCTTTAATAGTTTGCAAGCATTGAAGTACAAGCCTAAATTAAAAATATCAAACAATAATAAAAAGAAAAATAACAACCTAAATTTTATAAATAAAAAATAAATAAAAATCAAAATAAATTATCAAAAATACAAAAAAAATATTAAAAAAATGTGGAATAATATTAAATTATAATAAAAATTTAAAAATAAAGAAACAAAATTTAATAGCAATAAAACATTTATTAAAAAAATTATAAAATAATAAATAATAAACAACGAAAAATAGATTAAATATATAAAAATACAGAAAAAAATACAAAAAATATCTAAAATATGTAAATTTAAAATATTTTTAAATTAACAAATAACTTAAAAACATATCAAATTAATAACAAAATAATTAAAAATGATTAAAAATAATTAAAAACAGTTAAAAATAGATAAAAATAAAAAAAATTAAACTAATTTAAAATTAGATAAAAAATAAAAATTAGATAAAAAATAATAAAATATTAAATTTAATAAATAAAAAAGTATATCAAATTTTAAAAAAGATATACTTTTTTCTTTAAACACTTATATAATCTTATAGTTATTTATAATTTTTTTTTGCTTTATTGAAAGCCATCCACACCTTTGACCAACCAACATAAAAAGCAATATGAGTTATATCTCTGCCATTTCTTGTTAAGTTAAACCATTTTTTTTGCGTTATTGATATAAAAATCCAAATACCACTTGCAACAAGCTCCGTCACTGTGATTATACATCTCTCTGTTTGATTAACAATTCTTTTTTCTCTTATCTAAACTTCTCCAAAAAACACATCATCGTTAAGGTCGGCAAATTTTTGAGCTAGCCTCTCAAGAAATCGCCACCTGCTTTATTTCTTCATAGCCACTCCTTACTTCAATCACAAAAGTCAAGAAATAAATTTAAACTATGCTTTCAAAAATTTTGAATGTTATTATTTTTTTTATTTTCTTTTACTATTGTTGTTTTTCCCTGATTACTATATAATCTTATTCTTAACTCTTAAATGCGTCTTTGAAAAATGTTTCAAGTTTATCAAATGGAATTCTATCTGTGCGGTCGTAAAGGTCGATATGCTCAGCATCTTTGACAATATACAATTCTTTCGGTTCTAGTGCCTCTTCATATACTTTTTCACTGAAAAATTTGGAGTGTGCACGGTCACCAACAATTAAAAGAATTGGTCTTGGTGAAATTTCTTTAATATAGTCAAGCAACCTAAAATTCATCATTGTTAAAGTGCTTGTGGTTGTAAATCCCCCACGAGCCTCTTTGTGAAAACCTCTCTTTAAAGCATAAAATCTATACCATTCAGCATCTGGTTCTTGCAAATATTCTGGAACTTTTTCAATTGGCTTTGCTGGAAACATTGGTATATATTCAGGTTGTCCGTTTTTATAATCCTCCCATCTTTGCAATGATAACTTTTCTTTTGTTTCGTACAACGATTTTTTATCTAAACCAAGGCGAACCGCCTCCGACATATCATACATACTGCAAGTTGCCACCGCTTTAATTCTTGTGTCCACCTGTGCCGCCGAAAGAGCAAATCCACCAGAGCCACAAATACCAATAGCACCAATCTTTTCTCTGTCAATATAATCCAAACTTCCAAGATAGTCCACACACGCAGAGAAATTTTCTACAAAAATATCAGGCGATGACACACGTCTTGGTTCTCCTCCTGACTCACCCATAAACGACTGGTCAAAAGTTAAAACCACAAAACCACGCTGTGCAAGTTCGTTTGCATACACACAAGGACCTTGTTCTTTCACTCCGCCATAAGGAGCACCAACCACTAATGCTGGCAAGTTTTTAGATTTTTCTCCCTTCGCCTTATAAATTTCTCCGACAATGTCCATACCATAACGATTTTTAAAATTCACTCTTTCTCTTTTAACTTTCTCACTTAATTTTGCAATATGTCCACTCATTTATTTTCCCTCCTTATTTTTTATAGTGTTTTTATTGCTTATTTTTTTGTTTTTGTATTTTCTTTGTTTTTGTATTTTTTTTGTTTTAGTTTTTTTAGAATTTTTAGTCTTTTTTAGTGTTTTAGTATATTTAGTCTTTTTAATTATTTTTTACCATTTTTATTTTTTTACTTTTACCACACTTTTAATTTTATTTTTGTCCTTATTTATCAATCTTTAAAACGCTCTATGATTTACCATTCAAAACTTGACATTTGTGTAATTTTGCTTTAAAATTTGACTAAAAAGGAGTATTAAATGTTTAAAGAGTACGAAATTGCAAAGCAACTAATAGACGGATATAATTTATTTAAAGACGATAAAAACTTTGTTGCTATTTATACAAATTTAGAACGTCCAGAATACAAAGAATGCGACTTTTCTATTGTAGAAAAGTTCTTAAAACGCATGAATTATAAGATGAAGATTGAATATATAGATGGTTATAAATCAATAAAGGTCGAACCTATAAACCCATAAACTTTTAAATTATACCACTTACATATAAGAATACTCACAAAAGCGAATTATAATCTTCGTTTCTTTTATCTTCTTCTGTTTTTATATCCTATATTCCTCATATCTTTATTAACGCTTTTTTGTTAATTTACAGTTTGTTGCCTTGAAAATTATTAAGTTTATTAAACAAATACAAACTTAATAAAAGTTATTTATTTAAGTTTGGCATATTTCTTTGGATCCACAGGTTCAAACCAACCACCTTCTGCCTCGTTTCCTGGAACCTCTATCGCTATATGCGAAAACCAACTATCTTTTGAAGCTCCATGCCAATGCTTTACACCTGCCTTAATATTTACAACATCACCTTTTTTAAGTTCTCTGGCTTCCTTACCCCATTCTTGATAATAACCTCTTCCGTCAGTTACAAGCAAAATTTGTCCTCCGCTGTGAGAGTGCCAGTTGTTGATACACCCCGGCTCGAATGTTACAAATCCAACAGGAACTTTACTGTCGGTTACAAGCATAGTTAAATAACTTGTACCTGTGAAGTATTTTCCAAATGGGTTAACCTCACCGATTTCAAATAACGAATTTTTTATAAAATCATCGTTCTCTGTCATATTCTTATCCTCCGATTTTCACTTTTTTATCATATTCATGTTTACCTTTTAATTTTTATAATTTAACCACCTCCTTAAAACAACCTTTATATAATTTTACATTTCGTATTTTTTTAGAAAATTCGCTTTTTTGCCGATTTTACTTTATTTGCCTTCGCTTCCATTTATTAAATTCTTTTCTTTCTGTAAGACTTGCGAGTAATACACATCAATTTTGTAGTTAAGTCGTTCGTAAGCCTGTTGCATTTTATCTATCTTTTCCTTTAAGTTTTTTCTCTCTTCAATCAAAAGTTCCTTCCGTTGATTTATTGTGAAATCTCCTTCAAGCAAAAGTTTTAAATATTTTTTTAACACTTCAATTGATAATCCTGCATTACGCATACAAACCACAAATTCAATGTTGTCAAGTTCCCTCTGCCCATAATTTCTCTTACCATTCTTCCTTGGAACAGCAAAAATTAATTCCTCTTTTTCATAAAACCTTAATGTGTCTTGCGATATGTTATATTTTTCACTAACCTCTTTTATGGTCATCTTGTTTCTCCTATTTAACCAAATTCATACAAATCTTCTTATAACAAACTTTTAAATTTATAATTCATGTTAAGTTTTTTCATTTGATTTTTACCTAAATTATCAAATGATACAAATATCATACAACTTGGAGTTAACTCTAAGTCAAGCAATTCACAAAAATTTTTAGAAAAAATTAAAAAAAACTTGCAACCATATAATGTTACAAGTTTTAAATTCCATATTAAAAACGCATAATTTATTGGATAAAATCAACAACATTTAATCACCACAAACAATTTTTTGCTAAATTGCCAATAATTTACTTTGTGTTTGTGTTAGTATTCTTTTTTGTTGTAGTTTTCTTTGTGTTAGTACTCTTCTTAGTACTCGCCTTTTTATTTGTGTTAGTTTTATTTCCTGTGTTAACTTTTTTCTTTGTAACGGCACTTTTTTTAGAATCGTTCTCAACCTTTTTTGAGTTGATTTTATAGACTTCTTTATTATGAATTTTATAAACATCGCCATACAATGATGCTTGGTGGTTATTATCTATCAAAATATATGAACCATTTGGAAGTCCAATCATTTCAGTTTTCACAGATGCTGGCAAAATATAATCATTAACAACATCCACCTCTTCGCAATCAAATTGATACGTTTTATTCTCTCCGTCAAAGTGAGGAATAATACTTTTTTCATAAAAACCTAACCCAGAAAATCGTTTTGATTCTTTTAAATCAGCAAGTTCTTCTGGAAAATTCATAACAACTTTGCAAAGATTCATTGTTCCAGCAGAAATGCCAATCACCAAACCAGTATAAGTTTGCAAAAACCTCTTCATTTTTATCTTTTTTAAAAATTTATTTTGACATAAACATTTTCCGCCTGTAAGAATAATCAAATTTGCATCCATCAAAACTTCTTTTGCGTGCTTTTTGTTGCGATTATCCAACACCACCTTCTCTTTAAATACCAGTCCTGTTTTCTTAAAACTCTCAAAAATAACTTCTGCTCTTCCGTCATTTTCTTCAAAGTTTTTTGGATTATTCGCAACCACAACAAGTTTTTCTGTTGACTTTATATATTTCTTTAAGTTGTCCAAAATTTCGTTTTCATTTTCAAGTGCAATAGGAAAACGATTTCCTTCTTCATCTCTATTATGAGTATATAACTTACTCGCCAAAATAATTGCCATAAATATTTTCTCCTAATTTTTTCTGATTATTATTCGTATTATACATTTTTTCAATTTTCCAGTCAAGCAATTTATTTTTTTATTTCTGTAAATTTAGTGAAAATTATTGACTTTTAGTTGCTGTTGTGATAAATTTTAATTAGGAATTACTTTAACCTTAATTTTAAGGCAGAGGCGAAAGCCCGGAATTGTAATTCCTTTGAAGAATTGCTCTGATCTCACTTGTTGAGATATGAACGAAAGGTTCGAATTGCAATTCTTTTTTTTATGAAAATGTTAAAAACGGCAGACCTTTGGATATTGTGTTAAACCCATTGAACGTTCCTTTACGTATGAATTTGGGTCAGGTTAAAGTTTTATTTGTATAAACTTAAAACAATTTAATCATAAACTTTAAAGAATTTTTAATAAAAAATTTGACAATATATTTTTACATAATACTCTCAAAATATATAAAAAAAATACAACCACACAATAGACTGCGTTTGTGTGTAGTTGTAAATTTTCAACATGGAGCGGACGATGGGAGTCGAACCCACCTCTCAGGCTTGGGAAGCCCGCATACTACCGATGTACTACACCCGCAAAAAGCACAAATACTCTGTTTGTGCTTTTCTGTTTTTATTTATAAAAACGTTCTTAATTCATTTTGTTAATTTGACCAAATTAAATTTTTAACACCTTAAACTTTTTAACTTTTTCACTTGTCGTTTAAATATTTTTAATTACCTACTCCCCTTTTTATTCTTGAAGGTTTGGTGGTGTTACAATAGGTCCAAGAATTGTGTTTATGGTTAAATTAGTAATCATATTTGAAACGTAAGAAATTAAAATCCTTACAGGTTGACTTGAACGAATATATTCTTTTGGGTCATCAAGTTTACCAAACTCAATTCCGTCAACAGGAATGTCAATGCTCATAGTTACAGAAAGTTTTATGATGTTTGACGGTGTAACAACAAGCTTTCTTTCAAGTGTTGCCTTAACAACATCTTCTGAAACTTTTTTTATATCTATAAAGTCTTCTGGTTTGATGTTAATCATAGTGTTTGCAGTTGGAGTTTGAAGTCTGTCAAAAACAATTCTTTCCAACATTGGTTTTACAAGGTGTGGTTTAATTATACTTTCTTGTTTCATAAATTCTCCTTTATTTTTACTATTTAAATTTTATAACTTGTCTGTGCAAATTACACTTTGCCTTATTATTTTATCACACAAATTTAAAAAAAACAAACATTTATGTGTGATTTTAACGTGATTTTAATCCAATTTTAGTGTAAATCATTTTATTTAAAATATTAATTATATAAATTTATCATTACAATTAATTTTTGCGTAAGTGATTCACTTCTTAAAAAAAAGAAATTCTCTTTTCTTTCTAATCGTTTTCTTGACAAATCACACTATTGTATTTTAAAATCTTCTATGTGAAGGTAATATCAAATCAAATTAATATTGCAATTTGTTATTACAAAATTGATGTCTAAATTGATATTACTATTTGATAAAAAATGAAGGTTAAAATGGAAAGATGTCACATTTGCCCAAGAGGCTGTTTGGTTAATCGTTCGCAAAATGCTGGATTTTGCAACGAAAAATCACAAATTAGAATTGCAAAAATAATTGAACATTTTAAATGGGAAGAACCTTGTCTTGCCGATGACAGAGGAACACTTGCCATCTTTTTTTCAGGCTGTAATTTACGTTGTGACTATTGTCAAAATTATGAAATTTCTCGTGGAGGAGTTGGCAAGGTATACTCGGTGGGCGAATTTTGCGAGCTTATTTCCGAAAAGCAAAAAACTCACTCTTCTATCGACTTAATCACTCCCACCCATTTCTCAAAAGAACTCACAACGGCATTTAAAAAGATTAAAAAGACCGTGCCTGTAATTTGGAACACAAATTCATACGAAACCTTAGAAAATATAAAAATGATAAGCAGTTTTGTGGATGTGTTTTTAGCAGACTTTAAATATTCCGATAATGATTTAGGTCAAAAATTTTCAAAATGCAACAACTATTTTTCTGTTGCAATCGACACAATTAAACTTATGTGTCAACTTAAACCAGATATTTTTGTCGACAAAGATGTCACGTATAAAAACACCAAAAAAATTAGTAATGATAAAGAAACATCCATCACACAAACCAAAGATGAGTCAAATGCCGTGATTGAAAATAAAAATAATTCTTACACAGATAACATCTTAATGAAACAAGGGGTTATCATTCGCCATTTGGTTCTTCCTGGATATGTTGAAAACTCTATTAAAGTTTTGGATGCTATAAAACAGCATTTTCCAATACGAAAAATTAGTTTAATGAGTCAGTTTACACCAAATGGAAAAAGCACACTCAATCGAAAACTCAACCCTATTGAATATAAACTTGTTGTTGCTCACCTACAAAAGTTAGGATTAGAAAACGGCTATATTCAAGATTTTGAAAGTGCTCAACAATGTTTCGTTCCAAATTTTAGATAGAATTTTTTAGTTTTATTTGAAAATTTATAAAATTTTGTTGACTTATTCTTTCAAAAAATTTACAATTTTTATGTAAGCTCGTACATAAATTGCGGAATATTAAGTAACAATAAAACAAGAGATAACAATTACACAAAGGAGAATAATATGTCACAATCAAAATCAGCAAAAACTTATGCCACTTTTGGAATCTTATTTGGAGTTTTAGCAATCTTTTTTGCTATTGTTTATTGCTTTAACATTATTAAAGATTATAGTTTGCTTATGGCAGGAACTTATGTTATTTACTTTGTTGGTTTGTCACTGATTTATAACGGTTCTTATTGCAAAGAAAAAAGCTATAACTTTTCTAAAAAATTAAATTGGTTTTTTGGTATTATTTTTGTGCTTGTTGCAATCGCCCTTTTGGTGTATGGTCTTACAACTGGCGAGATAACTATGTTTGGCTAATACAATAAACATAAATTAATGAATTACATATAAAAATACTTATATAATTTATTAATGAAATAAACAATAATGATAAATAATGATGAATAAACAAATAATAATGAATAAACAAATAATGTTGATTAAACAAAAAAAAGACCTCTCTCATTGAAAGGTCTTTTTTCTTTGTTATATTGATTTTTAGTTGTTTAACAAACACATTTTGCTACAACAATCACCCAGCATTAATATAACACTTCTAATTATGAATTTAAGTTTTTAATTTCTTCTAAAAGTGTTTCAAGTTTACTGTTGATTTCAGATATTCTACTCTCTGGCTCGTTATTTGTAATCACTTGTTGAGCTTCTTTTTGCAACTCGTCAATCTCACTAATCAACTGATCTCTTCTTGATTTCTTATCATCAACTGGCATGGAGTTGATTTTGCCAATAGCAGATTGCAAGTCTTTATTTAGATTAGACCTAAGTTCATTCATCTTTTGTTCTTCTTCAGTCAACTTTTGGTTTATTTCCTTCATACTGTCAGTTTTTTTAGGCCTACCTCTTCCCCTCTTTACTTGGCTTCCCTCTTCAGCTGGAGTTTTTACAATCTTTTTAGGACGACCAACACTCCTCTTTGGCTGACTGCTGGTTGTTGTCTTTCTAGGTCTACCTCTGCTCTTTTTTGGTTTTAATGCATCTTCTTCCGTCACAACTTTTTTAGGTCTGCCCACCTTTTTCTTTGGTTGAACATCAACATTTTTAAGTTCTTCCTCTAAATTCTCTGGTGTTTCTGCTGATATTGCAGTGTTGTTTGGTTCAACATCCCGATTTTCAAAATCTGCTTCTTCCATATTTGGAGCGGTTTCTTTTGTTTGTGCATTTGACTGTGATGTTCCCTCATCTTTCGTGACATTTTCGTCGGCATTAACGTTTTCTGCTTCATCAATATGAGATTTGTCTTTAATAACTCTTTCTTTTAGAGGGTCATTTCTATCAGTTGTGTTTTTAACTTCAAACGAATTGTCAACACTGTTCACAATATCTTCTGCAACACCATATATATCACCTTTCTGTGCAATGTCGGTCATGAAGTCAAAGGAGTCAAAAGAATCAAAGTCAACAACTTGTTTTGGAGTTTCTTCCTCTGGTGCTTTTGAAATTAAGTTGCCATCTTGAGAATATACATCACCCTCTTGATTGTGATAATTACCTTCACGATCATAGAAAGTGCCATCTGAGTACGCAAAATTTCCTTTTTCATCAAAATCACCTTTAAAAACCGGATCGTTTTCGATTGAAATTGGTGCGTTTTTGAGTTTGATTTCGAGCATTGTGATTTGCTCTCTATTTTTCTCGTTTTCATCTTTAAGAGTGTTGAGTTTTTCTTCAAACACTTTACCTACAACTTTTTCAGCACTCTTGCAGAATTTATCAAAGAATGTTTGATATTCGCTCATCATTGCATATTCAACATCATTCTTATACGATTCAAGTTCAACATTGAGCTTCTCAATTTCTTCCTCACCCTCGTTCTTTTCAAGCATATATTTTGCTCGTTGTTGCTCGAACTCTTGTTCAAACTGCTCTTGCTTTGCAATTTCTTGTGTTTGCTGTTTTCTATAATAGTTACTTTCAATTCTGTTAGTTGTTTCTTCTTGCATCTGTCGGAGTCTGTCAACATTCTCTTTGGATGCTTGAATTTTTGTTTGATATTCTTTTTGAACGTTGTCAAAGTTTTTCTTTCGAGAATCTAATTCGGATTCTAACTGAGATATTTTTAACAACACTTTTTCTTTCTTTTTCATGAAAAGTTCACTTTCTTTCATGGCTCTGTCAAGCACAAGCGAACCGTCCACACCCGTCGAAGAGAAATCGTAAGTTTCAACATTAACATCATTCTCTTTGGCTTTGTTAAATTCTTCTTTCTCTTTTCTGGCTTTATAATCTAAAAATTCACGCAAAACTGGTTGACCATTTTCTATCTCCTGTGGTGTGAAGAGAATTTGATAGTCAATATAAGAAGGAAGGTCGATGCAGGAATTGTCCATAAATCTGCCAAAAAGAGAGGTGTTTTGATATAGCGAATTGAGAACATTGTTCTTTCTTGCACGAAGATAAACAACGAACACAACACCAATCAAAAAGACAAATGCAGGTACCAAAAATGCCATTACCATTGTTTCACCAGTGAGATAAGTGGAATAACTTGTGGAAACCATAATAAACATCCCGCTTACAATTGCCCAAAGCACTGTGAAAAGCATAAGGTTTTTAATGTTTGAATTATACGAACTTGTTTTGAGAGGTTTTTCTATTAAATTATCTGTTGAAAGATATGACGATGGAGTACCTTCTCTAAACAATATGTACTGTTGCCAAAAATACAACAATCTTTTCGGTGCTTTCGCCTTGAACAAAGCATTAAGTTCTTTAATATTGTCTTCTGAAACAACTTTCTTTTCAAAAAGCCAATAATTTATTTTTTCGAGTGCACGATTTAAACTTGCTTCATAGGAAAACATGGATTTCACTAGGAAGAAAATCACAATCAATGCCTCAACCACAAGAGCGATGAAAAACAAAACATCCGTACCAACCGAACTTGCTGCAGTGTTAAAAAATTTCACCACGCTGTCTACGATATCACAAAGCATATTTGCCTCCTTATTTTTTATATTTTTATAATTTCACAAAGGTAGTATAACACAAGTAATTTTTTTTTACTAATAATTTTCAGTATTTTTTTAAATATTTTTTTTATTTTTTTTAAAAACATTTTTTCTTCCTATATTTACGAATGAAAAAATAGTTATTTATTTTTATTTTCCACACCTATTTTAGGCTGTTGTTAACTGAATTTATCAATTAATTTATAACACACTACAAATCCCTTTATTCTTAAAAATTAATTCAATTTTCTTCGATTTTAATAAGATTAGAATATTTTAAAGAGAGTAAATAAACATCAATTTTTTCTGTTGCAAAAGCATTTATTAATGATTTTTTATATAACTCTAATTGATTTTTATATTTTTCAATTAAATAATTTTCCTTTAAATTTGAGTATTTATAATCAATTAGGATAATTTTATCTTTCTTAATAACAAACAAATCTATAATACCTTGAATTAAAATTTCATCCTGCAAATTTGTATCTAAAACATCGCATAACCTTTCTTTCATGATAAATTCTTTCTCTTTAAAAAGCTTGCCACCCTCTGTGATCTGTTTTAATAACAAAATATTTTTTAGCAAAGTGTTTTTATCAACTAAGCTCTCATCAAAGAAACCTTGATTATTTTGAATTTCTTTTTCCAAAGTTTTTAAATCTTGTATTTTCTCAAAGTCTAGACATTTCAAAGCTGAATGATACGCATTTCCAACCTCAACAGACTTTCCACCAAAATTTATGCTGTCGGTATTGAATTTTTCAAGAGGTGCTTCCATGCTTTGTGAGTTTAGTGCAGTCACACTTTCTTTAAGTGTGTAATTTAATTTTTCATTAAAATCGTATGTAAAGTTTAAATATTTTTCGATTTTTTCAGTATTTAGTGGATTTGTTTTCATATTTTCAAGATTTTGATGTATTCCAAATTCCACTTCTTCAACATCATCAATAACAGAAATTGAAAGGTTTTCATCTTCATAAGTGCCTGTGTTTTGAACCGCTTTCGCCACATTTTTTAAAGCATAGAAAATAAAATCAAAATAACATCCGCAACTGCTAAGATTTGGTTTATTAAAACAAGATTCTGTTTTGTTTCCAAAAAGATACAACCTATTTTGTGCCCTCGTCAATGCCACATAGAAAATCATCAGTTCTTCCACATAGTCTTTCTGTGCTTCTTGTTCCATTATAGCCAACATTCTTGCACTTAACATCTCTTTATTTTCTTCATCATCATAAATCTTCAAAGCCAAACCGAATGTTTCATTAATCTCCACTGGTGGTTTTGAATTGTTATTTTTTTTCAAGCTTTTATCACAGTTGATTAAAAACACAATTGGATATTCCAAACCCTTGCTGTCATGTATTGTTGTAAGTAAAACAGCATCTTCAACTTCGCTCACTTCCGCATCTACAACAATTTCAACCGTTTCAAAATAATTTATCAAACCCGGCAAATCGAAATCGTATTTTTTTACTTCATTAAGAAAAGTATCCACAAAAACATTTAGATTGTTGTGATATAAATTTAAGTAGGCTCGATATTGCGTTTTAGAAAAAAGTTGCTCTAAACAGTGTTTTATGCCAAAAATTTGATAATTTTCACAAAATTCCTGTAAATTTTGCTTAAATTTATCAAAAATTCCGCTTTTTTCTGCCTTTACCGCTTCACATAAAGTTCCGTCAAAATTATTTTTAATCTCAAAAATTTTCTCTATATCGATTTGATAAAGTCCCGAAATCAACACACTCAAACAAGCCACATCGTCATCAAAACAAAGTGCAAGTTTTAGATAAGACAGCAACATTTTCATTTCTGGTTGCGTCATAAGTTTGTTGCGAGAATTGGACACAACAGGAATTCCACTATCTTGCAAATAAATTTCAAGTTCTTCAAAAAACGAATTTCTACTACGTGAAAGAATGGCAATGTCGGAATATTTCACCTTGCGCATAACACCACCTTTGTCCGAAATTTTACTTTCTCTAACCTCCAAAATTCGTCTTTTTATATCTTTTAATAACCTTTTGTTTTGAACATTCTCCACAATTTTAGCATTTTTAACACTGTATATTTTTGTTTTCTCTTCAGCTTCCGCCTCTGCTGGTTCTATGATATCTATGTTCACAGGTTTGGCATCCTCGTCAACAAAGTTGGTCACTTCTCTTGAATTGGACATTGAAGTTTTTTCATAGTCAACTCCTGTTAAATCTTCCACCATACAAACTTTGAAAATTTCATTGACAAAATCTAACACTTTTTGTCTGCTTCTAAAATTGAATTTAAGATAGTTTACAACACTGTTATCGTCTTCATTAAACTCTTTTAAATCTTTAAGAAAAATTTCGGAACTTGCCAATCTAAATCCGTAAATACCCTGTTTAACATCTCCAACTGCCACAAAATTGCAATTTTTTGCAACATTTTTTATTATTCTCTCTTGAATTTTGTTCGTGTCTTGATACTCATCCACAAAAACATATTCTATTCCGTTGAATAAATTTTCTTCCTCAGAAAGAATTTTCATAGACTTTTCAAGGTCATAAAAATCTAAAAGATTTTGCCTTCTCTTAATTTCATCTTCCTCTTTTTCATATAATTTGAAAAAGTTAATTAAAATTTTTTCTAATTTTCCGCTTTTTTGTGTTTCAATGTTCTCTTTGTCAGTTAAGTTTAATTGTTTAATTTTGTCAATACAATCGTTTATCCTTTTCTTTATATTCCCTAACTGTTCGACAACTTCCTCTCCAACATCCTTCTTTTTAGGTAACCCTGGAAAAGAAAATTTCAACATCTCTTCAATCATTTCATAAATGCTAGCACTGTTCATTATTGCACTTAAACTGTTTTCTAACGAAAATCTAAAATCTTCTATGTGGAATTTTTCTACATCTTGCAAATTTCTTGATAGTACAATTTTTGTATTTTTAAACAAATAATCCACCGACTTTTCAAAAAATTGGTCTGCATTAAATAAGTTCTGCTCTAAAAACTTCTTTTTATTGGCAACAGAATTTACAAGTTTCTCCACCTCGAAAATGACGTCGTTTATTTGCTCTTTATTATTCTTAAATGATGATGCAAGTTCTTGAAAATCATCATAATTCTCTTCTTCAAATTTCTTGTAGGCTCTTTTGAAAGCATCCTCTCGTATTTTTTGCGACATATTTCCGTCAACAATCTCAAAATTTTCACTTAAATCCAATAAATTTGCGTATTTTTTTAGATATTTTTCGCAAAAAGCATGAATCGTTGAAATGTTTGACGTTGAAAGTGCATCAATTTGTTCTATAACAAAAGGTGTTGGATTTTCCTTTTTTAAATTTTCCAAAAGACGTTCTTTCATTTGCTCCGCCGCCGCCTTTGTGAAAGTTAACACCAAAAGTTTTGAAACAGGAACATTACATTCGCAAATAAGTTTGGTGATTAATTTAATCATAACAAAAGTTTTGCCACTGCCCGCTGAGGCACTGACTAACTGATTCTTTTTGTCATTTTCAAGAACTTTTATTTGCTCTTCTATATCCATTATTCTTCCTTTTTTTGACCTTTTGACTTTATTTATATTTTTCGATATCCGTCCGTTCCTAGATGACGACAAATTGATATGTATGGACAGTTTGTACACAGGTTTTTATACGGTTTGAAAGCAATGTATCCTTCCTTGATTTCATCAATGGCAATTTTAGAAATTTCCCTTGCATAATCAAAACTTGAAGTTAAAGAACTTTCAAAACTGCCATATTTATAGATAAATTCATCTTTTTTTAGATTTGGATTTGCTTTTAATTCAACGCCTAAAATAAAACTTTTTTGATTTGGCATAGTAAGTTGCGTGTCCATATTTTCCACAACTTCAACTTCTTGTAGGGTTAACCCCTTAAACAACGGCTTTACCTTTTTATTATTTACATATTTGGTTTGACAATTAAAATAATACACTCCCGCACATTCCAAACCCAATTTCTTTCCAATTGCGTCAGCATATAAGAACAGTTGGAGTTTTTTGCCATAGAAAAGTTCAGTTTTTACACTTCCCGTATTACCTGTTTTGTAGTCAATCACACGAAAATATTTTCCACATTGGTCCACTCTATCAACAGAACCAACCAAGTTAATATTTTGGCAAATTGGTTCATTAATTTTTTCTTCCAACAAAATAGGTCTAAAATTACTGATTTTTTGCTCTTTTATTGCGTTTTTTAAAATAATTTTACTTTCATTTTTTAAATATTTAAGAAAATAGCCTTCTTTCAATACCTTTTTATCATACACTTCCATAGCAATTTTTTGAACATTGTCTTGCAAGAACTTTTCAAGTTCCGAATCATTAACTCCGCCAATTTGATTATTATTTTCCTCCACAAAAGTTTTAAGTAAAAGATGTTGAAATATTCCAAAATGACGCCTGTTTGGCTGAATATTCTCTTTTGGTTTAATTCTAAAACCATACTGCACTAAGTGTTTGAAAGGACAAGAAAAATAACTTTCAAGTTCGGATGGCGAGATTTTATTATTAGAAATCATGCTTTTGCCAATCTTTTGAGAAACATCCACTTTCTTTTCAGCTGGCAAAGATGTTTTTATGGTTTGATTTAACGCACTTTCAAATTCTTTTGGCAACTTATTTTTGCTTTTCAAATTTGTGTATGCCGAAAGCAAATTATCTTTACAGCCCACATAGAACAACAACTTCTTTAAGTTCTGTTCACTGTTTTCAATTCCTAAATCAAAATCTTCAAAGGCAGAAACACGAATTATATTTTCACCAAACATTTCCTGAAGGTTGCTAACAAATTCTGTTTTCTGAGTTTGTCTGCCATCCAAAGACATTGGCACACAAACAATCAATTTCTCTTTGGCGTGTTGTAAAAGTTCAAAAAGTTTGAGTCTGTTGCGTCTGTTTAATACCTTAATTTCTGGTTCTAATGCAAAATTTAAACGCAGTTTTTCGATGTCATCATCATCAATAAGTCCAATATCCTTTTGCGTTCTTGGTAAAGCCCCAGCCGTTGCTCCCAACACAAACAAAGTTTTCACATCCTCAAAATAACTGTCGGTGGCATCGCCCACATATACAGCATCAATATAGGACGGAATTGTTTCGACTTTAACACTTTGGAATGTCAAAATCAATAAGTCTTGAAAATTCTTTAAAGAAAATTCTTCGTCAGCCCCAAGCGAAACCAACTTCTCCAAAGTTTTGACTATCAATTCTTTTGATTGCGAATTTTCGCTGTGTTTTTTATAAAATTTTTGTTTTTCTAAGATATGTAAAACGGAATTATATCCTTTCTCAACCTGCGAAACAATTCCTTTAATTTCATTGGCATAGTCTTTTATTTTCTTACATTTTGCAATATTCTTTATGGAAGATATGATGTTCTTATATTGAGGATATCTCTCCAAAAATTCGTCATCCGATTCAACATCATAATGAAAAACACCAGAAATCACTTTCTCCTCATTTCCAAGCAAACAACTTGACGCAAGATATTCAAACACTTGCCTGTCAAATCCAGTGTTAGCAATTTCAAGAATCTTGAGAATAAACCTCCCCAAAATTGTTTGAGATAAGTCAGAACCGTCGTCATAATTACAGGTTATCTCATATTTCTCAAAAACATCCTTTATGATTTCATAATAATTTTTATCCGCCACTGCAACAGAAAATTCCTTGAACTTTGCACCCTCAAACACCTTTTGTTTAATATATTTTGCCACAAATTCCACTTCATCTTGTCTGTTTTTGGTTATAACATTAAAGAAGAAATCACTTTTATTTTCTGTTTTTTCAATCTTAAATGCAAAAAGATTTTCAGCCATAATTTTTTGTTCGTTTTTCAGTGTGGTTGGCTTTACCTCTTTTTTCACCACAATTCCATACTCTTTTGCAAGTGCGGTTGTCTTTTTAAAAATATCGTCCTCATAAATGTATGCATTGCTTTGAGAAAGCGATTTTGTAATGCCAATACACAAACTTTTAACATATTTGGCAAGACGACAAATAAAATTATTTATTTCAAGTGTGAAACTATCAAAGTTGACAAAAAACAATCTTACATTTGATAGGTCAATGTTTTTCTGTGCTTTCTCAACAAAAAATTCCAGCAACCCAGACAAATCAAGTTTATCACCCAGCAATTTTTCATATTCTTCATAAATCAGCTTTAAATCATGCATTTTTTTGTCTAAAATTTCGTCATTTACCGCCTTTATTTGTTGCGGTTTAATTTTACACGCCTTAAACTGCTTGATTATTTGTAGAATTTTTTTACAAATCTCCACATTACATGACGAAAAATATTCCAGCTTGTCAAAACAATTTTTGGTGGCTTTATATATGTTAAAAACCTCTTCCAAACCACTGATTCTGTTGAACGGTATGTTGTTACCACGCAAAATTTTGCTTGCAAGACGTGAAATGCCCACCACTTCAATATTGAAAGTGGATTTTATGTTTAGACAATCAAAAATTAAGTTTTCCGCTTGCAACGAAAAAGCATCAGGCACAACCACCAAATTTACTGTGTCCAAATCTGTCACATCAATCTGTTTGATTGTGTTGATGCCTGCTTCGTATGCCGTTGCACCTGTGATGAGTTTAACTTCCATACCTTAATCATAGCATAAATTAGAAATCAAAATCAAACTCTTTTTGATTCTTTGTCTAAATCTTTTTCATTGCCTACCATACGCTTTGATAAGTGCTGTTGAAGTGCGTGAGTTTTATCTCCTTCAAGTTTTGCAATTAAAAGTCTATTTTCTTTTTTCACTCGTTCGTATTCCAACTTTAATTCCAAAATTTGTTTTTCTTTTTTATCTAAATCAGCAAAAACCTTTTTGAGCAAAGAGTTGGATGATGCAGAATTTTCCTTTGCCTCTTCCATGGCTGTCTTTTTTATAAGTTTAACCAAACCTAAAAACAAACTGTTTATGTCGTTTTCGGATAGAACCTTTTGCTTGAATGGGATCACATTGTTTTTCTTGTCGATTTTTCGTTTCATGTTTTGATACTTATTTTGAATGCGGGTCATGAGCACTAAATCTCCTCCGCTGATTTCTTGGCACACCGAACGCACCGACTTTCCTTGCGATGTTTGTTTTTCAATTTCCTCAAAAAGTTCCTCTTCTTGCACTTTGTTAAAACCAACAAAATGACTTTTTTCATGACAAGATAAATCTATGTTAAGCCTTTTGCGTCTTGCTTGGTCTGCGATAAGATTGTCCACTTCGTGATAATAATAATTCCTCACACTGTTAGGTTGACGCTCAAACTTCTTTGCGTGTGCAACAAACGCATTTCTTAGTGATTTTTTGTCGTTCTTACACCTTTCAACTTCCTCAAAAAGTGATTTTACTTCGTTATCATTCCAAATTTTCATGGTTACCTCCACAAAAATATTTGCCAAAATAACAAGATTTTACACATTAAAGTTAGTTTTTTTATTCATTTTTTATTTTCTTTTACTTATTTTATTTACTTTTACTTATTTTGTTTACTTTTACTTATTTTGTTTATTTTTGCACTTTTGTTTCCTTTTACATCTTTTATTATCTTTCGTAATTTTGTTTTCTTTTACGCCTTTGTTCTTTTTGCATTTTTTGTTCTTTGATGAAAACTATATAATCAATCCTAGCAAACAATTTTAACAACAATTTTAAAAGTTTGTTATAAAGCGATTGATTGTTGTCATATATTAAATTATGGAATTCTTACTTAAAAGCTCCTATCCGTGCATCATAAAAACAAATTTAGAACAGTGCGAATTGGACGAAAATGATTTGTTAGAAATAGTTGATGAGAACTTACTTTTTGTGTATCCAGAGGATAATGTTGGATTACCTTTTCTTATAAATCTAAACAATTTGCAAGAATGTGAGTTTTATTCTGTGTTGCACCACGATGGGCAAACCATAATCTTTCTGGAAAGCCCACAAAAGTTTTGCGTTATGAACAAAGAAATACTAAATTTTTCTGGAAAAAAGTGCGAAGTTGGAGTTAGCAAAGATAAAATTTACTTTGAAACAGAAAATAAAAAAGTTGAGTGTGTTTGTCCACTCAATAATGGAAGATTTAAAGTTTTTAAACTTGGTGCTTATGCCTGCGTTCAGTTTGACGAAGAGCTTTTTGCTTATTCAATAACGAATGACCAAATTGCACACTTTTGCGGAGAGATCGAAACAGAAGGCAATATAGTTAAACTTGAAAGACATTTTCATGACAGCATGGAAAGAAAGCGTTTTGTGGAATTTGAATTTGGAAATGAAGTTGAAGTGAAAAACGAGAAGTTTGTTTGTAACACTCACAACTCAAATTTTGAAAATCCCGACCTCACCCCTTATAGATTTTTGGAAACCGTGAAAGCAAAAGATTTTGATTGTGCTTTTTCTTTCCTCAGCGAAAATTTAAAAAATCAAATTAACAGCATTCAAATCAAGGAGTTTTTTGGAAACTTTATAGAATTCTTACCACTCTCCACAACAGAGTTTATAACCATCGAACCAAATAATAAAAAATATGTCAAATTTAATTTAAAAGACAATAAGGTTGAAGATATATTCATCGACAACCTTTAAACACCCATAAATATTCAATTTATTTTTGCATATTTAATAATTTTTATAATTCTTATTTTAATATATTAAATATTATTTATTTTTCATTTTTTTAAAGTTAAATATTTTTTACATTTATTAAATTTTAATTATTTATTTAAATTATTTATTTAAATTCCAATTACTTATTTGAATTTTAATTAATTTATAAATTTTATCATTTTTTAATAATGGTTTTATATTGTTATTTTTGAGTTTTTATTGTAATTTTTATCTTTTTTATTGTTTTTTTTTATTTTTATATTATTTTTATTTTTTATAATTTATTTTTTTTATTTTTTTAATTACTTAAAAAAATATATAAAATTATTAAATAAATTATTTATAAATTAATTTTTGGTATATTTTTATATTTTTTTACAATTTTTTATATTCTTATATTTTTTAAATATTATGATAACACACCCATAAATCTCAATTTAGAATCAAACCTCGCTTCAAAATTTTTCTTTAAAATTTTAAGCAGTGCCGTTTCGCTTCCTGTTGCAAGTTTAATCGTTTTTAATCTGTCAAAATCATTGCCATCCAAAATTTTTAATGCAAGATAGGTACTTCTTGGTAATTCCTCGCTTGTCAAACTTCTACAACTTACGCATACAAGTTCACCAACAGCATAATTCAAAAATAAACGGTCAAAAACATTCGTGCCACAACAAGTACATTTTTCGCTGTAAAGTCCAAAGCCGTAAATTTTGAAAAGCTCAATCAAAAACTTGTCTAACGAATAAACTGGTGCAACCTTGCCAAAACAAATACTTTTTAAAGTTCTAACCGTCAGTAGAAAAACACCCACTCGCTCTGCTTGCGATGAGAAGTCCATTTTTTCAACAATTTCCAACACCGCCGATGCTTCAAAATATTTGTCAATATCCTGCGAAATTTCTTGAAAACTTTCAATAAGTTCAAATTGAGTTATTATATTGCCACTCTTACCCGCCTCCAAAATAAAATCGGCGAAAGTAAATGGGTTTTGTGCAAGTTTCATTTTGGCTTTTGGATTTTTCACCCCTTTCAGCGTTGCCCAAACCAAACCCTTTTCAAGAGAAAAAAGAAGAACGTTAACATCCTTCTCTTTTTTATAACTTGATTTTATGACAATCGCCTTAATTTTTTCCATATATTCCTTTCTTTTATAACACTTTTTTCTTTTGCACGCAATCAAATTTTAAGCAACCTTATTTTGCAATAATAAATAATAATTATTTGCCCCGTTCCTCATCACGTTCATGCAGTCGAATTTCTGTCATGTCATCACGAAGTGCCACAAGTCTATGAGCATCTTCCATACTGCCCGTTTCTCTAAAACCACGCCAAAAATAATCTTCTAAAATATTTCCAAAATCTCCTCCCCATCTTCCCATGTCAAACCTCCTCCTGAAAATAGTTTAAGCAAAAATTTCGATTATATTCGGTTATATTCGATTATATTCGACAAAATCTTTGGTCGCTTAAAATCCTCCTGTATTTGCTTCTCAATTATATTTTAACACAGCCAAGAAAAAAATCAAACAAAATTTAAAAATTTTAAAAATATGTATGAAGTGCCGTAAAAATGGCACTTTTTGCTGTCTAAATTCGCCTTATCGATAAACTTGCGTATGTGAAAGTGGTGTCATCCGAAGAATTGTTCACAAGGTTTAGTGTGTTTGTGTTGGTGGTGGAGATTATCATTGTCTGTGTAAGACTGACAACATCACCTGCCGTCTGTGTTGCATTTAGAACAGAACCAGACAAATCCACACCATTAAGTTGCAATTTTATGCTTAACGTTCCGCTTGCTGGAACTGTTCCGTTTGCAAGGTAACTCACCTCATACGAACCTGGAACAAGTGTAACTCCACCAGCCCCATTTGAAGAAATTGATGTTCCTTCCGATGTGACAAGCGAAACAGGTATAATCGCTTGTGAAGCAATCGTTCCAACTGCAAGATTGTTAAAGAAACCAAAATCGTTGTCAAAATCCGGATTTACCACTTCGTTTGTGCAAGTTAAATTAATTGATGGACAAAAAATTGGACAAGGATGATTGAATTGACAGCAATTAAATCTTCTTGGCATATTTTATCTCCTTTTCAGTGAAACTTTTTTCAAACAATTTTAAAACAAAATTTCCTTATAGTTGAAAAGATTTCATACAAATTTGAATTAAACTAAATTTCACAGAACTTAATCTCTTCATAATTTCACAAAACTTAATCTCTTCATAATTACACAAAACTTAATCTTACCTATATTTCAAAGTAAAATTAAAAATTAGCTTCATTCAAACGCAAATTGTATAAATCTCCATTTAAATCACTTTATAAATTCGTTTTTTTAAACCAGTCTTATATAACATTAAACATAATTAAATTTGGAAACATACTTTGAAGAAAAAAGTTTCACTCATAAACATTTTATTTTTTTAGCACAAACTTTGTTAAAAAAATTGAGTAAATCACTCAATTTTTATTTTTTATTTATTTGGTTAGGTTAGTTTAGTCTTATTGTTTTATGATTAAATACCTAATGTTTTATTACTTAATTTATTTAATTACTTAATTAAGAATTAAAAAGAAAACAGTTTAACATAATTTATAAAGTAGTGTTGTTATTAAACATTTTATGCCTCATGTTAACTTAAACTTGCTAGCCAATAAGTTCCTCGTAAGTGAACTGTCCGTCCGCCAAATATGTGTTCATTTTTAATTTTTCCGCCGGCAAAATATCCTCTCTTTTTGAGTTACCAATCACAAGAATTTGGTCTGGTTGAAGTCCATTCTCTTCCATAATCTCTTTATAATACCTTTCCTTACCCTCATTGCCCGGTGTGAACTCGTTACTTATCACTCGCTCAAAAAGAGAAAGGTCAATTTTATATATCCTGGCAAATTTTTCAATCATCTCCATTTTTGTGTTAGAAACAATATATATCTTCCCTTGTTGTGCACATTTTTTAATTTCCCTCATTGGAATTGCCTTTCCGTCCTTCGCTTCAGGTTCAATCACGCCTTTGGAAAAATCTAACCATGGCTGACAAGTCCCCTCGATTTCAATTGAAATTTTCTCGATATACGCAAGCACTTCTTCACCATTTTTTCCACATTTATACTTTTTAAGATAATAACTTCGCTGTTTTTCGGTTAAATAGGAAAAATGTTCGTTAAAATAGTTCGTGGCAAACTTCTTCCAAATAGTCCAATCAACACCATAATAGAGTGTGTCGTCAAAATCAAATATAAAGCATTTCACCTTATTTTTAAGCGAGCTTGGATCGTCATTAATATTTGCCATCCAGTTTCTTCGCTTATAGATCACCCAATCAACAACGAGTATTGTAAGTTCTGGCAGAGCAACCAACGCATACATAACAAACATATTATCTGGCACAAATTTAGCAACAAAGCAAAGTGCGATATACATCAAAGCATAAAACACTTCAGCAATGACGATAGGTTTGTTTTTTCCTCCAAGTCTTAACATATACGAACTAAAATTCCAGCGCAAAAATCTTACCAAATTAATTAAAACATAGCAAGGGGTAACCAAGAACATTAAATCAAAATATGCATCGTTTGCTCCCAATGCCACTGGATAGATAAAAATCATACTTGCCACAGCATAGAAAAACCATATAACGAACACTCCATAAATGGAATATCTTGAGTGTTCCAACACCTTCTTGAAATTACTCCTGCCCAAATTTCGTGTAATCTTTATGCAGGTTATGTTAATGTAAGTAAAGAGAAAGCCGTTAAAAACATCAAGAACAGTTTCGAGATAAGAATAGGTGTTTAAAAATTCATCTCCTAAACGCAAAAGAAATATGCTTGTGGCAAAATATCCAACAACCCAAATAAGTTCGGTGCCAACATTGGCAACCATAATACCCCACTGTTTTTTAGTTAAAGAGATTGGCTGTCTATGAAAAAGATTGACTTTAACTTTTTTGTTACGCATAAGAAAGTAGAAACAGAACACAATTCCAATTATAATACCAACAAGATAAGCAATGGCAATATAATTAAGATAATAAATCCCTGCAAAATAAAGCACCATAAAACCAACAATCGTTATACAAGTGATTAAAATATCACAGAAAAACTGCGCTTTAAAAACTTCCAAACTCTTCAAAAGATTAGTCAAATATTCTTTTATACAAGAAAGAAAAGCATAACCGCACATTATGTAATAGAAAGTATAGTCGGTAGGCACAAAACTTGTGATAGTTACCATAATGAAGTTTGGAAAAATTGCCAACAAAATTGAAAAAATTAAACCAACAATTATTGCTAACTGAAAACCAATTTGAGAATATTTTCTGACACGAAATTTTGAGTTTATGTTTTGGTTAGCAAGCACATTAACACCTTCAAAAATTCCAAATCCCAAAATTTGAACAATATAGTCCACATTAATCACGGCATTTAAATAGGTCAATTCTTCCACACCAAGCAAATTAGACATAACGGCAATAACAATCATTAAGAGTGCAGAAACAATATACTTTAAAAGAAGATATCTACCTTCCTTAAAAGTACGAATCATATATCTGTTAAACTTCTTAACTTTTGTCATTTTCCGTCCTGTGTTATATTATTATTGTTTTTCGTTTTTATAATTTGTTTTTAAATTGATTTATAATTACTTTTGATAATTTATTTTAATTTTTTAATTATTTCTATGAATTTTTGTTGTTTTCATTGTTAGCATACAGTCATTAAGAACACAATAAAATCTAACATTTACGCAATTTAATAAACTTACTCAAATTATTTAAAGTTAAATAATTATTTAAATCAAACTGTTCACTCAAACTAATTATCATAACCGATTGCCATAATTGCCATATATATTTATAAACTTTGTCATAAGCTATTTGTTGTTATCATTTTAATTTTTTATCATTCCAATTCCAATCAGCAACTTCTGGCATATCCACACCAAACTCATTGATATATTTTTCATGTTTTTCAAGTTGACTTTCCATAAGTTTTTTTATTGAGTTTTTCTCTTTTTGTGAAATTACAGAAACACAGTTTAACACCTGCAAAACAAGATGATATCTATCAATGTGATTTCTAACTCTCATATCAAATGGAGTTGTTATCGTTCCCTCTTCATGATAGCCAGAAACATACAAATTTCGATTGTGACGTTTATATGTCAGCATCTGTATTAGTTGAGGATAACCATGAAAGTTGAAAATAATCGGTTTGTCTTTAGTGAAAATTTTATCATATTCCGCATCCGTTAGACCGTGTGGATGTGTCGATGAAGAAACTAGCTTCATAAGATCCACCACATTCACAAACTTAACATTCAACTTTGGAAGGAGTTTTCTTATAAGCGTGATGGTTGCAAGTGCTTCAAGTGTTGCTGTGTCGCCACAAGAGGCAATAACAACATCCGGTTTTGAAGAATCATTCAAGCCTGCCCATTTCCATTCGCTAACACCCTTTTGACAATGTTTTTTAGCCTCCGTCATGCTAAGCCACTGGAAAGAAGGATGCTTCGATGCCACAATAGCATTCACATAATTCTTACTTTTTGCACAATGGTCATAACAAGAAAGCAAGCAGTTGGCATCAGGTGGCAAGTAAATTCTTACAACATCCGCATTCTTATTGGCAATATGGTCAAGAAAACCCGGGTCTTGATGTGTGAATCCGTTGTGGTCTTGTTGCCAAACATTACTTGTAAGAATAAGGTTTAACGAAGAAATTGGTGCTCGCCAAGGAATTTCGTTGCACACTTTAAGCCATTTTGCGTGCTGTGCAACCATGCTGTCCACCACCCTAATAAACGCCTCATAACTATCAAACATTCCATGTCTGCCCGTGAGAAGATAACCTTCAAGCCAACCTTCACACAAATGTTCCGACAAAAACGAGTCCATAATTCTTCCTTCAGGCGAGAGTTTATCATCAGTTGGCAGAATTTGAGAATTAAAACCTCTATTTTCTGCCTCAAAAGCACGATATAATCTATTACTCATCGCCTCATCTGGGCTGAATATGCGGTAATTTTTATTTTCTTTATTTAACTTGAAAAGTTCACGAATATAACCGCCAAGTTCCAACATATCTTGCGTTTTGGTTGTTCCATGTCCAGAGAATTTAACAGCATAATCATCTAAATTTGGTGTTTTTAGTTCTTTGAGTAAAAGCCCACCGTTTGCGTGAGGATTTGCCGACATTCGCCTATCTCCCTTTGGCAAAATTTCGCATATCTCCGCTTTGAGATGATAATTTTCGTCAAAAAGTTCGTCTGGTTTATAACTTTTCAACCAACTTTTCAAAATATTTAAATGTTGTTCATTGTCTGCCGTCACAGGAATTTGATGTGCCCTAAAACTACCTTCAACTTGCTTGTCATCCACCTCTTTTGGACCTGTCCACCCTTTTGGCGTGCGTAGAATAATCATCGGCCAAACGGTGTTCGGCTTTGTTCCGTTCTTGCGAGCATCCTCTTGAATTTCACGTATTCTTTCAATACATTTATCCATAGCTTTTGCCATTTCTTTGTGTATTTTAAGTGGTTGATCCCCTTCAACAAAATATGGTTCATAACCATAACCTTCAAACAAAGACTTCAACCTATCTTTTGACATCCTTGAAAGCACAGTTGGATTATTTATTTTATAACCATTCAAATGTAAAATTGGAAGCACTGCTCCGTCAGTTGCTGGATTCAAAAATTTATTACTGTGCCACGAAGTTGCAAGCGGACCAGTTTCCGCCTCGCCGTCACCAACAATAACGGTTGCAATCAAATCTGGGTTATCAAAAACCGCACCAAACCCATGTGCCAAACTATAACCCAACTCTCCGCCCTCGTTGATTGACCCAGGAGTTTCTGGCACACAATGAGAGCCTATCCCGCCTGGAAAAGAAAACTGTTTACACAACCTCTTCATACCATCTTTATCCTGAGAAATTTGCGGATAGAATTCGCTGTAAGTTCCTTCCAAATAACTGTTGGCAACAAAAAAGTTTCCGCCATGCCCTGGCCCCGAAATTAAAATCATGTTCAAATCATATTTTGTAATAACTCTGTCACAATGAGCCCAAACAAAATTTTGTCCAGGAACCGTCCCCCAGTGTCCAACAAGTTTTTTCTTAATGTCTGCTTGACATAACTCATGATCTCTCATAAGAGGATTATCTAAAAGATAAAGTTGTGCCACAGAAAGATAATTCGCCGCCCTAAAATAAGCATCCAATTTTTCTAAATATTCTTTGCTTAAAAATTTGTTCTTCATTTTCTTCTCTCTTTTTGATATTTAATTTATACAAATTCATATCAACTAAAACAAAACAATTCTTTATTTTGTATTAATTTATTAAACATGAAATTTTTGATATAAATTTTTATACTATAACATATTATAAACAAATTTTTGAAAATAAGAAAACAAAATAACCATTTTGTCATATAAAAATCACAAAATTCTAAAACAACATTACAATATTTTATGATGTAAACACTTAACATTAACGACATTAAATCACAAGTGTGTGCACACAACACACACCACAAACAGTATATAATCTTTTATAATTCATAATGGTTCTTTTATATACTTCTATATAACTCTTATATATAATCACAAAAATAGCACTCCAACTTTCCACTTCTTTTCGCCTCTTAACAATTTTTTTTAAATAATTTAGTCTAAATGCTTGACAGTTTGAAAAAATAAATGTATAATGAAACAGCATAAACATTTAAAGTGCAAATATTTCACGATGGCTTGTAGCTCAGTCGGTTAGAGCACCACCCTGATAAGGTGGGGGTCGGTGGTTCGAGTCCACTCAAGCCAACCAATTTGAGTGGCAGTTTTGCCACTCTTTTTTTACTACCCCCACCTTAAACGAACGAATGTGAGTATAAGACACCTTGTCAGTTACCACTCAAGCCAACCACCCTGAAAGTCCCTAAAATAGGGACTTTTCTTATTTCAAAATAACTTTTAAAAACGCAAAAAACACCAAATGGGTGTACAAATTTTAAAAAAGGGTGTAT
>CAYOOB010000001.1:0-111323 GCA_964405555.1 uncultured Lachnospiraceae bacterium | reverse complement strand
GGCAATAAATTGCTTTTCTGAATAGTTGATTGTACTGTAATTATCAATAAAAATAAAGTTAAGGTTGACAAATTTATTAAATTTAAAAATAAGAAGAATTCAACATTTAGGCAATGTCGTTCTTGATGGTAAATATAACTTTAAAAAGAAATTTTTTGTTGATAGCTCCGCTAATCAAAGTTGTGTTTTATAAAATAATATTAACGCAAAAAAGAAAAATTCTTTAAAATCAATATTATTAACTGACACAAAAAAAAGATAAATATAAAAATTTTTAGATAAGATTAAAATATTTAACTTATACTAGATTTTTTTTCGTTTTTATAGTATAATTAAAACTATACTAAATTTAGTGCAGGGAAAAATGAAATTAGAATTAGAATACTTAGATAAGAATTATATTGCTTTTACAAAAAACAATATTGATTTAATAGAATTTTGTATTTCTGTTGATAGCTCTTACAGAAATGCTTTTAATGGGAAAGAAGGGAGTTCTGCTGAACTAATTAAAAACCACTGGGACTTTCGTAAAGAAGAAATTGAAAACATTGTAAAAAAAATTGACAAGGAAAATTCAACACATTTAGCAGTTTCTGGATACAAAACAACAACACAAGATAAATCAAATAATAAAAATAATGAGGGCATAGGCGAAGTTGTTGAAAAGATATTGAGTATTTCTGACTTTGAAGGAAGATTGCGAAACGCTGACCCTAATCTAGTTAATGAAATTGCTGGTGCTGATAAAAATGTTTCAAAATTTTCATTTGCATCAAAATTCTGCAGTTATGTTTCAAGATATAGATTTAACAATCATAATGCTTATTCAATCTATGATAGGGTTATAAGCGAAATCTTACCTTATTATGAATGGAAATATTTAGGTGTTGAAGGTATTCATGCAAGAAGAAAACGCAATAAACTCAAAGAAATTGTAAGCACAGTTAAAAATTTTGCGGACAAAAATAAGTTTGATTATGAAGGCTATAATAAATTGATTGGAGAAATAATAAAAGCAATCAATAACAAGGAAAAAATTGAGGTTAATAGAACAATTTTTGATAAAATATTATGGTATTATTATAAAGGCGATGAACAATTGAGAAAAGATGCTCTACAAGAAATTCCTTTACCATAATTATAGAAAGTCTTTGTCTTTCGCCGTGGTTGTTAGAAAAAATTTCGTATGAAGTTAACAGAACAAAATATTGCTTAAATATTTAATATCTTAAAGGCTAAAACTAGGTTTTTAGTATGGTCTTTTTTTCTTAATAAAGACAATGGTGTGATATTTTCTCCTTTTCGTTGATTTGATACAGAAAGATTTTAAGTGAATGCTTTTCATTTAAATTTTGCTTTATTGGTTTCGTTGAAAGACAAATCTAATAAGGAGGTATAAGAGAATAAAGAATGTTTTTTAAAACATAAAGCTTGATTTTTATCGACAAATATTATTGACATAAAAGATGATTTATGATATAATAATCATGTACGAATAAATGAATTGGAGTGTTAATCCCTTTCGTACATATATGGGTGGAGCTCTCCTAACTGAACTAGCAATAGTTCAGTTTTTTTATTTTTTTAATTTTTTTTGAAAAAATTGTTGACATTTAAAAATCTTTATGTGATAATATGATTGTACGAAAGGGATTCTAATTCATTTAGAACAACACTCCAAAAAGGTCATGCAAATGGTCTGAGTAGGTTTTTTTTGTGGTACGATTGTGCCTAAACTTTAGAGGATTTAACTTAATATAATTGATAGTTATGATTGAGTATTTTTTTGCATTGACTTAGAAAAATATAATTTTTTTAAGGAGTTTTTATGGCAAATTTTATTTATTCAAGAACAATAGACAAAGACAAACAAGCATTTTATTTGGTTAGTCAGGACAGAGAGTATTACTTATTTACACAAAAATTCTATAGAGGTGTTAAATCATTTTTTCACAACAAAGTTTTGCTAAAAAATGCTTTAGACCTTTCAAAAAGTCATCATGATACTATGCTAATTAAAACAATGACAAAGCTTCCAATCTATATCAGATATATAGAAAAAGAATATGGTATTGCGATTATGGAAGCAACAATTAAGAAAAAAGAGAAAATGCAATATAACTCATCTGGCAAGTTTAGAGTTGCAAAATCTTGTGAGTTTTAAGTGGTGTGAAAGGAGTTAAAAATGAGAAGATTCAAATTAGGTTATTATAATGATAATAAAAACAAGGATATTCTTGATATCGTAAATGATGGTCAAGGACATAATGTTTTATTATCAACAAACAAAATTGAAATAGAATACGACAAAAAAGATCCAAGATACATTAATAGATTAAAAAATGTAAAAATTATTTATCAACTGGAAAATAAGGGTTGTATTATTTTGAATGGAAATTTAGGTTGTGATTATAAACTGCCGTATGGAGGAATGTTCTTTTGTAAAAAAGGTTATATTGATCAAAATGTTGATTATTCATCTATTAAAGGTGTGCCAATGAATATTTGTTTTACTAATTATCCAGAAAGTAATGATGCAATGAAATTAATTTTAGAAGAATTAATTAAAGACAAAAATTTTGAGTTTAATTTATCCCAATTTGATGAGTTTATGGATGTTTTTAAATTTTATAAACAATTATCAAGCGAATTGAACAATAACACAACTTATAGAATTAAGTCAATATCAGATGATTATTGCTATGTTCCTGTTGATGTTAAAGATGTGGAGGTTGAAGAATCAAATCAAATAACAAATCTTAATGGCATTGTTATTGGTTATAAAATTGAAAAATATAAGTATGAAATGTTGTCTTATGAACAACAAGATAAAGTTAAAAAATTGGTTGACATTAAAGTTGCAATTGAGGAAGATGATGGCGAATTAGATAATGCAATAAAGAAAATTAAAAAATTTTCTGATGACCTATATCTTACTGAGTCTAAAGAAATTAATGATAACTTAGCACGAAATTTAACAAGTTTGGATTTAGTAAACATTCAAAAAGATAAAACTGATTTGATTTTATCTGGAGAAATTAATAAAAAAACAAATGAAAAATATAATTTTCTTAACCTTTATGATATGGGACAAAAAGTAAAATTAGAATCTATTGACAATTCATTAAGATTAATCAATCAAGGGGCTTCAGGTTCAGCATCTGAATTATTGGAGTATATTATTGGTTCAAAAGAGATGCCTTCAAACAATTCAGCAAGAACAAAAAATGACAATAAAGATAAATATATTGATGGATTAGATGATTCTCAAAAACAAGCTTTCTTAATGGCAACAGATGGTTCTCCGGTTAGTTTAATTAAGGGGCCTCCGGGAACTGGAAAAACTTATGTTATCAATGCAATAGTTCAATACATAACAAAAGAATTAAAACAAAAAGTTGTTATTTCATCACAAACACATATAGCTATTGACAATGTTTTAGATGAACTAATGGAAAATTATGACCTTATTATACCTAATAGAATAACAAATAGAAAAAATAAATATTCTGGCGAAGAAATTGATGCAACATTATATAAAACTTGGGCTAAAAAATTTGAAAATCATAATGCAAGAGCAACCAACAAACAATTATCAAAAGCTATTTTAGATGATATGAAGCATTTCAAAGGTAAAAATCTGTTTAAATTTTCTCAAAATGCAACAATGGCAGATTATTTTGTTCTTGGGGCAACAACAACCACAAGTGCTATTGGTGGGAAAAAGGGTCTTGAATTGTTAGATGGCTATGATTGGTTAATAATTGACGAAGTTTCAAAGTGTCCTATAACTGAGGTTTTAAGATATTTACCTTATGTAGAAAAAATTATAATGGTTGGTGATGACTTCCAATTAGCTCCAATTTTAGAGTTTAAAAAAGCAGATGTCAAAGATTTGCCATCTTATGATGAGGATAAATTTGATAAACTTGAATCTATATATCAAAAATCAGTGTTTGCAAATACTTTAGAAAAA
This sequence comes from uncultured Lachnospiraceae bacterium, assembly GCA_964405555.1. GTDB lineage: Bacteria > Bacillota > Clostridia > Christensenellales > UBA1242 > Caccovivens. Next base: position 107,347 of record CAYOOB010000001.1, on the reverse strand, counting down.
GCTCGTAAAGCAGGAAGAATGATTGAATTAAATGTTAATTACCGTTCAGTAAAAACAGTTTTGAATGCTTATAACATATTCTATGGTGGAATACTGCAAAATATGAGAGAGAGTATAAAACCTACAAAAGTTCAATTTAATAATTTTGAAAAATATGAAGACAAAGATATATTCTTTGTTGAGGTTAAGAATGGAAAAGAAGTTAAAGAAGGAACTTCAAGATATAATATTGAAGAATTAGAGGCAACAGCTGAGATATTAAAAGATTTAATGACCACGGTTATTAATCCTATAAATGTTTCTATCTCTGCAATTTTCCCTTATGCTGCACAAGTTGAAAAATTTCAAAAAAAATATAAAGATCTTATTAACATAGCAAAGAAACATTTTAAAAGTTTTGAAATTGATACGGTTGATGCTTTTCAAGGAAAAGAAACTGATATCGTGCTTGTTAACACAGTTGTAACAACATCTAAAGGTAATTTTTTAAATGAATTCAGACGAATAAATGTTTCTATGTCAAGAGCAAGAGATAAATTGTTCGTGTTTGGGAATTCAATAAGTTTAGGACAAATTGAAATGAATGTTAATGATGGAAACAAAAGAACTTACTTTAGAGAAATAATTGAAGATATTAAAAGATTTGGAAAAATAATCGAATTTAATGGTGTTGATGGAGGGATAGACTATGGTTCAAATAAACCTAAAATTAAAATTATCTAAAATTAAATATGGAGTTAAAGTGACTTATAACACCTTTGAAAAAGCAACTTATGACCAATATTTGATGTCAAGTTTGGCTTTAAGAAGTGATGACGAAACAACTGCTTATCAATACATAGATGAAATAACAGGTTCAGGAAGTTTGAATGCACATTTTAAGCATTTATATGATGAGGCAAAATTATTAAGCGAACAACAATTAAAAGATGTAATGGATAATTCTTTGTACCCGATGTTAAGGATAGATAAAAGTAATTCTTATACATATTATCCTCAATTAAATATATCTGTTTATAACGACAAAATATATTCTGGCAATTTTGGAGAATATGAAGATTTAATAGAAAAACTGTATATACAAGAAAAAGTTATTGAACACGAAGTTTTTGAAAAATCTAGTGATGACAGACCTGAGCCATATTCTATTCTGTTAGACAATGATGCAGTAAAAGTTAAAATTGTAAATGAATGGATACCATTAGATGTAACTATATTTCAAGAAATATTTGTTAATGATTTAAATTTAAAAAGTATTAGCGAATTTAATGGACAAATCCATGATGGTGCTGATGGTTCCGACTGGTTCGTCTTAACAAATTCAGTTATTAACAATATGTATTCAAACAAAAACTTTTTCTATGAGAATGGGGATCATTGTTTAATTAGAAATGAAGATGTAAGAAAAACAATAGTATCACAAGTGTCAGGCTTTTACATTTACAAAGAAGAAAATATTCCCTACATTAACAACAAAGAATTGTGTGAAAAAGTGATTTCCATATTAAAATCAAACAAATCAATCAATGAATTTAAGACGAAATCTTTGATTACATTATTAACCTATTCAGATGATTTAGTTGCACAAGATATAATAAACTACATACTCGCAAGAAAAGATTCTAAAGAATTAGCTCTTATGGGTATTGAACTGTTAAATAAGGGGATAGAGAAAAAATGGGAGGATGATGCACTTAAATGCTTTATGAATTATGCTGATAGTTCATCTTATGGTTTGATTTACAAAGCAAATCCTGAATTGATTAAAGATGTTCAAACACTTACTTTAATAAACCCAGATTATTTGACAGACAAACACAAAAAAGAAGTTGAAGAATACAAAAAAGACATACAAGCCAAAATTGACACGATTAAAAATATCATTGGTGAAGTTACTACAAGTGGTATAAGAGAAAGTGTAAAGCAATTAAAAGCAACTAACGAAACAAAAAGGTTTTCAAAACTTGCAAATAGATATATCGGACATAGTAAGATTGATTATGAAAAATCTACACCAAAAGAGTTAGATAAATGCTTAAAAGAAATTTATGAAATGTATGAATTGTCGAAAAAGCTTGATTTGCAAATAATAAAAGAAAAGGAAGAAAAATAGCTTCCTTTTTTGTTAATTTATATAAACTTGATGAACAAACTGTTTTTAGTCTTTTGCCATTTATTCGTTTTGAAACATAAAACAAACACCTTCATAAAAAACATAGTTATTTATTCATGGTTTTTAATTTTTTAATTCAGTCTTTGGAAGATTAATTTATACGGCAAATATGCATTTTTGATATTTTGTTGTTTTCCAATAACATTTTGTGATATTATTTATAATAAATAAATTTAAAGATGTATGTGGAGGACAAATGGATATAACTTTTAATAAATGGTGCGAAAAATTGTTAGATACCGGCAAAAATAATGGGTTGGTCAACTTTAAAGAGTCAAAATTGAGAACGATTGAAATAATATCTCCTGATATTCAAACTGTTTTTAATAAAATTGAAAATGGAGATACTCTTTCTTTTTATGATGTGGATGATTATATTAGACAACTTAAAGAAGGTAAGTATGATTCCGATGAAGAAGACAAAAATCTGAGTAAGTCTGATAAGATAACAAAACAACAACTTATAGATTCTCTTTCTGATAAGTTAAAGAAAAATCAAATACTTGCTTACAAAAAAGATTTTACAATTTACAAAATCTTATGCAATATTAAAAAGATTGCAAATACTTCACTTATAGAAAAAGGAATTAATATTTTATATTTGGCTTTTGGATTTCTTAATTGGAAAGAAAAAGAAGAATCTAATATTTGGTATTCATCGCCATTGATTTTGATACCGATTTCTTTAAACAATGAATCAGCAACAAAACCTTTTGAGTTGGTTCAGTATGAAGATGAAGTTAGCACTAATCCAACATTGCTCTACAAATTAAAAAACGAATTTGGTATAGATTTGCCTGAATTTAGAGATGAAAACGAAAACGAAGATATTCTCGAATATTTCAAAAGGGTGCAAGGTTATGTGGAGAAGAAGGGTTGGTCTGTTAAAGACAATATGATAATAGGAACATTCTCGTATTTTAAATTGAATATGTATAAAGATTTAAAAGAGAATGAAGAAAAAATCTTGTCTAATCCGGTTGTAAGAAAGTTGTTAAACAAGGAAGTTGTTGAAGAAGAAGGTAAAAATGTTGAAAATATTGATATAGACAATTTTTTTAAGAACAGCAAAGAGTTAACACTTCACAATGTTGTTGATGCTGATTCTAGTCAGTTGTCTGCAATTATTAAAGCAAAATCAGGAAAAGACCTTGTGTTACAAGGTCCACCGGGAACAGGAAAATCTCAAACCATAACCAATTTAATAGCTGAATTTTTATTTGATGGCAAGAAAATTTTATTTGTATCAGAAAAGTTGGCTGCTTTAAATGTTGTTTATAACAATTTAAAAAAGGCGGGTTTATCCGATTTTTGTTTAGAATTACACAGCAATAAAACTAACAAAAAGGAGGTAATAAACGAATTATATAGAGTTTTAAACCTTAATAAAAAGTCTATTAAAGAAACAGCGTCGTCAGAACTTGACGAATTAAAAAGTGCAAAAGAGCAATTAGATAAGTACGCAGACACAATGCACACAATACAACCTGAAATAAATAAAACTCCTTATCAAATTTTAGGTTTAATTTCTAAATATCATAAAATTCCAACTTTTGAATATGTAATTGAGGATATTCAAGAAAAAAATAGCGATTATTTAAAAGATGTTTTAGCTCAACTTGATTATCTTATAAAATTTTCTAAAAACATTGGTTTTGATTATCGCAAGAATGTTTGGTATGGTTATATTAATGAAGAATTAAATTATCAGTCAAAAATAGGATTGAAGAAAAAATTAAATCAATTACTTAAATTAATTCAAAATCTCATGGAACAAATAGAAATTGTTTCTGAAAAACTGAATGTTGATGTTGAGGAATTGACTGGTAACGATACTCTTAAAAAGTATATTCCTTTCCTTGAACAAATCGTTTGCATGGAGTATTATGACAACAGTTTTTTTGACAAAGATTTATTAACCAAACTTGTTGATAAAGTAAAAAGATATAACCAAGAAACAAACAGTTATAATTTAAGTAAAAATAAAATAGAGCCTATTTTTAGTGAAGAACTTTTTGAAATTAATACAAACGACTATTATTTAAAATTCAAAAACGATTATATATCGTCATTTAGATTTTTGAATGGTAATTATAGAAGAGATAAAAAGATATTAAAACAATATTTAAAAGATAGTAAACACAAACTTAAGTACACCGAAATTGTCGATTTGTTAAAAGAAGCAAAGAATATACAACATTTAGATGAAGTGATACTAAAAGAAGAAAAAGATATTTTTGAATTGTTATCAGACAAGTCGCAAAAATTTGATTGGAAAAAATTAGAAGATGAATTAGCAAAACTTAATGAAACAATGATTAATCAAGTTGAAGTTTTGAAGAATAAAACCAATCCGGAATTTAAAGGTTTGCAAAAAGAAATAAAAGATTTTTTAACGACTTATAAAAAATATGAAGTGCAAACTGAAGAGATTATTGAAGAGTTGCAAAAATCTTTTGACAAAACAATATGCAATATTAATCAAATGAATTACCATGATTTAATAACATATATAAACAATTTGTTAGAAAATTTTGATAATCTCGAATATTGGACAAGATTTTATGAAGTGTTGTGTGCAATAGATAAACTAGGATTAAAAGATTTTATCGACACTTCAATCGACTTAAAAATCAACAGAGAAACACTGGCTCAAACTTTTGAACTTATGTTTTATACGCAATGGATGTATTATATACTTGATAAGAACAATATTCTTCACAATTTTTCTAGGTTAACACAAGATACTGCCGTTGAGAAATTCAAGAAAAAAGATAAGTTAAAATTTGAAATATCCAAAGCGGAAATCGTTTCCAAATTAACTAAAGCTATGCCAAATATTAACGACATGGCATCAGGTAGTCAAATAAGTATGTTGGTTAGAGAAGCAAATAAGAAAAGGAAGCAAAGACCAGTAAGGATATTACTTCGTGATGCTGGGCAATTAATTCAAAGACTAAAACCATGTTTTTTGATGTCGCCTTTAAGTGTAAGCACTTATTTAAATGCATATAATTGTAAATTTGATGTTGTAATTTTCGACGAAGCATCACAAATCTTTCCTTGGGACGCTATTGGTGCAATTTCAAGAGCAGAACAAGTTATTGTTGTTGGCGATTCAAAACAAATGCCACCAAGCAATTTCTTTAACGCAAGCATTATAGATGATGATGTTGACGATGAGAACTATGATGACGACTCATTAGATTTTGAATCTATTCTAGATTTATGTACAACAATATTTGAACAAAACAGATTAAACTGGCATTATAGGAGTAAAACCGAAGATTTAATCACCTTCTCGAATGTAAATTTTTATGATAGTTCACTTATAACATTTCCTTCTGCTCATAAAGACAGTTCAGACACAGGTGTTGATTTTTATTATGTACCCGACGGGATTTTTGACAGAAAAACAAAATATAATTTCATTGAAGCAGAAAAAGTTGTGGATTTAATATACGAACATTTCAAAACTCATCCTGAAAGAAGCCTTGGAGTTGTTGCTTTCAGTATTTCGCAACAGGAAATGATTGAAGATTTGCTTCAAAAGAGAAGAGAGAAAGATGATAGGTTTGCTGAGTATTTTGATAGTAAACGCATAGAACCATTTTTTGTGAAAAATCTTGAAACAGTGCAAGGAGATGAAAGAGATACAATTATATTTAGTGTTGCTTATGCAAAAGACTCATTAGGAAGATTTCTTCATAATTTTGGGCCACTAAACAGAAAGGGTGGCGAGCGTAGATTAAATGTTGCTATCACAAGAGCAAAATATAATGTGAAATTAGTTTCATCAATAAAATCTGTCGACATTGATTTAAACAGAACAACCGCTGTTGGTGCCAAGCTATTGAAAGATTATTTGTATTGTGCTGAGCACGGAATGATTAATGTTAACAGAAAATTGATAGTTAATCCAAATGCTAATGCGGATTCTGATTTTGAGTTGGAAGTTTATGATGTCTTGGTAGAAGCGGGCTATAAGGTTGATATGCAAGTTGGATGTTCTGGATATAGAATAGACCTAGGGGTAAGACATCCTAATAATTCAGATTATATCCTTGCTGTTGAATGTGATGGTGCAACTTATCACTCTGGAAAGACAACAAGAGATAGAGATAGATTAAGGCAGGAAGTTCTTGAAAAACTTGGGTGGAGATTTTATCGTATTTGGTCGACAGACTGGTTCTTAAACAAAGGAATTGAAAAGAAAAGGTTGTTATCTGCAGTTCAAAAAGCTATTGTTTTGTTTGATAAAGAAAATGAAGTTGCATCTTTCAGTCAAACGTCCAATAAAAAGAATAATGAAGAGCAAGTCTTTATTGTTGAAGAAAAATCAGAGCATATTGATTTGAAATCTCTCTTTAAAACCTACAATTATTATGATATCAATTCAAGAAAAACTGGAAGTTTCAGCAAAATTATTTTCGACTTAGTGGCCACGGAAGCACCAATCACGGAAGAATTACTCTTAAAAGAAACTGTCAAATTTTTTGGACGAGAAAAAGTCACAAATGTGGTAAGGTCGCAATTTAAATATAGTATGCGGAACATTAAAAATGTTTATAAAATTAAAGATTATTATGTTGTTGATAAAGATATGAAGATAGAAATGCGAATTCCAAAAGAAGGAGAACAACCCAGAGATATTCTTATGATTTCAAACGATGAACTTGCAAGCGGTATGGAAGTTGTCATTAATAAGAATATTGGTATTTCAAAAGATGGTTTGTTCACAACCATGGCAAATCTGTTGGGATTCACACGAAAGGGAAATAACATTATTAGCAAACTTAGTGCTTCATTAGAACAATTAATAAAACTTAAAAAAGTTAAAGAAATAGAAGGACAGTTATTTATCAAATAACCACTTAAACAGCCACTTAATAAATTACTTTCATTGACGGATGAGGCAATATAAAACTTCTATTGTAAAAAAAACTTGACATTTAACTCTTCGTTTAATTATAATAATTTTGAAGGGTAATACCTTTCATTACAACTGAAAATTAAAGGAGGTAAATATGCCAGGACATCCAAAACCAGGTGGACCAGGGCCACATCCACATCATGGACCACATCCAAGAAGAGCACCAATTCTTCCACCAAGAAAACCTTGCAGAAGACATCCAAAAGGTCCAGGAGGCCCAATATAATAGGGCAAAGTTTAAATCCTTAGGGGATAAAACTCTAAGGATTTATTTCTTGTTTGGTGGAACTAAAAACTCATGATTTTACAAAAAACTTTTATTTGACAGTACATTAGATAAAAGTAAATATATTGTGGATGTGAAATGTGACGTTTAATAATGGTGAAAAGTGTTTAGGAGTTAGGTATGAGCTTTTTTAAAAATTTATTTAAGAAAAAGGTTGAGTTTACAAGCAAAGATATAAATGTGCCTAAAAGAGAGGGTGAAAAGAAGGATGTCATACTTCTTTCCAAGGTTTATGAAAAAAAATTAAAATCTATGGATGTAGACAAGGATAATGGTGTGCATAAAAATAAAGACTTTTCTTATATTATGGGCGAAACGAATGACCTAACCTTTGATGAGGTTGTACGAATTGAAGAAATTTTAGAAGATTGAGTTTTCTTTTTAATTTTTTAAGTTTTCTAAGTTTTTTTAAATTGAAATTGAATTATCTTGCTTTAAAGACAAAAGTGTTGTTAACATTATTATTCTATAAAAATTGTGTGAATTTATTTAAGAGGACAAGGAAGAATGACTGATGATATATATAAAAGAATTAAAAGAAAAGGTATAAATGCGTTTGTTCACAACATTAAGCATAATTTGGTTTATCACTATACCTCTATGGGTGCTTTTTATAACATTTTTAGAAATAAAGAGTTTTGGATAGGTAACTCCTTAGAAATGAACGACCGAGAAGAGTTGATAGGTTTCACAAAAACACTTAAACAAGAGTTAACAAAAAACAAAAATGTTTTGAATAGTGACAGATTTGAACTTTTTTTTAAAAATTTAGAAAAAAGAATTGAGGTGGAGAGTCCTTACATCTTATGCTTTTCAAGTTTGATGGACGATGCGGCACAATGGGAAAGATATTCAAATGACGCAACTGGTGTTTGTTTGGAAATAAACACCAAAGTGTTAGCAAAGGCTTGTTATGATAATTTTTTTGTTTCGACTAATGTTTCATATAATTATGATATCAAAGAGAACAAATATTTCAACCTTTTACGAAAATACTTTTTATCAGGTAAAATTCGTGGTTTTAGAGATGAAAAAGATTTTATAGATAACCTTATTGTTGGTGCTGCCGCCTATAAACACGCAAGTTTTAAAAGTGAAAGCGAATATAGGGTGTACAACATTTGGGGTAAGACACCAAAATACTCAAAAGAGGAATTTAGGTTGATTAACGGAAGAATTAGAAAAATGCTGATTATAGACATCGATAAGTTGTTGGCAGAAAGCGAAATTGACACTAATGTGTTAATAAATAAAATTATAGTTGGGCCATGCTCTAAACAATCAGTTGAAGAATTAAAAAGCTTTGTGAAAGATTGCGGATTGATTAAATTATCTCAAAATATTTATAAATCGAGTTGCCCTCTTAGAGGTTGACTTAATTAGGGGGTGTTTAAAAGTATTTTAGTTAAAATGAAAAAATATTAAAATAGGAAATATAAAGCAAACAATAAAAAGAACCGAACAGGAAATGTGTTCGGGTTTTTATTTTATAATTGTATAAAAGTTCGAGATAATTGTATGAAAGTTCGAGATAATTGTATAAAAGTTAGAGAGAAGAATGATAGCGAGAGATGTGGCTAATTTTAATTGATAGTGGATTAAAATTGTTAAGTGTTCAACAAACATTTTATCTTGGCAAAAAAATTTGAAAAAAAATTATGTGTAAACAATAAATATATGAATAATGAAAGTGAAATAATGGAAATAAAAATAAAGAAAAAAATATCATGATGAATAATAAAAATGTACTTCTTTTAAAATTACAAATTTACAAATGGTTGTTGTTATTATTTTTTTTGTTTGTTTTTTATTTTTTTATACAAGTATTTTAAATAGTTTGACGATTTTAAATTTTGTGCTATAATTTCACTATGGTTATTTTGGACGGAAAAAGTTTTTCAGCAGAGATTAAAGCTGATGTAAAAAAAAGAGTGCAAGAATTTTGTGAGAAACATGGCGAAAAAAATGCTCCATTGCTTGCGTGTGTTATTGTGAAAGGAAACAAGGCAAGTGAAGTGTATGTGGCTTCAAAGCAACGTGCGTGTGAACAGTGTGGTTTGAAGTCGAAAGTGGTGCGTTTGCCAGAAGATGTTTCGCAAGAGGAGTTGGAAAAACAACTCCAGATTTTGAATGACGATGAAAAGGTTTCTGCCATTTTACTTCAGTTGTCATTGCCAAAACATCTTGACGAAAATCGGGCTATCAACAAGATTAAGCCAGAAAAGGATGTTGATTGTTTAACTTACAAAAATTTGGGTGTGATGTTTGCAGGAGCTTCTGGTTTTGCTCCTTGCACAGCAACAGGAATAATTAAGCTTTTAGAAAAATACAACATCCAAATGGAAGGAAAGAATGCCGTTGTTGTTGGGCGAAGTTTATTGGTGGGCAGAAGTGTTGCAAGTTTGCTGGGAAATAAAAATGCAACGGTCACATTGTGTCATAGCAGAACGCAAAACCTTAAAAGCATAACTTCACAAGCGGATATTTTGATTGTTGCGATTGGAAAAGCACAGTTTATCAAAGAAGACTATATCAAAAAAGGTGCAGTGGTTGTGGATGTTGGAATAAACCGTGTTGACGGAAAAATCCTTGGAGATGTGGACTTTGAAAATGTTAAAGATAAATGTTCATACATCACACCAGTGCCAGGAGGTGTGGGACCACTAACGGTGGCTTGCCTTATGGAAAACACCTTAACTTTGGCAAACAACCAACAAAGCAGAAAGGAGGCAAAATGAATTTAATTGTTGCAGTAACGAAAGACTATGCAATAGGAAAAGACAACAAATTGTTGTTTCATTTGCCGTCTGATTTGGCATATTTTAAGCAAAAAACCACTGGAAAGGTGGTTATTATGGGCGAAAGAACATATCTTTCACTGCCAAGGCGACCACTACCAAACCGAACAAACATTGTGTTGAGCGATAAAACCGACTTTGAGGCTTTGGGTGCGATTGTTGTGCATAGTGTTGATGAATTGTTTGCGGAACTTAAAAAATACAACTCCAACGATATATTCGTTTGTGGTGGAGCAAGTGTGTATAATATGCTTATGGATTATTGTGATGTGGCATATATCACCATGGTGGACGAGATTGTTTCAGCAGACACCTACATAAACAACATTGAAGAGCGAGGGTTTAAATTAAAAGAAGAGTCTTTGGCACAACAAGAGAATGGACATACCTTCAAGTTTAGAACCTACGTTAACAAGAACGCAAAAAAATTTGATTGAGGAACATTGATGTCTAAATTAAAATAAGATTAAATTAAATTTAAGTTAAGTTTAATGCGGTTTAAAATTTAGTTAAAATGCGGTTAATCGGTTAATATGGTTTAATTAGATTTTAATATGGTTTAATTAGATTTAATTAATAAGAAAATAAAAAAAATGAAGAAAAGAAAGTAGGACTAAAAAAATAAAGAGGAGGGGTTATGAATTACAACAAATTAAAACAAGTGGATGAAGAGGTTTATGAGGCTATAAAGAAGGAGGAGAAACGTCAAAAACAACACATCGAACTTATTGCAAGTGAAAATTTCACAAGTGAAGCTGTGAGGGAAGCTGTTTCGAGTGCACTGACAAACAAATACGCAGAAGGTTATCCAAACAAGAGATATTATTGTGGTTGTGAAAATGTGGATATAGTTGAAACTTTGGCAATAGAGCGTGCGAAAAAACTTTTTCATGCAGAATATGCCAATGTTCAACCTCACTCTGGTGCAAATGCAAATTTTGCGGTCTATTTGGCATTGTGTAAACCGGGCGACACAATTTTGGGAATGTCACTTCCAGCAGGCGGACATTTAACGCATGGCACAAAAGTAAATGTTTCTGGAAAGTTTTTCAATGCTATTTCTTATGGTTTGAACACAGAAACCGAACTTATTGACTATGACGAAGTGGAAAGATTGGCAAAGGAGCATCATCCAAAAGTTATTGTTGCAGGTGCAAGTGCATATCCAAGAGTGATTGATTTCAAAAGATTTCGTGAAATTGCCGATAGTGTTGGTGCGTATTTAATGGTGGATATGGCACACATTGCTGGACTTGTGGCAACAGGATTACATCCAAATCCTTGCGAATATGCTGATGTTGTAACAACCACAACTCACAAAACTTTGCGAGGTCCACGAGGTGGTTTGATTTTGTGTAAGGAAGAACTTGGCAAAAAGATTGATAGTGCGGTTTTTCCTGGTTCGCAGGGTGGGCCATTGGAACACATCATTGCAGGTAAGGCGGTGGCTTTAAAAGAGGCTCTTCAACCAGAATTTAAAGAATATCAAAAGCAGGTTATCAAAAACTGCAAAGTTTTGGCAGACGAATTGAAAAAATATGGTTTTCGACTTGTTTCTGGTGGAACGGATAACCATTTAATATTGGTTGATTTAACTCCTTTCGGTGTGACAGGAAAAGAAGCTTCCGACCTTCTCCATGAGGCAAACATAACAACAAACAAAAACTCTATACCAAACGAAAAATTAAGTCCAACCGTCACAAGTGGACTTCGTTTAGGCACACCTGCTGTAACCACACTTGGCATGAAAGAAGAGGAGATGAAAATCATTGCCAACATGATTTATCGCATAGTGACCGAAAAAGAGAAAGCAGTTAAAGAAGTTAGAAAGCAAGTGATTGAGCTTATGAAAAAGTTTGTAAAATGATTTATGTTTGAATTATAAAATTTTTTACTAAATATATTATAGAAAAATTCAAATAAAAACAAATAAGACAATAAATAAAACACTATAGAAAAACAAAATTGAATTATTGCGTAAAAAATAAAATAAAGATTAACTTTGTATTTTAAAAATGCAAAGTTTTTCGTTTATTTGTTTATATATTTGTTATATTTTTTATCTTAGTTATTTTGTTGTAATTTTGTGAATCTTATATTGTTAAAAAGGAAGAAAAATGATAATATCAACAGGAATGAGAACGGACATACCTGCCTTCTATTCTAAGTGGTTTTTGAACCGCATAAGAGAGGGTTTTGTGTATGTTCGCAATCCATATAACGAAAGTCAGGTGACGGAATATAAGTTAACGCACGATGTTGTTGACATGATATGTTTTTGCACCAAAAACCCTCTACCGCTGTTGCCATATATGGAGGAGTTTGACGATTTTCGTCAGTTTTGGTTTGTGACAATAACCGCTTATGGCAAAGACTATGAACCAAATGTTCCAGATAAAGAAAAGGTTATTGAGGGGGTTAAAACCTTGTCAAAAAAATTGGGGAAGGATGCGGTTGGCTGGCGATACGACCCTATCTTTTATTCCGAGGTGTATGACCAATCTCGCCATATTCAAGAATTTTCAAAGATTGCCAAAAGTTTAAAAGGACACACAAATCAGTGTGTGATTAGTTTTCTTGATATGTATGAAAAGGTTAAGGTTAATGTGACAGGAATTCGTCCGCCAACAAAAGAAGAACAACTTTCATTGGTGGAAAAATTGGTGAAAATTGCAAAAGAGAATGACATCACAATTAGAAGTTGCTGTGAAAGTGCCTATTTGGAAAAGTTGGGTGTGGACATTTCTGGATGTCAAACAAAAGAAGTTCTAGAAAAAGCATCTGGCTTGAAATTAAATCCTCCAAATAAGAAAAATGCTCGAAAGATTTGTAATTGTCTTTTAGGACAGGATATCGGCACTTACAACTGTTGCGGGCATTTGTGTAAATATTGCTATGCAAATAGCAACAGAAATTTGGTATTGCAAAACATGAAAAGACATAATCCAAACTCTCCATTATTGATTGGTAATTTGCAAAAAGGAGATAAAATTACAAAAGCAATTCAAAAGAGTTATGCTGTCAGCCAAATTAGTATGTTTTAAATATTTACAGTTTAATTATTTTTATTTATTGTTTAATTTCAATTGACATGATTGGAAGATTATGGTATTCTCTTTTTTGAAGGTTGGAGGTGAAAAGTGGAACCTTTAAGAGAGGATATTATTATTGCCAAAACATTTATAAATAAGCTTGGGGCGGTAAGCGATGAAAATTCAATAAAGAATGTCACTATCACAAACAAAGACTTAATTCAAACACTAAGTTGGGCAAGAAAACAGGGTTTTACTATTGATTCGACAATGGATTGTTTTTCTTATTTAAGAAGTTTTAGAGATGTGTTTAAATTGATGCCAGACGGAAAAAGTTTTGGACTTGTTGTTGAAAACTTAAAGGACGAGAAAGGGCAAATCAGTTTAAACGCATTTTTTGTTGGGATGTTTGTTCCGCAGTATTATTCAACACCAACTTTAAACACTTTCGATTTTGACGAGAATGACGCTTATCGAACTAGTGGACCTTGGTCGGCATATTCATGGGCATTGGTTGCCACAACGGTTTCTTCAATGCCGTGGCACAAAAATTATTCAAATCGTCAGGGCGGATATGGCGGACAAGAATGGAATGGACAAGAGAGAAAAAATGATTATATTCATACATCTCAATATAACACAAGAATATTTGGGAAATAGTTTATGAATAATCAAATTTATAAAAGTTAACTAAATTAAAAAGTCGCAAGTTAACTAAATTAAAAAGTAATGTAACAAAAGGTGGTAACTAGGAATATTATGCAAAACGAAGATAAATTTAAGAAAATTAGCAACTTTTATGCAATAACTCACAAACTTAAAATGCTGATACGGTCGGGCTGGAAGCAATGGAATGTGGATGCTGACCGATTTGAAAGTGTGGCAGAACATATATATGGTTGTCAAATGCTGGCTTTTGCGGTGAATAGCGAATTTAACTTAAATTTGGACATTGAAAAAGTTATATTTATGTTTGCCTTTCACGAACTTGGAGAAGCGATTGTTGGAGATATAACACCAAATGATGCTGTTCCAAAAGAGCAAAAACACCAAATGGAAGTGGAAGCGGTTAAGGAAATTGCTCAAACGCTTGAAATGGGTGAGAAAATCATTGAAATCTTCAAAGAATATTTAGAGAACAAAACCAAAGAGGCTAAATTTACTCGCTTAATAGACAAGGTTGAATGTAATATGCAAGTGAAATATTATGAAGAAAAAGGTTGCACTGATTTATTTTTAGAAAGAGATGGTTTAGACGAAGAATTAAGACAAAAACGAATTTCTGCTGGTGATAAAACTTTTGCTGAAATGTGGATAAATATTGATATAGAGAGAAATAAATATCCGCCACTATTTCAAGATTTTGCAAAATATATTATTAACAACAATATCTTTGTGGATAATGTGCAATTAGATAAAAATTCAAACAAAAATGGTAGAAGTGGCAGTGAAGAATAGAATAATGTGTTTAGACAATTAAAAAGTTGAAGTGATGAACGGAATTGGAGTTTAGAACAAGATAATAAACCAAATGTTAGACAAAAAAGTGTAAAAATATAAGACAATAAACAAAGTGTTAGACAAAAGGGTAAAAAAACAAACAAAGTTTAAAAATTAAAAAATAACAAAAGGAGAAAGAATAATGAGTAGTGCAGATTGGATTTATCTTAAAACAACAAACAGAATTTTAAAGGAAGGTGTGTGGGACACAAAAGAGGTTGTCAGACCTAAATGGGCGGACGGCACAAGTGCTCACACGGCAAAGGTGTTTGCAGTGAACAATGTATATAATCTTGCAAAAGAATTTCCTATAATAACTCTTCGTTTCACAAATTGGAAAGCGGCGATTGACGAAGTTCTTTGGATTTGGCAGTTGAAGAGTAATAATGTGAACGACCTAAACAGTCATATATGGGACCAGTGGGCGGACGAGAGCGGAAGTATTGGCAAGGCTTATGGTTATCAAGCCGGCAGAAAGTCGAAGTATAAAGACGGTGAGTTCGACCAAATTGACCGTGTTATTTGGTATCTTAAACACCAACCAGCATTTAGGAGTATGGTCACCGAACTTTTTGTTCATGAAGATTTGCACGAAATGGGGCTTTATCCTTGTGTGCATGGTATGCAGTTTGATGTTACGGACGGCAAACTCAATATGTTTTTAAATCAACGCTCCAACGACACTTTGGCGGCAGGTAGTTGGAATGTTGTGCAATATTCGGCATTGGTGTATATGCTTGCACAGGTTTGTGGATTGAAACCGGGCACGCTTTCGCACATGATTGTGAACAGTCATATTTACGACCGTCACGTGCCATTTATTGTGGATATAACACTTTCTCGTGCAAAACTCATTGACGAAAGACTCAAAAAGTTAGATTTGGAAGAGGTAAGAAAACAACTATCACAAGCGGAGTTTGAAGAATTTGAAAGATTTGCAAAAATCATGAAGGCAGACAAAGTGGATTTTGAAGATTTGCTTAACGAGGCCAGAGCAATGGAAACTTTGGTTGGCAGATTTGACCTTAAAAAAGACGACCCTAATTATTTGGATGCAAATAAAAATTCAATTAATTTTGAAGAATACACCAAAAAAGTGGTGTATTCAAAGGCATTCATCAAGGCGGAATATATAGTTGAAACCATGATTAAAAATCCTAACTTTGAAAAATTATTCGGCTTTGTTTCGCCAAAACTTGTGCTTAACAAAGAAGTTAAGAATTTTTATGATTTCAAATCGCCAAAGACAAAAGACGAAAACGGTAAGATTATCGACAACATTGAAAGCAGTTTTTCGGTGAAAGATTATACCTATCAAAAGGACGGTGTGAAACTTCAAACCAGAGTTCCTGTGGCAGAATAACTCATAAATAAATTAAAATGAAATAAAAAAACAAATAAAAAGCAAAAAAAGGAGATTATAAATTGAAAAACTTGAATGGTAGTTGGGAAAGATGTGGAGAAATGTATGTCAAATATGATGAAAATGGCAATCCAGAGTATGGTTTTCAGGTTAAAGGAATTTCTATTATTAAGTTTTTTAACATGAGAAACGACAGGGGGTCAGAAGAAATTGTCTTGCCACCTATTTTAGAAATGGATTCTGATATGAAGAAAAGAATAGAAAGAAGGATAGAAAATGCAAGAATAAGGCATTATTACAAACAAGAAAAAATTAATGAAAATGAATATAACGACAAAAATTTTATCCCGCCAGAAATTTATGTTGAAGGTTTTGTCAATATATGCGAACATTGTTTTGCCGGCTTAGAAAACAAGAATATTGTTATAACAACCAAATATCCAATTGTATTTGAAAAGAAATCATTTCGTCATTGCAGGAATATTTCTTTTGTTCTTCCTGATAATCAAACAATATATACTGTTTATAATCGTTTTAATGAGGCTTTTGGTTACGAAGATAGCAAATGGAATCTTATTGGAAATAAAAATTTTTCTGTTGACCATTTTCAATTCGGAGCAGACAGTTACACAGTAACAAAGTGCGAAAATTATAAAATAAAACCGTCAACATCACATTCACAGTCTGCATCAGGCACAAAAGATTTATGACTAAAACATCATTATGACTTCAAGTTAATTTAATTACATATAAAACGAGAGAACTTGTGCAAGTTAAGTCACAGCACGCAATCTTTCGTTTTTTTATAAAAACAGTTTTGTTATTACTTTTTCTATTGTTTTAATAATTTTATTTAAACAGGATTTTAGTTTTTTTAGATGTTTTTATTTTTTACTATTTTTTATAAGGAAACAAATATTATAAACAAAAAAATAATTTTTGTCTATTTAGAGAGAAATTTATAATCTTTGTTAGGTAAAACAAGAATTTTGTGTTAAAATAAGACTATAAAAAATCAACTCAACAAACGAGGAGGATGAAATGAAAAAAATCTTAGTTGGAATTTTTGTTTGTTGTCTATTTATGGCTTCGGGAGTTATGCTGACCTCTTGTGGAAGTTCAGACCGCACAATAAGCATAACTTTTGCACAAGATTCGTATGCTAAAGCGGTGGTGACGGTGGACGGCACAGAAATTGAAGAACAAGACGGCTCTTGGGTTGTCAGCAATGAATCTAATGTGAGAATTGAGATTTATTCCACTTCCTATGCTGTGGATTTTTCCAACATTTCCTTAACAGTGAATGGCGAAAGTAGAACATTCTTTTCAAATTCAGACTATGAGGCACTGGATGATGAGGATGAAAAGTATGCTGGCTATTTCTTGTTGGCAAGGTTAGACTCAAATGCAACCATACAAATTTCTGGGTTAACCAAATATTATTCCACTTTCACTTTTGAAGTTCCAGAAGAAGGCTTCACCGAGGATGAAATTGCAAAGTTACAAACAATCAGCATAAATCTCTTGGAAGACGGAGAAGATTTTGTTAATCTTTACGAATTCTTGACAAGTGACGGAGATAAATCGTATACACGTTTAATGGATAACGCAAGCGGAATAGAAAATACACACAACACTCTTGAAATTCGTTTCACCTATGACGACATTTACAGCTCCGCCAGTACATTCTTGAAAATAAGGCGTTCGGATGGAAGAGAAACAACTATGACTGGTTGTGAGTGGTATGGTGGTGTGCTGTATGCCAATTTGGGAACCCTTGGCACAGAAGATAGTTACACTTTGATTATAGATTTGGAAGGTTTGATATATCAAACTTTTGAAATTGAGGAAATTGCTGAAAATTTAACCTATTCTGTTTTGGTGGACGATATAAATTACGGTACAAGTGGAGAATTAACCCTTGTTAAAGGTTTGCCAGAAATTGCAAACTATGATAATGTTGTTGTAAAAATAAATGATTTGGTTCTTGAAAAGACTGGCGAAGATAGTGACGCTAACAAAATATTTTTTGCAATTCCAAACTGCACACCACTTTCCACAGGTGGAGAGGGAAGTTTTGTGATTAGTGTTTCTGGGATAACATACAATCAGGAAACGAAAATAATTTCAGTTACTTCTGACACATATAGTTATAGAAATTTCAGTACAATGCAGATTGGCTATCTTTTGGATAACGAAGTTGGAACTTTGGGTTATGATGATGACGGAAATCAAATAACTTTGCAAGGTTCTCAGGTTGGTTTGATATGGTCGTACACAAAGATTTATGACGGATATCGTTCAGCATTTGAATTATACAATTACAACATAAATATTAATGACGAAATATTGTTCAATCTTGAGGAAGTTCTAAGTGATAAAACCAATAACTTTGAAATAACTGGCGATATTGAAATCACAACAGATGATTACATTTTGAAAGCAACATACAACATTGAAACAGGTTGTTACGATGAATTTATTTTGATTATGACCTGCAATGATGATATGGCAGTTAGTTTCACAGAATTCTATTTTGTGGATAAGACGATTGTAATAAATCATGCTCTTGATGTTACAGGTGTGAGTTATCAAGTTATAGATGCTCTTTATGCTGAAATTGATGACGAGGGTTGGAGAGCACTAACATCTTCTGAACAGGCTGATGTGCAAAGTGGAATGGCGGTGGCGTTTAAAATTGTTACGGATGCATCAGTTGAGTTAGACCAAGAAAACTTCGCAATAAGTGATTCAAGGTTAGTTTCTTCCACATATCACACATCATATTACGACAGCGACACGCAAACAAATGTGCTTATTTTGAGATTTGAAATTTCAGATTACTATTGGTTGACTGAAACTATTGACTTTATCTTGTCTATGGTGGTTCAAGAAGAATAAGCAAGTTTTAAATGGTTTTAATAAATTTTTCTAAACTTTCTTTTCTATAAAAAAAATCAAGTGATAAAACACTTGATTTTTATTATTGCTAAGTTTTGTGTGAATTTGTGACAACTTAAAATTTGTTGGCAAGTATTATTTTATTTAATAGTTTAAAATTGTTGGCGACTATTGTTTTATTTTAAATATACTATATAAAATATTTTTACTTATATTCTTAATTTTAAGTTTATTTAAATAAATGGTTATTGCTGTTTATGAGGTTAATTTAGTTTATGTATTGTGTTATGCGTCATAAAAATGTTATAAATTGATTTTTATCTCTTTGTTTTTCATCTCATATTGACGGATTTTTATGCCAGCATTTTCGAACATTCTTATGGAGGCAACAACCGAATCAGAACCTTCATATTTGTTTGATATGTAAACAATTTCATTGATTCCGCTTTGGATGATTGCCTTGCAACACTCATTGCAAGGGAAAAGGGTGGTGTATAGTGTGCAACCACGTAGGTCGGCACGAGAATTTAAAATGGCGTTAAGTTCGGCGTGTACAACATACATATATTTTGTTTCCAAATTTTCTCCTTGTCTTTCCCAAGGGTAGATTGTGTCGTTGTCTTGCTTACTTATTGGCATACCGTTATAGCCAAGCGAAACAATTTTTTTGTCCGAATTGACAATACAGGCACCAACTTGTGTGTTTGGGTCTTTGCTTCTAAGTGATGAAAGCACTGCCACACCCATAAAATATTCGTCCCAAGAAATAATCATAGAAACCTCCAAATTTTTCAATTTTTCTTTATTGCGTTTTTAACTAGTATGTATGTTTGTATGGTGATTTTATTTTAACATTTGTGCTGATAAATGTCAAATGTTCATTGTTTGCATTTGAAATACGAAGAAAAATAACGACAAAAAATTGATTGTTAATATAAGATATTCAAAAAATTGTCATTAAAAACAGCTTTTTATAAAATTAATTTAACAATATTTAATAATAAAAGTTGACAAATGTTTTTTTTTCCTTTATAATAAAGCGTAAACTTTTAAATTGGAGAGGTCTTATGAATTCGAATTACGAAAGAAAAATCACAACAACAGATGATAAAAAAAGAGGAAAGGTGGCAGGAAAAAATAATGCGAATCCTGCTGGACCATCAGAAGAAGTTAAACGTCTTACTGGGTCAGAAGAAGAAGTTAAACGTCTTGTTAAGGCTCTTTATTCTAATAAAAAGAAGACCGGAAAACAAAAAAGTGAAAGAGAATTTTAAAGAATAACAAGGAGAGAAAAAATGAAAAGAACATATCAACCAAAAAAGAGAAAAAGACAAAAGGTGCATGGTTTCCGCCAAAGAATGAGAACTAAAGGCGGAAGAAATGTTTTGCAAAGACGCAGAAACAGAGGCAGAAAGCAAATTTCCGCCTAAGGCAAGAATAAATGGATCATAGACTAAGAAAAAACAATCAATTTAATTATATATACAAAAAAGGTGAAAGAGTTTACACGGATAATTTCGCTCTTTTTGTTGTTAAGAGCCGTTTTGAAAACTACAAAATAGGGTTTTCTATAAGCAAAAAATTGGGAAAGGCAAACAAAAGAAATAAATTAAAAAGAAGGATGAAGGAAATTACAAGACAACTAGAAATTCCTTCTTTTTGTAATTATGTGGTGTTAGCAAAAGAGAATGCCACAAATCTTGAGTTCGACGAGTTGAAGAACGAACTTATAAAATTATTTAAAAAGTATGAAAATAAGAAGAATTCTTAGAAAAATTTGTCTTTTTCCAGTTTATGTTTATAAGTATGCCATTTCGCCACTTTTACCACACAGTTGTCTTTTCACGCCAACTTGTTCAAATTATATGATTGGTGCTGTTAAAGAATTTGGTGTTTTTAAAGGTGGACTTATGGGTTTGAAACGGATTTTTAGATGCGTGCCATGGCAGAAAAAGAGAGGCTATGACCCTGTTCCTATTAATATAAAAGGAGATAATATATGGATTTTATAAGCATGACTTTGGTCACTTTAAGCGAACCTACAGGCTTTTGGGCATCCATCCTAAGTGCGTTTAAAAACGGCTTGGGCTCCTATATTTTGGCAGTAATTTTGCTTGCGATTATTGTTAGGTTAATTTTTTCGCTTGTGGATATAGTTAACAAGAAAGTCACAATGAGAAATGCTGACATCAATGCTAAAATGAAGCCAGAACTTGAGGCCTTGCAAAAAAAATATGGCTATGACCAAAAGGTGCTTCAACAAAAAACCAACGAGCTATATAAAAAATACCAATTTAATGTGATGAGCAGTTGCTTGCCGATGATAATTATGTTGGCATTGCAGTTGACGGTGTTTTTGACATTGTGGAGTGCTCTTCAAAATGTTGCAAACTACAATATTGTCAGCCAGTATGAAACAATGAAGAACATTTATGCAAATGTTATTAATATCAACACAGTGGACGATGGTATTGTTTTGTCAAATATTGATGAAGTAGTTAAAAATTTTGTTGGAGAAGATGAAGAATATTCACTTTCAATTGAAATTACAACCGATGATAACGGCGAAAAAGTTATGGAAATCTATGTGGTTAAAAGCAACGGAGATTCTTCAAAAGCAGGCACCGTATCTTATATTGAAAATTTATCAGAATCTAATGAAACAGTTTACAATTTGATTGGAACTTATGTTGTTGATTTAACAGTTGAAGATGAGGAAAGTTCCGAAGATGAAGAAGCAACAGAAAGTCAAGATGAAACGGAAGAGTCGGTCACAGAAAAGGAACCTGTTGTGTATAGTCCAACCAGATATTCGGAGTTATTAAAACTTGCGGCAGAGGAAGCGGTTGAAAAATATTATCTTGAAACACAAGAAGGATTTTTGTGGATAAAGAATGTATATAAGTCGGATTCGCCATCCAGTCCACTTTTCACAGAGAGTGAAATTAAGAGTTACCTTTCTAAATATTACTCAGAATCAGAGTTGGAGGAAGAAGAACTTTATGACTATGAAGGCACAATCTTCAATTGTGTGGTTGCAGGCATTGACACCGAAGAACTTGGAAGCAATGGCTATTACATTTTGACAATCATAACTGTTATAGTTTCGTTCTTGTCACTTTGGCTTTCAAATAAATTGATGCGTGGCAAAAACAAAGCTGCAAACCAAAAATCCTCTTGGGCAATGTATGTAATTATGCCAGTGATCTATGCAATATTCACTTTCATGTACACAAGTTTGTTTGCAATTTATTTGATTATTGGTCAAATTATCATGTTATTAATCACTCCATTCACAACTTGGATTGTAAAGAAATGGAACGAGCACGACCTTAAAAAGCAACAAGATAAAAATACGGTTGAAGTGGACTATCGCAGAAAGGATGTTTAGAAAACGATTAAAAAATATTTGCCAAATTAGTTGGTAAATATTTTTTTAATAAGAAATTTTACATAAAAATAATAGAGATTATAATAAAATTAATAAAAAAACACAAAAGCCTATTGAAAAATTATTAAGTATAATGTATAATACCTCTATGTTTTAACAAACTGCAAAAATAAAATTGTTTGTTTAACAAAAACTGGAGGGTAAAAGAATGGAAGTTCAAGATTTAGAGATTAATTTAAAAATTAAAGGATGGGACGAGTCTGGTGGTAGAAGCCAAAATGTTTGGGGACAGGTGCCAACTAAAAACTTGCCATTTAATATTTTTAAAAAGGCAGTTTTGGCGGGTAGAAAAGCACCTATTTGGACTTGTCTTGATGAAAGTATATATGAACAAATTGAAGAAACGGGAGATGTTAAAGCCGAAAGTTTGCCAAAAACAATTTCTGCCACATTTAAGCCGTCATTTTCTAAATATTCGGCAATCGCAGAAAACATGGCGATGAGAATTGCTGTTGCGTTAGATATGCCAACTTCATATAATTATTTGGTGAGGTTTGACCCTAAAAAGTATCCGGAAATTTTAAGTAACTTCAAACTTACAAACAGTGTTAAAGATTTACAACCACTTGGAGTTGTTTCTGTTGACTTTCTCAAAGCAGAACCGCTTGCTACTCCTGCAGAAGAAGAAATTAGAGTTAGAAATTCAGAGGGGAGATTTGAATGGATAAAAACGGATAGAAATTATACTGGAGAGGATTTAGTTCTGTTTATTGATAATATAAACGAAATGAAGTATAATCAACAGATTAGTGGAGATAATCTGCTTGCAAAAAATTGGTTTAAAAGTATGGAGTTATTGGCTAGACATTGTGATAGTGGAATTGCCGAAGGAGATATCAATGGACGTTTAAAAAGAATTAAGAGTAGAATGGCTCGTTCAATTCTTTTGAGAGAGTTTTTAAGCGATTGTGACTACACGGACAGAAATAGTGGGCTTGTTGTGAATCGTGAAAAGAAATATTTAAACTATGCTCCAAATTTTGATTATGGCGAAAGTTTTAATGGGATGATAAAAACTAAACTAGATTATCTTCCACCAGAAGAAGAATTAGCAGTAATACTCAAATTTGATAAAGGTTTTATTGAAAAGAAGAAACGTATGAGTGAAATACCTATGCAAGAACTCGCCAAAAGATTCTCAAGTGATGTTGGAGAACAAAATGTTGAATTTGTGGTTAAAAACTTTCCAGAAGACACTAAAGAGTTCTTAGATTCTTTGCAGAGAGTTATGAAAAACAACACAATTAACACAATTGTTGATTCATATACTGACATGACTATGGATGGTGTTCCAATTCTCAGCAAACAGGATGCAGAAGTTTTTAAAGATTACATTAATTGTAGAGCAAATTGGATAAAAGGTTTTATAACACAACAAAAAGAATTTAATGAGGGCAGGGAAGCCAAATAAAAAAGGAAAACTATTAGATTGTCTAATAGTTTTTTATTTTTCAATAATTAATAAAATGTATATTTGTGTTATGTTATTTTGTTATAAAGTAACTCATTAAATTTTATGGTTGCTTATATTAAAAATTATTAAATGTGTTTAGATTTTTGTTTCTATTTATGAGTAACTTATAAGTTGAATGTTGTTCGATTTTTTGTTTAACATAATTTTTTGTTTGATAATCTAAAAGTTAAGCAAAACTTTTTTGATTACTAACTTGGAAAAACAGTTTTTTTATTAAACTGTCTTATTAAAAACGATTTTTTTTGCTAAATGTGATTTATGGGAGTTCGGTGAGGGCACTCCAAGTGTTTGTGCCAACAATGCCGTCCACATCCAAACCGTTTTCCTCTTGGAATTCCTTTACTGCCGAAAGTGTTTTTGAGCCAAAAATTCCGTCAATGCCATCCACTGGTATGAGTGCACTTTCCAAAAGTTGTTGCAAAAATTTAACATACACACCAGAACTTCCTTGCCTTAGTGTTGGATAAGTTGGTAAAACAAGGAGTGTTCGCCAAGTGTTTTGACCAACAATACCGTCCACATCCAAACCATTATCTTGTTGAAAAGTATAGACGGCATTTAAAGTGTTTGTGCCAAAAATTCCATCCACAGTCAAATCTGCACCATTTTGATTTAGGATAAATTGCAAGAGAAAAACAAAATTATTATTTGAGCCCTGTCTAACAGTTGGATAATTTGAAAGTTCGTCACGCTCAACATAGCTCACACCTAAAAAATCGCATACACCGTGACAAGCCTCTTCGCCAACTTCCGTTTGAAAGAGTGGGTTAATCATAAGCCGTGCTTCGTTTAGGTTGGTCATAAAGCCCGCTTCAATCAATGCGGAGGCACAGTTCACAGATGACAACACTCCAACATCCAAAGTTTTTACTCCACGACCTGTTTGCGTTGTGCCTTGAATTTCTCGTTGATAAATGTCGTTTGCAAGAGTTTGACTTTGTGTCACTTTGGCATTCGTTAGAGAATAATATACTTCCAATCCTGAAGCGTCATTAAATTCTTCGCCATAAGCATTGTACGCAAAGGTGACAAGTGCCGTTAAATTTTGTTGGTTAATTCTTCTAACACGTTCGCTTATGGAGATGTCGCTGTCTTCTGGTTTGACATCATAAACAGAAAAACCTTGACGTAAGCATCCTTCCAAAAAGTAGTTCTTTGCTGCGTTATTAAATTCGTTCTCGTAGATTTGTCGGTTAAGACCTGGCACAATGGGTGTGCGTTTACCTGCTGTTGGTGGATTTATGCCGTGTTCGTCATTGCCACCTATGTAATAGTTTTCGTTTGCCATATTCACTCCTTTATCAATCATCTATATGCCGAAGTGTTGGGCAAATGTCACCATTCTACAAAAAAACACAACAAAAAGTTGTGTTCTATCAAGCTAGATATAAATATTTGAGTTTGTTTAAACGTTAACCTCTGAGAGATGAACATTGTGAATTTTTCTTTCTTCTTCCACAATCGTTGTTATCATATCTCTAACTTTATATGGGTCTTTAACATTTCTCAAATAAAAGACAGACCTAGTTACATCGTTGCTATGGATGATGATTGTGCCTGTGTTAACAATCTTACCAATTAAAGATTGGCGAAATGTGATATCTAAAATTCTGTACATATTCACTTCTTCAATGACAGAAAATAAAAGACCGATATCAGAAATCAGTTTTAGCCAAGAGCCTTCTTTTTTAACTATGCGGTATCTTGTGAAAGAAAGAGGCATTCCTAAAAATCTTTTTCTATCTTTCCAGAGGATTGTTGTGCCCTCACCGTATCTTTTACTCATAAACTTTCTCCTTATCAATTCTATTCTACAATAAAAGAGGGAGAAAAGTAAATAATTTTTTCAAAATTTTTGGAATATTTTTGATAAAAAGTTGGTGAAAATCATAAATAAAAACATTTATTAAGAAAAACAGTGTGTTTTTGAGTTAATATAACAAAAAAATCTCCAGAACGGAGATTTTTTGCTGTGACTTATAATAAATTTTGTCTATAGCAAATTTGTTTTAATAATCATGATTTTAATAATTATCCGAGCTTAATAATTGTATGACATCTATAATCGTTTGACTTATTAATCATTTGATGACTTGTTAATTTTTGACTTTTTCTAATTTTTTAGATTAATATCGTTTGATTTTCTTAATTCATTTTGATTATGACACTCATTTGATTTTGATAGTTATTAAGCTTGAAATTATTAAGCTTGAAATCATTAAGTATGATAATTGTTAAGTGACATTTGATTGTTATTCACTTAGTTTAAAAAATCATATTGTTTTGAAAACCTATATTGCTTTGTTGTTTAAGGTTGTTGGTATGACAATTCTTAGAAATTGTTTTCAATATAAAGATTATTAAGATTATTTGCCACAGTTGCAACCACAGTTAGAAAGCAGAATCAAGAACAAAAGGGTATCGCAGTCAATACAAATTTGTCCGCCCTTGTTTCCGCCAAAACCACAGCCACAGTTTTGTAAGAGCAAAAGTAAGAAGATAAGCGAGCAACAGTCAAATCCGTTGCCACCGCAATCTCTGCCCACTTCGCCACAATTTGAGCCTCCGAAAAAGTTCATTTGTGCCTCCTATAATGTTTTTCTTATGTACGACTTTTAATGTGTTTTCCACTTTTCTTTGTCTTAGATTTTTAGTCTAATCTTAAAAGAAAAGTTTTTGCCTTACACATTAACAATTTATTTAATGTTACATAAAAATGTGCATAGAAAAACAGACTTATTCAATTTAAGCCTGTTTTTATAATATAAATTTATTATTTCTTGTTTGTTATAACATTATTATTTTAACATCACAACCAAATTCACAACCAAATTCACAACCAAATTTGCAATCAATTTTATAATCAATTTTTAAATAAATTTGCAAATGGATTTATAACAAGTTTTTCAATAAGTTGGATGTTTTTATTTGGACTATTTGTTTTTATATGTTTTCTTAAATTTCTGTTGAAATTCCCAAACGGACATAACAAATTTATGAGGGCAAATCTTAACTAATAATGCTTGTGCCTTAGACATAAATCCATAAAGCACAACCTCTTTACGTTTTAACGAACCTTTCATTGCACGTTTGATAACTTTGGTTGGGTCGTACATGGCAACATATTTGGTTATTACGTGTTGCTTTGCTGTGGTGTCTGTTGCACGAGTGAAGAATGGTGTTTTTGTCCAGAATGGACAGATGCACGTTACACTGATTTTCTTACTTTTTAACTCTCTGTTCATTGCACGGGAGAATGAAAGAACGTATGCTTTGCTGGCACCATAAACTGCTATGTATGGTATTGGCTGAAAGGATGCCATTGAACCAAATTCAACAATTCTTCCACCTGCCTGCATATATGGTATGCACATAAGAGTCATGCGAGTGAGTGCTTTACAGTTTAAGTCCACCATGCCAGTTTGTTGGTCGATTGAAATTTCGTCATATCTTCCAAATTTGCCATAACCGCTGGCATTCACCAACCATTCCACACAAACATTCTCTTTTTTGATTTCGTATTCTAATTTTAAAAAATTTTCATCTTCTGTTAAGTCGAAGTCGAAAAATTTGAAAGGAGTTTTCAATTCTTTTTTCATTATTTCAACCTCATTGTTTGCAAGAGCAACTCCCCAAATTTCGTCTAAGCCTTGACTATCAAGTTCGTAGCAAAACCTTTGCCCCATGCCAGATGATGCTCCTGTCACTATTGCAATCTTTTTCATAATTTACCTCCTAGATATGTTTTCAGATTTAACCTAACACTTATTTTAGCAGTTTTTAAAGATTTAAGCAAAGAAATAAAACAAATAACATAAAAAAATTGGAGAAAGATTATATAGAATATAAATAAATTATTAAAAAATGATATAAAAGAACAAAAATAGGCTCTTTTTTTTGACATTTATAACAAGATTTGGTAAAATTTTGTTTAAGGGGAGTTATACACTTTTCTTCGGTGTTTTTAGGAGTCTTATGGAACAAGATATCATTAAATTTGTTGGTACAAACGATAAATTGTTTTCACGAGTGGTTGTGAATAAGTTAACTGTGAAATCAACCTTAATTGTGCCAGAAACACATAATGCAATTTTAATTAAAGACGGACAAATGCTTCAAACACTTTCTTCTGGCAGATATCTTCTTTCAAGTTTTTTTGATTTGAAAGCGGAGGAGCAAAGTGTCTTTGAGATTCTTTTTATGTCAAAAACTGCAAAGTTGAAGCTACTTTGGGGCACTCCACAGAAGATTATGCTGTTTGATGAAAATTTGCAAGAAGATTATCATGCTGGTTTTAGTGGCGATTTTGAAGTGCAAGTTGGCGATCCTCGAAAATGTTATCTATATCTTGTTGGTGTGGCGGAAGATCTAACTGCGGAAGCATTACAAGAAAGATTACTTTCAAACGTGGTGTCGGTTATGGAAACAATTATGGTGGAATTTTTAAGAGAACATAAGGTTCCATTCAACCAAATTGCAGTTCACAAAAAAGAGATTTCTCAAAAGGTTTTAAGTGCTTTAAGCCACAAACTTATGAGCGAATATGGAATTGCGGTTTTTTCTTTTAATATTTCAAACATTGTTATTGACACCGAAGATCACAAACGGTTAGGTGCTAAGAACAGTAAAACAAAAACACTTGTGTGCAGAAAGTGTGGAGTAAGATTGAAAGAAGGTGATAAGTTTTGTGCGGAGTGTGGCACTCCTGTGAAAGCAGAGAATATTTGTTCAAACTGTCAATCAGAAAATGTTGTTGGTGCAAAATATTGTGCTTCTTGTGGACAAAAACTATAACGAAAGTGAGGATAAAACTCTTTATTTAATCCTATTAAAATTGTTAAATATTAATCAAAATTCTAAAACAAACGAATTGTAAGAGAAGTTATAACGAAAAAAAACAAAGCATAGACGCAAAAAAAATGAAAAAAGAAAAAAAATAAATAATAAAACAAAAAGAAAAATAAGGAGGGTAGTTATATGTTGGTGTTATATATCGTAATTCTGTTGTTGGTTATTGGTTTTGCTATATTCTACATAAGCCGTGAATACATCAAAAAGCCACTTGATGAAAAGCGTGGAGGCTCGCAAGGAATCTTGAAAAACAAAAAAGCGATTGAAAATATGGTGGCAAATGTTGAAAGCATAATTGTGTATGCAAATGGAAATGATGCTCTTTGCAGAAGGTTAGTTGAGGTGAAGGATAATATTAGGTTTTTTAATCCGACCACAAACAATAAAGTGTTGTTGACCGATTCCAAAATTGCCAACAAACTTGATGACCTAAAACTTGCTGTTGCAAAAGATAACACACAAGAAACTTGTTTTAGGCTACTTGAAGAAGTGGAAGCATACATAGTTCAACGCAAAAAGGATGAAATTAACGCATGAAAAGAGAATATCAAACCTCGCAGGGGCTACCAAATGATAAAGTAGAACAAACTTTAAAAGAATTGACATTGGGTTATTTAAATTTAAGTGACGGTTTCTTTACACAGGCAGAGATGAATTTTCAGTTAGCACTCCAATTTGATAAGAAATGTCCAGATGCGTATTGGGGGCTTATGCTTGTTAAACTTCAACTACAAAATGAGGATGAATTATTTTCTAATCCTGTTAAAAACAAGACAGCAACAGAACTTGCAGAGTGCCAGAAAGCATTGGAGTGTGCAAGTGAAGAGTTAAAGAAAGTTTATGACAGTCTTTTGGAGAGAATAAACAAAATCAACGAAGGGAACACTTATTAATTTATGGTTAGCGAACCTAATTTTTGGTTTTGTTTGAAATATTAGACATTACATATTATAAAGGTTAAAGTTAGGGAAGATGAAGTTTAAAGGGAAAATAATAAAATAAACGAAAAATAAAAAGACAAACGACAAAAAATAGGTAAAAAGAACGCAAAAGGAGAGAAAAATGTGGCCATTTAGGAGAAACAAATTTAAAAACTTAAATAGAGAAGATTTAGTTAATTCCATTTGTGAGTTGGAAAGACAGGAACGCACAGTGGAAGCGGAAGTTCTCCAAAAAGTGAAAGAAATTGATGCGCTAATGGAAAAAGGGAAAAAAGAGAAAAGTAAAGATTTACAACTTTTTTATGCGAAGAAAATTATGCATCTAAACGAAGAAAAGCAAACTTGCGTGGAAAGAGGAATGTATTTGTTATACAACATTCGCCTTATGAATAAGTTGAAAGAAGCTTATGACAGCAACACCTTCTTTAAAACTCAAACAAAAGTGCCTCTATCCGAACTTTTAGTAGACCAAAAAAGATTGGCAAAGTTTTTAAACAAGGCATTAATCACAAGGGTGTCCAGCGAGGATGTGTTGACAAGTGCGGACGAGTTATTCACAGAAGTTCAATCGGCTTATGATTTAAACAAACCTATTTATGGAATAAATCAATCGGAAGACGAAATTTTAAGTATGTTTGAAAGAGAAAATCAGTTAAACGAAGAAAACGAACTTATGGAAGATGGACAAAAAGACGAACCAATAAAAAAGAAAAAGATAAAAATGGAGGAATAAAAAATGGGAATTTTTAAATCAAAACAACAAAAAGAAATCGAGAAAAAGATGTTGGTTAAAAGGACAATCAACACCATGAACAAACAAATAAACAAATTGGAAGAACAAAAAAAGGTGTTTATTGATGCGGCAAAGAGAGCAAAAATGAAAGATTTGGAGGCACAATATAACCTTGCTCTATCTGGTTATAAGATGACTGTTCAGCAGCAAAAGCGTGCACAAGAGATGCTTTTAAACTTTGAAATCACTGCTCAGATGAAAGATGTCACCATGATGACAAGCGAATTTTTGCGTGGTATGAGTGATATTTCAAGAGAGATGACCAAACTTGCAGATGCCAAGGAATTTGCAAAAATTCAGGCACAATTTGAAGAGGCTATGGCTGCTGTTGAAACTCAAACAGAGCAGATGGACAACTTTATGGAGATGAGTCAAGAAACCTTCTATAACCAAGGTTTAGACAAGAGCGGAAAGCAGATGAGTGACGAAGAGTTTGAAAAGTTTATCATGGAACAAGCAAGTCAAGACGAACTCTCTTCTGAGAATATCGACAAGGAAATGGAAGAAGTACGTAAAAAGATTGAAAGTGATATTTCAAACAAAAACTAATTTGCCAATTTTGTTTAAAGAATTAGGTTAATTGGGTTAATAAATTGGGTTCAAAATTAGTCTAATAAACTTGGTTTAATCAAAGTTTAAACAATTAGCAGTTAATAATTAACAAATGAAAAATTAATTTTAAGACAATTTTTAGCGATTTTAGATTTAGAGAATTTTAGATAATTAATAATCAATGTATTATAAAGAAATAGGTAATTAATTATAATAATTTATAGTAGAAACGAAAGTTTTCAAGTTTCAAAATTTTAGGAGAACGAATGAAAGAAACCAACATAAATGTTCTAAACGACACCTTTGAACTTTACATGAAGAAAGGGAAGGAGGCAAAGGCAAAAGGAAATATCACTCTTGCCAAGCGTAATTTTTTGTTGGCAAGCGAAACTTTGATGCAGATGGCAAAGCAGAGTGAAGGTCAACTTAAACAGGTACGAATGGAAAGAGCAAGAAGGTTGGTGGAAATTTCTGATAACCTTGGCAAAAAGGCGGAAAAAATTGATAAGAAGGACGGTGCAGGCAAAACCAGTAAGGCGGATGATGACGCAGATGATGAAGTTAAAAAGTGGCAAACCGCCGAAATACCAAACATCACATTTGACGATGTTGCTGGGCTTGATGATGTGAAAAAAGCAATCACAATCAAAATGATAAATCCAGTTAAATATCCAGAAAAATACAAGATGTACGGAAAGAAAACAGGAGGTGGAATTCTTTTGTATGGACCTCCTGGCACAGGGAAAACTATGATTGCCAAAGCCATTGCCAACGAGGTTAAAGCAAAGTTTTATGCCGTGAAAGGGTCGGACATTGTCAGTAAATGGGTGGGCGAAAGTGAGCAAAACATCAATTCGCTTTTTGAAGAGGCTAACAAGCAAGATAGAGCAATCATCTTCATTGATGAAATGGATAGTTTGATTGGAAGACGAGGATTAGACACACACAATGATAAACGTGTGAACGAGTTTTTACAACAAATTGATGGTTTTGCAGGCAGAAATCCAAATCTACTTTTGCTTGGAGCAACCAATCGTCCTTGGGATATCGACAGTGCTGCCACACGTTCGGGCAGATTTTCACAGAAAATTTACTTGCCACTGCCTGATGCAAAAGCCAGAAAGTTCATGATTGAGAAAAACATGAAGGGTGTGCCAGTTGCAAAAGACTTTGATGTTGATAAGATTGTGGAAGCCACAGAAAATTATAGCGGAGCGGACATAGAAGAACTTTGTGACCGTGCAAAAGACGAACCGCTTTTGGAAGCGATTGCCACAGACAAGGTGGTGCTTGTCACAAACGAGCATTTTGATAGTGTGCTTAAAACAATGCCACCAAGTGTCACACCAAAAGAGATAAAAAGATTTGAAGAATACAACCAAGAGATTAACGGTTATATAAACAAAAATAATAAGAAATAGGACAAATATGAGAGAACGTGTTTGTAAAAATTGTGGAGGAAGAGAATATAAAGTTGTTGGGCAGAACATGATTAAATGTATGTTCTGTGGGACTTTATATGTGGACGAACACGCTTCAAAAGAAGAAGAGGTGCTGATTGTTGGTGCAGGTGAGATTGTTCGTGAGATGCGGTTTGAAGATGCGGTTGTCGAATACGATAAAATTTTGGAGTTGTTTCCGCTCTCATTTGAGGCACATTTTGGCAAAGCACTAGCAAAAAACAAAATTATTCTGTTTGCTAATCGTAAGGGCTTGGTTAAACGTCCAAGGTTTTTTGGAAAAATTGTTTCAATTTCAGAGGATGAAGATTACAAAAAAGCATTAGAACTTGCACCAGCAGAAACTGCGAAAACATATTCGGACATTGCAAAAAGGATTGATAAAGTTAAGAAACAATATGACTTTCGCACAAACAAAATGGAGTATGATGTTATTCTTTGCGATGTTGGTTTTGAGGATGGCGAAAATTCCACGCAAGTTTATGAGCAGTTGATAAAGGAAGGCAAGGAGGTTTATTTCTTACAAAAATTACCTCAAAAAGAGCAAGAAGAAGACACTTTTCGTGCTCTTGAAACTGCCAAAGTTTTTCTGCTTTTTGCAAATTCAAACACAGGCTATGCTGAATTTAAACACATTTATGATCGCTATATTTATTTCACCATGCTTCGCAAAAAAGCAAGAAGCAGTTTTATTCTTGCCATCGACACTCAGAAGGTAAAACAGGAGCAACTGCCACACAGCTTGTCATTTTGCAAAAGCGTGTTAGATTCAAGTTCAAGCACATTCTTGCAAGATGTTCAAGTGCAAATTAAAGAAGAAATGGCAAAATCGGTTAATGAGATTGCAAAAATAGAAACCATTGAAATTCAACAGGTAGAGCCAGAAAAGAAAACTTATCTTGAAATTGAAAATGTCACGCCAATTGACCTTGGCAATTATCAAGTTGAGAATATGAATGCTGGCGATCAAACTAAAATCAAATGGATATATCTTTGTCTAAAAAATGGCGACTTTGAAACTGCAAGCGAACTTACAACAGCAGAAATTAAGAAAGACCCTTATAACAGCAACCTTCTGTTTGCAGACCTAATGGCAGAAAAACAAATTAAAACGAAAGAAGAGTTTTTTAATAGTATAAAAAATTTTACCAATAAAGAAAAGATTGACAACATTTTGCGTTATGCTAACAGACAATTTGCCTCGGAGTTTGTGGATGCATGGGAAGACCTCATCATAAACCTGAACGAAGAAGAGTTATATAACACCTATTTGTTATACCTTGCGGGTTATAAGACATCAAACAGAGATAATTTCATTCGCCATGCTGAAAACATGGCAATAGAAACATTGAACGAAAGTTTAATTGAAAAGGTTATAAAATGTTTTGATAGCACAGATGTGGATAGGTTTGTGGAATTTTATTTCT
Organism: uncultured Lachnospiraceae bacterium; assembly: GCA_964405555.1. Taxonomy (GTDB): domain Bacteria; phylum Bacillota; class Clostridia; order Christensenellales; family UBA1242; genus Caccovivens. The sequence continues at coordinate 73,412 of CAYOOB010000001.1, read as the reverse complement.
TGTTGGCTCAAAAAAGCGAAAATCAAGAATATTATAAAAAAGTTTTAGAAATCGACCCGGGTCATCCACAAAGCAATATTGCAATTTTGCTTTCACATTTCAATTCCAATGAAGATAAACTTACATATCAAAACCGTGAAGAAATTGAAAATTCTTTAAAATATTTAGATGAAAGTTTTCGCTTTCAATTTGTTTCTATGGTTGTGGATTTGGTTCTTCCAGTGGCATTTTTAGATTTAGAAAAAGCTCAAAACCAAATTGATTTTTATCTAGCTTACATCTCTAATGAGCAAGATTTGGCAAGTCTAACTTCAAAAATTGCCAGCAAATTTCAAGAGATGAGATTTTTTAAAGTGGCAGAAAAATACATTGCGATTGCCATTTCAAAAGATAAATCTAACGCAGAATTTTATTGGACTTTAATTAAGATTAAGGCACATTGCAAGTCGGATAACGAAATTATTGTGTCGCAAGTTAAAGTGATGCAAATGCCTGAATGGGAAACCCTTTTGGAAATTGCGGACGACAAACAAAATGAATTTTATGCTCAAATTGTCAGCAAAGCAAACCTATATCATGGAGAAAGATTGCCGTTTGAGCCGGATGCTTTAGACAAGAAAAACCTGCTTGAAAAACTGCAAGATTTTATTTTAAGAAACGAAAAAATTCTTTTGGAAGCCGACAAAGAGGGTGAAATTGATGCAATCAGAGGTGTGAGATATTACACAGAGCAATTAAAACCATTTTCAAGTTATGCGGAAACATTGCAAAATATAGAAAATTACCAAAAGTACGCTGAAATTTATGATAAGATTAATGTTCGATTGAAGGCATTAGATTTATCTTTGGAGTCTTCTGTAAGCACGATAAAGATTTTTGATAATGGTGGAGCGGGAATTAAAACAACCGCAAGTACAACATCAAACAAAGGGCAAAAGAAAGTTAAAGAAGTTTCAACTTTAACATCAGAAGAAAAGGCAAAGCGTGATAAATTTATTGCTTACTTTGTGTGTATCTTTTTGGAATTTTTCCCAGTTCTTTTCACGGCAATACTTTTGTTTATTACACTTATTTCGCCGAAAGGTGTTTATATGTATTTCAGTCAAGATTTCTTGATTGTATCTTTGATGTATTCTGTGGCCGTCATGATATTTAATCTTGTTCTACACATATTATCAAAGAAAAAACCAAATGCAAAAAAGTGGAAAATTGTTTTTGTTTCACTTATGGGTATTGGAGTGGTAAATTTGGCAATGTTCTGTTTCAGTTTTTATCTCACTCCGTCAACAATTGGTATTACAAATGCCAAAGAGTTGCAGGCATTGATGTCAAACGCAAAGTATGCCACAATAACTCTTGAAAACGACATTGATTTTGCGGGTGAAACTTGGAAAAGCAGAAACTTTTCTGGAGAATTTAATGGCAATGGATATACAATCAGCAACATCGTCCTCGAAAGTGGCGGATTTGTTAAAACGAACAATGGCACTATTTCTAATTTAACCATACAATTACAAAATTTAGAAATTACGGATGTGAAAAATTTTGGTGTGATTGCTTCCAAAAATAAGGGAGAGATTGTTTCGTGTTCGGTTGTTGGCGATATTTTTGCCTCGTTTGAAGATGATGCCGTGATTGGCGGATTGGTTGGTCAAAATTATGGTGAGATATCTGGCTGTTATGTTAAATTAACAATATTTATTGAAGCGGAAAGTGGAATTGTCACGGTTGGTGGTTTGGTTGGCGAAGTGTGTGATGCTGAACAAATTTATCAAAACAAAAGTGAAAGCACAATAACCATAAATTCAAGCGAAACGTCCAAACTTTTGGTTGGTGGACTTCTTGGTTGTGTGGATGGTTTGGATGACAGTTCTGCCATTCAGCAAAATATTTCAAACTGCACAATATCTGTTTCTGGAACAAGCACAATGTCGTATGTTGGTGGTTTGGTGGGCTATGGTTTGTCACCAATTTCGGATAGTCGCTCGGAAGGAATAATAGACATATCCGCACTTGATGGTGCTGGCTATGTTGGTGGGATTTATGGTGGTTTTTATAATTATAATCTTGAATATATCAACCATTCTTACTCCACTGTGCAAATTACTGCTTCAGAAACAACTTCTCAAAAATTTGGAACGTTGGTTGGTATTTTGAGCGGAAGAATGTATAATTGTTTTTCTTCTCAAAGCGGAGATGTTGTGGGAATAATAGGCTCTTATGGCGGAAGTTTAAATTGTGAACAACTTGCAACAGATGTCTATTACGATTCTGTATATGGATTTGATGAAACTATTTGGAGTATTTACTCAGATCAATATCCATTGCTTGCATGGGAAAAATAATTTTTATTACTTATCATTTAAATTAAATCTTTTAGTTTTAGGATTTCATCTTATTTTAGATTTTCATCTTAATTCTATGTAAACTAATTAAATATAAAAGTATCTTAAAAAAAAGAACGAGAGTTTTAATATACTAATATTACTAAAATCAAACTCAAAGGTTTTTTGATGTGTTTTATTTAAAATTAGACAAAATATAAAAAAAATTAGAAAATTTTTAGTTTTTTGTTGCATAAATTTTTTATGTGATGTATAATGTCAGTTGATTAGTCAACTTTTGGGAGATAAAGATATGTTTAAATTATTAAAAAACCTTAAATTAATTGATTATTGTTTCATGTTGTTGGTTATCGGTTTGGTTGTGTTGCAGGTTTGGTTGGATTTAAAAATGCCGGACTATACCAAGGCAATCATGACTGAACTTGCAAATTTACAAGAAGGAATTGATGTTAGTGTAAGTGTAATTTTGACAAATGGTGGATTTATGCTTGCTTGTGCTTTGGGAAGTTTAGGAAGTGCTATTGTGGTTGGATTTTTTACCGCCAACATTTCTTCAAGGCTTGCCTATAATATTCGTGCAAATATATATAATAAGGTTCAAAATTTTTCGCTTTCGGAAATTAACAAATTTTCAACAGCAAGTTTAATTACAAGAACAACAAATGACATCACACAAGTACAGACATTTTATGCAATGGGTTTGCAAGTAATTTTCAAAGCACCAATTCTTGCAGTTTGGTCTATTATTAAGATTTTAGACAAAAGTTGGGAGTGGTCGATTGCAACAGCAGGAGCAGTTGGCGTGTTGATTATAATGGTTTTGATTACCGTTATTTTTGCTGTGCCTAAATTTAAGAAAATTCAACAGATGACAGACGATATCAACCGTGTTACAAGAGAAGATTTAACAGGTATAAGAGTTGTTCGTGCTTCAAATGCTGAGAAATTCCAAGACGACAAGTTTGAAAAATATAATGATAGAATAACAAGAACACAACTTTTTGCAAATAGAGTTATGGGTATTATGAGTCCGGGCATGAGCTTAATTATGAGTGGACTTACTTTGGCAATCTATTGGATTGGTACTTATATTGTAAGCGATATTGATGCACTTACAAATATGACCACTTTCATGCAATATGCAATAAATGTTGTTATGGCATTTATGCTCTTGATTATGATATTTATCATGCTTCCAAGAGCACTTGTTTCGGCAAAGCGTATAAATGAAGTTTTAGATACAAAAGATTCGATTATTCCAGGAACTTATTCAGAAACAGAATCTAACGGAACAGCAAGTGTTGTTTTTGAAAAAGTTTCGTTTAAATATCCTGATGCCGATGAGTATGTGCTTAAAGATATAAGTTTCACTGCAAATGAAGGCGAAACGGTGGCATTTATTGGTTCTACAGGAAGCGGAAAAAGTACACTTATAAATCTTATCCCAAGATTGTATGATGTCACAGAAGGACGTGTTCTTATTGATGGTGTGGATGTTAGAGATTACGACCCTAAAGTTTTAAATAAAAAGATTGGTTATGTTCCTCAAAGAGGTGTGCTTTTTAAAGGAACGGTTAAATCTAATGTAAATTTTGGTGATAACAATGCTGATGATGAAACAATAAAAAGTTCTATCAGTGTGGCACAGGCTTCCAATTTTGTTTCAAGAATGGAAAGTGGAGTTAACAGTGCCATTGCTCAGGGTGGAACAAATGTTTCTGGTGGACAAAAGCAAAGACTTTCAATTGCCAGGGCGATTGCAAGAAAACCAGAAATCTTTATTTTTGACGACAGTTTTTCGGCATTGGACTATAAGACGGATGCAAAACTTCGTGCAGCATTAAAGAAAAATACTCAAAAAGTTACAAAGTTTATTGTTGCACAGCGTATTGGCACAATCAAAGACGCAGACAAAATCATTGTTTTGGATAATGGAAATATGGTTGGCATGGGCACTCACGAAGAACTCTTGAAAACTTGTTCAGTTTATCAAGAAATTGCTCTTTCACAACTAAGCAAGGAGGAATTGTAATATGCCACAGATGAGAATGGTTGCGACTGAAAAGGTCGAAAAGGGCACTTTCATAAAGTCGATGAAAAAACTTATAAGATATTGTAAAAAGTATTGGGGCTGGATAATTCTCTCCATGGTGCTTGGAGTTGTGGGTGTTGTGGCTCAAATCTTAGGACCAAACAAAATTCAAGATATAACCAATTTAATTATTGAAGGTCTATCTGCTGGTGCAATGGACTATGATGCAATTATAAGTATTTGTATTTTCTTGGTTTGTCTTTATGTTGTGGGAGCGGTTTTCTCTTATCTCCAACAATATATAACTGCAACAGTAACACAACGAACGGTAAAAACTTTTCGTACTGACATTTCAAAGAAAATCAACCGTTTGCCATTAAATTATTTTGACACACATATGTATGGCGATGTTTTAAGTCGTGTGACTAACGATATTGACACCATTGGGCAAAGTTTAAACGAAAGTATTGGCAGTTTAATTTCAAATGTCATTTTGTTTGTTGGTGTGCTTATCATGATGTTTGTCACCGATTGGATAATGGCATTCACAGCGATTGCGGCAACACTTATTGGTTTCTTATTCTCGCTTGTTTTCCTTTCACGTGCACAAAAGTATTTCAACCAAAACCAAAAAAATTTAGGTGAAATGGAATCACACATTGAAGAGGTTTATTCTGGTCACAATGTTGTTCAACTTTTCAATGCCAAAGATAAAACAGAAGAAGATTTTGATAAAGTAAATAAAAAACTTCTTAAAAGTGGTTGGAAATCACAATTTATTTCTGGTGTTATGCAACCTGTTATGAACTTTGTTGGTAACTTTGGTTATGTTGCTGTGTGTATTGTGGGAGCAGTGCTTGCAACCACAAAAGGTATTGAATATTATGGTGTAATAACAGCATTCATAATTTATGTTAGATTGTTTGCTAACCCACTTTCTCAGATTGCACAAGCATTGTCAAGATTGCAATCCACTTCGGCTGCGGCTGGGCGAGTGTTTGAGTTTTTGGAAGCGGAAGAGATGCAAGACGAGTCAGAAAAAACTCTTGTGCTTGATAATGTGAAAGGTGATGTTGAATTTGAACACGTTGTGTTTGGTTATAATCCAAATAAAATCATCATTAAAGACTTTTCTGCCAGTGTGAAAGCAGGGCAAAAGGTGGCGATTGTTGGCCCAACAGGTGCGGGAAAAACCACCCTTGTCAATTTGCTTATGCGGTTCTATGAATTAAATTCTGGCGACATCAAAATTGACGGAGTTTCCACAAAAGACATAAAACGAGAAAATGTTCACAGACTTTTTGGGATGGTTTTGCAAGATACTTGGCTGTTTGAAGGAACAATTAAAGAAAATTTAAGATATAACAATCCAGATGTCACGGATGAACAAATTGTGGAGGCTTGCAAAAAGGTTGGTGTTGACCACTTCATTCAAACACTATCGGACGGCTATGACACAGTAATCTCTGATTCTGTCAATTTGTCAGCTGGGCAGAAACAACTTTTAACAATTGCAAGAACAATGATTGCTAATCGTCCAATGATGATTTTGGACGAGGCAACAAGTTCGGTGGACACAAGAACAGAAATTTTGTTACAACAAGCCATGGATAAGGTTATGGAAGGAAGAACATCTTTCATCATAGCACACCGACTCTCCACCATTAAAAATGCCGACATAATATTAGTTTTGAAAGACGGCGATATTGTGGAAAAAGGTAATCATGAAGAACTGCTTGCAAAAGGTGGCTTCTATGCCGACTTATACAACAGCCAATTTGAAGAAGTCTAATTGAATGATATTAACTATTAACAGAATTTCAAGATGACGATATTTGAAGGTTTAAACTAAGTATTTTTCAATTAATGTTTCAGTTTTAGCATCTGAATTTGTGAAAGAACAAGAGGTTATAAGAATGTAATATATAATTCGTCAGACAATGTGATGAGTTAAACATTAAAAAAAATTGAAAAATAGAAAAAATAATGTATAATAAGAAAGAAATTTCTCAAAATAGCCTTAGAGGTGAATTATGAAATTTCTTTTCTTTTTTTTAGGAGTGCCAATGGTTATGATGTCTTTTTTTGAGTTTGTGGATGTTTTGCCGTATGTTCAAAGTGTGGAACTAATTTATAATGGGAGTGTTGTGGAGCTTACAGAAGAAAATCAATCCACACTTGAAACGGAAGTTCTTTCGTTGTTTGAAGATTCACGTACAATGCCAGCATTTGCAGTGACTTTTGATGATATGTTTAAAGAACAAATTGGCACAGGCACGTACATTTCTTTAAAATTCGATAGGGTTTTGGAGATTAACAATCTTCCATTTGATGAACTTATTTTTCAAGTTCAAGAAGATTTTCAGGGTGTGAATTTGTTTCGTGGTATGCATGGCGTTTTTCAAGGAAGATGTATTTATGTTGATTTGAGTGGCAAAGATATGTCAAGTTTGACAAGTTTAATTCAAGAGTTAATTCCAGTTGAAAATGCTGAACAAGACACTCTCCCTGTGCCAGAACAGGAGGATGCAGATCAATCAGAACAAGACCAAACATCAGAACAAGACCAAACATCGCAACAAGAGCAGGTAGAACAATCACAAGAAGATATTTTACTAAACGAAGAACAAGAAGTCTTTAACTATAACCAACAAAGCAATCTGCCAAAATAATTGTAGGTAAATTGAAAATAAGATATTAAGACGAAAAATAAAGACAAAACGAAGAACTATTTACAGAACATAAAATCACTTACGAAACAAAATATAAATAAAGTGATAAAAAAATATTAGAAATAAAAATTTAATTATTAAAACATACCTAAAAGCTTGAATATACGTTGATTTAAGGCTCAAAAAAAACTTTTAAAATTAAATATTGTTTTATTTGACAATTTTAAACAATTTTAATACAATATATGATGTCAGTATTAAACAAAGCACCATATATTGATTTTTTTATTAAAGTTTTGTCAATATATCGTAAAATGAAAAAGGAGTAAAATTATGAATAAAAAAACAGAAAACACGGAAAAGTCGAAGAACGCAAAAAAAATTGTAAAAGTTGAAGAAACAGAGAATTTAGCATGGAAAGACTTTAAAGGGGATAAATGGAGAGAAGAAATCAATGTTTCAGATTTCATTTTAAACAACTATAAAGAATACCGTGGAGATGATTCATTTTTGGTAGGAATTTCGCCAAAAACAAAGAAAATCTTAAATAAAGTGGACGCTCTTGTGCTTAAAGAGAGTAAATTGGGGCTTTTGGATGTTGAAACAAAAGCAATCTCAGGAATCAACTCTTTTAAACCTGGTTATATCGATAAGAAGAATGAAGTTGTTGTTGGTCTTCAAACAGACGCACCTCTCAAAAGAATTGTTAACCTTTATGGTGGAACTCGTATGGCAAATAAGGCACTGGAAGTATACAACCGCAAACTAGATCCAACCATTGATAAACACTTTAAGGAATTTAGAAAAACTCACAATGATGGAGTTTTTGATGCCTACACTCCTGAGATAAGAAAAGCAAGGTCAGCAGGACTTATCACAGGTCTTCCAGATGCTTATGGACGTGGAAGAATTATTGGTGATTATCGTAGGGTGGCACTCTATGGTGTGGATTATCTTATTGAACAAAAACAGAAAGATAAGTTAGGTATTGATGTTTCTTCGGAAGAAAACATTCGTCTAAGAGAAGAGGTTGCAGAACAAATTAAAGCACTTGAAGAACTCAAAAAGATGGCACAAGGATATGGTTTCGATATTTCCAAGCCTGCAACAACTGCTAAAGAGGCATTCCAATGGTTATATTTTGCTTATCTTGCCAGTGTTAAAGAGAACAATGGTGCAGCAATGAGTTTAGGACGCACTTCCACATTCCTTGATATCTATATTGAAAGAGATATGAAAAACGGTACATTAACAGAGGAAGGCGCACAAGAACTTGTTGACCAATTTATCATTAAATTAAGACTTGTAAGACATTTAAGAACACCAGATTATGACGAAATTTATGCTGGCGATCCAACTTGGGTGACCGAAAGTGTTGCTGGAATGGCTGATGACAAGAAGAGTTTAGTTACAAAAAATTCTTTCAGATATTTGCATTCACTTATCAATCTTAAACCATCACCAGAACCAAATTTGACAATACTTTGGTCGGAAAAATTGCCAGCCAACTTTAAAAAGTTCTGTGCTAAGATTTCAATCTTGACTGATGCCATTCAATATGAGGGCGATAATGTTATGAGAGAAATCTATGGCAATGACTATGCTATTGCTTGTTGCGTATCAGCAATGAAAGTTGGTAAGCAAATGCAGTTCTTTGGTGCAAGATGCAATTTGGCAAAGGCACTTCTCTATTCGTTAAATGGCGGATACGATGAGAAGAGTGGCAAACTTGTGGTTGAAGGGCTTTCAAAGAATAATGATAAAGTGCTCTCTTTTGATAAAGTGTGGAAAAATTATCAAAAAACATTAGAAAAAGTGGCAAAAACCTATGTTGATGCCATGAACATAATTCATTATATGCATGATAAGTATGCTTACGAGCGTGGACAAATGGCATTGCATGACACTCATGTTGAGCGTCTTATGGCTTTTGGTGCTGCAGGCTATTCTGTTGTGGTGGATAGCCTTTCAGCAATTAAATTTGCAAAAGTTAAACCAATCAGAAATGAAGAAGGGCTTATCGTGGACTTTGATGTTGAAGGTGACTTCCCAAAATACGGCAATGATGATGACAACGTAGACAAAATTGGTATTGATGTTGTTGAATTCTTCTTTGGATGCTTAAAGAAACAAAAATTATATAGAAATGCAAAGCACACACTTTCACTTTTAACCATAACATCCAATGTTATGTATGGAAAGAAGACTGGTGCAACACCAGATGGACGTAAGGCGGGAGAACCATTTGCTCCAGGAGCAAACCCAATGCATAACCGTGATTGCAGTGGTGCGTTGGCATCTTTGAACTCTGTGGCAAAAATACCTTATTGCGATTGCTGTCAAGACGGTATTTCCAACACGTTCTCGATTGTTCCAGATGCACTTGGACATGATGAAAAGAGCAGAATAAACAACTTAGTTAACATTTTGGACGGCTATTTTATACAAAAAGCACAACACTTGAATGTAAATGTTTTGAACAGAGAACTCTTGATTGACGCAATGAACAATCCTTGGAAATATCCAAACTTAACAATTCGTGTTTCTGGATATGCTGTGAACTTTAATAAATTATCAAAAGCACACCAACAAGAAGTTATTGCAAGAACCTTCCATGATGCAAGATAAAATCAATTAAGTAGAGGTATAATTCAATCAAAACATAATTTATATGAAATGCAATTCAATTTAAGTTATGATTTAATTAATACAAAAAGAATAATTGCTATATAAATAAGAAAGAAAAATGGTTGTAGAAACACCAAAATGGATTTGGAGTAAAAGAAATGATTAAAGGCAACATTGCAAGTTTTGAAAGTATGGGTTTGGTGGATGGACCGGGTGTACGTTTTGTTGTCTTTTTGCAAGGATGTCCGCTTAGATGTGCCTATTGTCATAATCCAGAAATGTGGGATGAGAAAACAAAAAAAATACAAATGACTCCACAAGAACTTGTGGATAAGATTAAAAAGTATAAGGTGTATTTCAAAAACGGCGGAGGTATGACAATTTCGGGTGGCGAACCTCTTATGCAAGAGAGGTTTGTGGCAGAGGTTTTCAAACTTTGCAAAGAGAATGATATTCACACCACACTCGACACCTCTGGTTTTGGGGTTGCAAGTGATGAACTTTTAGATAACACCGACCTTGTAATCTTGGATGTAAAAGAATTGGATGCAAAAAAATATGAAACTCTTGTCGGACAGAAGATTGGTATGTTCAAGAAGTTTTTACAAAAATGCCAAGATAAAGACAAAAAGATGTGGTTGCGTCAGGTGATTGTGCCAGGTTATAACGACACAAAAGAAAGTGTTTTAAAACTGAAATCGTTTGCTGAGGGTTTAAAAAACATTGAGAAAATAGAATTGTTGCCATATCACAACATGGCAATAAAGAAATATAACGAACTTGGTATTGATTATAAGCTTAAGGATGTTCCACAAATGAATAAAACAAAATGTAAAGAGCTTGAAAAGTTACTAAAATAACTTTCAAGTTCTTCTTTTATTTAAAGAGTAAGGATTTAAATGGTGAACTTGTAAAATTTTCAAAAAATAATAGAACATATTTTGAGAGTTAAAAGATGCAGAAGTTGAAATTAAGTGGTGGTGTTTTTTTTGATAGATATTTTTTTAATAATCTAGTTTGTTTTTTATTTGCGTTCTTCTCTTTAAGTATTATTGGTTTAAAGTAAAAAATAGTTGACGATATTTTGATAAATATATAGTATAACAAAAAACGCGGGGTAAGTGGTTTGAAAATCTTATTATTATTATGGTTCATTTATTTTTTATGTTTTTGCCTTTAATTTTGTTTTTTTTGTGTTTTATTTAAGTTTTTAAAATATAATGTTATTAAACTTTTTTAAATGGCAAAAATTGTGGCATGGATTATATCCTTTTGGCTTTATGTCTTTTTTGTGTGTTGAGAGGTATATTCAAGGGGTTTGTATCTATGTTATTTTCACTCCTTGGAGTTTTCTTTGTTGTTTTTTTAGCTTGGAAATTGTGTGATATGTTTGTGCCAATAAGCGAGGAATTGTTTGGAACACAACTTGAAACTTTTGTTAGCAATTTGTTGGATGAGATGTTTGAAGGTAGTTTTTCAGATTCTTCTGCTTTAGAAGAAGTTATTTCTGAGTCTAAATATGGTGTGATTTTTAGTTTGTTTTTTGGTAGTATTCTTGAAAATATAACTTTTGATGGTAATTTGTCGGCGGGAGAAATTCTTGGATATTCCACAACTTCCATACTTATAAAAGTTATTACCTTTGCTATGCTGTTTTTGTTGTTGTTTTTGGCAGTTAAAATTCTTCGTGCCTTGCTAAATAAATTGGTAAAAAAATGTGGTTTGTCGTTTGGTAATAGATGTTTGGGTGGAGTTGTTGGATTGATTAAGGGGTTGTTGCTGTTTGGAGTTGTTTATTTTGTTTTTATAAGTTTGGCTAACTTGCTTGTAAATGAAAGTTTATTAAATTTTGTTACGAGTGGCACAATTTCTAATTATTTATATGAAAATTTTATTTCTGTAATAATTAATTTATTTTATTAATAATTTTTTATTTTTCAATAAAAAATATATTTTTTTTGTTTATCATTCTTAATATTTTTTTTATTATTTTTTTTAATTTAAATTATTTTTATATATTAGCAATTATTTTAAATGTTTTTTATACGTTATTTATATTTTTGTACTTTTTTTGTTGGATTTCACTAAATTAATTATGTTTTTAACATATTTTATTAGATTTTTAGAAAAAAAACAATTCGTTCAAGTTTTCGAATTGTTTTATTTTGTAATATTTAAAAATTATTTTATTTTTTTAACAATAATTAATTAAAAATTATTTTTTATTTATTTTTCTATATTTTTTCTATATTTTTTTTATATTTTTTAACATTTTTAACTGTTTTTATATTTTTTTTATATTTTTTTTACTTAATTTAGTTAAATATATTTTTATAATTGAATTTCGTCAAAGATTATTTTTTAAAAAATGTTTGATTGTTAATGGTGAACTCATATAGGTTGTTGTTTGTTTCTTCATTCTCATCAATTTCATCAGAGATTTCTGGTAGTTGCGAATTTTTGTAGTTTAGGTCGTCAATCTTTGAGTTTAGATTGCACATAATAATAATTTGAATAATAATCACAATCACCAAAACAGCCAACACGATTATGCAAGTTGTTGTGTATATATTAAATTTTTTCTTTGGTGTTTTTTCTATTTCTTCTTGCGTTTTTTCTTCCATAATATTTTTCCTTCAACTTATTGTAACACTTTTGCAAAGTGTTTGCAACAAAATTGTTCATAATAAATCTTTGAGTGTAGAAAGAAATTAAAAAAGAAATAACAATAAACAACCTAAATTGTCCGTAATTTATTTTTAGGTTCACAATAAAAAAGATTGAAAGTGTTAAAAAACACGCAAAAAATGCTGAGATTTGATTTAAATATTTGTTCTCTTTGAAACAATTTAGCAAAAGTGTTTTAAAATCAAAAATAAAACCGCTTGCAAATCCTGCCAACGATATCAGTAAAAATATTGTGGGTTGAGATAGAGATTCATACAACATTATTTAAATAACCTTTTCAACAGTGATTTTTTCTCGGCTTTTTGTAAGTATTTAACTGCACTGATATTTCCAGAAAAATTTACCTGTTTGTTTTCAAGGTCGAGTTTCACAACTTCAAGGTTGTTTCCTGTGATTACAACAGTTATTTCTCCAATTTCCACCACTGCTTGATTGTTGGTGGAGGATACAACTCTTGTTGCACCAATAAGTGTCAGTTTTCTTCTGTCTTCTATGCAAATGCTCTCCATAATTTACTCCTCTTTATTTCTTTTATTGTTTTTTGTTTGGAAAAAATAATTGTTCAATGTAAAATATGTATATGAACAAAAATGTGGTAATAGTCGTGAATTCAAAAAAATTGGTTGCCTTTTTACAAGACTTTGGTTTCTCATTTGCGGATGTTTGCAAAATAATGAGAAATAAAGATGTGAGAGTGAATGGGGTTGTTCAAAAGGCGGACACAAATCTTTGTGTTGGAGATGAGGTTGTTTTTTACTGGTCGGATGGAATGTTAAAAAAGAAATACGACCTAATTTTTGATGGGGTTTGCTCCATGATTATTTATAAGCACGCAGGAATTGAAACAACAGGAAAGTATGGTTTGGAGGGAGTTCTTAAAGCTATTGCAGTTCATCGTTTGGACAGGAACACTGAAGGGCTTATGGTGTTCGCAAAAGACGAAAGGACGGCAAACAAATTAAAAAGTGCGTTTAAAACAGGTAAGGTTCATAAACATTACATTGCTGAGGTTGTTGGAAGTTTTCAAACAGACAAAACTTACAATGCTTTTTTAGTTAAAGATTCGGAGAACTCTTTTGTGAAGATAAGCCAAGATTCAAAAAGCGGAGGTGTGCCAATCTCGACCAAGATAAAAACCGTGAAGGCGGGAAGTGAAAGTAGTCTTGTGGAGGTTGACCTTTTAACAGGAAAAACACACCAAATAAGAGCACACTTGGCGTTTTTGGGTTATCCTATTATTGGTGATGGAAAATATGGAAAGAATGAAATTAACAAAAAATTTCAACAAAAAAGGCAAAAACTTGCTTGTTTTTTACTAAAATTCGACTTTTTAGATGTTGAAGAGTTGAATTTTCAAACTTTTAAAAAGTTGCCTAATTGGATTGATGAAACATTGTTGTGAAGATTAAAAGAGTTTGTAAAGATGAAAAAATTATTGCTGTGAAAAATTATTGAGTATGTTTTTTGTGTATTTGTTAAAAATTATTGTTATGTAAGTAGTAAAAAAATACTGAAGATAGAGTTGGGGAAATAATTAAAATTTGTGATTGTGAAAATTGTAAATCAAGAGTTTTTTAGAACCATTCGTAAGGTGTAAGGATGGTGAATATAAGGATGTGAAACTAAATAAATATTATAATATTGAATTAAGATATATTGAATTAAGTGTAAATCAAGTAATGTTCAATTAAGAGATTATATCAAGAACCAAAAGAGATGACGTTAAGCACAAAAAATGAAGAGATTGTTTTTATGGTAGTGGCATAAGTTTGTGTTATTGCATATCAAAAGATATGAAACAAGAAATTTTTGAGATTAATTCCTATCACGAGGGGTTAATCCAAAATTTTTATGCTGGGTCAAAGGGTTGTTTTATTGCTTTTATGCAATTCTTTTATCAATACAATCAAAGTATTGTTTTCCAAAGCGAGTTTGCAGATTGTTTTAAACAGTTGTATGAATATGAACTTGAAAATTGCCAAATTTTGAGCGAAATAATTATAAAAATGGGAGGAGATAATAAATTTTATTCTTCTGCACGTAAATTTTTGTCGGGATATAATGTTGATTATATCAAGAATTTTAACAAAATTTTTCTTCTAAATATTGAACTTTTAGAGGTGAATATCATTGAAGTTAGAAGCATGATTTTGAAAATAGATAATCTACAAATTAAGGGTAGGCTTAAAACAATTTTGGAGAATAAGAAAAAATCTCTAAGAATTTTAAGAGAAAAATATTTTAAAAATAATTTAACATCATAATGATAAAAAATGAAAATTAACAAAAAAATACCAAAAAAAACACAAAAAATGTTTATATTTTAATTTTTTACCTTGTTTTTTAATTTTTATGTGATTTTAGCATGGTTTTATTAAAAAATCAGTAAAAAGTTGATGCTTAATTATTGAAATGTTTTTTCTTATTGTATTTAAAGGGTGTTTTTTTATTTACAATCCATTGTTTTTTGTTTTCATTAATGTTTTTTATTATTTTCTTATTAATTTTTTAATGTTTTTAAATGTTTTTTTATTTAATGTTTTATTTTATTATTTTTTAATGTTTTTTATTACGTTTTATTGTTTTAAATTTTTCAAGTGTTTTTTTTATGTTGTTTATTTTTGATTTGTTTAATTTTTTCAATTGATGTAATTTGCTCTATATTTTTATTATTTGTATTTTATTTATATTATTTTGCGAATTTATTTGATAAATTCAGTTAGATAGTGTTAAAATATTGTTGAGTATTACATAAATATTGTGACTAAAACTTCCATAATTAAAATAATTAAAAGAGGTTTCCAAATGAAAAAGATTAACATTATTTTAATGTCAGTTTTTACGATTGTTTTATCAACCGTGCTGGCATCATGTTCGTTAAAAAAAATTGAAGCAAGTTTCTTGGTGGAGGAAGTTGCTATTTCTCTTGATGAAACAATCAACTTAGAAAATTATGTTTCGGTGCAAGGTGTGGATCTTGACGATGTGAACTACCTTGTTTCAGACTCTTCAATCTTGAATGTGGAGGGGTCGATTTTATCTGCCAACTCGGTTGGGATAAGTTATGTTTATGTTACATACGACAACAACAACCTTGCCTCAATGAAAGTTGTTGTTAAACAGAGATTTAGCACACCAACCAACATCACTGTTTCTGAAAGCGGGGTTCTATCTTGGGATGTGGTTAGTGGAATATATCTAAACTCAACTGAGATAACGTATGCCAACTCATACTATGTTGTTGGAGAATATTATTCGGTTGACGAGAATGGTCAACTTGCAGAAGACGGTGTTGAATTTGAACAGGTTTTGAATACCACAAGTTTACAACTTGATGAAGGTGCTTATATGCTTTCCATTACGGCACTTGGAGTGGACTATTTTGATGACAGTAAGCCAACTGACGACATAGTGATTTATGTTGGCTTTATGCAACAACTTACAAAAGCTGACTTCTCTTGGGACGGCGAGGTTTTGACATGGAGTGCGGTTTCAGGCGCAAGTTATCAAGTTGTGTTTGACGGTGTTTTATTGGATGAGCAAGAAACAACTTCAAGAGATTTATCTTCATATCTTGATGCTTCTGATGCTGGCTCGCATACTGTTTCGGTGATTGTGTATGATTTGCAAAACGATAAATTTCCTATGCAAAGCGAAAGTGTTGAAATCATAAAACTTGAAACACCGCAAGTTTTATATGTTGACGGTGAAATTGAGGTCACTTGGGCTGACGGTGTGAAAGAATATGTAATCACGGCAACGCAGACAGATGTTCAGGACGCACAATCTTACACCTATTCTTTAACCGATAAAAGCACAACTTCTTTTGAAGGGCTTGAAGCGGGAGTGTATTCAATTTCAGTTGTGGCAAACAACGATGGTAGTGATTCTAAAACTTTTTATTATCACAGCGACACATTAAACTTTGGAAAAATTTACAAGCTTGACACACCAACAATCACAGGCGATGGAAACAACGAGTTGGATGGTAACATACTTAAAGCAACAATTTCAAGTTTGCAGGTGCCGGTAAGCACAAGCCTTGAAATATTTGGTGCTACATTTGAGAGTGATAGCGGAATTGAAGCAAATCAAACTCAAACAAGTGTAAATATTGTGATTAGCAGTTCTGGCAAATATCAAATTTCGGTAAAACAAGTTTCGACCGTTTCGACTTACACCTCTGGCGAAGACACAATCTATGTGATTAATTCGGATGTCAGTGAAGAGGTTAGTGTGCAAAAACTATCGGCTTTTTCAAGCGAAGTTACGCACGCATATCAATCGGATGTTTCAACCTTCACTTTTGATGCAGTGCCAAACGCAACAACTTATAAACTTTATTACTACAACGGCACAGAATATGTTGAAGTAAGTGAAGATTATTACAGTTATCAAATTTTAGATAGTGTTAAGATAACATTCACAAAAAAGATTGAAGATATATTCACTTCAAGTGAAGGAAAATATGATTTTAAAGTTGTTGCAATGACTGATAATGACCTTCTCACAATCAATTCCTCCACACAAAAAGTTTTGAAGACTATGGAAGCACCAACCACAGTGGAAAGTGGAAATTCAACAAGTTTGATATACTCTTGGGGAGAAGTGGAAGGTGCAACCTCATATAAAATTTTGGTGTATACGGTGAACAGCACTCAATTCGCACAAGAAGTAATTGACCTTGATTCACTCACACCAGAAGAATACATAGTGAAAACAAATTCTCTCACTTTAAGTGCAGAAGGTTACTATGTGGTGAAAGTTTTTGCTATCCCAGAAGATGAGAATGAATATATCACATCAAATGAAGTTTTCTTGCAAGAAAGGTTCTACATTCAAAAACAACTTGAACTTGGAGATGTTCAGTTTGGTTATAATGAAGATTATATTTATAATTATACAGACACATCGGGATATTTCCTTCAAATTACAAACACATATCAAGTGACATCTTACCAAATTTCAGTGGGTGGTTCGGTTTTAACATTGCAAACAGCACAAACAAGTTCGGCTGACCAAAGCATTTTTCTCTTACCTACAAGCTTTGAAAGCGGAACGGTAACAATTAGTGTTGTTGGAAATAATGATGACAGCACAATCTATCTTGCAACCTCCGCTTATGAGTTGCAAATCATAAGGTTGGCAGGAGTGACTTTTGATGATCTTACAATTGATGACTATTTGCCAAACCAAACAATAACACTCGAATTTTCAGATGGTGTAAGACAAATCAGTATTTACAGCCCTGAATCAAAAGATAGTGTTAATGTAAGCAAAACTGTCAGTGAAAATGCTGTGTTTAGTATTTCTAAAACAGATGAATACGATTATTACAACTTCTCACTACAATTCGTTTTGTATGGTTCTACATACGATTCAATCAGCAAAACTTACGAAATTTCAAACAATGTGGTTTATTTGGACAGTGAAACTTCAACGATTGAGTTCCAGCGTCTTGACAATCCAACAAGTTTTCAATATTATAACGGGAACTTAACCTTTGAGCATACAAATATAACATCTGTGATAAATGCAACAGGGGCGTATGTGCTTGAACTGACTTGCACAACTCCAAACGGCTCAACATCAATTAGTGTGAGATTTGGTTACAGTGTAACAACAGTGGTTTATGATAATGAAGAGATAGATTTGGATTACACATCGTTATATCTTACCACAAGCGGAACAACAGTGACGATCGATTTGGAAAAACTTCTTGAAGATTTGCAATCTTCTGTGTTGGCGGATATTTATAGTCAGATTATTAACATTGAATTTAGTGTTTACGCATATCAAACACGTATGGTGAGTGGAGTGAGTTATGCGGAATTATCCTCTCCTTATGCAACAATCTCAGGCACAACCACAGGAGAAACAACACTTGAAGTTCAAACAATGGAAGGCACAAGTTTAACTTTGGAAACTTCTGGTTCTTCTTATATGCTCACTTGGGAAGAGGTTAACTCTTCTTATGCAACATACACAACCTATAAAATCTATAATTACTCCACAGGACAATTGGTGGGAAGTGTTACGGGAAACACATTCTACACACTTTCAAGCATAACATCTGGCACGACTTACTATGTTATTGCAACCAATCCGTATTATCTTGATTCTGCACGTTCAAATCTTGTGGAAGTTAATCAACTTTCAAGGATATCACAAATCACATTAAACAATGGTCAAATTTCTTTCACAATAACGACAGCAGAAAGTTCGTTTGTAACAGAAGTTCAAGTGGTGGTGACGGGAACTACAAACACATCATTTAGTGTCACAACCAACAGTTTTGAAATTCCAAGTGCAGGAACTTACACTTTCACTGTGATTGGACAAAGCATAAACGAATATAGTCTAGACGGCGAAACTTTAGAAAAAATTGTGTATTATCTTGACAGCAACAGCACAACTTTCTATATTATGGATATGAGCGATATCGCTCCAACTGACAAAACATTAACGGTGGATAACAGCATTATTTCTTGGGGAACTTTTGGAGAAAATGTGGGCACGTTTAGTTCTTTGGAATATGTGATTATGTTCAAAGACTCCACAGGTTATGTGGAAACTTACACAACCACCAGCACCAGCATTAATTGGACTTCTGACGATGAATTACGCACATTACTTGACAACTTGGCAGAAGGTGATGTTACAATTTCTGTTTCAGCACATCTGAATTCATATTCAGTTTCAACAAATGGCACAATTTACTTTGCAACTGCAACAACACTGTTGAATGATTCGTCAGAATATAACCATTTTGTTTATACTTATTATTACACCAAAAAACTTACCGCTCCTGTGGTGGAAAGTGTGGATTTTGTGAATAACAGCAACACAGAATACACTCAAACTCCAGACATTGAGATTACATTCAGCGGTAATTATGGAACAGGCGGACAGTTTGTTGTCTATCGTGAAGGCGATTTGGGAACTTTGCTTGAAGTGGAAGTGGAATATGTTGGACAAAACAATGGTGTTTACATTTACAAATTCACACTCACAGCAAGTGAATATGCCAACTATGCGTTGGAAAACGGGGAGCTTTCTTTCAGTATTTATGCTTTAAATTCTGGCACAGACAACAACAATGCCATACCTTCTGCAAGAGGAGAAGTGGTGTTTGTTAGACCTGCCAACCTAACTTCGGTTTCATTCAGCACCACAAATGGATATACCAACGATGAGGTTGTCATCCAATTTGAAGAAGAATACGCAGAGCAATATTTGGGTGGGGTGATTTTAATGATCACATACACCTTTGAGGGCGACACTATCACGGACTATGAATATATTGAAGTTTCGTCTATTGGTGATGTTAGTGGCTTGACATACTCTTTGGAAGACTTTATCAACAACACATATACCAGCAGTGGTGGAACAATCACACTTTCGGCATTTGTTAATTACTATGCAAACGACAACACAAAAACATATATTCTTCCATCAATAAGTTCAGTTACAAGTGGAATATACACCGTTTTGGAACCGCTCACACAAGAAGAAATTGTTTCTAACGAGTATGGCTTTACAATCACAAATGTGAATGATTCGAGTGCAATTTATGTTGTGACTGTGAAAGAAACTTCTCAAACTTTTGAGATTTCTTCAAGTGATGATTTTGCCTTCACTGTGCCAGATGATTGGTCAAACGGCACATATACACTCTCAATTGAGGCTAAACAAGCAAACACCAACACAACAAATTATCTAAATTCGGCATTGATAGGAAATTTATCTTTTGGACTTGATCGTGCCACAGCAGTCACAGAAGTTAACTTGGTTCGAGGAGATGATTATACACTTTCTCTTTCTTGGGCGGAAGCGGAAACAGGTGCAATTTACATCATCAAGGTGTATGATTATAACAGCGGAACGCTTGGAGATTTGATTTACACTTCAAGTGAACTTACCAGAGAAGCAAGTTCTGGCACAATCACATACACACTGAAAGAATTGTTTGGAGATGATTATTCAGAATTTGAGGGTATTGACACCACACAAGACAACCAAATTGTTATTCAAATTATAACGATAACAGAAGGGAAACAACTTTCAAAGGGGTATAGTTTTAATGTCACAATAAAAGCAAACACAACAACCTCTTCAGATTTTAATATAAGTGAAAATGGACTTATAACATTCGCAAAAGAAAGCGATTCTCAAAACAGTTATTTATACCGTTTTGTTTCTGGATCAACATACACAGAATGGACAACTCTTGGCTCATATTTTGACACATCAGCAATAGATGCAAGCGAAGCAGATGTGGCATTCAATCTTGAAATTTTAGTTTTAGGCAATGTTGGTGCAAGCAGTGGATCAACCCAATCAACAGAAGATGGAAATATCATTTTTGATTCGGCAGTATATTCAACCACAAGCATTTCAAGAACATTCTATAAGGTGGCAGACATTATTAACATTTCATATCAAGAGGATGTGAGTGAGGGTATTGTATTTAATTTGTATCAAACCGTAAATGTACAAGTTTTGGCTGGCACTAATGAGAACTCACTTTATAACGGTGAAGTTGTTGCATTTGATTTAAACTGGCTTGGATTAGACTCAAATGACCTTGAATCATACAGATATTACATCAATCTTATGCAAGTGGTTTCGGGGCTTAGAAGTGCAAATTACATTGTTGAAGGTGACAGTGTAACCTTGTATTTTTGGATTTACAGAACAACCTACAACGAAGGAATGACGTATGTTACATCAAACTATAGAACCTTTTCATTCAGCTTCAATTTGGACGTTGATTATGAAGATTTTATCAAACTTGCGTCAATAACCTCTGACGATGAGGAATATAAGTATGTTAACGACTATGAAGAAGACTATGTGAACACTTACGTGATTTTCAAAAACACAGATGTTGAAGATACTATTGAAACCGTGGGAATTACGGTAAAAATCACCACAACCATTGATGAAACAACATATTCTTTCTTCAAGTTTGCGGATAAAGAAACTTTAACCTCATTTGGAGATAAATTTAAAGAAGACTACTTTGTAATTAACTTGCTCGACTTGTTTGACGAGGATGACATTTCTAATCTTTCTGGAACATTCACACTCGAATTTTCAAAGACGGCAATTTTAAATGGTTCAACCTATTCAGTTTCAGACTGGCTGAGCAGTGAGATAAAAGACGGAATGACAAAAGAATTCAGTGTTACAAGACTGACAGGACCAACCGCTTTAAACATTAGTTATGGTAACATGAGTTGGGATATTGGAGATGAAAGCGCAGAATTCTATTATGTGTATTTCTATTCTGATATCGAAAACGAAAATTACACAAAATATAAAACCACATCAACAACTTTTGCTGGTGAAAAAATTGCAGGTTTAGGTTCTTCATATTATGTTGCGGTGCAATGTATAAATTCAGACGCATACGTTTTGTCATCAATTCAAGTGTTTAAGTCGGATTCTGACGGCGATCCAATCAAAGTTTATAGAAATCAGTTCTCTACTGATTTAGTTTTGGAAGGTGGAGCTCTTAAAATTAATTGGACAACAATTGAATCTGACACTCTAAACACAGAAGATTTCTTCGCACTTCTCACAACAACATCTATTTCTGCTGCCAATGTGGTTTCGTTGTTAACAACCACAACATTCACAGTGCCATTCACTTTCACACTTTCTGACCTTGTTAACGGCACGTTGTATGTTAATTTGAGATTTACCGCCACTTCGGGAAACTCGGTTGGTGTTTATCAAACATTTAGGGTTAGTGCATCAACATTGCTTGCAAGCTTATACGATTTTGCAGACGAGCAAGGTTATGGTTCAACAACTCTTTCAACCAGATTACAAACATTGCTTTCTGCAACAACCGACGGCACTTCTCAAACACTTATTGGAAGTCTTATCAACTTGCTTGATGAGGGAAGTTATGGAGTTGCAAACAAAAACGTTCTGTTTGACGATATCTTTGAAAACTTGCAACAGGGAACATATAGGTTAGAATATTGTTTAACAGAGGGTAGCAACACCTTCAACTCTGGTTGGTATGAATACAAAAACTCTGAGGGTGAAAATGAAATTTATGTTAACGGACAACCAAATATAAGTTTCACAATCACAGAAGATTCGTCTTCAAAAGCAATAAACGTGTTCAAACTTATCATACAAAAGAGTACAATTCAAACTTCTTCAACAGAGTATGAAATCGCTCAAAATTATGTGTTAAAGCTTGGAGATGACGCATATTCAATTTCTTTAAGTACTGGCAGTTTAATCAAGCTTGGCGATGAGGGAGGAACGGCAGTTTCTGTTTATGAGTGCGATGCAAACGGCAATATTGTTTCTGGCACTGGTTCCTACATAATGTTCTATATCAACTATAACAGCGGAAATTCTTTACTTGGAAGGTATGGCGATGGGCTGGACGATCTTGGTGCTCAAAGCCTACAAGTTTACGCAGTGGGTAATGAGTATTCGTTTTCAAGCAAATCGGAAGTTTACAGCATAACATTCCTTAGCTTTGGAAATTTCTCGGTGGTGGAAGGTGTATTCACTTGGACAACTCAACAATCAATGCCAACATCAGTAATTTACAGTCTAACAAACAACAATAACCAAACTGAAGTGTATGTTTATGCAAGCGATGATGACGGCGAAACAGGAACATTTGATTCAAGCGAATTGAGTTCTGGAACATACAACATTCAGTTTGTTATTAAAGGACAGATAAGACAAAACACCATCTATGTGGACAGTTCAATCTATACGGCACAAAATGTAACCAAACTGTCAACTCCAAGTTTGAGCAATGTTACAGGATATTTGCAAATTCAAAGCAATAATAATCTTGATGACATATATAATGACAATGGAAAATACAACTTTAAAGTTACTCATAACCAAGCAGATGATGTTTCAGTCACACTGATTGACACAAATTCAACCATACTATATGAGGTTGGAACAACAGGATTGACGGCATCCGATGATGAGTACTACATCTTTAAGAGTGCGGAAGAACTTGCAACTGAATTTGAGGTGACGCAACTTGGAAGCACAGCAGAACTCACAACCGTTCAAGACACAGATGAAGCATATTATTACTTAGAATACATCAAATGTGTGGACACATCCACTGGCGAAATTGTTAATGAAGGTAACTCAAACAGCAATATTGCATTAACCAGTTCAACAGCCACCATAAATGCAGGAATGATGGATGTTGTTGAAAATATTAGAGTGGAAGACAGTGTTTTAGTGTGGGATGCGGTTAACACCAGAACCGAAAACAACACAACTCTTACAATAGAAGAAGATGTACAAGTGGTTTATAAACTAACAATTGTGCGTTACATAGAATCTTACTCAACTTCAAATGGTGCAACAACACAAACTCAGGTTGGTGACAGCATTATTGAGTACACAGCACAAACCTACTTCGACTTTGCCAATATTGCAGAAGATGATTATGTGGACAGTATTGCAACATATATTAAAGTTACCATTCAGGCTATGGCTCTTTACGTTGCAAACACATATAGTGGCACAG
The DNA here is from genome assembly GCA_964405555.1 of uncultured Lachnospiraceae bacterium. GTDB lineage: Bacteria > Bacillota > Clostridia > Christensenellales > UBA1242 > Caccovivens. The sequence continues at coordinate 49,508 of CAYOOB010000001.1, read as the reverse complement.
ACAGGGTTTCGCTTATTGAGGGTGGATTTGCTTATGGTCAAGTGCAATACGCAAATTCAGAAAGATATGTTTTGATGAGTAACGGCACAACCTATGACGGAATAAGCAGGCTCGACCCAATTGATGACGACAGTTTGCAGGTGGTTGACGGTTCACTCACTTGGACATATACTGTTGTTTCCTACATTAATACTTCAACATTCTGGAATTACTACAGTTTCATTGTAACCGATGACGAAGGCAACGAAATTCAGGGTGGTTTGAGTGTTGCTATTCAAGATGAAAGCACCAACACCTTTGCAATAACCTTCACACCTTATGACGGACAGATGAAATCTGGCACGTATAAAGTTAACGTGTATGTGACGCAAGGTGAGAACAGCACCGCAAGCCGAGTGATTAAATCTTTCGCAAGAAGTTTGGAAATCACAAAACTTGCAACAATAACCGACAACGATTTCACAATTGAAACGGACAGTCAAACAGAGTCTTTGGTGATTAACATAAATAATGCAAACTATGAAGTTGTGTGCACAATCATCACAAGTGCAGGCGAGCAAGAGGTTACATTCACACAAAGCAAGAACAAACTGTATATTTTCAATGAAGAGCCAACAAGTGTGGACTATGGAGATGACTACGTGGGCTATATTGTGATTGGAAATGATGACAGTGTTCAAATATCCTTCAAAGTGAAGAGCGAGGGAGCAATTTACAGCGATGAAAGTCAAACCTTTGTTTTGTATCGCTCTGACTGGGATGACGAAAGTGAAATTGTTTGGGATGAAGAAAATCAACAGTTCACTTGGGAATATAATTATTATTCTTTGAGTCAAGCAACATCCGCACGGATGATTGAAGAGAGTGGAGAATATGGTGAAACAGTCACTCTTGATATCAGCAGTATTTTTGAGGTGATTGAGTGGGGAGAAAGTGTTTCAAAAATCAGTATTGACGGAATAACCTATCAAATAGACACCGCAAACATTGTAAGCCCAGTTTTCATTGTGGAAGCAAACTATGGTGGAGAGATAAGAACCTACACCACCTCAGAAAAATATTTCACTCCAACGGTGACAGGTTCTGTTTCAATTACTGTTAGAATTAAGATTAATGACAACAACTTGCTTTCGGCTTCTTTGGAGAGTGAAACTCAAACCTTTAATTTGTTCAGTAGTGGAGATGGAACGTCAACAAATCCATACACAATCACTTCAGAAGAAGAGTTTGAAAATATACAATACCGCATGACAAAAGATGATGTTTTAACAACTTATGTTAACATCAACGGCAATACAGTGACGGAAGATAGTCAATTTTACTTCTCTTTAAGCACAGACTTAAGTTTTGAATTTTCTGGAATTTTGTTATCAGGAGAATTTAGCGGTGTGTTGTATGGCAATAATCACAGCATAGAGTTCACTTCAACTGGTGTTAGTGAGCTCACAAATACTGTAACAATTGATGCCACCGACAATAAAGTTCCAGCAACATCAAGCAGTAATGCTTTAACTTTCAGCAGAGGAAGTGCAATTTTTGACACATTCACTGCTTCTGCGACTGTTTCCGATTTGAGTATTGGAGCAAACTTTGGAAGTAGTGAGTCATCGATTTACGTTTACTTCAATTCTCTTTTTGCCGGCTTAGTAATTTCAAACAATGGTGTTATAGAAAATGTTTCCTTAACAAGTTTCAGTGCTATGTTTGTTGGAATTCTAAGTACGGGAACCAGAGCAACAATGGTTTATTCAGGCATTGCTTCAATCAATAACACTGGTGCTCAAATAATAAATTGTTCGGCAGAATGTAGTATAGGTGTCAGTGATGGTGGCACGGCACAGTTGATTTTTGTCAGCGGAATCGCTTACACTAACTATGGCTCAATATCAAGTTGTACCTCTGGCATAAGCGGACAATCAATTTCGGTTGTGTGCCAAGCAGGACAAGACGCAATTCAAGTGGCTGGTATTGCAATAACCAGTGCCTATTCTGGCTCAATAAGAAACTGCACAAATAATTATAATTTAAGTGTGGAGGCAGGTTCGAGCAGTAATAGTATAACTGGTTATATTGCAGGTATTGTTTGTTATGGAAAAGGAACGGTAACAGGAAACACCAACAACGGTACCATAATAACAACCTATGTAAATAATATAACCACTGGTGAAATCACAGCAACAACAGCTTGATTATGCTGAATAATATGGTTGTGTTGATTTGAATTAAGACGGTTTGAATTAAGACAGTTTAAATGAGGCGTTTTTAAAGAGTGTAATTTAAATAAGATTTTACATGAAAGTTTTGCTAACATATTTTAGACGCACCATAAAAATTGAATATTCAAATTTTAAAAAGAGTATAAATAGATTATGAAAAAATCGGTTTATGCTCTTTTTTTGTTGTTGGTTTGTCTTTTTTCACTCGGTGGGTGTTCAAATGAAAGCGAGATTTCAAATTTATACGAACCAAATGCTTTTAGAATAATTAGGCAAACAGACTCTTCAGGTAAAATTGCTCTCACCTACATTTTTCCTGTCAATTCTGCTATTTTAGAGGAAAAAGGGTTTGATGAAAGTGAAATCAAAACTTACCGCTTTTATCTTTCTGTGTATGTTAATGCACTTGCTCAGCAGAATAGACAGAAGGCAACCGATGGTGTGCAGGTGACAGGTTGTGTTTACTATACTGATGTGGACGGCTTAGGATTTTCTATAATTTTTGACGATTTAGAGTCGCAAAAAACTTTTTTTGGTGTGGAAGATTCTGCAGATTCTTCGTCATCAAGCACGAAACAAAGTGGATTTTTCTTTAAGAAGGTGAAACTTCAAACCAACTTCCCTGTTTCTTCTGTGGATTCGGCGGAGAATTTGATGTCTATATGTGTTATGGCAACAACCTCATGGTGTACAGCGAATAACATAGAAAATTTGGAAGAAATTTTAGAAATTTTTGACTCTTCGCTTTTCATATACGATTTTGCCACAACCTACAACGAACTCAAGTCTGACCTTATGTATGATGATGATAATTTTCACCATAATGTTTTCATTAAAACTGTTGATGACATTCAACAAGATGCCACAATAACCTTTTGGACGATTTATCCAAACACGCCGATTTGGTATATCACTGCGGTTGTGACTGTAATTTTGGGGATGATTATTGCTTATTTAATTTTAAGGCGACGAAAGAAAAATTAAACAACAAATGAACTTAAATAAAAAAATTAAGTAAGATTAAAAGAATAAAAACAAGAACAAAAAAAAGAATACACAAAGAACATACAAATAACAAAAAAAACTACAAACAAATAACAAACAAATAACAAAAAAAACATACCAAAAAATTAAATTAAAGGATTAATTCAAAAGTAAAATGGAAAGAAAAGGACTATGTAAAAATACAAAAAATTTAAAAAGTAAAAAAAATTTAAAAAATAACTAGTAATTTTTCAAAAAAATATTAAAAATATGCCAAAAGTGGAGGTTTGTTGTTGTATTTTTTGTGCAGGTGTGATATAATAATCAAGTTTTAGAAATATACTGTGAGGGCAAAAAAATGGAAAATAAGAACATAAGAAATGTGGCAATCATCGCACACGTAGACCATGGAAAGACATCACTTGTGAACGAGATGTTAAAGCAAGGAAATGTTTTTAGAGATAATCAAGTGGTTGAAGACAGGGTTATGGACAATAACGCACTTGAAAAAGAAAGAGGAATTACCATTCTTTCAAAAAATACCTCTTGTTTTTTTGACGGAGTGAAAATTAACGTTGTGGACACACCGGGTCACGCCGACTTTGGTGGAGAAGTGGAAAGAGTTTTGAAAATGGTTGACGGCGTGCTTTTGGTGGTGGATGCCTATGAAGGACCTATGCCTCAAACACGCTTTGTGCTAGAAAAGGCATTGGCACTCAAACTTAAAGTGGTGGTTGTTATCAACAAAATTGACAGACCAGATGCCAGAGTTAAAGAGGTTGTGGATGAAGTTTTGGAATTGTTTTTAGAGCTTGATGCAGATGAAGAACAATTAAACTCTCCGTTTGTGTTTGCGTCGGCAAGACAAGGAATTTCCTCCACAGACGCAAATGTTCAAGGCACAGATTTAAAACCACTTTTTGAAACAATCATAAAACATATACCAGCGCCAATAGGAGATGAGAACGCTTCATTAAAAATGCTTGTTTCATCCGCAGAGCACAATGATTATGTTGGCAAGTTGGCTGTTGGAAAGATAGAACAAGGCAAAATTAAGGTGGGGCAAAATGTTATAGTTTGCAACTATCACGAAGAGGGCAAAAAAGTTCGTTCAAAAATTGTTAGTCTATATGTGTATGAAGGTTTGAAACGTGTGCAGGTGGAAACTGCTTCGGTTGGTGAAATTGTTTGTGTTGCAGGTTTGGATAATGTGACAATAGGTGACACCATCTGTGACGAGTCAAAGGTTGAGCCAATTGAATTTGTTAAGATTGCAGAGCCAAGTGTTGAGATGACCTTTATGGTGAATGACAGTCCTTTTGCTGGAAAAGAGGGTAAATTTGTAACTTCAAGGCACTTGCGTGATAGGTTATATAAAGAGGCGGTAAGAGATTTATCACTCCGTGTGGAAGACGGCGATACAGCAGAAAAATTTAAGGTGCGTGGTCGTGGTGAAATGCACCTCTCCATTTTGATTGAAAACATGAGAAGAGATGGTTACGAATTTCAAGTGAGTCAACCAAAAGTTTTAATTAAAGAGATTGACGGTGTGAAGTGCGAACCTATCGACCAACTTTTCCTTGATGTACCAGAGGACTGTGTGGGTGCTGTTATGAACAAAATGGGTGTGCGTAAAGGCGAATTGCAAGGTATGACACCACACGGCAACCGCATGAAAATGGAATTTCTTATCCCTTCACGTGGACTTTTTGGGTTTAAGTCAGAATTCTTGACAGACACACGAGGGGAAGGTATAATCAACTCAATCTTTTTTGACTATCAACCATACAAAGGCGAAATCAACCGCCGAGAGTTTGGTGCACTTATTGCACACGAAACAGGCAAGGCAATTGTGTATGGATTATATAACGCACAAGAGAGAGGTGAACTTTTCATTGGGCCAAGTGTGGATGTGTATGGTGGAATGGTTGTTGGAGCCAATCCAAAAGGTGGAGATATTGTGGTTAATGTGTGCAAGGCAAAACACCTTTCAAATATGCGTGCCTCTGGAAGTGACGATGCTCTTCGTTTAACTCCTCCAAGACAGATGAGTTTGGAAGATTGTATCGAATTTTTGGGAGATGACGAATATTTGGAAGTTACACCAAAATCAATCCGCATAAGAAAAATTATTCTCGACCACAATATGCGTTTAAGAGAACGTGGAAAGATGCTTCGTGGTGAAATTTAAGGTGGCTATGCCATCTTTTTTTTATTTATTCTTAATGGTGATAGTTTAGTTCAATGAAATAGTGATTGTTTAATGAAATAGTGATTGTTCAAAGAAAAGTGATTGTTCAATGAAATAGTGATTGTTCAATGAAATAGTGATTGTTTAAATAAATCGTGCAAAATTGTATTTTGAAACAAAAGTTTAATTTAATAAAAAGAGATGAAAGAAATTTAAACATATTGGAAAGAAATGGTGACGAGAAAAAATAGTGAGAAAAATTTGTTTTATGGTGTAATGCTATAAAAAGTGTTGGTAAAAACAATAAATGGGTCGCTTTAAGTCAAAAATACTTGAAAAAAAGGTGGCGGTGTGATATACTCTTATTATGAAAAGTACTGAGAAACAAATTTTGGTTAAAAGAATTAAACGTATTGGTTTATTTTTGTTGATTGTATTTCTGCCAATTCTGGTTATTTGTACAGTCTTATGGATGTTAAATGTACCACAATGGCTCAATATATTGGTTTTGGTCGTACTTCTCTTTTTATTGTTTTTCTTGTTCGTCTTTATATGTGAAAAATTGGATAAACGTAAAGAAGAAAGGTTAAAAAACAAAAAAGACCCATTTTCTGAATGAACACTATGGAGGTTTGAATGGCTGAGTATAAAATATTACCAAACAGTTTAGAGGCAGAACAGTCGCTTTTGGGTTGTATTTTGTTGGATAACGAAACTCAACTTGAAGTTCTCTCAAAAGTGAATGTGAGTGATTTCTATTCTGAATCTCACAAGAATATTTATGACAGTATGCAGAAGATTTACAAGAAAAGCATACCTGTGGATTTCGTTACTCTAATTCGTCAATTGGAAGTTGAAAAAAAATTGGAAAGTGTTGGAGGAATTGAATATATCACATATCTCACAAACGTTGTGCCTTCTGCGGCAAATTTTCAACACTACCTTAAAATTGTTAAGGATAATGCGGTGCTTCGCCATTTAATTTTGGAAAGTCAAGACATAATCAAAAACGCATTTGATATTCAAGATGCTGACAAGGCAATGAGGTATGCGGAAAAGAAGATTTTTGATCTATCGCAAAAGGACACAGAATCTGATTTGGAACTTGTGGGCAAGCCGGGAGGAACATTAACAAATGTTTTGAAACAAATCTCTGAACTTGCAGAAAATAAAGGCAAAATGAGGGGGCTTGCAACGGGTTATAAAGAATTTGATGCCATAACAAGCGGACTTCAAAAAGGTGCATTAATTTTGCTTGCAGCTCGTCCGGGTGTTGGAAAATCTTCATTCGCCATGAATTTGGCGGTTAACATGGCGGTTAACGATGCAAAAAAAGTGGCAATTTTTTCGCTTGAAATGTCCAGAGAAGAACTTATGCAAAGGTCACTTGCTTCGCTTGCAAAAGTTAACCTATCTCATGTTTTGAGGGGGACGATGGATTCTGACGAGTGGAAACGTATATGGACAGCAGAGAAAAAACTTGCTGAAAGTGCCATATACATCGATTCTTCTTCGCTTGTAACACCTTTTGATATTCTTTCAAAATGCCAAAAATTGAAGATGACGGACGGACTAGATTTGGTGGTGATTGACTATCTTCAACTTATGACAATGGGCAAGGTTGGCAGAGAGTCAAGAACGCAAGAAGTCAGCGATTTAACCAGAACACTCAAAATTGCTGCAAAAGAACTTAATGTTCCAATTTTACTCTTGTCGCAACTCTCACGTGCGCCAGAACTTCGTGAAGACCACAGACCAGTGCTTTCCGACCTTAGAGAATCGGGGTCTATTGAGCAAGATGCTGACATTGTTTTGTTCTTATACAATCCAGAGAAATATAACGACACCACATTGGAGGATGAGCAAGGAACGGTTTATCTTTTAATTGCAAAACACAGAAGTGGAAGCACAGGTGAAGTGAAACTTAAATGGGTTGGAGAATACACCACTTTCTTGAATCATGACGAAAAAGTGCGATATGAAGAATCTAAACCAGCGGAACAACAAGATTCATAAAACGTTCTTATACAAGTTACTAAAAATAATTTATTAAAAAAATGAATTATTTATAGATAAAACTTGCAAAGTTAATAAAATGCGATTTATAAAAATTTGATTTATAAATTCACAAATCATAACATTCAGTAGAGTTTTATGGAAGATATCTTTATAAAAGGAGTGATATATGAAAAAATTATGGTTTATAATTGTGATAGTGTTGGTGGTTGTTGCAGTTGTGTTAGCAATAGTATTTATCAACCTATTCACGAGCAAAAACACAGAAGCACTTGCCAAAACTGTCAATTCATACACGCAAAGCGGTTATCTAAGTGCTGATAACAGTGGTAATCAGGCAATTGATTCATACCTTGCCAGTCTTACAAGTTTAACTGATTTACAAGATGATTTGGAATTAATTGAAAATTATTCAGATGCTTTTGAAGCGTTTGAAGTGATTGGTGAATTTTACAATAGGCAGATTGTATTTACTGATTACACCAGTTCGTATAAATCTAACCGAAAGAAGATTGAAAAAGACTTCAAAAATGCACAAAGTATTGTGGATGAATTTGAGGCATATTTGGCAGAGAACTTGCCAGCAATTGGAAATAACCAATCTTGGCTTGCGATATCATGGGTGACTTGTAAAGAATATATGGAAGATATAATTTCTTATACTTCGGATGCTTTCACAAGGTTGGCAGAAGTTTATCAAAATTCGGTAACATCAAAAGTTTTAAATAACGATTTAACAGATATAATTTTTGAATATATTGACACTCAATTAACACAATTAAATGACGAAGAAGGCGTCCAAACCGCAGATATTGGAAAAAATCTTCTAACTTTTGCTAACGCATATTTGACTTTGGAAAACGAAAATATAATTTTAGGATATATGTATGATGATAAATTACAAACAAAAGTTGAAGACATCAAGGAAAATGGCGAGGAATCAAGTTATTATGGCAAATTTATAGAAGGTAGTATTAGTGCGTAAAAAAGTTAAGGAGGCGGTAATGACAAAAACAAAATTGAAAACTAAAAGTGTTATTTTAAGTTTAGTTTTATGCTGTTTTGCACTGTTAGGCATCTTTACTTTGGTGGGATGTGGAAGTGTGACAGTGCAAACTTTAAGTGAGCAGTTTGATGAATTGGATGCTGTTTATGAGCAATATTCCAATATTTTCACTTCAACCACTTATGATGGTATAGAAACAAACTATTATATTTCTTCTTATGGCACAACGGTTGATAACGAAATTTCTTCTAATACTGAAGGTTATGTGGAACTGTTAAATATATACAATGCCACACTAATCATTGCCAATGATTACACCGATAGCAACCGTGATTATGTGTTGAGTCTAGACCAAGATTCTTTAAGCAAAGATTCTAAAACTGCTTTAAAGGCTGTCAGCGAAAGTTTGGAGGACTATATTGAATCAATTTATGATTTTGTTGAAGCAAGGTCGATTTTAATTAGTCATTTTGAAAACTTTGCAGGCAACTCGAATGCAAGCGATGAAGCAAGTTTGTTAAGATTTAAAAAAGTGTATGGAAATATGGTTTCAAACGCAGTTACATTGTCCACAAAAATGGCAGAAATGGTGGAAACAACAAGCATTCTTGACCTTTTAAAAAGAACGGATCCAACCACTGCCGACACTGTGACAGTTAAAGATTATATTCGTGCAAAACTTCTTCCAATTTTCAGTGAGTTGAGAATTACAGAAATAGAAAACAAATTGAATTGGAATGCACAGTTGGACGGAGATGGAGAAACAAAAGAAAGAATAACCGCTTTGATGAGTGAATTAGATACTCAGTTTGAAAGTTTTAAAGAGATTTTTGTTAAAACGGCAACAAATAAATTATTGTCGACAGAGCAAATGAACGACCTTTTTGAACTTGCAGAAGAATTCTTTAAAGACGCAGAACAATATTATTATGCATTGAGCTCTTTGGATATTTACACCTTGTCAGTAACTTACAGCAACAATATGAGTAATTATTTAGAGGTTAACGAGTTGGCAGAGGTATTCTTGCAAAAATTAGAGCAATTTGTTACTATTTCACTTCCAAACTTTATGGAGGCAGTAAATAGTATTTGCTCTTAAAAATAGCGTTGAAGATATATACCAAAATTAATAAATCAATACAAACATTTTAATTAGAATTTGTGTTAAGCAAATTAAATACAAAAAATTAATGGAATTCATATTTAGTAAATAAAAACGCAGGACAAAAAATAAAAACTAAACAATAAGAAACAAATTTAAACTATATTTTAGCATTAAAATATTTTTATGGAGAGATTATGAACAGCAAAGAACTTGCAGAGTTGTTATTTCCAGACAACAAATTAACAATAGAAGAAATTGAAAAAATGTATCCAAAAAGGAATTTGGAGGAGGGTGAAGAGGTCACAAGAGTTGCACCAAGCCCAACGGGTTATATGCATTTAGGTGGTTTCTTTCAGGCATTAATCGACTACAACATCGCAAAAAGAAGTGGTGGGGTTTTCTATTTGCGTATTGAAGACACTGACCAAAAACGTGAGGTTGCGGGTGCAAGTGCTGTGATTATGGATATCTTAACAGGTTATGCAATTTTGCCAGATGAATATGAACTCAAAGGTGGAGTTACTGTTGGAAAATATGGGCCGTATTACCAAAGTGAGCGTCAAGAAATATACAAGGCTTATGCAAAAAAACTTGTTGCAGAAGGCAAGGCATTTCCATGTTTTTGTCGAAAAACTGACGGACTTTCGGATGTGAAAGAGAAGAGAGAAAAGAAGTTTGCGGTTGGAATAACCGAAGATAAAGATGCGTGCAGAAATTTAACCGAAGAACAAATTAAGGAATATTTGAAAAAAGGTAGGAAGTTTGCAATTAGGCTGAAAAGTCAAGGAAATGGAACTAGAAAAATTAAGTTTGTTGACGAAGCGAAAGGCGAACTTGAAATACAAGAAAACTGTATTGATGCCATTCTTTTAAAGGATAATTTAATGCCAACCTATCATTTTGCACATACCATTGATGACACTTTAATGGGAACGACAATTGTGGTGCGTGGTGAAGAGTGGCTTCCGTCATGTCCACTTCATAAAGAAATTTTTGAGGCATTGGGTTTTGCACCATTGAAATATATTCACACACCATTAATCTATAAATTCAATGAAAAAGGGAATAAGATAAAGATATCAAAAAGAAAGCATCCAGAGGCAGATATGCGTTTCTTTGAGAAAGAGGGTTATGACAAAGATGCTGTGGTTGAATACTTAATGAATTTAATCAATTCCAATTTTGAAATTTGGCGAAAAGAAAATCCAGACGAAAATTTAATGAGGTTCCCTTTTAATGCGTTTAAGATTACAGCAAACACACCAATTTTTGATTTTGCGAAGTTAAACGATATTTCAAAAGAAAAGATTTCTCGTTATACTGCCGAACAGTGCTATGAAAATTTGCTTTATTGGGCAAAGAAATATTCTATGGAAAATGTTAACTTTTTGGTTGAGGAAAAAGAATATGTCACAAAGGTGTTGAATATTGACCGTCAAAAGCCAAAACCAAGAAAAGATATATATAAGTGGAGTATGTTTTTTGACCTTTTCGACTATATGTTTGGTTCACCAGCCAAATACGAAATTGAAGAAATGGAACGCAAAAAATGCAAAAAAGTGTTAAAAAATTATCAAAAATACATCAATTTGTCATCAAAAGAGGCTTGGTTTGACAATGTAAAGAAAATGGCTGGCGAACTTGGTTATGCCACAGACAATGCAGAGTATAAGAAAAATCCAGAGAAGTTTGAAGGGAACGTTGCCAAGGTGTGCGAATTTATTCGTGTGGCAATCACAGGGCGAAAAAACTCTCCTGACTTATACGAAATTATGACTTTGCTTGGTGAAAAAGAAGTTGTCAAAAGACTTCAAAATTTCAAAGAATAAATTATTTTAATATAAAAATTACACAATTTTCGAAAAGTTTAAATTGAATTGGAAGTTAAAAAGATAAAAAATGCTTTAAGAACAGTAATAAACTAAAAAAACAACAAGAAAGAGAGAAGAAAATGAAAAAAGTTATACTAACAGGGGATAGACCAACAGGCAATTTGCATATTGGGCATTATGTTGGTTCAATATCCAACCGTCTGCAACTTCAAGAGGCAGGTGGTTATGACAAATTTTACATCATGATTGCGGACACGCAAGCATTGACTGATAATGCAAACAATGTGGATAAGGTGAAAAACAACATTATTCAAGTGGCAATTGATTATCTTTCTGCTGGGATTGACCCTAAAAAAGTGAATATATTTATACAATCGCAGGTGCCAGAACTTGCCGAAATGACAATGTATTTTATGAATTTGGTTACAGTTTCAAGACTGAACCGAAATCCAACTGTTAAAGATGAAATTAAGCAACGTGGTTTTAACTCTTCCATTCCTGTGGGCTTTATGTGTTATCCAATCAGTCAGGCATCTGACATCTTGGCATTTGGAACAACCATAGTGCCAGTTGGCGATGACCAACTTCCAATGATAGAGCAAACAAGGGAGATTGCACGCAGTTTTCATAGCACTTATGGCAAAGAGATTTTTCCAATGCCAGAACCTCTTTTGCCAGATAATAAAGTTTGTAGAAGGCTTCCGGGCACTGACGGTAACTTAAAAATGAGTAAGTCCGCTGGCAATTGCATATATCTTAAAGATGAACCTGAAATTGTTAAACAAAAGATTATGAATGCCTACACCGATCCTAATCACATAAAAGTGTCAGACCCGGGTTGCGTGGAAGGAAATGTTGTTTTTTCTTATCTGGATGCTTTTTCCAAAGAGGAAGATTTTGCAAAGTTTTTGCCGGAATATAAAAATTTGGACGAACTTAAAGACCACTACCGTAAAGGTGGTTTAGGAGATGTTAAGATTAAACTTTTCTTAAATAACATAATTCAACAATTTCTTGAACCTATAAGACAAAGAAGGAAAGAACTTGAAAAAGATGTGGATGCAATATACAAGATGTTGTTCAACAATGCCAAAGAGGCAAGAAAGGTTGCACAAGAAACAATTAATAAAATGAAAAGTGCAATGGGTATTGATTACACAAAATATCTTTTAAAATAACCTAAATAAAAAATAAATTAATTAAAAAAATAAAAAAAATAAAGAAAAATACTAAAAAAAATAATTTTTTAATAATAAAACAAATAAAAAATAATTTAAATTAATTTTTATTGGTAAAAAAACTAGTAAAAATTAATATAGAAAAATAGGAAAAAACAACTAAAAAACTGCTAAAAAATTTTAAAAAAGATAAAAAACACAACCTCCGTTTGTGTTTTTTTGCTTTTTATAATAGATTGTAGAATATTTGTTAAACTTTCATTTTTAAATAAAAATTTCTAAAAAATAATAAATAAAATTAAAAAAAACAATATTTTTTTTAATTTTTTATAATTTTTTATAATTTTTTATATTTTTTTATTTTTTACATTTTTTCATTTTTTATATTTTTTAATTAATTAATTTATTTATTTTTTTACTTGCTATAATTTTATTTAATCTTATTTATTTGATTAATTAATTTATTTAATTAACTTTGTTTTTGGTTAATTGATTTTAATTTTTTGTACGATTAATTTTAAGAGTTTTTTATGTTTTTTTGTGTTTTGTATCAATGAGTTCGAGATTGAGTGTATGAAGTAAGTCTGTGTAATGTGAAATTAATTCAGTAGGCTTTGTTGAACCATAAATGTTTTTCATTTGTTAAACCATAAATGTTTTTCATTAATACTATCGTTAGTGTTGGATATAATATATATTATATATTATATAAATGCATATTTTATTTGCTTTTTGAGGGGAAAAGTGGTAAAATCTAAACATAGAATGGGCAAATAGTATTAATTGTTTTAGGAGAGCATAATGAAAAATTTACGAAGTATGAAAAAATCATTTTTTTTGTTGATTGTTCTAATGTTTGGAATTTGTGGAGTTTTTGCTTATTTCGACTCCACCGCTTTTTTGGCGAATGCATCAAGTATTGATTCAAGTGTTTGGAGTGGACAACTTGATAATCAAACTTATAAAGATTCATCTGGGAATGAAATTACAAAAAGTTCTCTTACTGTTTTAGACTGGTGGGAAGATACAACAACTAATGCTTATTATATCCGCTCTGCAACAGGGCTTGCCTATTTTGCAAATCAAGTAAATTCTGGAACTAAATATTCTAATGTAACAATATATCTTGAAGGAAACATCGATTGGAATGGTGGAGATTGGCTTGCGATTTCAAGCGATTTTGCTGGTACTTTTAACGGACAAGGATATTATATATATAATTTAAGTTACGTGGCAAATAGTGACTACATTGGTTTTTTTGCAGGACTTTCTTCTTCGGCAAGTGTGACAAACTTACATTTAAGAAACATAAGTGTTAAAAGTGGACAATCTGCATTATATGTTGGTGGAATTTCTGGCAATAATGGAAAAATCTCAAATTGTTCTGTGACAGGGAGTTTGGAAATTAGGTATGGGTCTGCCAATGGTTCAACCTTAACTGCTTATGTTGGTGGTATTATTGGTGGAACTTCTTCTTCATCAACAATTTCATATTCTTATTCAGATGTTGACATTTCCTTTTCAAATACAAGTTCAAGCGGAACAATAACTGCTGCTGTTGGAGGTGTTGTTGGAGGTGCATTGAGTTCAACTCTCGAAATTTCATACTCTTTCAGTGAGGGTGACTTGTATGCATATAGTTCTAATGTGCAAATTGGTGGTATTGTTGGAAGAATTGATAGTGCAACTGTGACAATTTCAAATGTTTACAATCTTGGCGATATTACCTATAACAGCGATGGTACAACACAGGTGGGAGGTATTATTGGAAGTATATATGCATCATCAGCAGTTGTGGAATTAAGTTATTTTTATGACACAAGTGAAAATCAAATTAGTATTATTGGTAACAATTCTGGAAGGTTGACAATGAGAAATGGGTTTTCTTTGAATGGTTCTGTTGGTGAGAGTGGAAATAATGTTTATGATTCGTCCACACTTACTAAGCTGTCAACACTTGCAAGAACAAGAGAGTTTTATTATTCTTCTGCGGGGTATTTCTCTGCTGATTGGAACTTTACTTCAATTTGGAGTATTAGTTCAAGTGTTAATGGTGGTTTGCCTTATATTGAAATTTCTGGGAATGCTGATAATGATATTGACGTTACAGGCACAACCTCGTATTGGGAAGGAGAAGGAACAGTAGACAGTCCATACATAATCAAGACGGCTGGCGATTTGGCGGCTATGGCAACATTTTACAACAATGGCGAGGCAAGAAGTGGAACGATTTACTATTTCTCTCTGCAAAACGACATTGACCTTATTGGAAAAACATGGGAACCAATCGGCACAAGTTCAAATCGTTTTAAAGGGGTTTTTGATGGAAACAACCACACAATTAGCGGGTTGACTTGTTCGTTACAACAAGACTTTGGTTATACAGGGCTTTTTGGATACACAGAAGGTGCAATAATTAAAAATTTGATTATTGAAAATTTTAGTTATATTGGAACATCCACTTCTTCTGTGCAGGGTGCGTTAATTAGCTCTGCATCAAGCACATATCTAATTAACGTTGTGGATAACAGTGGTATGGATGTGAATACTGTTGGTGCAGGAAGTGTGAGTGTTTTTTATGGTAAAAACAACATTTCTGGTTCAACAATCAATAAAAGTATTACTGGCACAATAACCACAACGGGCTATGATATCACAGTAACAAGCAGTAGGGGAACTTTTTATAATTCTTCAAGTGAAGCCTATACTGGTGAATACCACATTTTAATGAAGAATGATTATGAAGTTGTTTCACTGACAAACGATTCGACATTTGGCAAGAACTTGCCTATAGGATTGGAAGGTGTTGGTACCTGTGATGTTCTGCTTTATGATTCAATAAGCTATGAGTTGACAGGATATGAAATCATCGACACTTCTATTACCTTTGCAGAAGTGGATGAAGAAAGTGCCACAATTGTGATTAGCAGTGAAAGTCAAGCTATTACTGCTGTTAAGAATGGTGTGGAAGCAGTTTGGTATGTGGAAGATAAAACTGTTTATCTTACTGTGTATTATAATGTTTATGAAAAGACAAATTTCAGTGTTAATGGTTCGATAAACACCAGTGCGGCTTATGTTAATTCTTATGTTTATACTTATGATCAGGATAGTAAAACCTTTACTCCAATAGAAGGTAGAGATGGCTCATATTTAAGATTCCGTTTGGATGATAACGGCTATATTTATGTTCAATTTGAGTTGGCTTGGGGTGAGAGTCTTAATAACTATTCATACATATTTGAAGAATTGTATTATGATACTGACACAAGTTACACTTTGCGTGGTGGAGATTTCTCAATTGAAGGGTTTTATTCGAGTGCCTCTTTTGACTCTGACACTCTTGTGACAAGTTTAACTTCTAATACAGGATATGTTGACAGCACTTTTACATTAGAAACATTATATGCGAAGTGGCAAGGAAATGATGTAAATGAAGAAACATATTCCATAAACATTAACTTTGTTTCAGAGAATTCTTCTAATGTTTACAATGCAGTTAGTTCTATAACATTCTCTAAATTTGTTAATGAAATTGAATATAAAACATCTATGGACAGTTTAAGTGCAAGTTCAGTTTCGTTCTCATATAGCACATATTATTCTGACTCAATTGAAAAATATTTGAGTGTTGGGTTTACTCTGAACGATGGATTTACGTTAAACAATGTTAGTATCACGTATTCTTCTACTGAGGATAGCAACTTTGGTTTAATTAATGGTTATTCTGGTGCAAGTGATGTAACTTTGGATAATATAACCACTGCGGCAAATAAATTATACCGCTTAACTGGTAATGTTACTATCACTGTGGAATTGAGCAGTTTGACTTATACTGACAGTCTTTATATTGGTGAGAATGTTGTGTTTGCTGTTGGACCTTACGCAACAATGACTGTTTCCAATAGTTCGTCCAATGTTGAAATAAACAGGGGAAACGATGGATTTATTGATGTATTAGCAATTTTGAATGAAGATGGAACCAAAAATTATGACGGAGAATATTATATTGGAATTGACATGATTAACAATATGTTAATCACCTCTTATGGAGGTATTGACGCTGTGGATATTGAAAATTTATTGCGTTTGAATGTCGACCAAAATGATTATTATTTGTTGCGTTTTAATAATGACGGTGTTTACACATATTATTATTTTATATATGACAGCGATGAAAATGTAGTTACGTTATATTCATCAACTGAGCAAATAGATTCTGTGTCAAGTTACACAGAGATTATGAATTACGAACTTTCGTATGATAATTATTCAAGTTCAGACCAAAATGGTTCGATGTCTTATACTGCTGGTTCTTCATTTATCATAATCACATCCACTGAAAGCGAAGACCAATCTTTTGCTAATGTTGGTTATAGTGGATCAAACAGCCAAATTTCGACAGGTACCAACGGCAGTATTAGTGCAGATACTGTCTATGGAGATTCAGGTTCTATATACAAATATTTAATTACATTACAAAATATTGTGTATGGTAGCTCTTATTATTCTAACAAAGTTGAGGCTATTGCACAATATGACAAAGCAGTGTTTGATATTGAATTTGAATATGTGGATGTTGATAACACACCAGATAATTTCACTTCAAATTTGCCAACATTATCCGATTCGAGAATTAGTGTAAGTATTACTTCTGACTCATCATTTTCTTTTACTGTTACCGATTCTTCATATTACAAATTTAATTTAAATGCTTATGGCGGATTGACATTATATTCAGCTGGTTCAACAACTAACTACAATATTAAAATTCAAATAACGTCCGGAAGTTCATCAAGCACAAGTTATGAAAGTAGCTTTAATGCCTATGCGTATAGCACTTATATCTCCAATTATAGCATTTCAAACGGAGAAATTAGGATTGTATATACAAGTTCTCTTATTGCTGGACATTACACTATAACACTGGTTTGCACCGATGTGACATATTCTATTAACTATGCCACTAAGTTTGTGAATTATAGCGATATTCAGGGTGCGACCTCTTCTACTGCACTTACAGATCTTGGTCTTTCGGATGAAAATGATGAAGAGTCTAACCTTTTAAGTGTTTATCTTGACGAAAATAAAGAAACAAAATATGAAACCAGTGAAGTATATGAAAATAATAAAGTTGAAACTTATTATTCAAGCTATGGCGACCAATATGGAACAGAAATAATAGAAAAATCTTTCACTGGAACAACCACACTTAATTTAACCGACCAAATCTATTTGAGTTTGGGTGAGCAAAACGGTTATATTTTCTATGGTTTCTATATTCGTGGAAGCAATTATCGACAACTTTTAACCGGTGTTTCAGAAGATTATCTTGACGGCAGAACTTTTTTAAGTCTTTACTCTTCCACAAGTTTGGGAGTAAGCGATACCACTCTTGGCAGTGGTGGTTCAAATTACGAGGGGGTTGATGAACAAGTCACAATCTTTGCAATTTACCTTAAACAGCAAGTTACTGTGCAGTTAAGTGATGATGTGGTTATTGCGGATAAAGATGGTGAAGATGTGAATGTAGACACCACAGCAAGTGATTTAAACATCAGTTTCTATTTTAGCAACATTGACAATTCAACAAGTGTTTCAAACAATATATATTCTTATTATTATTCCGTTTTGACAGGTGCAGATAATTTCTATATCTCAATGGGCGGAATTAATGCAAATGGATATTATCTTGCTGGATACAGGATTGTGGATGCCAATGGTAATGCCATTGAAGTTAATGGTAATAATGGCACGATTGAATTTATAGATGACGAAGTTTCTGGATATTACTATAACGCTTTTGAAACCGGCACTGTGGATATGAGTTGGGTTCAATCTTATATTGCAAATGGTAATATTGATAGAGCAGAAAGATCTATGGCTATGTATATTGTGCCTGTGATTAAACAAAAAACTGTGACACTCACTTTCCATTCTGGAACTGGTGAAAACAATACTTATGGCGATGGGTTGGATGGAACAGTTTATGATACAAATGGAAATTTAACAACAAATAAAGTTTACACTTATGGAGTGGTGTTATACTTTGGGCAAAATGTAAACTCTAATTCAACTATACTTTATATTAATGAAATTATTCCAAGCGAAGAAACAAGTTTAACTCTTGAAGAATTGTTTTCTACTCGAACCGGCTATACCAAAGCAAGTGTGGACTATTGGCAGTGGGTTGCTATTAATGGTGCGGGTGATGACGGTATTGATGAGAGCGTATCTGATTCGCTGGGATTTGATACTTTTGACTTGTCTAGCACTTCATACTTTGTTTTGGAAAGTACAACAATTGAACTTCACTTTTATCTTATATGGAATGCAAATTCATATTCAGTGCATTATGATGCTAACACCGATGGCTTATATGGCACGGCAACTGGCACAACAATAGATCAAAGTGTTTACTATGACCAAGAGTTTCAGTTGTCCACAAACGGCTTTTCTTTAAGTGGTTATGAATTTAAGGGTTGGTCAACAACACCAGATGGTGAAGTGGAATACGAAGACGAAGCTATTGTTAAGAATTTGGGTGGTGAAACCTACAATGATTCTGTAACACTCTATGCAGTATGGGAAGTGTTAACTTATATTGTTGAAATCAATGCTAACGGCGGAACAATCACAGACAGCGATGCGGATGGCACCACAACAACCTTGGATGATGATGGTACAACTGCAACATATCAAATGATCTACTACACCACTTTTGAAGAACTTTTAGCTTATTATAATGGAAAAATTTCTCGTGAGGGATTCACATTAGATGGACTATATGTTGTGAGTGGAAACACATTTACTCAAATCACAGATGAAACATCTTTAACTGTTGATCTTTTAAGTGTTGACTTAAATTCAACACCTGTTGTGACAATATATGCAAGGTGGATTTATAATGATGGTATTTCGCTTATCATTAACAACACTTCTCCACTTGAGAACTTAACTTACAGTGGCGTGACGCAAAATGTGGATGTGACAGACTACTTCTTCGTTGGTAATTATGAAGAGCAGAACTTGATCATTTCAACAGATGGAGCCCTTTCTTTCAGTAGTACATTAGATAGTGTTTCAGTAACTTTCGACCTTACAGCACTCTCGGATGGAGTGGGAATTTATATAAGTGAAAATTCAACTATATTCACAGTTTTGAATGCTGGCACTTATTCTGTGCAATTCACTTTAACTGTCACAGATTCGGCAAATCCAACAAATGCGCTTAATCTTGGCACACTCTATCAAATTAGTTACATTCTATACATCACGGTTGATAAGGCAGATCTCACTTTTGTGCTGACAGATGCTCAATATGAAATGCTTTATGTGTTGAATGCTCAAACTTTGATTACACCATTTTTAGATAGTGAAAATGCCAACAAACTCAGTGCGGTCACATCTCTTCAAGGACTTGCAAGCTTTGCAAAATCTTTGGACGAAGAGGATGATTTCTTAAATGCTGACAACACTTCTGCAAGCAATCTTGAAATTTATCAATATTTGATGGTTAAATATTACCTTTTGCTTCACACCAACAGTGGAACAGAGCATATCACATACAAAGAGTGGCAATATGCAGACTATTTGGCTTACTGTGAAGAAAATTCTTCTGAGGTGGAGGACATTTTATATAATGTCAGATACTTTGCCTTCTTTGACTACAGTAATCTTTCAACCAGCATAGATGTCAGTGCGTATGCAAGCATTTTTAGTTATTTGTATGGAGTTAACGGTGAAACGTTGGCAATTTCAAGTGTTTCAATCACTTCTCCGCTTGATAATAACTTGTATGCAAGAAACAATTATGATCTTAGGGTTTATCTCACAAGTTCGGAGGCTTTGAATAACTATAATTACTCCACAATCGATGAAATTGCTTATGTGGTTGTGGACACAGGTGCGTACATTTTGCCACAAGTGTTGTCGCTTACAAACTATAACACTAACAACACTGTGTATTATTCTTCAAGTTACTCAACAAGAGAATATACTTATATTGGCTCGGAGAGTGAAAGTGCCATAACAATCAGCAATGTAAGCGGTTATTATGCTGTTGGAACTTGGGGTGAATACATTATCTATGTTAGAATGAACATCTACACTTCAAATGCTGGTTCTCCAACAGAAGATACAATCTACACCTTTAATAGCCTCAACAACTATTTATATCTTGATGACGTTGGTGTGAGAGTGGATATTGGGCAGTATTATATGGACTATGCTTCATACTTTAAAGTTGTTTTGGATGATAGCATAACTTTCACAATCTTAAATATTCAAGATGTTGCGGAAGTTTCTGTTACAGCACAATATTTAACAATGACAGACAACATTCAATACATCACGGATGTTGCAGAAAATTATGCCACAGAACTTATTTCTATAACTGCTGTACACTATGATTTGGATGATGGCAATGGCATTCAAACGGTGAATAAAGCAACCATTCAAGATGTTAACGGTGCTTACTCTGTTAATGGAACGGTGATATTCCAAGTTAACATGAACGACGATAACTCTGTTTCGCTCTATGTTAACAAAATTGTGACAGGAGTGGAATTTAGTGCAAATAAAACCTCTTTTGACAGTCCTTCATATAGTGTAAGTAACAACAATTTCATTTCGTTATATAAGTGGGTGGAAGGAGAATACACCTCTTATGGTGTTGACGGCACAATGATTTCAGGCGATACGCTTTCAATTTCGTTCGACTGGGGTGACGGTGTGCAAGACAATTCAACTTCAAACAGTGCTTACAAAACAGAAGTTGTTGTCGATCAAACAGATGAAGAACTTGCAACAGTGGAATTTTATGCGGTTTACACCGATATGGTTCGTGTGGAGTTTAGTTATAATTATCCATCTTCTTACACACCATCCAACAGTTCGGATGAAGCTTATATAGTGCTTGGACAAACCACGGTTGATACTTTTAATTATCCAAATGAACCTGGTTTTGGAGATTGTGTTTTAACACCAACCAACACTTATGCTGGATTAACTTTTGAAGAAATGTTTAAAGGTGTGAATGGCGAGTTTGTGGGTGTAAGTTCCTATTCGTCAACATATTATGCAATTATCACTTTGGATGTTAAGTGGACATTGGATGATGAAATTTCGGCAATTCAAAATTTGTATGATGGAATTTATGCGGTGGCTTCGCTTACAAGTTTGTCGGTTGCAGATGTTGTTACAATCTTAAACTCAAACACAGACCTTTATGAATATACATACAGGTGGTATAAACTGAACGGAGATAACTATGAACTTGTTGTTGAATCCACCATGCTCACATTTGAAAATTCTGGAAGTTTGGATGATGACGGTTCGTACAGATTGGAGATTGTTCAAACTGTAAGAGAAGAGTTTTTAATTAGTTTGGCAGACGTCACAAACACCTCTTTAAGTATAAATTTCGATTTCACACTCACGTTCATGATAAACTTGGTGGAAAGCATCTCAATTTCAAGCGAAACAGAGGTCACTTACAACACACTCGACCGCATAAGCAGTTGGTATGTTGATATAAGTTACTTTATGTATAACAACGAAATTGAAGGTTATTTAGACATCGCTTACTCTCTCAGTTTGGGTTATTCCGAAAGTGGAAATGTGTATTTTGAAGTTTATCTTAACAATGAAAAAGTCACTTCCATGATAAATGCTGGAACTTACACAATAAGAATTTATATCGATAGTTCCATATACGACACTTCGTCGGCAATTTTGGATGACAAAATCACATACAACGAGGTTGGTGGTTATTGGCAATTTACATACACAATTTTACCTTACACATTGGATATTTCTGCTGAAAATTTGAATAGCAGTAAGGTGTTTAATGGATATGAAACAGAGTTGACAGTTCAAATCTCAACCCCAAATGAAGTTGTGACAGTTTCGCTCACAAGAGATGACGGTGAAGACGTTGGAGAATACGATGTTTATATCAGCGAGGTTCAAAGCAACGACAACTATGTTATTGTGTATAACGGCCAAACTTTATATGAAAATGGCTTGACAGAAGTAGGAAAAACAACAACGGTTGGAACTTTCACAATCACGGCAAGCGGAGTTTTAAAACTGTCTTACACAATTTCAGATGAACAACCAGAAGTGGCAACAGTGGATTATGACGCAAGTGGCTATACCTTAGAACTCACCAACGACCTCAATCTTGTCATTAAAAATGGCAATGGAGATGTGATGTATAAGTTTGAGTTGACATTATACGATGTTTCACGAGGTCTGGAAGTTACAGATGAGGAAATTTTGGAAATTATCAAGAAAAATATCTCACTAGTAACGGCACAGTTCTATTATGGGCAAACATTCACCACGGCAACAAACAGCGGAACATACACCTATCAGTTTAATATAGGCGAATTTTCAAAATATTTCTCTTCTGTTGAAATGGATTCAACATATCAGTTTACTATTTCTGGTATTGTCATTGATGTTTCAAGCATAGAATTCACAAAGGTTTATGATGGAACAACCACAGATATTGTGGAAACAGATTATGAGGGAATTTATATTTCAGTTGTGTATTCTTCTGCTCATGCGGGAGATAGAACGGTTAGTTTAACTTTGCAAGGGGACAATGGAGTTGACACTACAAGTTACACATTAAGTTCAACCATTGCAACAGGCACAATCACAAAATTAGATGTGCAACTTTTAATTTCAATGACTTCCGATTCGTATGTTTATGGAGATGTTTCAACTTCTAACCTTTCAAATTTGATTGATGTATTTAAAATAACAACAAGTGATGACACAGATTACACAAGTCATCTCACAAGCGGATATTATTCCATTTCTTACTCTTTGGACAGTTCGGCTTTAACAAATTCACGTGGATATGTTTATGTTGGAACTTACAGTCTTGTTGTAAATTGCGAATTTACCGATTTTAATATCACAAACTTAGATGAATTGAATATAACTTTTGAAATCACTCAACTTGAAATCGAGGCTTCACTTAGCGAAAGTATTTTCACAATAACAACTGCTGATGAAGTTGCAGAATATTATGAACTTGTACAATCAGTGACCGAAACAGGCGATTCTCTCACACTTCAATTTTATGTTTTGTATAATGGTAATCGTGTGACCGCAGGAACAAAACTGGATGCAGGACAATATAACGTTGCGCTTGTCACTGACGAGTTCGAGAATGGAAGTATTAAAGTTATAGTGCAACCGGATAACAAGGCTTTCTATGTTGCACTGGCAACAAGAACGCTTTACATAAGCTTTGCTGATGAAGATTTAGATAAGTTCACGCAATCTTATAATGCCACCGCTTATGTTTTCTCTGTTGACACCGACACTAATGAACTTGTAATCACAAACGGTGATAGAGAAATAAGAATAGATTTGATTTTGACTAATTCAGAAGGCGATGTTGTGGAAAATGTTGAGTTTTCATACATCACAATACAAAGCACAAGCGATTCTGGGTCGGGTTTAACGAATGCTGGTTCATATCTTTTGGTTTTGGATGCAAGTACAGAACAATACACCACCATTGTGTTTACTTCCGACTTCACAACTTTAACATTCACAATCAGTCGAGCGGTTATTGATGTTTCACAACTCACTCTTGAAAAAGACTATGACGGCTCCGACACACTCACTTTAACAGAATATTCAAACGGCACTTCAATCGGTTTTGGAAGTGATAACGTTTCGGTTTTGGCAAGATTTTCAACTTCAAATGCAGGAACAGGTTTAGATGTTTCGCTTTACATTCAAGGCACAAGTGCATCAAACTACACTCTTTCAGAAAGCACGACAACAGGAACAATCAACAGAATTTCTGCTGAGATTAAGTTAAATCAAACAGAGTTCACTTATGGCGATATTTCAGGAATAAGCAACTGGTATTTGTCTGTGCTGACAGTGGAAGCAGATGAAGAAATCGTTCCTGATTCGAGGTATTCACTTACAGTTACAATCACAGATGCAACATATTCAGAATCGGGATATTTGCAAGTGAAATATGATGCTGATAATGTAGTTACAAGTTATACAATCACAATCGTTGCAGACTCAACAAATTATAATATTGAAACATACGTGGGCACAATCACAATCAACCCTTATACAATTGAAATAATTTTCACTTATGACGGACAAGTTTCTGCTCAGTACGGCACCGTGACAGGTTATGAAGTTCCTTATTCAATAATTCCAGACTTGA
The DNA here is from genome assembly GCA_964405555.1 of uncultured Lachnospiraceae bacterium. Classification (GTDB taxonomy): domain Bacteria; phylum Bacillota; class Clostridia; order Christensenellales; family UBA1242; genus Caccovivens. The sequence continues at coordinate 24,763 of CAYOOB010000001.1, read as the reverse complement.
ACGAACTTGTAGAAATAACCTTAATAAGAGATAGCGATTCGGAAGAGGTTGGTTATTACCACATCCTTAGTGGAAAAAGTGAAAACGGCAACTACTCCGTGACGGTTTCGGAAGCGGATACTGTCATCAATGGAGCATTCCAAATCACAAAACAAAATTCAAGACTGTATGTTATGTTTGAAGAAAGCACCGACACCTCAAATGACGGCGACTATCCAAAAGCGACTTTCGCATATAATGGAAATTCGTACGATTCTGTGAGAATTGAACAGAACGGAAATGTTTGGCAACTTATCATATACAGCAGTACAGACAGTTTGGTTTATATGACTTTCAATTTGGCATTCTATACCTATGAGGATGGTGTTTACACTCTTTACACTGGGCAAGTTACAAATCTTACTGCCGATTTACAATTCTTAACTTCTGGTTCTGTGAAGAATGTTGGAACATATCAAATCTATGCAAGCAATGCCAGTTCGGACACTAACGAAATAAGAATTGGTAAAGACAGCACAACCTATGCTTTTGAGATAGAAATCACACAAAAACAACTTTACTTTAAAGACCAGATGAGTGTTGATAACCAAACACTTATTGAAAACGGCACTTTATATCAAACCTTTAAGAATGCGGATGCAATTTACACATTTGAGGATGCAAGTGTTCTGCTTGAAGGTATTGTTACAGGAGAAACACTTTCAATTGTTATCACTTTCAGAGAATCCACAGGAGAGATTGCTTTCTATGTTACTTTAGATGAACTCACTGTTGAGGCGGTTTTGAGTGGTGACGGTGTTAGCAATTACAATCTCAATTATGGCACAGTTTCAGATCCAGACAAGGCTATTGTGGGAAGGATCACACGTGCATCTTTGGTTATTGTGATTAACGACCAATCTTTCGTTTATGGTGATTATGAAGAAGGGAGTCTTGTTTGGGAATATCAAGTGGATGTTGAGAACTTTAATTTAGAGAAATATCTTGCAGACGACAGATTATTCGTATTAGATGTTTCAATTTCTAATCCGGTTTATTCTTCAACAGGGCATTTGAGTGTTGGAAATTATTCAATTGATGCGGCTATTTTCACTGATGATTTCACTATCTCGTATTACCTTATCAATGGAAATCAGCAAGATAACTCAATAGGTTTCACCTTAACGATTGAGAAAAAACAACTTTCGCTTACTGAAACAAGCGAATCATTGCAAAGTATTTTCACAAAAGATTATGATGAAACACAAACAGCATTCATATTTGACGATGAAGGCAATTTAAAATTTGACATCTCTGGCATTATAAGCGAATGGATTGAAATCGAATTTGAGGAATTAGTTTTGGTGACAGATGATGTTACAATTGTCAGCGCTGAATACTCAACAAATCTGCCTGGCATACAAATTTCTGTTACATTCACAATTTCTGGCGAGGATGCAGATAATTATGAGGTTTTGGCTTATTCGTATGGTATAATCAACGACGTAACAATTTATATAACATTTGTTTATGGTGATGGTGTACAATCGGATGTGGATATTAGTGGCAATGAAACAATTTCTTCACTGTCTTATCCATTCACTTCAACGGCATATCTCACTTCAAACTCAAGTTCAACAAGCACATCATCATTAAGCAATTTCCCAACCTCGCTTATAAGAACAGGATATACTTTCACAGGTTGGATAATGAACTTTGTTGTTTCAAATGATGCACAACGAGAATTTTTAAGTTCACTTATTTCAAGTTTAAAATTGACTTACACCATAACATCTAACTCAAACGGCACAGAAACATACAGCATTTCTGTTGGTAATGATGAAAAAACGGTAAGTTTTCTTGGTGCTTTAATTTCGGACAGTGATGACGTTTTTGATGAGTATTATTATAAAAATCATGATGATATCACAGTTGTTTTTGAACCAACTTGGACATTATCTCAACAAACAATCACCATAAAAGTTGTTGATGAAGACGGCAATTATTCTTCTTACACCTTGGCGGAGGTTGAAGTGTTGCTTAATTCAGAATCAGTCGACACAACAACATCCACATACACAGGTTCGTTTGATTATGGTTCAACAATAACAATTAAAGTGACTCCAGAAAACTATTGTTTCTTCTCTGCATTCTGGGTTAATGATTCGTATTTTAATGGTTCAACTGATATAACAGCAGGAACGGAAGGTTCTTCAACAGTTCTTACAATCAACAGCTTGAATGAGGATTATGAAATTGTTATAAGAATTGCAATCTTACAAGTGAATGTTGTGATTAACCTTTCTGATTATGATGGTGCCACAATTGATGATTCAAACTTCTCATCTTTAGGAAGCGGACAATATTTATGGACGGTGGACTATTTCACTTTGAAAGAACAAACAATGTCAACACTTCCAGACGTAAGTTTGTATGGATATCAACTTTCAAGCTTTAATGTGAGTGTTGCAGGCGGAACTGTTTGGGAGGTAACAAAGGATGAGTTTGCCTCTTACAGTTTGGTTGACTTTATAATGACAACCAGTTCAAAGGAAATCACCATAACGCTAACACCAACATTTGAAGCAATTTCTGTTTCTGTTATATTGGATTTTGGTTATAACGATTACACAACTGTCATTTCAGTTAAATTTAACGAAACCTATGGTTCATCAACCAATTGGTTTGAAAAGCCAACAAGAGAAGGCTACGAGTTTGTAGGATGGTATTTGAATGGCACATTAGTGACAGGCGAAACCATTGTAAGCATAGCGGACGAACACACACTTGTGGCAGAATGGTCTATTAAAAGTTACAGTTTGGAAGTTATCATTTCAAACGGACAGATAACTTCAAGTAACATCACATTCACGCAAACAGAAAGCGGTTATTTGGCTTCAAGCGTGGAATACGGCACAGAAGTGACATTTGTTATCACGGCGGTTGATGGTTATGTAATTTCTTCTGATTGGGATAACGAAGCTTTTGATGTAAGTGTGGGCTCTGAAGGCACAACCGCAACAGTCACATTCACAATTCCAGCTAGCAACACATCTGTTACAGCGGTAATCAACGCAAGAATAAATGAAGTGACCTATTCTGGCGAACATTTAAGTTCAGTTCAAGTGTTTGATATCACAGACACAGAAACTGAAATTGAAATTTCAAACCGAACTTTCACAATTGAAACAGGTAGAACAATCAAATTTGTTGTGAGTTCATCAAGAGGTTACGACATAACCACAAATGTTTCCATCACAAGTGAAAGTGCGGTTGTTCAAAGTGCAATAATAGATGAAGACGGCAATTTAATTGTGATAATTTCTGGTTTCACATCAGATTTTGAAGTTGTGTTTGAAACAACTGAAAGCGAATATCAAATTGAAATTGTGTTTGATAACGCCGACAGCGTAGATACAATTTATATTGACGGTGCAACATACAGTGTTGAGAACGGCAGTTTAAGTTTGACGGTTGTTGGTTCAAGTTTCACATTCTATGTTCAATTTGCAACAGGATATGAGTTTGATGAAAGCGAATTTGATTGCGAACTATATGTTGTTGCCACTCCAACATACGTTGAAAGCGGAACTTATGCAGGTTGTTATGAGTTTGTTGTTTCGGAAATCTATGAAGACGGACAAATTGAAGTAACCTCTAAATTAATTACAGTGAGAATCACACTGGAAGTTATCAGTTACAATGAAAATTATCAAAGTGTGGAAATCTCAGGAAATAAAGTGTATGTTGACGGCAATGAAAGTTATGCAGATGTTGATTATGGCACAACTGTCACATTAACTTACATCATGTCAACCAATTACAGTTTCACAGGGTGGAGTTTAAACGGCACCACAGTTAGTTGGTATGACGATATTTTAGAATATGTTGTGACCAGTGATATCACAATTTACGCAATTTTCTCATACTCTGCATCATTATATAACATCACACTCTCCACATTAAAAACAAGCGACATATACACAAGTGATGGCGGAACAGAAACAGTGTTTGAAGAAATTACAGGTGGCTCTTTTGTTGACACGTCAGGGGAGGCAATAACCTCGTTTGAAATTCGCTATGGCGAAGACAAAACCGTAGTTTTCAGTGTGGCAAGCGGATATAGATATTATGGTTTTGGATACTATGATGGCGACACCTTTGTTTATCTAAATCGTGAGGACAGAACGGAAACAGATGTAACAATAACAATTTCAACCTTAGACTTTGGCGAGGAAAAAATTGAAAAACTTTACTTTGTTATAACTTCATATTCCTTAACGGTAAGTTTTGAAACAAATATCATTATTGAAGGCACACCTTATGAAGATTTTGGAGTTGGAAAAATTCAACTTTCAGACAGCGATGGTAATGTGGCAAGTAATGGATATGTTGTTGGAACAGGCATTAGACTTGTTTCAAGCGAAAGTGATGGCAACATTGAAGTTTTGGCATACACAGGCGACTCTATTTATGTTAGAATTGAACCTATTAATGCAGGTTACACTCTTAACAGTGTAAAACCAAACAGAGATGATGTAACAGCAACACTTGTTTACAGCGGTGACGGATATGATGTGTATGAAATAAGCGGACTTGTTGGAAATATGCAGGGCGTTACAATCACAGTATACTTCAATCCAAACACAAATTATGTCGACATAAGTTTTGTAAGTTCGGACGAAGAAGTTGACGGCGGTATGTTTAAAATTACCACAACAGACTCTAAATACAGTGTGTACACCTCTGGAAATAATGGGTCCACAATCACAGTTTCGGCATACAGCGACAGTGCCTTTGAAGTTGTGGCATACATCAAAGCAGGTTTTATTGGAAGCAGTTTAACATTAGTCGACTCAGACGGAATTGTTGTGGAAGGTTCTGCTGTTTATGAAAGTTTGTCCATTCGTCAAACAGGTTATAGCGGAAAAATCACCTTCAAAGTTTCCGGTTATGCTGGAAGAAACAGCATTCAAATTATTTTGGAACCAGAAACATACACAGTTAATATCAAAGACGGCAATGTTACACTTGTAACAATTTACAATGTTGCATTCAATTCTTTGTTAGACCTTTCACAAAGCAACTCTGAAAATATTGTGATTCACGACGATAGAATTAAGTATTCTGGTGGCAGATTAGACCTTGTTTTAACAGAATCGGGTTATAATTTCCAAGGTTACTTCACCTATCCAAGCGGTGCAGGAGTGCAATACATAGATTCTTCTGGTAATGTGGTTGCAAAGTGGGCGGAATCAGGTTATGAATATAACACCATAACCAACACCTTTGAACTTGCAGGAAATGCTGGTGTTGGAGATTACGGCATTGAAATTTCACTATACATCTATCAATCTTATCTCAAAACAAGAATTACATTTGAATTTGAACCAAGTATAATCACTTCAATCACAGCACAAGATATGATTAGTGGCACGGATTGGTCAAATTCTTGGTATTATTCAACTGGACAGTATTATATTGAAGTGGCATACTACACCAACATCACAATCACAGCACCAGAAATTGAAGGATATACTTTCTATAAGTTTGTGATAAGTCAAAAGACAGGAAGCGGAACATGGCTTTCGGATGTAGTTTCATATTCAAGCAGTGTGCCATGGTCGACAAACGAATCGGATGACATTGTGGAATGTGTAATTCAAGTTGTGTATTATGCTCAGGTTGACGTTCAAGTTCGAGGTGGAGAAGCAACCTATGTCATCACGCAGGATGGTGCTGATGATTCACAAGCGAAAGTTCTGCTATCGCAAGGATATGTGGACACAACAAAATCGTTCACAATCGAAGCACAGGCAAGCGATGGTTACACCTTTGTGGGTTGGACAAACGTGACAACAGGCATTTCTTCTTCAAATTCAACTCAAGTGCTTTCAACTGACAAAAAATTGACCTTATTACTATATGTGGAAGGCAACGTAGTTACTCTCGACTTCTCGGAATACGACACACAAAATGGTCAAATTGTGTATGTGGAAATCACATCTCCAACAGGAGAAACCACTGAAACAAGTTTGGGTACTTATGTGAGCGGTCAATTTGAAAAAGTGGAGCAACTTGCAGTTAAGGTTGGCGACCAGTTGCGGTTTGCTGTGGCTGTGGATGATGGCTATGCAATCATTTGGAATCGTGAGGACATCACTTATGACGGATATGAAGACGGGTACAACTTCTTCATTTTGACAATCACTTCTGATATGGAAAGTCAGGTGATTTACATTACTCCATATTTCCAAGATCAGATATATGCTGTTTATATCTCTCAAGGTTTTGCAGAGGATGAAATTAACTCAAATGCCACAGATTCAAATAATGTTTCGCTGGCAGGTTATGTGTTATATGATGGAAAACAAGTTTCGTTCTTCACAGTTTCAAAGGATTCAAGCATAAGTATTCAAGTTGTGGTTAATACACGCTATGAAATTTCACAGATTGTGATATCCAACAACGGAATGATTTATGATAATTTGGAAGATTTCTATATTGACGGTGCAATTGTGTTATCTCAAGAATATTTAACAGAGAATAATTTCTCTGGCACAATCGGAATTGAGATTGTATATTCAAGGTCGATGTGGGAAAATCAGGATGTATCCACTGATGCATTCACCGGAAGCGGAACGGAAGATGATCCATATTACATAAACACCGTTGAAGATTTAATCTTAATGATGAAGTTGTGTAATTCAGGTGAAACGAATTCAAGTGGCATCAGATATCGTGATTGTTCTTATATGCTTATGAATAATTTAGATTTGAGCGAAAAGTTTTGGACTCCAATAGGCACAGAGGAAAATCCATTCAATGGCACATTCGACTTTAATAGACACACCTCCATTTTGGGAACGGTATATTTGGCAGAGTTCTATTCGGTCACCTATTACAATGGCTTGTTTGGCGTGCTTGGAACAGATGCAAGCATCACAACAGGTAAAACTTCAATTTGGTGGGTTTATTTAATTATAGCAATCATTTTGTTACTGATTTTAATTATGGTTCTAATCTATCTCAATGCCAGAAAACGTAAGAAAATCCGTGAAAAATTGGCAAAGAAATAATTTCAAACAATAATAAATCACAAATTAAAACATTATAGTTGTTAATTAAGATGATGATTAAAAATAAACCTAAAGAGTTATATGGTTACAATTTCCAAAAATAAAAACGAAATTTATGAGTTTATGTCGTTTTTATACGAAAATTGCAATAAATCATATAATTATTCTAAAAATCACACTCAATGCAAATAAATTGGTGTTAAATTAAATAAAATAATGCAAGGAAAGTTTTTATGAACATATTTCTTGCATTATTTTTTTTAGGTTTAATTCAAGGGTTAACAGAATTTTTACCAGTATCCTCTTCCGGTCATTTGGTTTTATTTTCCAAAATTTTTGGCTTGGAGGAAAGTCTTTTTATAAGCATAATTTTACACTTTGCCACATTACTTTCAATAATCGTGGTTTTCTATAAAGATATTTGGCAGATGATTAGACATCCGTTGTCCAAACAAACATTGCTCCTTGTGATTGCCACAATACCAACTTGTTTGATTGTGTTGGTGCTTATGCCTGTTGTTAAAATGTCTTTTGCGGGAAGTGCGTTGCCTTTTTGTTTTGCACTTTCTGCGATGTTTCTGTTTTTGGCAGAAATCATGTCTAAAAAGAGTGGACAAGAACAAAGCGAAGTAAAACAGTTAGATTATAAAACGGCATTCTTTATGGGTGTGGCACAAGGTTTTGCAGTTTTTCCGGGTATTTCTCGTTCTGGCACAACCATAAGTGCAGGGCTTTTATGCGGAAAGGACAAGAGCGAAATTGCCAAATTCTCATTTTTGATGTCTATACCTATCATTTTTCTTTCATTATGCATGGAAATATATGAGGTTGCAACAGGAGTGACGCAAGTGCAAATTGAAATTTTGCCAACTCTAATTGCTTTTGTAACTGCTTTTGTTGTTGGGATATTTGCAATCAAGATAATGATGAAGCTTACTGCAAAATCCAACCTAAAATGGTTTTCATTATACCTTATTGTAATTGCAATTATATCACTGTTTGTTGTGCTGTAATTCTGTTTTTTTGAAGAATTTGTCGAAAGAGCATATTTTGCGGTGAGGTTTTCGTAAGTTGTCTTTAAGGAGTGATTCTGTGAAAGACTTTTACAAAGAAACCATAACAAACTGTTACACACAATTGCGAACAAGTGTAAACGGAATTGACACAAAAGAAGTTTCAACAAGGTTGCCGGAGGCACAAAAAGTTCAGATAAAGGGGCAGAAAAAACAATCCTTTTTATCAAAATTTTTCGCTCAGATTAAAGAGCTTATGGTGTTAATTTTGTTGATATCTGGAATTCTTTCGGTTGTGATTGGTATAATTGAAAAATCTTCAAGCGAAATTATCGATGGATGCATAATCTTTGCAATAGTAATCATGAATGCATTGTTTGGAGTGTATCAAGAGCGGAAAAGTGAAAAAGCAATCGATAACTTGAAAAATATGACTCAACCAGAAACATTGGTTTTAAGAAGTGGAAAAGTTTTTAAAATTAAAACTAACAATCTTGTTCATGGAGATGTGGTTTGTTTAGAGTCGGGAAGTATTGTGCCAGCAGATTTACGCCTGATTGAAACAAGTAATATAAAAATTAATGAGTCGGCGTTAACTGGCGAGAGTGAAGCGGTTGAGAAAAATGCTAGCATTGTTTATGAAAAGAATATGCCAATTGCAGAGCGAAAAAATATGGCATATTGTGGCAGTGTGGTTGAAAATGGTCACGCAAAAGGGATGGTTGTTGCAATTGGTGTGGAGAGCGAAATTGGAAAAATTGCGCAGAGTTTGGCAGAAACTAAGAAAGAACTAACGCCTTTGCAAAAGAGTATACAGGGTGTGGGTAAACTCTTAACATACATCATACTGCTTATTGCAAGCATAACTTTTGTGTTGGAGGTGGTGGCAAATCCAAGCGAAGTTCTACAAGCTTTTTTAACGGCGGTGGCAATTTCGGTGGCGGCCATACCAGAAAGTATGCCAGCGGTAATCACCATAATCATGAGTTTAGGAATTGCAAAACTTTCACGGCAGAAAGCAATTGCCAAACGAATGCACGCAGTGGAAACTTTAGGTTCGTGTGATGTTATCTGTTCGGATAAAACAGGAACAATTACGCAAAACAAGATGAAAGTTGAAGAAAAATTCACATTTTTTAGCGAAAAAAGTGATAAAAACGACATCTTTTTGAACTGTATGGTTTTGTGCAATGATGCAAAGCAGGGAGAAAAGGGTTATGTTGGAGGCTCAACCGAGGTTGCACTTGTGGAGTTTGCGAAAAAATATGGTGTTAATAAAATAAGTTCGGAAGAGAACTATCCACGCCAAGACGAAATATCTTTCAATTCGCAACGCAAGATGATGACCACCAAAAACACAGTGAATGGGCAAAGTGTTTGTTTTATGAAAGGTGCACTCGATAGAGTTTTAAATTGTTGTGATTCTTATATGGCAGAGGATGGTTTGCATCCGCTGGATGAAACAACAAAAAAGAAGATTTTAGCAAGAAATGAGAATATGTGTGAAAAGGCTCTCAGGGTTATTAGTTTTGCTTTTAAGCAATCCGAAATAATGAAAGAAGAGGGGTTTGTGTTTTTAGGTTTGTGTGGATTGCAAGACCCTCCAAGACCAGAGATTGAGGAAGCGGTAAAAAAATGTCGAAAGGCGGGTATGCGTCCGGTTATGATAACGGGCGATTACAAAGACACGGCACTTGCAATTGCAAAGAGGGTTAAAATTGCCAAAAGTCTTGACGATGTCATTTCAGGAGAAGAGATTGACGGTTATACTGACGAAGAATTTGCCAAAGTTGTAGAGAAAAAATGTGTTTTTGCACGAGTAAGTCCGCAACATAAAGTGCGAATTGTGGAAGCACTTAAAAAGAATGGGCATATTGTGGCAATGACAGGTGATGGTGTGAATGATGCGCCAAGTTTGAAGAAAGCGGACATTGGCATTGGCATGGGTAAAACAGGCACAGATGTAACAAAAGATGTTGCAGACATCATCATCACGGACGACAATTTTGCCACAATAATAGTTGCTGTGGAAGAAGGCAGAAAGATTTATAGCAACATTCAAAAGACAATAAAATATCTTTTTTCTGCAAATATGGCAGAGATTTTGTCATTGTTTTTCATAACAATACTTCTGCCGGGTGTGACATTTTTGCTTCCTGCACAAATTTTGTTTATCAATCTCATAACCGACTCACTGCCAGCAATTGCTCTTGGAACCGAAGAAGTGGAAAGAAACACAATGGAAGAAAAACCACGCAAGAAAAGCGAGGGGTTGTTTGGCGGAGGAATGGGTGTTTCGCTTCTTGTTTTAGGATTTTTTCAAACAATGTTAACCATGATTGCCTTCTTGTATGGCTATTTCATGCAAGGCGAAACTGTGGCAATAACCATGGCATTTTATACACTCAACCTCATTCAGCTATTTTATATGTTCACTGCTCGCACAAAAGATTTTTGTTTTAAGAGTAATCCGTTTAAAAATAAATTCTTCACGGTTTCCTTAATTTTTGGATTTGTACTTTTAATTCTTATGGCTTGCACAGGTCTTGGAAATATACTTCAACTTGAAAAACTCGATATTTTCAGTTGGGTGATTGTTCTAACACTTTCAGTTTCTATAATCTTTATTGGCGAAATTTATAAGTTAATTGAGAGAAAGATTTCGAAAATGCGAAACTCAACCAAAAAGATGAGTGTTGCGAAATAAGAATCAATAGAAACAAAAATAAAAAATGTTTAAAATGAAAATTAAATAAAAAAATAGGAAAATTAATAAAAAAAACAATAAATAATAATAAAAAAATAATAAAAATTAATAAAAAACAATAAATAATAATAAAAATTAAAAAATAAATAAAATAAAAAATAAATAATAAATACTAAAAAAAACAATAATTAAACTATAATTTATAAAACAAAATCAGGTTAACAATGCTTGATTTTGTTTGTTTTTTTTGATTTTTAGTTGTATTTTAATTTTTTATAATTTCATACTTTTTTATTGTTTTAATTTTTAAATAAAGTATTGCTTTAATTTTTAAATAAATTATTATTTTAAATTGTTATAAATTTATTATAAATGATTATAAATTAATATTTTAAATTTATATCTTAATTATATATTAATTTTTTATTATTTTTTCTAATTATACTAATTTTTTTATTAATTTTTATCTTAATATCGTTGATTTTTATTTTAATAATGTTAATTTTATTTTTATATTATTATTTTTTATTTAAAATTTACATCTATGTTTAATGTTTAAGTGATTGCTTTTTTTTACGTATTGTGATAATATTATACTATGGAATTGACAGAGATTATCAAAAAACAGAGTTTTTTTAAGACTATTGTTGAAGAAAAAGAAAATGGATTGTTAACAAACTCCATATTATTTTTCTGTGATGATGATGTCACCAGTCGTGTCACACTTGTGATGACAGCACTTTTATTGGAGTATCCAACATTCGACCTACTAAATGAAAATTGTGCTGAGTTTCAAAGAATTGAGGGTGGGGCAGATTTGGATGTTAAAGTCTTTCCAAAAAATAACGAAAAACTTTTGGTTTCTGACAGCGAGGAGATTGTTACTGAGGCTTATGTTAAACCGGTGAACTTGCCATATAAGGTGTTTCTTTTAAACAATTTTGATATTTCCACTCCAGAGGCTCAAAACAAACTTCTCAAAATTTTGGAAGAACCGCCAAAAAATGTATTTTTCTTACTTAGTGCGAAAAGTGAAGAAAAAGTTTTGCCAACAATAAAATCACGATGCAAAAAGGTTAAGATTGGACCACTTGCCGAAAACGAAATTGAAAAACTAAGCACAAACAAACTTGCAAACATTTTAGGAAGAGGCTATGTTGGTAAAACAAAATTGTTAAACCAAAAGGAAAATTTGAAAGAAGTGGCAGACTTTGCGGTTAGTGTTATTTGTGAACTCAAGAATAGCAAACAGGTCTTAAAATTCTCAAAAAGGTTTTTGGAACTAAAAGATGAGATTGAACTGATTTTGGAAATTATTTCTCTTTGTTTGGAGGATTTACTAAAAATTAAGTGCGAAAGTGAAAAATTACGCAAAATGACACCATATTCACACGAAATTGATGAAGTTGAAGCAGAATATTCTGTTTTGGCGATAACAGAAATTAATAAATTGATTTCTCATTTTCGCCAAAAACTTGAATATAATGCTAATCTTGTGGTGGCAATCGATAATTTTCTGTTAAAAATGTTGGAGGTGAAATACTTATGCAAATAGAAGTTGTGGGAGTAAAATTTAAAAATGGCATTCATGTCTATTCTTTTTCGCCGAATGGATTAGATTTGAAAATGGGCGACTATGTTATTGTTGAAACGGATAAAGGGCAAGATTTGGGTGTTATTGTGAAGGATAAAGAAAGTATAGACCCATCCACATTGATTTCTCCGCTTAAAAATGTTGTCAAAAAAGCCACCGAAGACATAGTAAAAAAGGCAGAAGAATACGACAGAGATGCGTCAAAATTATATCCAAAAGTGAAGCAAGTTGTTAGAGATTTTGGTTTGGATATGAAAATTGTGAAGGTTGAAGCAAATTTTGATAACAGCAGATATATTATAAATTTCAGTGCCGAGAACCGTGTGGATTTTCGAGAACTTGTCAAAAAACTTGTTGAAACTTTAAAAAAGAGGGTGGAATTAAGACAGATAGGTAATCGTGATGAAGTACGAATGTTGGGCGGTTTTGGACCTTGCGGAAAGATTTGTTGTTGTGTGCAAAATATGGGTGAGTTTGATCATGTTTCGATGAAAATGGCAAAAAACCAAAATTTGTCGCTTAACCCAAGCAGTATAAGTGGACTTTGTGGAAAACTTATGTGTTGTATTGCCTATGAAAATCCAACCTATCAAGAGGCAATTAAGATTATGCCAAAAGTTGGAAGCGAGGTTAGCACCAAAGATGGTAAAGGTAAGGTGGTTTTTAATAACTTGCTTGAAAGAAAGGTTGATGTTAAGTTTGAAAAGGGAGATGACAGCGAAATCAAAACTTACGAACTTGCAGATGTAAAGTTTAAAAAAGAGGGGTAATAAAACAAGTTTCAAGTTTGGTAAGTCTGAAATATCATAATTTGAAAATTTTACAAATTCTAAAATTTGTCAAAATTATGTTCAAAAATTGTGTTTTATGTTATAGAATGAAGTAATTAGAACAAGTAAAGAGTAATCAAGAAAAAATTTAGAAATGGAAATGAAAATGCAAAATAATGAAAAAGAGGTTGTGCTTTTAGAAGGCGAGCGGTTGGAAGATTTGCAATGTGGTGGAATGAAGATTATTCAAAACAAAAACCTATATTGCTTCACTTCTGACAGTGTTATTTTGGCGAATTTTATCAAAATAAAGTCAAGTGAAACGGCAGTGGAAATCGGTGGAGGTTGTGGTGTTGTTTCTATACTTGCAAGCGTCAAAAACAAATTTAAAAAGATTAAAATATTTGAAATTCAAGAAAAATTACAAAAAATTTGCGAAAAAAACATAATTTTAAATAGACTTTCTGAAAAAATCGAATTAATATCCGATGATATAAAAAATTATAGAAAGTACTTGCAAGACGGCAGTGTGGATGTGGCTTTCTCTAATCCGCCCTATTTTGAAGTGGATGAATTTTCTGGCGAAGAAACAAAAAAGATTGCCAGACAAGAGGTGTGTTTAAATCTTGAACAACTAATTAGTGTTAGTTCAAAAATGTTGAAGTTTGGTGGGCGTTTTTATTGTACATATCCAGCAGAGCGTTCGGCGGAACTTTTGGCAAAATGTTACAATTATAACCTTGCGGTGAAAAGGATGTTTTTCACAGAGAATGGCAAGGGAAAATTCACACTTGTTGTTGTGGAGGCTGTTAAAGGTGGAAAACATAGAGTCAAAATTCTTCCAAATCTTGTGACCAACACCGAGGACGGCGAGTTTTTGGAAGAGCTTAAAACACGAAAGTTTAAATAATCTAAAAAAATATTGAAAAGATTGTTTAAATATGATATAATATAAATGATTAGAAATAAATCTTGCAAGATTTATTCTAAAATTAAAAAGTGAGGAGGGAAATATGGGTTTTATTTTAGTTCATGAAGTGAACACCCTGTATATGAACAGACTAAACGAAGGTGACAAAAATTTTGGAGAGGGAAAGTATCCTGAGGCATACAATTGTTATGGAGGTGCATACGATATTGCAAAACAATATGACGACCAAAATAAAATGAATGAATGTCTTGAACGCATGGAAAAATGTGAAAGAAGAATGAACAAAACAGATGATTTGACAAAATAATATTTTCTCATATATAAAAACGTATGTAAAATAATAAATCAGCAATGAGTATTAAACAAAAAATATAAAGGTTTATATAAAAATAAAAAATAATGTTTAATATGATTTGATAAGAAATTGCAAGTCTTTAAAATAAAAATGGTGGATTATTACCATAGTTCCGATAGGGAATTAAGGTAAAGGTGTCGCAGTAAAAGAGATTAAGGCGTGGCATGAAAACCATGCCTTTTCTCATGTTTTCTGGTGTTTTACGTGTGCTTTTATGTCACTAATCTTAATATGGTGTATACATTTAAACGAAAAGTTTTTTTAGGTAATGATGAATGGATTGAACTTCAAAATGATATAAGAAAGTGTTTTGAAATTGTGCCATTATTAAAAGAACGGTGGTCAAAGATTAAAACATACACTCAACAAATCCTCGGTATTTTATTGAATTTTTGGTAAATCGGGAAGATTCGATACATAAATAAGTTAATTAGTCTTTTATAATCTATACGCTATGCGTGTGATATTTTCATCGCTTGAAAGTACAAATTAAATTGTGCTTTATTTTTATTTGCTATAGGAACTGCAGAATATTCCAACACTTTTTTGTTTTCTGCTTTGTGTTTCAAATGTTGTCACTTTTCCAACTTCAACCAAACCTCTATATTCAGGACAATTGCTTGTTGTATTTACAATAAAGGTTTTGATGTTTATCGATTGCTATACACTTGTCAACTTCACGAAAATATCCTGATTTTATACAATTTTATACAACATTTTTTTTGCGTAATCTTTTTATACAGCTTTTATTGTGAAATTTTTTTATACAACATTTTAAACAATCTTTTTACAATAGTTTCATATACCTTAACCTACATAACCTTACATATCAGGCAGGCCAAGATGGTGCCAACAAGTGAGCAAACAAGTGCCACAGGAATGGCATAAACAAGTTTTTTCACTTTGGTTTGAGAGATATAAACCGTGGCAACATAGAAGATTGTTTCACTGCAACCCATAATCACGCAGGCACAACGTGAAATATAACTGTCCGCACCGTATGTGGTAAAAATGTTTTCCAAAATTCCATAACTGCCACTTCCAGTGAAGGGACGCAAAAGCACAAGTTCTACGAGCTCGGTTGGTATGCCAAGAGCATTAAAGATTGGTGAAAGAATTTGTGCTAAAAAATCGGTGATTCCGCTAACTCTCAAAAGTGCCACTGCAATCAAAATTGAAGCAATAAAAGGGAAGATGTCCACCACAAGTTTAATAGCACCTTTTGCACCTTTCACAAAATGGTCGTAGGTGTTAATGCGTTTATATATGCAGTAGGCAAACAAAAGCACAAACAGAATTGGAAGAATGTATGCACTCATGTTTTCCTCCTCTTTTTACCCGTTGCAATTTTTATAATTTTGTTTATGGTGTGCACCAAAAGTATGCCCAAAATTGTGGTTATAAAAGTGACAATAAGCGTTGGTAGAATGATGTCGGAGGGGTTTTCACTTCCAGCACTTGCACGTAAGCCTATCACGGTGGTTGGCAGAAGTTGTATGGAGGTGGCATTAAGCACAATAAGCATAATCATGGCAAAGTTTGCTTTTCCAGAGCCGTCATCAAGTGCTTGCATGGCTTTAATTCCCATTGGAGTGGCGGCATTTCCAAGTCCCAGCATATTTGCAGAGATATTCATGGCAATAAGTTTCTGTGTTTCTAGGTCTTCCACCTTAAATATTTTTTTTATAAGCGGACGCAAAAGGCGTGCAAGTTTTTCGCCGAGTCCGCTGACATTAACAAGTTCAATAATACCAAGCCAAACGCAGTAGACGGCACAAAGTTCGATGCAAAGTTCCAGTGCGTCAGTGGATGCGGAAATCATTTCACTCAAAACGGCACTAGGATCGACAATTAAAAGTACCAAAATACTGAAAAGCATCATCATAACCCAAAAGATATTCATAACAATATGTATGCGAAATTAGACGAAAAAAGAAGTATAAAATCATAAATAGGTTCCAACATAAAAAAATTTATACAACTTGGCAAACTCAATAATAGATTTGACTTTGTAAGATATTTTTGCTAAACTTTAAAAACAAACGAAAAAAAACAAATAAAATAAAAAATTGATAAAAATAACTTTATAATAAACTTTAACAAAGAGGAAAAGATGAAAAATTCAATTAAAACAGAAAATAAAAAAAACATTAAATACACAACAAACGAAATAAATAAAACAAATGAAATAAACGAAACAATCCAAACGAACAATAAAGAAACAAACCAAACGAACGGAAATAAAATAAACATAAACAAAATAAGCATAAACGAAATAAGCAGAAAAAACAAAACGAATAAAACAACGGCAACAAATTCAATGTCAATGGAGTTGGTTGATGTTCATGCCCACTTAACAGACAGTGTTTTTTCCGATTTGGAGGGTGTTTTATCAAGAGCAAAAGAACACAATGTCAACAAAGTTATAACTGCGGGCTATGATTTTCTCTCCTCTCAAAATTCGGTAGAACTTTCAAAAAAAAATTCACAGGTTTATGCCACAGTTGGCATTCATCCAGAAAATATTGAAGATTTTGACGAAAATTCGATAAAAAATCTTGAAAAACTTGCAAAAACCAGCAAAAAAGTTGTAGCAATAGGCGAAATCGGTTTGGACTATCATTTTTTTGACGGTTTAACTAAAGAAGAAATCCAAGCAAAAAAAGATATTCAAAAAGAGGTTTTTATCAAACAAATTGACCTTGCCAACAAGTTGGAACTTCCAATTGTGGTTCATTGTCGGGATGCAATGGGTGATGTTCTTGAAATTCTAAAAAATCATCCACTAAAGAAGGAAAGTTTAATGCATTGTTTTTCTGGCAGTTATGAAAGTGCGGAGATACTTATAAAGTTAAATTTCTCATTTTCGTTTGGCGGAGTAACAACTTTCAAGAACGCAAAAAATCTACAAACGCTCATACCGAAATTGTCACTAAGCAAAATTTTACTTGAAACAGATTGTCCGTATTTAACACCAGAGCCGTTTCGTGGAAAAAGGAACGAACCTAAAAATGTTATATACGTTGCCGACAAAATTGCCAACTTAAAAGGCACAACCCTTGAAGATGTTGCATTTATAACCACGCAAAATGCAGAAAGAATTTTTTCTATGAGTTAAGAGGAAAGTGACGAGAAAAAGGAAAGTAACAGAAAATCAGAGCAGTAAAGTGGTAAAACAAGTGGTAAAACAGGTGGTAAAACAAGCAGAACGGAATGAGGACGAAAGCGGTGAATAAATTTAACGAGAAAACAAAAGGAGGTTTAAGAATTTGAAAGATAGCACAAAAGATTTTGTTTTTAAAAAGAAATATGGGCAAAACTTTATTTCAGACAAAAACCTTTTGACAGCAATAGTCAACGATGCAGAAATCACTTCCGCCGACGAAGTGTTGGAAATTGGTGCTGGGGCGGGCACACTCACTCAAGTTCTGTCCACACAAGCAAAGAAGGTGGTGTCTTTTGAAATTGACAAAGATTTACAATCTCAGTTATTGGAACTTAAACTTCAAAATGTCAACTTCATTTTTGACGATTTTATGCAGTATTCAACGAAGCAAGTTGAAGGTATGTTTTCTTCCAAATTCAAGGTTGTGGCAAACTTGCCATATTACATCACCACACCAATTTTGTTCAAACTTTTTGAGAGCGAGAAGGTTGAAAGTATAACAATCATGGTGCAGAAAGAGGTTGCACAGCGAGCGTGTGCCAAGGTGGGCAACAAGGACTATGGAATATTGTCTGTCATGACCGAACTCTATGGCGATGCCCAAATCACACGAATAGTGAATAGACAAATGTTCAAGCCAACACCGAATGTCGACTCAGCGGTCTTGCGTATAAAAATACGAGAAAAGTTTACAAATCTCAACAAGGTCGAGTTTTCAAAATTTGTTCGTACGTGCTTTGCAATGAGGCGAAAAACACTCCAAAACAACCTATCCAATGTGATAAACAAAGCGGTTTTGCACTCTGTATTGGACGAAAACACCTTAAAACGTCGTGCCGAAACTTTCACATTACAGGAGTTTGTGGAGATGTTTAAAAAGTTAAGTGAGAAAAGATAGTGTAAAGAAAAAACATAAACAAAACTCAATAACATAAGAATATGAGGAGAAATGGAAAATAATTCAAATAGAGGAAACATAAACGCAAATAATAACGCAAATAACATAGATTATTATCTCAATAGGCTAAAAAAATCTAATTTTCGCTCAAAATTCAAACTAAAAGATGTGGATAAAAAATACGTGCAAGAAAAAGGGTATGAAGTTATTAAATCGCACGCTTATGATTTTATTAACTCTCGCCTTGCACCACAAAATCCAACCAACGATGGCAAGCAAACGCCAATGAGGGGACATCCAGTTTTTATTGCTCAGCACGCCACTGCCACCTGTTGCAGAGGCTGTTTGAATAAGTGGTATTATATAGAGAAAAATCGACCACTCACAGCCAACGAAATTGATTTTGTTGTTGCACTCATCATGGCATGGATAAAGCGTCAATGACGCTTTTTTTATATACAACACACGGAAACGCACGGCAAAACTCATAACGCACGGCAACACTCACAACTCATGAAAACACTCATAACGCACGGCAATACTCATAACGCACGGCAACCAACACCCACAACACACGAACACTCACGAAACGATTAATCATTAAAAAGTGAAAACGCCACAGTGAAAACAATACAGTCACAACGTCACTTGATATTCTAACTGTGTTGAAGAAAAATGTAGTCACTTTGCCACCTAAAAAGTGAAGAGTTTTCATAAACGAAGTCACTCTGCCACTCGAACAAGGATAAGAATTTACACAAAAAGTGTCATAAACCTGTTATTTGTGAGTGGGATGAATATAAAAAGTGGCACTGCCACCCGAACGTGATTAAGAATTTACACAAAAAGTGTCACCAAACCTGTTATTTATGAGTGGGATGAATATAAAAAGTGGTACTACCACCCGAACGTGATTAAGAATTTACACAAAAAGTGTCATAAACCTTGCTATTTGTGAGTGGGATGAATATAAAAAGTGGCATTGCCACCCGAACGAAGTGAAGAATAACCCACAAAAAAAGGGTTAAAATCCATAGAAAATCAAAAAAACTCGAATTTTGCTTGACATTGCGGGGGGGGGAATTTTACAATGTTATTAACATAACATAGTGACACACAATGCATATACAAGGGGCACAATCCCTGAAATCTTGTTACATAACTTAAAAGAATTTTCACAAAATAAATATTGTTAATACATTAGGAGGGTTTTTGTATGACACGAGGGAAAAGGATTTGTTCAATTTTTGTTGCAACATTATTTGGTTTTTTAATGTTGTTGGGGTCTTGTTTTGTGTTAGATACTGTTTCTTTCACAGAAACTGTTTCAGCGGAAGAAACCGAACACGATCATGATGACACCAACACACAAGGTTGGATTGCTCTTTCTGAGGAAAGTTTTAACACATCGATCGGAACTTATAAAACCGGCGAAATAGCGGGAGGAGAAGAGGAAGATAGCCCTGTAAAACTATATCTCACTGATGATATAGAACTCTCCGTATATGGTAACGATATAACAATAACATCAGGATATGTCACACTCTGCTTGAATGGTCATGTTTTAACAGGAACGGGAGATAGTTCTGTTATAACTGTTTCGGAAGGAGCAAACTTCACTCTCTGCGACTGCCAAGACGGTGAAGAGGGAGTTGTAAACGAAATAGCTGATGGCGAAGGCGGATATGACACCTACACCAGCGGAGTAATCACCTGCGGTTCTTATGCTAGTTATATCGATGGCGGAGGTGTGTATGTGAAATCAGATGCCACATTTGTTATGGAAAGTGGAACAATAGCAAATATCACATTAACACGAAATTATGCTGACGGTGGAGGAGTATATGTACAAGGTGAATTCATAATGAATGGTGGTACTATATCTAACAATACCGCACATAGAGGTGGTGGAGTGTTTGTTGGTTCTTCTGCTATTTTCACGATGAACAATGGTACAATTTCTAATAATATTGCTACCCAACTTTCAGACAATGGTGTAGGTGCTGGATTGTGTTCTTATGGTACCTTCATTATGAACAATGGACGAATTATAAATAATATGACATCAGGTTTAGCTTATTGGGGTGTAGTACTTTATAGTACATTTGAAATAAATAATGGAATTATATCTGGTAACGATACGGTGGTGTTAGCGTCTGGCACAATTAGTGGAGGAACGATTTCTGGTAATGAAGGACTACAAATTGTAAATGTTGTAATGACAGGTGGAACAATTACTGATAATACAATAACTGGTATTAATCCAACAACCTATGAAGAATATAGTGAGTTTATTGGTTTTGACTTTTTATTTGCCGGTACATTTGAAATGAGAGAAGGATTTATTGACGGAACCGCATTCGTTTATGAGGATTATGCAAGCATATCAATTACCGGAGGATATTTGTCGGAAAGTGCTTATGCATCTCTTAAAGACTATATTGCAGAAGGGTATGAGGCGGTGCTGACCGATGAATATGAATATTATCCTTATGAAGTGATGGTCGAAACTCCTCACACACACGAAGATGGCACATCTTACTATAGTCTTAGAGCAACCGGCGGAACAATCTCTGACGGATATTACTATCTTTCTGAAGATATAGATCTTAAAAATGATTTAATAATAACCGGCACGGTTGTACTTTGCTTGAATGGTCATGTTTTGACCGGCACAGGAAGTGGTTCTGTCATAACTGTTTTGGAAGGAGCAAACTTCACTCTCTGCGACTGCCAAGACGGTGAAGAGGGAGTTTCAAACAATATAATAGTAGACGGTAAAACCTACACCTACAACAGCGGTGTAATCACCGGCGGACAATATGGTGAGGCTGGCGGAGTGTATGTTTATGGTGGCACATTCATAATGACCGGCGGAACAATAGCAAACAGCTATGCATGCATGGGTGGAGTGTGTGTTTATGGTGGCACTTTCACAATGACCGGCGGAACAATCTCAAACAATATTGTTTCTTACGGAGTGTATGTTTATGATGGCACTTTCACAATGAGTGGTGGAACAATCTCAAACAATGCTGTAGGATATAGTGGAGTGTGTGTTTATGAGAGCACTTTCACAATGAGTGGCGGAACGATAGAAAATAACACTGCAGGAGCAATTGTCGGTACAGGAACCGCCGGTGGAGTGATTGTCGTTGACGGAATCTTCACTATGACAGGTGGAACAATATCAAACAATACTGCGGATTATGGCGGAGTGCGTGTTTATTATAGCACTTTCACAATGACCGGCGGAACGATATCAGACAACGATGGTTATTATGTCGGTGGAGTGTATGTTGATGAGGGTAGCTCTTTCATAATGATGGGTGGAACAATAGAAAACAACAGTGCTACAGCAACTGATGATGTAACTGTCGGTGGAGTGTATGTTTATGATGGCGAATTCACAATGACCGGCGGAACAATTGCAAATAACGTTGGAGGAAATTTCGGTGGAGTGTATGTTGGTGCTTCGGCTTCTTTCACAATGACCGGCGGAACAATTGCAAATAACACTGGAGAATATTTTGGAGGAGTGGTTGTTTATGACGGCACTTTCACAATGATGGGTGGAGCGATAGAAAACAACAGTACTACAGGAACTGATAGTACAACTGTCGGTGGAGTGTTTGTTTATGATGGCACTTTCACAATGATGGGTGGAACAATAGAAAACAATGATAGTTTTTATGTAGGTGGAGTGGCTGTTGTTTATGGCACATTCACAATGACTGGTGGAACAATATCAGACAACGATGGTTATTATGTCGGAGGAGTATTTGTTTTAGCTAGCACTTTCACAATGACCGGCGGAACAATAGAAAACAATGATGGTTATCGTTTCGGAGTGTATGTTAATGGTTCTTCTGCTTCATTCACAATGAGTGGTGGAACAATCTCAAACAACTCTGCAACTTATGGTGGAGTGGTTGTTGATGGTTCTTCTGCTTCATTCACAATGAGTGGTGGTTTCTTAAATGATGAAGTTAATAATGAAAGTGGAGGTTCGATTGTTATATCTGGCGGATATCTTTCAAACACTGCATACGATTCTGTGGTAGTAAATAATAATTATATTGCAGAAGGGTATGAGGCGGTACTGACAAATACATATACAGATTTCCCTTATACTGTTGTTGTTTCTTCTTCTTCATCTTCTTCATCAACTCATATTCACGAAGATGATGGCGCCACGTTCACAAATATACTTGACGCAACTGGTGGCACACTCACAGACGGATATTATTATCTTGATAGTGACATAACCCTTGATGAAGACATCATAATAACCGGCACAGTTGTACTCTGCTTGAATGGACACATTTTAACTGGAACAGGAAATGGTTCTGTAATAACCGTTGCAAGTGGAGCATATTTTATACTCTGCGACTGCCAAGACGGTGAAGAGGAAGTTTCAAACGATATAAAAGTAGACGATGAAACCACCTACACTTACAACAGCGGTGTAATCACCGGCGGAACAGGGACAGAAACAAGTACTAGTTCGTATTTTACTTTTAAATACGGCGGTGGTGTCTATGTGAATGAAGATGCCACATTTGTAATGTTAAGCGGAACTATTGCAAACAACTCCGCAAATGTGTATGGCGGTGGTGTTTATGTTGTTGGCACTTTCATAATGAGTGGTGGAACAATTTCAAACAACAATGGAAATACGGCTGGCGGTGGCGTTGGTGTGGCTGAAAATGCTACATTTGTAATGACAAGCGGAACAATATCAAACAATACTGCACTTTTCTCTGGTGGTGGTGTTTATGTAAATGAAGATGCCACATTTATAATGTTGGACGGAATTATTACAAATAACTCTGCTGCAGTTGGCTCTGGTGTTGGTGTTCGTGGTACTTTCATAATGAGTGATGGAACAATATCGGACAACATCACAATTGAAAACGAAGATAATAGTGAAGAAATTGACTCTGGTGTTTTTGTTACTGGTTCTTTCATAATGAGTGGTGGTTTCTTAAAAGATCCTATTCTTATTACTTCCACAACAATGTTAATTACTGGCGGATATTTTGGAGAAGAGGCATATAGTAATTCATTATTTACCTCGGATTATACATCTTATACATCAATTGCACTTGAAGATTATCTCGGAGCGGGATATACAATAATAAAGACAAAAGAATATGCAGATTTTCCATATCAGGTAATTCTTGCGGAAGCTCATACTCACGAAGACGGCACCACGTTCACAAATATACTTGATGCAACTGGTGGCACACTTGAAAGTGGATATTATTATCTTTATGGTGATGTAACTCTTGATGATGACATCACAATAACCGGCACAGTTGTACTCTGCTTGAACGGTCATGTTTTGACAGGAACAGGCACAGATTCAGTTATTTATGTTTCGTCTGGTGCAAACTTCACCCTCTGCGACTGCCAAGATGGTGAGGAGGGAGTTTCAAATTCAATAATAGTAGACGGCAAAACCTACACCTACACCAGCGGTGTAATCACCGGCGGAACAGGAAGAACAAGCGGTTCTTATACTTATGGCGGTGGTGTATATGTTTCTAGTTCTTCTACTTCATTCACAATGGAGGGTGGAACAATAGCGAACAACACTGCAGATTATGGCGGCGGTGTGTATGTTGGTTCTTCTGCTTCTTTCACAATGGAGGGTGGAACAATCTCAAACAACGAAGCAACTTCTTCTTATGGCGGTGGAGTGTATATTGGTTCTTCTGCTTCATTCACAATGGAAAGCGGAACAATCTCAAACAACGAAGCTCGTTATGGCGGCGGTGTGTTTGTTGGTTCTTCTGCTTCTTTCACAATGGAGGGTGGAACAATAGCGAACAACACTGCAACAACTAATGGCGGCGGTGTGTATGTTAGTTATTCTGCAAAATTCACAATGAAAAGCGGAACAATAGTATATAATACTGCAAGTTCTGCTGGTGGTGGAGTGTGTGTTTATTATGGCACATTCACAATGGAAAGCGGAACAATCTCAAACAACGAAGCTGATTATGGCGGCGGTGTGTATGTTGATTCTTCTGCTTCATTCACAATGAATAATGGAACAATAGAATATAACACTGCAAATACTTATGGCGGTGGAGTGTGTGTTAATGGTTCTTCTGCTTCTTTCACAATGAGTGGTGGAACAATATCTAACAATGAAGCTACTATTAATGGCGGTGGAGTGTATGTTAATGGTTCTTCTGCTTCTTTCACAATGGAAAGCGGAACAATCTCAAACAACGAAGCTGATTATGGCGGTGGAGTGTAT